>NZ_JBWCCT010000021.1:0-113852 GCF_056279605.1 Paraburkholderia sp. TE9906
CGGTCATCGCCTTCAACGAATCGCTTCATGAGTCACCCGGTCTCAATGAGTTGATTCAGTTTAGGCGATGAGTGCGTTTTCACACAGGCTCGGCCAGTTCCGGACGCTCGGTATCGACCGTCAGTTTGGTGACAATCGAAACGGCAACGGCGCTCCGGTAGACTCGGACCCTTGCCCAACCTCGTCGCGATAGCATGGACACCCAGCTTTTCATCATCTGCGGACTTACATTCGTAATCCACGTTATCGCGACGTTGGCCTACGCGGTACGGATCGCTGGCGTCCGCACGCGACGTATCGCTGTGTCGTTCTCTCTGTTCGGAATCATCGCCCTTGTCTCCCGAACGGCGAACTCCTTTCAAGGGCCATTCATAGCTAAGCGCGCAGAGCTTGATATCGCCCAGCATCTTGAGGGTGGCTTGCTCGGTGATTTTCGTCTCTTCCTGATTACAGCCACTGCGGCGAGCGTAGTCGGCGCACTGCTGATCCCAACGTTTCAGCGATACTTCAGCCGTGCTGTCGAGCACTTTCAGGCCAAACGTTCATTGCCGCGCCTCGTGCTCCACATTTTCAGCCGTGGCGGCATCAACTATCTGCGGGACGGTGCGCGGGTTCCGTCACGCCAAAACATCTCCCAGCTAGCGAGCGGTGCCGGGGTCTCGGGTACGGTGATAGCTCTCAACGTCTTTGCGATGGCCATCTGGACTGTCGGAGTTTTCGCGTCGCTCTACGCTGGATATCTGAAGCCAGATTTGCGCGTGACGTGCGCGAATCTATCGTCGGTGATTAATGGCTTTGCGACCGTGGTGTTAGCAGTGGTCATCGACCCGCAGGTTTCCGTCATGACGGACGACGTGATCGAAGGCCGGATCTCCGAGAATAGCTTTCGGCGAGCTATCACCACCCTTGCTGGAGCGCGTGTTCTCGGGACCATGTGTGCACATACCGGCCGCGCTGATTATCGTACGCGTCGCCGAGTTGATTTAGAGCTGAGTACGCCGTCCCGACACCGTGTGATTGACCGCTGACGGGGAAAGCATGGCGGCTTCCGATTCATTCGCGTTACATCCGTTAGGCGCAGGCCGGCCCAGTTTCCGCCGTTCGCCATACGGACCAGACCGTTAACAATCGGGGCGTGGATCTCCGCGGCGATCGAGATGACAAACGCGATGACAAACGCTACAACGAACGGAGCTACAAGCGATGACCTCAAGAAGCATCCGCCGCGCAACAGCAGATGACGTGCAGGCTATTACGCTGATCCGAAACGACGCGCATGCGAACAAGGTGGCCCACGACGATTATGCATGGGGCAAGGACGGCGACGGCTTTTCCGAAAGGTGGGTGCTGAACAGTCTCTCGCGAAGAGCGGTGTATGTTGTCGAACACGACTGCATGCCGGTGGGGACGTTTTCTCTGGATTGGGATGCTGAAGCGTACTGGGGACCTCAAGAACCAATCGCCGGCTATGTGCATGGACTTTCCGTGAGAAAGGGCTTCAACGGCCGTGGACTTGGCAGCTTCATTATCGATTGGTGCGCCGACCAAGTCAGCATTCTGAACCGACGTTATGTTCGGCTCGGCTGCGACGCGAGAAACACCAAGCCCTGTGCCTACTATGAATCGCTTGGCTTCGTCCGGGTAGGAGTGAAGCCAATGCCCGAGCTTGGCGACTATGTCGATTCACTGTTTGAAAAATCGGTGAATCCGATGCGTGGGTCAGGATGCTAGATAGCGCCGGCGCTTTCGGCGCTGAACGGCCGCTCTGAAGCAAATCGAAGGTCCGGAGCGGGTCGATCAGCGAGGCTCGGGACGCACGCCCTGGGCGCTTGGCGTACGAAAAAATCCCTTTATTGACGGCACCCCATTTCCGGGCTTCGAACCCTCCTCGTCGAGTGGCAGACTCGGCTCCAACCCTTCTAACGTTGTGAACAATCAACCGAAATTACGTATCGAGCGCGTGGATTGAAATCGGCTATCCCAGAAATTTCTCAAGTCTCGTCGTGGCTGGTTGATCTTTCCTTCTTCCCGCAACCCTACATTACGGTCGACTAGGGATCTCTCTTACGACTGGCCAATCGGGTCTGATTCGCACTTACGTATGACTGAATCGACATCGGGTTGCGATGGCCGAGATCTTGAGAAACCGCGGCCGATACGGATTCCGAACTTGTATCGAGACCCAGCGCAACTCTCGCCCGCGTCTCTGCCGCAATAGCATCATTTGCGAATTTCGTTCTGAAACAATGCAGTGCCGCCCTTTTTCGCTCGCCAAGCGAAGCAAACGCGCAACCGAATATCTTGGAAATCGCCTTGTCTGTGAGCGGCTTACCATCCCTCGCGGAAATAAACACAGATCCGGTCTTGGAAATGTGATACCAACCCATCTCTTTGACGAGTTGCTCCCTAGTATCATTGATGAATGCTGCGATCCTACAGGTCAAGTCCGGCGGAACATAAAACGAGTCGAGATAGCCGTTCTTTTGCTTTGCCGGCACGCACGGAAGACCGCGGCTGGGCATTTTTTTCAGTGACTCTGCCGAAAACTGCTCGCAAGACAACGAATTAATGGCAGCCCGTCGCCACCCAATCTGGTCAGCAATATCCATCATCAGAATATTTCTGATGGCCACATAGCTTGTGAAATTCTCAAGAAAGTAATGCCTGATACGCTCCCTGTCCTCGTTCGTCGCCTCATATCCCCGGGACTGTCGTGAGCCTTGCCCGACATGCCTGTTTAGCAATGGGTAGCGCGAGTATATTGATACATTTTCCAATTTTGATTCTCGCATCCTCACATCTTCAGGCTTCAGAGAGGTTGTCACAGTACCGTCCGAACCTCCGAAGAAGCCATCGAACCCGCTAGTCACCTGATACCAGTTAAGAAAATGGTAGATCTGGATCAGCTTGCCATTGACTGTGCGCTTTGCGGCATAGATCTCATGATTTGAGCTTGCACGAGCGAGTACCCGACGAACCTCTTCCTCACGAAACTGGATGATACGGGCATCCGTAGATTCATGAAATTCGTATGCCTGTTTCTGCCCGTCGAGCACAGATCTTCGCGCAAGAAAGTTTCGATACGCAGTCACCGCCCGAAGCGCTGAATCGACGGTGGATGGTTCATAGAGAAGTACTTGCGAAAGAAAAATCGCATAATTAACCAAGCTCCAGACAATCTCGGCGGTTCGTAAGTCATAAGCCACGACGTAAGCCTTACCATCGATGAACTTTATAACTAACTTCGTGGCAGACTCAAAGTCATCGTGACTTGTCGGGTAGCTTCCTGAGTCGAGATATCTTCGCGTCATGAACTTCCCCTCCCTGGTGTCGGGCCATCGTCAACTCCTCCTGGAATCGGCGCTTCTGATTTTCGTACATCTGCTTCATATCGTCGCGCTCGCGGATGAGTGCGTTCATCTCCATCCTCATGGCAAGCAGTTCATTCTCCAATACATCAACTTGTCTGCGAGCCTCCCTGAGCGCCCTTATCGGTCGCTTTACATCTTCGTTTCCTTGATTAGAATGAGCCAAGGTCCGTATCTGACGTGTCGCCGTCACTGCACGTTCCACTCGAACCTTGAGTTCAAGATGGCGCGACAATGTCCCGTTTCCAACCCTCCTGATTGAAAGAGCGACTTCGTCCGTCAACTCACAGAGCGCTTTGGCGTCACACCAAAGTTGGAATTGACGAAGGGAGCTAGGAATATGAACCACGTCTTCTGCCATCGCTAGAACACGCACCCGTTGGAGTACCGAGTCATCCTTTTCGCATCGCAATATTAAGCGCTCAAGCAATTCGATCTTTGTGCGAATATTCTCCCTGGCGACTTCTTCGGCGACGAAAGCAGACGATGGTTTTCGACCGGCGCTAGGAGTCAAAGCGCTATCCTTGCGTTTCAATGTCGCCTCCTAGACGCGCGCTCAGGAGCGCTATCGCTGCGCTAAGTGACGACAACTCACTGCGCTTGCGTTCGAGAACAAAGCCGTCATAGCGAGCACCAGTGATTTCTTGTTGCAGTCGGGCCTCATCGGCGCGAAGATTCTGAAGATATGCAGCCTTGGAAAGGTGATGGCGACATCGGTCGCATAGCGTGGGACTGGCGCGCTCAAAGTGCGTGGTATTGTCCGTCCGAGAATAGCAGTGCGCCGCGCTTCCTGACGGTGCCGAACCAAGCATGCACTCGCCGTGTGGAAGAGGACGTGGGAAGTGGCCCCTGCGTTTGACCGACTGAAACACCGCGTCATTGACGTCGGCGTGCTCGAATGATGTCAGCGCGGAGAATCGGACCTGCAGCCGCCTCAAATATTTCGCGAATCCACCAGAAAAGGGCTTGCCGGCCAACACATCGTAAACTTCCTCCGCGAGCTTCATCTCTCCGACCAACTGCATCTCCTTTGCTAGATCAGCGTCTTCAGCCATGAAGGCTCGCCGTCGATCTTCGGCCTCGGTCGGTATGGATGCGTAAATTGACTCCGTGTCTTGCCTAGATAGAGGATCTGTCAGATACACCCTTGTGCTCCTTAGATCCTGATGACCTAGCTGATGGTCGACAGCAATGATGTCGGCATTTTCATATCGATAGTAAAAAATAAGGCAGTACATTCTGCGGAAAACTTGGGTCTCACCAAAGATATAGTCATCTCCACCACCAGCTTCACGTATCACGTTTGTTGAGTCAATTCGGTACCGCTCTCTGCTGTACTCTGAGAAGTTGAACCATTTCGGCTCCAGCCCAATTCCACGGACTGCATTGAATCTTCTGTATGAAAAGAGCGGTACCTCTTCATATGGAATTCTTGCAAAGGGTGCGCCCCACGCTTCGTCTACGCGACGAAAACATCTCTGCATCTCCTCAAGGGTTCGAATAGCAAGGCACGTTGTATCGTTGACGTAATATGGCAATCGCCTCTGGTAGCTTTTTTCAATATAGAAGTCCACCTGATAGAGTCCAAGCTCCTCGCTGTGCACCGAGAGTGCCCCACACATCAAACCTATCTTTTTGTCGACCACCTCACCCTTTCTACGCGCGTTCATAAATGAAATAAGAATAAAACATGCCGACAATACACATTTAATAGCATTCCTAAATGTAAATTGACCCGACGACCTGTATCTTGAATCAAGACTGTTCAATGGAAATGGGAGTACAGAAAAAAGGTTGCTATACTCCGTCGATTTCAGCAAATCTTCAGCGTTTTTTTCGGTGATTGTTTTCTCTGATCGACCTGCACTTCGCTCTACCACTTCAGTAATTTTCTTAAGAAATGCCAGCAGTGCAGGAGTTCGCTCATACAACCATATCATGCAAACACGGAACAGTCTGCCCGCGAAACCGATGGCTAGATTGTTTGTTCTCCCCGCAGGGGCCCCAAGGTCGGCGGCAAGCTTGAAGCAGTCAGGATAGGGGCAAAATCTCAGTCCGTAGCCTTCCTTTGCTTCATGAAGATAATTGATAGTCCTGAAGAGGGTCGCAAGTCTGCTCGACGAGAGCTTACGTTTGGACGTGTCGATCTCGTCGCTTTTTCCATCGTTTGTATCTGAATCGGAAAGAATGCGTGACTCACTCTCGATTATCTTCGACTTTTCTTGATCGTCTGACGTATCTGGATCAAGCAGATCACCCACTTCTTCGTCGAGAAACGACTTCAGGTAGATTCGAGCGTGCCAATAATTTGTAGCCAAGCGGACCCTGACGCATTTTGCCGACCCCGGGTCTGCGAGGTCCTTTAGCACAATGCCAGCATCCTCCGCACGGTCACACAATGACAATACGGACGGCCACCATCCCGTTCCGAGGTCCCGTGCGATATCAGCGAAATACTCCGGCCTCATTGCATCAACCGTAGTAATGTCCCTCAGCCAGAGAGCCTCGTAGTACAATACTATGTCATTGATGTAACCAACAACTCGCCTTGTTCGCCCAACACTTTTTGTAGAGCGCGCCATGAATACATCGATCGCGTATAGTAGCGCGGCTACAAGATCCGGTCTTTGAGCCAGCGACAGCGGCTCGGTATAGAGCCCATTAGGCGGCAGAGGGATTTTCCGAAGATCGACTTCTTTGTACTGCTCCTCCTCACGGCGAGCCTCCGCTCGCTTGATACGGATGACCCAATTCTTGGTAATGGAGAGATCGTCGCTGAGAAGTCCACGATTCAGGACATCTGGAGAGAAGCGCTGCTCCGCTTCCAACTCGATTCCATTGAATACGTCAGGTTGTGCCTTTTTTTTCATAAGACCTCACGATTGGCTCAACGAGCGGCCAATAACTGCTGTCTCTGATGTATTTCTTTAGAGCGAGATTGAAGATCATTGATGGCCCATGCCATTTCTGAAACGCATCCTCGTTTTCAGCCAAAAGTCGTTTCCAGCTCGCCGCATAATAAAAAGAAGTTGTCCAGACCTCCATCACCCGCTGCTTTCCAAGAACGATTTGGTTTCTCGGGCACCCTATACCCGCGTGGCAATTTTTTGCATCACACATATCGTTGACGAGCCAAGTTGGGTCGGGCGGTTCAAAGGGCGACGTGCAGCTTGTCCCATCACCAATCGGGAAGAGCAAATTCTTATCGACGTACCTTGGGTCGAACTTATCGGCAAAGAACCTTCGCTCGTTTGAAAGCTCAAACTTGATAGTTGAATCGATTCTTCGTTGAAATTCCAGATTGATCGAGCTACTGTGCCGCATTGAAGCAATATTCATGAAATAGATCGAAGTCGTGCTTTCGGTCTTATGACCAGCCCTGTCTCTCAGAGACTGAACACTGGCTCCCCCTTTGATGCGGTCCAAGACCAGCATATGTGTACGCACCTGATCATCCGAGAACCAATCCATCCCCAGCCGATGCAGTAGCAGCTTCTTCACATTCTGGAAATTCGAGATCGGGGCAGACAGCTGCTCCTTGCTGGTTTGATCCCACGCGAACCAAAGCCGCCCCTCATGCTCACCAATGTGCCGAAATCGCTTCAATTGATCGAAATTCCACAATAGCAACTCTATCGCCTCATACGCAGCTTGGCTTTCTCTTGTAATGTCTATGAGGGGAGTTTCTTGATCACTTTTGGATTTGTATCCTTTTAAGGTATAGATTCCACTTTCGGCAGTCACCCAAGACCGGATTACTTCTCGCAGCGAACCTGCATTAAACCGCGTGTGTATCAATAGCGGGTAGAACGCCACCACAAGCTCCTTTGTCAGCGCAGAACGCGTCAAGTAAAAAATATTCCGCGTTCGTACGCTATCAAGCCGGTACTCAGGAATACCGAGGTATTCGATAATTCGTTCGCTGATGTTGGATTTGCGATGTTGTTTATGTGTCGGATGCCTGGGAAAATCTACGTCGTTGGCGAGACGCACCATCGACGCCACGATCGCTTCATCTGTGCATTCTTCCAACGCCCGCAATTCCTTCCAGGTACTCGCTCCTAGCAAAAAGAGTTTTGTCAAACTCAGCTCTTCGACACTTGGCGCGTAGAGCGCAATCTTGAGCATCTGCTTTCGGACGTTTCCCCAAAACCGAAGCTCATCAAGGCAACCATCTCGGAGTCGAGTTATATCTCGCGTCATGCGCTCCGTTTCTCGTTCCCGCAACTTGGATAGGTTCTCGTGCGGCATGGCGCCGAGTGGATTTGCCAAAACTCCGTCGTCGAGTTTCCCAACCCGATCACTTAGTGTCTGCCTGTGGCTACCCTGGTGATCGAATCTTGTCCGGAACAACATGCGACCTAGGCCAATCGGTTCGCGAATTGTGTCCTGGATCGGTCTAGTTAGCCATTTCCTGAATAGCCCAGACGTTCTCGCCTTGTATGACTCCGACCATTCCTTTTCCCCATTCGAATCCAGGAGGTCTTCCATCGCTTTAAAGCATGCAACTACTTCGTAGCGACCAAGCTCCGGTAGCGGGCGGATCAGGTACTCCCTCGTCGAAGGAGCGAAGCAGGCCATCTCGACCAGGTGGTGAAATGCTCGAACATCTCCCTTTTCCTGGGCAACTGTCTCTGAGACCTTTGCTAAAGATCTAAGCGCTACATATGCCCACGACACTGCGGGAAGTCGAAGTGGATCGACATTCAGCCGAATTACTTGAGCATATGTCTGACCAAAGACCCTGCACCTTGTGTTAAAGGCTAGCTCTCCCGATGCATTTGCATTACCCATAGCGCTCTGACTACCTCCAGCCGCTCTCGCCTTACCTTAAGGGTAGCTGTACCTAGAGCAATTTCAAGGCGACATTTTCAGTTACCGTCAATCTCGCCCCCGCCGATCTGCCGAAGGAATCTGGCCGCTTCGACCTGCCGATCGCATTGGGCATCCTCGCGGCGAGCGGGCAGATTCCCGTTGAATCCTTGCTGTATCGCGAGTTCGCCGGCGAGCTATCGTTGACCGGTGCGCTGCGGCCAATGCGCGGCGCCTTCGCGATGGCTTGCGGGACCGCGCGCAGCGGTGCGGCCCAGCGCAGTGTGGAGGGCGGGGGCTTCTCGTCTCCCACGATCCCTGGCGAGCCAACCGCAGCCCCGCTCGTCCCGGAGCGTACTCCACAGCTCTATCTTCCCGCCGCCAGCGCAGCCGAGGCCGCGCTCGTGCCCGGCGTCGATGTCTACGGCGCCGCCGATCTGCCGTCACTCTGCGCCCACCTCGCCGGAGCGCCCGACGCGCGGCTCACCCCTGCCCCCGCGCCCGACCTCGCGAAATGCCCGCCCGCTGCCGTGCCCGACATGGCCGACGTGATCGGCCAGCGCGGTGCGCGCCGGGCCCTCGAAGTCGCTGCGGCCGGCGGGCATCATGTGTTGCTGATCGGGCCGCCCGGCGCGGGCAAATCGATGCTCGCCGCCCGCCTGCCGGGCCTGCTGCCGCCAATGACCGACGACGAAGCGCTCAGCTCCGCCGCATTGCTGTCCGCCAGCCGGGCGGGCTTCACCGCGGCGCAGTGGCGGCAGCGGCCGTTTCGCGCGCCCCATCATTCGTCGAGCGCGGCGGCGCTGGTCGGCGGGCGCAATCCGCCGCAGCCCGGCGAGATCACGCTGGCGCACCTGGGCGTACTGTTTCTGGACGAATTGCCCGAATTCAGTCGCGACGTCCTCGAAACGCTGCGCGAGCCGCTCGAAGCCGGCCGCATCACGATCTCGCGGGCCGCCTTGCAAGCGGATTTCCCGGCGGCCTGCCAGTTGATCGCTGCAATGAACCCGTGTCCCTGCGGATGGCGCGGCGATCCTGGCGGGCGCTGTCGCTGCACGCCGGAGATCGCGGCGCGCTACTTGCGCAAGCTGTCCGGCCCCTTGCTCGATCGAATCGACATTCAGCTTGAGATACCGGCGCTTACGCCGTCCGAACTGGCGGCCCGTTCGGCGACAGTTGGCGAAGCGAGCGCGGCTATCGCGCGACGGGTATGCGCAGCACGCGAGCGGCAATTGCTGCGGCAAGGCAAGACCAACCGCGAGCTCGGCGGCCGGGAAGTGGACGAGGTCTGCCGCCCCGACACGGCGGGCGAAGCGCTGCTGCGCGAAGCCGGCGAGCGCTTCCGTTGGTCAGCGCGTGCTTACTATCGGGTGCTGAAGGTCGCGCGCAGCATCGCCGACCTCGCCGGCGCGGCGATGCCGAGCGCTGCGCAGATCGCGGAAGCCATTCAGTATCGACGGGCTTTGGGCTCGTTATGAGGAGAAAAATATGCTGTCAAGACTTGACTTATGCACACATGCGCACTTCGGATAGATTTTGATACATCTGAAAGCCGCGTCGAAGGGCTCCCTCCGAACCTCTTGATTTAATTGACTTTTCTAAAATGCATGAAGCTAGCGAGAACTGACAGAATGCCCACGGGACGGGCATCTGCGGCAAATACCGACGAGTTCTCAACAGAGTTATCCACAGGAGCGCGGGGCATGGGGAAAACTTCAACGTAAACCGGGAATTAGCGCGCGATGCTGCGAAGGAACTTTCACTCTGTACGTCGCTCCTTCGCGCGCCCGTTCGGCCAAAAATACCGGCCTCAATAGAGTTTGAACGACGAAAAAAACTGATCGACCTGCTCCGGCTGCAGCGGTTTGTCAGCGATGATCGCCGCCTGATAAACGTGGCGCCCGCGCGCCGCCAGCCGCGCGTAGACCGAGCGCATCTCGTGCTGCGAGCCCGCCTCGCCACTGAGCTTCATTTCGAGGCCGAGCACCTGGCCGCCCGCGGCGAGCGGGATTTGCACCGCGTGCGCGTCGGGAGCCGCACCGACGTTGCGAGCGAGGCCGTCGCGCAGGAAAGCCAGCGCGGCACGCTGCGTGGCTTCCTGGTCGTCGGGCAGCAACACGGTGCCGACCGCGAATACCGCGTTGCCGGCTTCGGCCGTTTGCATCGCCATCGGCATCGCCGTGCCGCCGATCTGCACCGGCCGCTGATCGTTGCCCGGCTTGGCGGGGAAGTCGACGGTGTAGCCGTTGTCGTTGTTCATGATGGTGCGCCAGTCGAAGGTCGGCGAGCAGGCGGTCAACGTGACGCCGAGCACCAGCGCGGAAGTGGTCGTAGCGACCAGCGCACGCCCGCGCGGCTGGCGCCAGGAAGCGTCCGGAGCGCCGGCCGGCCGGTTGTCATCGGCCGCCAGGCCGCTTCGGAAACGGCTACCGAAAGAAAAGCAGGAAGGAATTCGGGCGAGAAAACGGCTAACGCAAAAGGCAGTTCGGAACATGGGGACTGAAGATCGGACCGACCGGAACGGAAAAACCCTATTATCCGCTGCCGCCCCGCGTCCTGCCGCGCCAACGGAATGGGGCTACAATAGCGACGCTGTTCAGCACCGGCCCAACGCCCAATCGACCCACTGGCCCGCGCGTTCCGCGCGACTCTCGAGGTTCCGTTCATGAGCTCCAACCCATCTTCCGCCGCCCGGCGCACGAGCCCACTGCGCTACATCATCGCAGCCGCCGTGGCGATCGTGCTGGCTGTCGCGGGCTACTTCGCGTTTGCGGGTCAGCAGCGCGTGCCCGATGCGACCTTCACCCTGCTGTCCGGCCAGAAGGTCACGACCGCCGACCTGAAAGGCAAGGTGTATCTCGTCAACTTCTGGGCGACGAACTGCGATACCTGCATGAAGGAAATGCCGCAGATGGTCGAGACCTATAACCGCTTCAAGGGCCGGGGCCTCGAATTCGTCGCGGTTGCCATGAACTATGACGCGCCGATGTACGTGACCAACTACACGCAAACCCGCCAGTTGCCGTTCAAGGTTGCCATGGACGACGGCTCGGCCGCCAGGCAGTTCGGCAACGTGCAACTCACGCCCACCACGTTCCTGATCGACAAGGACGGCAAGATTCTGAAGCGCTATGTCGGCGAGCCCCAGTTCGCGGAACTCGACCAGTTGCTGGAAAAGGCGCTGAAGGCGTAACGTCCTTCACCCCGACTCGATCCGAGTCGATCCGATCCAAACGCGCCGGCCGCGCCTTGCCGCTGGCGCCGTTCCTTACCGCTCCCCTTCCCCTTTGGCCGCCAGGCCATACCGTTTGATCTTCTCGTAGAGCGTGGCCTTGCCGAGCTGCAGCTTGTCCGCCGCCACCGCGACAACGCCACCGGCCTGCTCCAACGCTTGCGCGATCATCGCCCGTTCGAATTGCTCGACGCGCTCCTTCAACGGCTGTGTGGCCGCGGTGTCGTCAGTGAAAGACATGACCGGGTCTTCTGCGACGCCGAGCACGAAGCGGTCGGCGGCATTGCGCAGTTCTCGCACGTTGCCCGGCCAGTCGCGCTGCATCAGGCTCGCGCGCTGGCGATCGGTGAGGATCGGCGCAGGACGCTGGTAGCGCACTGCCGCATCCAGCAGGAAGTGTTCGAAGAGCGGCACGATGTCCTCGCGACGCTCGCCCAACGGCGGCAGCGCGATCGTCACCACGTTCAGCCGGTACAGCAAATCGCGCCGGAACGAGCCATCCGCGACGTGCTCGGCCATGTCGCCCTTCGCCGCGGCGACCACGCGGCAATTCACGCGGATCGGCTGATTCGAGCCGAGCCGTTCCAGCACGCCGTCCTGCAGCACGCGCAGCAGCTTGACCTGCAACGCGAGCGGCATGCTCTCGATCTCGTCGAGAAACAGCGTGCCGCCCGACGCATGTTCGAGCTTGCCGATTCGCCGTTTCGCCGCGCCGGTGAAGGCGCCCGGTTCGTAGCCGAACATCTCCGACTCGAACATCGGCTCCGGCAGCGCGCCGCAGTTCACCGCGATAAACGGCTTGTCGCGCCGCGGCGACAGCTCGTGCAGACTGCGCGCGATCAACTCCTTGCCCGCGCCGGTATCGCCATTGATCAGCACCGACGCGTCGGTCGGCGCGATGTTGGCGATCAGCCGCCGCACCTGTTCGATCGCGGGACTGCGGCCGATGATCCGCGGCGCCACCGAGTTCTGCTCCGCCAGTTCACGGCGCAGCGCGAGATTCTCCAGCAACAGCTTGCGGCGCTCCAGCGCGCGCCGCACGGTTTCGATCAGGCGCTCGGACGCGAATGGCTTTTCGATGAAGTCATACGCGCCGTCGCGCATCGCCTGCACGGCCATCGAAATATCGCCGTGGCCGGTGACCAGGATCACCGGCACGTCGGGCGCGCGCTCGTGGCACTGGGCGAGCAGATCGAGCCCGCTCGCGCCTGGCAGCCGAATATCGCTGACGATCACGCCGGAGAAATCCGCGTTGATCATTTTCGCCGCGGCTTCCACCGACGCATGGCCGACCACGTCGAAGCCCGCCAGTTGCAAGCTCTGCACGCTGGCGCGGCGCACCAGTTCGTCGTCTTCGATATACAGCACTTGCAGGCCGTGGTTCAGCATCGCGTTTCCATCTTGATTCAGGAACCCGTGGTCAGCGGGTCCGCCGGGTGGTTCGTCTGCACGCGCGCGCGGCGCAGCGTCAACACGAATAATGCACCGCCGTCCGGCGCGTTGCGCGCGACCAGCGTGCCGCCGCAATCGCGCGCGATCGACGACGAGATCGCCAGCCCGAGTCCCAGCCCCTGCCCCATCTCCTTGGTCGTGAAGAACGGTTCGAACAGACGCGGCAGCACGTCATCGGGAATGCCGGGGCCGTTGTCGCTCACCATGAACGACAGGTTCGCCTCGGCGACTTCGATCTCGATCGCGATGCGCGGCGCGCTCATGCCGGCAGTCGCGTCGAGCGCATTGCCGAGCAGGTTGATCAGCACCTGTTCGAGCCGCAGGTCGTCGCAATGCGCGATCAGCTCGGGATGGTCGTCGGCGAGACTGAGCGGCGTGCGCGCGCCGCTCGCCGCATCGACCAGCGTGAACGCCACTTCGACGCCCTGCAAGCGCTTCTGCAGCAGTCCGACGACATTGCGCAGCGCACGCATGACCGGCGCGCGCGCATTGCGCGGCCGCGCCCGTCCGACGAACAGCTTCAACTGATTGGTGATCTTGCCCATGCGCTCGGTGAGGGCCGCGATCGCTTCGAGATTCTCGCGCGCCGACGCCTGGTCGCCGCGTTCGAGCAGCACGCGCGTGTTGTCCGAGAAACTGCGCAACGCGGCGAGCGGCTGATTCAGTTCATGCGTGATGCCGGCCGCCATCTGCCCGAGTGCGGCGAGCTTGCTCGCCTGAATCAACTCGTCGTGCGCGGCGCGCAGTTCCTGCTCGGCGCGCGTGCGCTCGGTCACTTCCTTCTGCAGCTGTTCGTTCGCCTGCGACAGATCCACCGTGCGTTCGGCGACCCGCTGGTTCAGTTCGGCGTAGGCCTTTTGCAGCAGCGTGCGGCTGCGCATCATCTCGCGCACGCGGGCGCGGCGCATGCGCCAGTAGAACGCGAGCAACACGATGGAGATGTAGCCGAAGCCGGTGACGATGGTCGCATTGCGCGCGTCGGCATCGACCGGATCGACGGGCGACATCGTGATCAGATGCCAGTCGGGGATGCCCATGCTGCGGCGCGATGCAAGATAGCGCGGCGCATACCGGCCGCCGCCGATGCGCACGATCTGCGCATGGCCTTCGAGCGTGCGCTCGATCGTCAACGGCAGCGGCGCGATGGTCTGCTGTGCGTACTGCCGCGCCTGGTAGATCGAATCGGCGACCGGTCCCGATATCGGCCGGATCGTATGATATTTCCACGCCGGCACCGAGGACAGAAAGATCACGCCGTGATCGTCGGTGACGACGAGCGGCTCGGACGCATCCGCGCCCTGAAACCATTCGAGATCGAGTTTGACGACCGCCACGCCGACGATCTTGCCGTCGCGCCGCACCGGTTGCGAGATGTAATAGCCCGGCGCCTGCGAAATCGTGCCGATGCCGAAGAAGCGGCCCACGCCGCCGTTGACCGCATCGAGAAAATACGGCCGGAACTGATAGCCCGCGCCGATGAAACTGCCCGGCCCGCGCCAGTTGCTGGCGGCGACGCAGTAGCCGTCGAGCGGAATGATGTACGTGACCGTCGCTCGCGCGTGGCGGTTGAGGTCTTCGAGATAGAGGTTCGCGCGTTTGACGTTGGCGGGACTGGGATCGACCAGCACGTCCTGCACGATGGGATGCTCGGCGAGCAGATAGGGCAGCGACTCGTAACGTTCGAGCGTGCTCTTCAGCGCGCTGGCGGTGCGCTCGGCACGCACGGCGGCGTTGCGCCGCAGGGTGTCGATGCCGCTTTGCCACGCGATGCTGTAGGTCAGTGCACACGCCGCCACGAGCCCGGCAACGAGCGCGAAGAGGATCAACAGGCGACGCGTCACGTTGGCAATGTCCGATCGGTCAGGATCGGACATTGTGGCATAAGGCGCCGCGCCGCCGTCGCCAGCTTCGCGATGCGGGGGCGCGGTGGATCGGCGCGGAGCACCCGGTTTCATACGCGGGTGTCCGCAGCCGTTATGGTGAAGTCAGAACCTGCGCGCGGCTTAAACGCCGGCCGGTTCTTTGACCGCCACGTCGCCGCGCAACGCGGCATTCAGCTTGTTGCGGTCCAGCTCTTTTTCCCATGCCGACACCACGACCGTCGCCACGCCGTTGCCGACGATGTTGGTCAGCGCGCGGCATTCGCTCATGAAGCGGTCGATGCCGAGAATCAGCACCATGCCCGACAGCGGAATGGTCGGCACCACCGCCAGCGTC
The DNA here is from genome assembly GCF_056279605.1 of Paraburkholderia sp. TE9906. Lineage (NCBI taxonomy): Bacteria > Pseudomonadati > Pseudomonadota > Betaproteobacteria > Burkholderiales > Burkholderiaceae > Paraburkholderia > Paraburkholderia sp. TE9906. The sequence continues at coordinate 15,082 of NZ_JBWCCT010000021.1, forward strand.
GCGGCCAGCGTGATGAAGCCTGCGCCCGTCACGCCGCTTGCGCCCTTCGAGGTCAGCATCGTCACCGCCAGCAGCGTGAGCTGTTGCGCCCACGTGAGTTCGGTGTTGGTCGCCTGGGCGATGAACAGCACGGCCATCGTCATGTAGATGTTGGTGCCGTCGAGGTTGAACGAATAGCCGGTCGGCACCACGAGGCCCACCACCGAGCGCGAGCAGCCGAGCTTTTCGAGCTTCAGCATCAGTTGCGGCAGCGCGGCTTCGGACGAGCTCGTGCCGAGCACGATCAGCATCTCTTCCTTGATGTACGCGACGAAGCGCAGGATGTTGAAGCCCACGAAGCGCGCGATGATGCCGAGCACGACCACCACGAACACGATCGAGGTCAGATAGAACGTGCCGATCAGCTTGAGCATCGGCAGCAGCGAGCCGATGCCATACTTGCCGATGGTGAACGCCATCGCGCCGAACGCGCCGATCGGCGCCAGCTTCGTGATGATGCGCACGATGCCGAACAGGATGTGCGAGAGGCCCTCGATGAAGCTCGTCACGACCTTGCCCTTCTCACCGGCCGTCGCGAGCACCGCGCCGAACAGCAGCGCGATCAGCAGGATCTGCAGGATCTCGCCTTGCGCGAACGCCGACGACAGCGTGTCCGGGATCAGGTGCATCAGGAAGTCGACCGTGGTCTGGCCGTGCGCCTTCGCGGCGTACGAGGCGACCGCCTTGCCGTCGAGCGTGGCCGGGTCGATGTTGAAGCCGGCGCCCGGACGCAGCAGGTGGGTGGCGAACAGGCCGAGCACGAGAGCGAAAGTCGAGACGATTTCGAAGTACAGCAGCGCCTTGCCGCCGACGCGCCCGACCTTCTTCATGTCTTCCATGCCGGCGATGCCGGTGACCACCGTGCAGAAGATGATCGGCCCGATCACCATCTTGATCAGTTTGATGAAGCCGTCGCCGAGCGGCTTCATGTCGACGGCGAGATTCGGGTAGAAATGCCCGAGTGCGATACCGATGATGATCGCCACGATCACCTGGACGTACAGCACTTTATAGAAAGGTTTCTTCACGATGGTTCCTGCTTGGGGAGATGAGCTCAAGGCCTGCCACACTGCGCATCACGCGAACGAAGATTCGTCAGCCCGTGCACGGCAATAGGCCGCGACAAGACGACGAATTCAGAAATACCGGGGAGGGAAATCGGACATCGTTGTCTCCTTGCTTTAGTTGTCGGACCGTTGCGGCCGCACTCTTTGTTGTGCAAGGTCGATGCCAGGCGGATATAAATCTTAGCGCCTTGATTCTTATGCGATTTTTATCTCAATAACGCGAGCGACGTCCGGGATTCCGGAAATCCGGACGAGGGCTGTCGGGGAATCCGGAATCCGTCGAGGCAAAGCTTGCGGGAAAACCCGTAGGCTTTTTTTGCGTGCGCGTGGGGTTGCGCGGCGCGAGTGTGCCGGCCTTCCCGCTTCGCCCACGCCCTGGCGCCCGCGTAACGCACCCTCAGGCCGGACTCGCCGGTGCGAACAACATATCGTGCTGCAGCTTGTCGATGCGATCCGTGCAAATCATGTCGACGCCCCATTGCGCAAGCAGTTGCGCGCGCGCCGGGTCGTTCACCGTATAGGCCAGCACACGCAACCCGGCCGCGCGAATCTGCGCGACCAGCGGCTCGCTCAGATAGCGGTGGCTCGCGTGCAACGACACGCAATCCAGTTCACGCACGATGCGCAGCCAATCCGCCGGCACCTCCTCGAACAGCATCCCGCGTTGCAGCGACGGCGCGGCATCGCGGGCGGCGGCAAGCGCCTCGAACGAAAACGATGACAGCAGCGGCGGCGTCTGTCCTTGCCACAACGTCAGCGCGCCCTTTGCCACCAGCGTGCCGGTGAGCACCTCGCGGCCCGGACACGGTTTGATCTCGATGTTGGCGGCGATGCCGTCGCGCGCGCAGCGCTGCGCCGCGTCGGCGAGCGTCGGCAAGCGCGTGCCGGCGAATTGCGGTCCGTGCCACGCGCCGGCGTCGAGCGCGGCCAGTTGCTGCCACGTGTGTTCGGCGGCGGCGCCGTGGCCGTTGGTGGTACGCTCGAGCTTGTCGTCGTGGAGCAGAAAGAGCTGGTTGTCGGCGGACAGCTTTGCGTCGAATTCGACCATGCGATAGCCGTAACGCACGCACGCGTCGAAACCGGCCAGCGTGTTCTCCGGCGCCAGCGTGCCGCCGCAGCGATGCGCGACCAGGCGCGGATAAGGCCAGTCTGCGGATAAACCGCGATCAATCCAGTTTGCCACGTCTCGTTACCTTGCAGAAAGAGCGGTTGAGTTTGCTCGCGATGCGGTGCGGTGCAAGCCGCTATCACCTGCAACGGCGTTCATACGGCACGCTGGGCGGCTTCACACGCGAGTCCCGCGCGTAGTATCGCGCGTGGACGAATGCGGCGATAGTCTGGCGTGGGCACGCGCCTCGTCTCGTCGCGATCTTCAGCCTTTGCAAGTTCGTGGTCAGGATGACGAAACGTCCGACTCCAGGATCCCTCTCGGCGCCGTGCCTATGTTTCCTGCCCCATGTGCAATGGATGCGAGCCGGGGTCCGGCCGTTGCGGACGCAAGGCGGCATATTCCGCCGCCGCGCCGACGCCGCCGCGCAGCGGCGCCCACGCCGCCTTTAACGCGCCTGCGAAGCCGCCTGCGCACGCACCCTGCCGCCGTCGGTTTGCGGCAGCAGCAACGTGCTCACCACGCCGATCAACAGACTGAACAACACGTAGTACAGCGGCGCGGCATTGCTGCCCGTCACCTTGACGAGCCACGTGTTGACGAACGGCGCCAGTCCGCCGAACAGCAGCACGGCCAGGTTGTACGTGAGCGCCGCGCCTGTCGAGCGCACGCCGACGGGAAACACTTCCGTCAACACGATCGGCACGGGCGCCCAGATAAAGCTCATGAAGAACGAGACGCCCACTTGCAGCAGCAACAGCGACTGGAACGACGGCGCGGCGATGAAGTGATGGAAGAAGAACCACGCGGCCACGCCATAGCCGAGCATCCCCGGCAGCAGCACCGCCTTGCGTCCGTATCGGTCGGACAGGTAGCCCGCGAGCGGACAGACCAGCAGGATGACGGCCGTTCCGAAAAAAGTCGCGAGATTCGCATCCGCCGTTGCGATACCGAGGCGCTGCTTCGCGAAGATCGGCAGGAAGAACACGAACACGTACGCCGAGACCGTGCCGACCACGCAGATGCCGGTGCTGGAGATCATCTCGCGCGGATACTTGCGCACGAGATCACGCAACGGCGTGCGCGCGGTCGTCTCCGATGCGCTCACGGCGCTGCGGCGATAGGCAAGAAACTCCGGCGATTCATCGACTTTCGAACGGATGATCCAGCCCACCGGACCGATCAGGATGCCGAACAGAAACGGCAGGCGCCAGCCCCATGATTCCAGTTGGGCCGCGCTGAGCTTGGTGGTGAGCAGGTACGCCACTGCGGCGCCCAGCGAGAATGCCAGCGCCTGCGAGCACATCTGGAAACTGCCGAAGAAGCCGCGCCGGTGAGCGGGCGCGAACTCCACCAGCATCGTGGTCGCACCGCTGAATTCGCCGCCCGCCGAGATGCCCTGAATCATCCGCGCCAGTACCATCAGGATCGGCGCGCCGACGCCGATCGCGGCATAGGTCGGAAGCAGGCCGATCATGCCGGTGCCGACCGCCATCAACACGATGGTGACCGACAGCGCCTTCTTGCGCCCAACCCGGTCGCCGTACAGACCGAGCAGGACACCGCCGAGCGGGCGCACGGCAAAGCCAATGCCGAAGGTCGCCAACGTCAGCATCAGCGAGGCGAGCGGGTTGTCGGCCGGGAAATACAGACGCGCGATCGTCGCCGCAAACAGCCCGTAGATCGCGAAGTCGAACCACTCGAATGCATTGCCGAGAACGGAGGCAATCACCACCTTTCTCACCATCGCCGGCGACGGCACGGGGTTAGCGGACATTGCTGGTCTCCTTGAAGATGTGATTGGCGTGTGCGCTCAACCCAGCCGACGCCGCACGATTTCGAGGAACATCGCGGCGCCTGCGGGCGCCGTGTCGTCGTCGAAATCGAATTCCGGGTGATGGCACGTCAGGCCGTCGTGACCGAGGAAGAAGTACGAACCCGGGCGCTGCTGCAGCATGAACGCGAAGTCTTCGGACGCCATCAGCGGGGCGACGTCGGGAATCACGTTGTCGACGCCCAGCACGTGTTCCGCGGCGGCCCGCACGACGTCGGTCTGCTCGGGCGTATTGACGGTGGGCGGAGAACTCTGCAGGTGCTCGAATTCGACCGTGCCTCCATACATGCGCGCTGCGCCGTCGCAAATATCACGCAGGCGCTTCAACGTCAGTTCCTGTGCGGCGACCGACAGCGTGCGCACGGTCCCTTCCAGCATGGCGGTGTCCGGGATCACGTTGATCGCGGTGCCGGCAATGAACTTGCAGACGCTGACCACGGCGGTGTCGAGCGGATCGATATTGCGGCTGACGATGCTCTGGATCGATTGCACGATGGCCGCGCCGATCATCAGTGGATCAATCGAGCGGTGCGGCATCGCGGCGTGGCTGCCGACGCCCTGAATGTTGATCCGGAAAAGATCGCAGGCCGAAAGAATCGCGCCGCTGCGCACGCCGACCTTGCCCGCAGGCAATGCGTTGTTGTTATGCAGCGCGTAGATTTCGTCGCAATCAAAGCGCTCGAAGAGACCATCGCGAATCATCTCCGAGCCGCCGCGCAGCGTTTCCTCGGCGGGCTGGAAAATCAGATGGACGGTGCCGCGAAACGCGCGATGCGACGACAGATGCTTCGCGACGCCCAGCAGAATCGCCGTATGGCCGTCGTGGCCGCAGCCGTGGAAAACGTTGTCATGCGTCGAGCGGTGCGCGACGGTGCCCTTCTCCTGCATCGGCAGCGCGTCCATGTCGGCGCGCAGTCCGATCGATGGCCCCGTGCCCAGCGTGCCCCGGATCGTGCCGACCACGCCCGTGCCGCCCACGCCGGTGTGAACTTCGATGTCCCAACCAGTCAGCAGGCCGGCGACCAGCTCGGCCGTGCGATGCTCGTGAAATCCCAGTTCCGGATACCGGTGAATGTCCCGCCGCCACGTCCGCATCGATTCCGCGAGCGCACCCCACTCCACATTTGTCTGCATGCCGGCATCCCTCGAACCATGATGAAGGTGAAATCCTTTTTCGCCGCGGCGAGCCGGATCCCGTTACCGGAAGATACCTTAATAGTTGCAAATTTCAACTAGTGATTTTACGGACGAACGACGCGCGGCGGCCATGCTTCGTCTATCATCCAGCTTGATCTGAGCGGCAACGCGCGCCGCCCAGGCGACGCCCCCGACCCAACCCGAGCCCGACAATCCGAAGCGGTATGCCACCTGCCAAGCCGAAAGCCCGCACCGTTGCCGAAAACATGAAGTTTGCGCGCTTCCTCACCTTCAAACTGGATCTGATCAAGACCGAGATGATCAGCCGCGCCAATGCGGTGTACAAACCGGCGTGCGGTTTCGACGTGCGCTCGCTGCGCGTGCTGCGGATCATCTGCGATGCGCCGGGTATCACGGCGACGGCGGTGAGGGAGCAAACCTTGATCGAGAAGACGCTGCTGTCGAAGCTGCTGGCGGATCTGATCGAGCGCAAGCAGGTACGGCGCACGATCCATCCGGATGACGCACGCCACTTCCAGTTGTGGCCGACGACGACCGGCAAGCGCACGCGCGCCGCCAGCGACGAACTGGGGCAGACGCTGGAAGCGGAGTTGTTATCGGTGTTGAGCGACGACGAGCACGCGGCGCTCGATCGTATCGTCGACAAACTCGTCGATGCATTTCGCGCGTCGGCACAGCGCGAGGGCGCGAAGTCTGCGGACTGATGCAATAGCGCGATAGTCGCGTGGGATGAGATGGGCGGCCCGACGCAGAGCAGGCAAGAAAAAGCCCGCAACGCGTGCGGGCTTTTTCATCTGCAATACGGACAACGAGCTAAAGCGTTCAGACCACGCCGGCTCCATGCGCCTGCAAATCGGCGTGGTAGCTCGAGCGGACCATCGCGCCGACCGCAGCATGCGTGAAGCCCATCTTGTACGCTTCTTCCTCGTACATCTTGAAGGTGTCCGGATGCACGTACGAGCGCACCGGCAGATGGTGTTCCGACGGCTGCAGATACTGGCCGATCGTCAGCATGTCCACGTCGTGCTCGCGCAGGTCGCGCATCACTTGCAGAATTTCTTCTTCGGTTTCGCCGAGACCGACCATGAGGCCGGACTTGGTGGCGACCTCCGGATGCAGCGCCTTGAAGTCCTTCAGCAACTTCAGCGAATGCGCGTAGTCCGAACCCGGACGCGCTTCCTTGTAAAGACGCGGCACCGTTTCGAGGTTGTGGTTCATCACATCGGGCGGCGCGGCGTTCAGAATGCCGATCGCGCGATCGAGACGGCCGCGGAAATCCGGCGTGAGAATTTCAATGCGCGTTTCCGGCGACAGCTCGCGCGTCTGACGAATACATTCGACGAAGTGCGCCGCGCCGCCGTCGCGCAGATCGTCACGGTCGACGCTCGTGATCACCACGTACTTCAGCTTCAGCGCGGCGATGGTGCGCGCGAGGTTGCCCGGTTCTTCGGAATCCAGCGGGTCCGGACGACCGTGGCCGACGTCGCAGAACGGGCAGCGGCGCGTGCACTTGTCGCCCATGATCATGAAGGTCGCGGTGCCCTTGCCGAAGCATTCGCCGATATTCGGGCAGCTCGCCTCTTCACACACCGTGTGCAGGTTGTGCTCGCGCAGAATCTGCTTGATTTCGTAGAAGCGCGAATTGCCGGTGGCCGCTTTGACGCGAATCCAGTCCGGCTTCTTCAGCTTTTCAATCGGGACGATCTTGATCGGGATGCGGGCAGTTTTGGCTTGCGCCTTCTGCTTCGCGGTGGCGTCGTAGGCGGCGGCGGAAGCCGGCACGCCTTCGGGCGCGGGGGAAGCTGCGAGGTTCGCGGTAACGTCAGTCATTCGTTCGGTCCAGTCAGGCGGTGAGCGCACCGGCCTGTGGTTGGGCGACGGCCGCGGGACTGCCGTCGAGGTTTGCGGTGAGGCATGCTGCAAGGGTACGGGCCACGTCGTCCCAGCCGGCGGCAACGCCGAGCGTTGCCATGTCGACCGTTTCGAGCCCCGCGTAGCCGCATGGATTGATCGCCAGAAACGGCCGCAGATCCATCTTCACGTTCAGGCTCACGCCGTGATAACTGCAGCCGTTGCGGATTTTCAAACCGAGCGCCGCAATCTTGGCGCCGGCATGCAGCCCGGCGTCCGGATGAGGCGCTACGTAGATGCCGGGGGCGCCCGCCTTGCGTTCTCCGGCGAGATTATACGCCGCCAGGGTGTCGATCACGGCCTGCTCGATCCGCGTGACCATCTCGCGCACCATCAGCTTGCGGCGGCGCAAATCGAGCAGCAGGTACGCGACCGCCTGGCCGGGCCCGTGATACGTGATCTGGCCCCCGCGATCGACCTTGACTAGCGGGATGCCGCTGTCGGCGGCCAGCAGGTGTGCCGGATCGCCGGCCTGGCCTAGCGTGAAGACGGGTGGATGTTCGACCAGCCAGATTTCGTCGGGGGTGTCGGCCGTGCGCGCGTCGGTGAACGCGCGCATCGCGTCGAAACTGGCTTCATAGGATTCGTTGCCGAGCCAGCGCAGCGTAAGCGGCGCCGTGGCGGGCGCGGGAGACGGGGAAACCGGGGTGGTGCTCATGGTTCCGGCAGTTTACCGAAATACCGGGATCCGCGCCGAGGGTGAGTGCATTCGAAGGGCCTCGGTGCGGATGGGCGGTGTGGATGCCGGGGTGCGTTGCGACGGGAGGGGCGCTGTTCGAAAGAGCATCGGCCAGCATGGCGGCGTGGCGTGCCGGCACGTGGACCTATCGGCGCCCAGTGGCGTCTCGGCCTATCGGCACCAACCGCGCGGCGCCAGCCGGACGTCGCTCCGCCCTCAAACCGTGCGCCAACCGCCGCGCAAGCGCATCATGAACCGTTCACCGACCCGCGCGAGCCAGTTCAGCGCGCGTTCGTCGCAGCGCGTCGGTACGGAAAACGCCACCTTCGCGTGCGTGGTGCCCTCGGCGCTCAGCCAGAGCCGCTCGCCGCGCCGCAGTCGTAGCGTGTGGCCCGGTTGCAGCCAGTAGTCTTCGGTGTCGTCGCTGCGCGTGACCCAGATCGCCCCGCCATGAACCACCAGCTTGGTGCTGCGTGCGACCTTCATCGGCAGCGTTTCGCCGTTACGGATTTCAAACGCAATGCTAGAGGAAATTTCTCGCATGATGCCCTCGCCAAAAATCGTTTCATGGCTACAATCGTAGGCGTAGCAAGGGTTTACGCAAAACGATCTATTTTCACCTCTATGTGAGAAATATTGCGATGGACCTCCGTCAATTACCCGCACTGAACGCGATCAAGGCATTCGAGGCCGCCGCGCGTCACGAGAGCTTCTCGCGCGCCGCCGACGAGCTGTTCGTCACACACGGCGCCGTCAGCCACCAGATCCGCGCGCTCGAAGCCGAACTAGGCGTGTCGCTGTTCGCTCGCGACGGCAAGCGCGTGCGCCTCACCGAAACCGGCCGGCGCTACGCCACGCACGTGCGCACCGCGCTGATGGCGCTCGCCGACGCCACCCGCGAAATCCGCGCCGGCGACCGCGAGCGCCGCCTCGTGGTGTCGATGCTGTCGTCGTTCGCGGCGCGCTGGGTGACGCCGCGCATCGGCAGCTTCATCGAGGCGCATCCGCAATGGGACCTCGAACTGCTGTCCACCAACGCGCTGACCGACTTCGCGCGCGACGACGTCGACGTGGCGATCCGTTTCGGCTTCGGTAAATATTCGGGGCTACATTCGGAGTTGCTGCTGGAGGAGATTTTCTTTCCGGCCTGCGCGCCGCATTTCAACGGCGGCAACCTGCCGAAAACGCCGGCCGATCTCGCCAAAGTCCCGCTGCTGCGCTCCGACGACGAATTGTGGCGCCCCTGGTTCGACGCCGCCGGACTGACCGACTGGCCGGAGCCCAAGCGCGGCGTGCTGTACCAGGATTCGTCGAATCTGCTGCAAGCAGCGATCGACGGCCAGGGCGTCGCGCTCACGCGCCGCTCGCTGGCGATGCATGAGATCGCCGCGGGCCGCCTCGTTCGTCTATTCGATGTGGATGGGCCGAGCCCGTGGCAGTACTACTTCATCTGCCCGCCTCAAATGCTCGACACGGCCCGCGTCAAGGCGTTCCGCGACTGGGTGTTCGACGAGGTGGGACGGTTCAAGCAGTTGTTCGACCGGGCTTGCGAGGCGGGAGCCGCTGCAAGCCCCGGTCTGGCGGCGGACGCATTGCACGTCACGCCGTGATACGAAACATCGCGCGACGCGTTACAGCACCACCTTGACCATCGGATGGCCGGTCAGCGCGAGATAGATGCTATCGAGATGCTCACGGCTGGTGGCGCGCACGGTGACCGTCAGCCCAGTGTAGTTGCCGCCGCTGGACGGCCGCGTTTCGACACGCGACGCGTCGACTTCGCTGTCGAACTGGCGGACCACCGTGACGATGGTTTCGGCGAACTCCGGATGCGATTTACCCATGATCTTGATCGGGAAATCGCAGGGGAAATCAAACAGTGAGTCGTTCGCGGAATTCATTCTCTACTCCTTGCTGCGCCTGTTGCGCTTCTTTGTCCTTGGCTCGCTGATACGCCGCGTACAGCGCCGCAAACACCGCGCCCGGCTTGCCCTCGCCGACCGGCTGGCCGTCGAGCCGCGTAACCGGCAGCACTTCCTTGGTGGCCGAACTGACGATGATCTCGTCGGCGGCGCGCAGCTCGGCCTCGCTGATCTCCCGCGCTTCGAAGCGGATGCCGCATTCGCCCGTCAGCTCCTCGATCAGACCGTAGCGAATCCCTTCGAGGATCTTGTGGCTGCGCGGCGGCGCCGACAGCACGCCGTCCTTCACCATCCACACATTCGACGACGATCCTTCGGTCAGCATGCCGTCGCGAAACTGGATCGTCTCGAACGCGTCGTTCTCCGCCGCGAATTGCGCCATCAGCACGTTGCCGAGCAGCGACACCGATTTGATATCGCAATTGAGCCAGCGGCGATCCTCGGCGCTCACGCAGGGCACGCCCTGCGCGCGCTGCGCCGCGTCCGGCAGATTGAGCGGCGTGACCATCACGAACACGGTCGGCTGGATGCCGGCCGGGAATGCGTGAGCGCGCTTTGCGACACCGCGCGTGACCTGAATATAGGCAATCGCATCCTGATTCGCCGGCAAACCGCCTTCAGCCTCGTTGGCCACGACCACGCGCTCGATCAGCTCGCGCCAGCCGGCGTCGTCGAACGGATTGGCGATGCCGATCTTGCCGACCGAGCGCGCGAGGCGCGCGAGGTGCTGCGAAAAACGGAACGCGGTGCGCCCGTTTTCGCGCGCGTACAACGGCGCGACTTCGTAAATGCCGTCGCCGAAAATAAAGCCGCGGTCGAGCACCGGCACGCGCGCTTCGGACAACGGCACCAGCTCACCGTTCAGATAAACGATCGGATCGAGCGAAACGTCGGAAACAGCGGTCATTGCGTCAGGCTCTTATTTCTTCTTGTTGAACATCAGCATCATCGAATCCCACACGCGGCCCACCACGCCGGCTTGCGGCACGGCCTGCAAGGCCACCACCGGGAACTGCGCGAGCACCTTGCCGTCGGCCACCAGCTTGGCGACGCCGACCTGCTGACCGTTCGCGATCGGCGCGACCAGCGTGTCGACCTGCTCGATCTGCGGCTTGACCTTGTCGGCCATGCCCTTCGGCACGGTGATGAACTGGTCGCTCTTCACGCCGATCTGCACGCTGTCCTGCGCACCCTTGTAGACGCGCGGCGTGCCGACCACCTGATTGGCCTTGTACAGATGCACCGTGTCATACGCGGTGTAGCCGTAATTCAGCATCTTCAGGCTGTCCTGCACGCGGTCGTGTTCCTTGGTCTCGCCCATCATCACCGAGACGAGACGGCGCGACGCGTCGGTCGTACCCGGCAGCGAACGCTTCGCGCTCGCGATCAGGCAGTAGCCCGCCGCTTGCGTGTGGCCGGTCTTCAGGCCGTCCACGGTCGGGTCGATCCACAGCAGGCGATTGCGGTTCGGCTGCTTGATCTTGTTGTACGTGAAGTCCTTGACCGAGAAGATGTTGTAGTAATCGGGGAAATCGCGGATCAGACGCGCCGACAGCACCGCCAGGTCGCCCGCGGTCGTGTAGTGCTGCGGATCGGGCATGCCGTTCACGTCGGCGAAATGGGTGTTCTTCATGCCGAGGCGCTGCGCTTCGGTGTTCATCATGTTGACGAACTGCGCTTCGCTGCCGCCGACCAGTTCGGCCAGCGCGATCGCCGCGTCGTTACCCGACTGGATGATCATGCCGTACACGAGGTCGTGCACGGTGACCGGCTTGTTCGCTTCGATGAACATGCGCGATTCGTCGGTGCGCACGCGGCGCACCGCTTCGCTCGGCATCACGGTCTGGTCCATCGTGATCTTCTTCGTCTGCAGTGCTTCGAAGACGAGGTAGGCGGTCATCAGCTTGGTCAGCGAGGCCGGCTCCACGCGCTCGTCGGCATTGCCGGAGGCGAGCACCTGGTTGCTGGTGGCGTCGACCAGCACCCACGAGCGCGCGTTCACCGCCGGCGGCGGCACTTGCGCGAACGCGGTGCTGGCGGCGAGGGTCGCCGGCAACACGATGCCGAGGGTGACGGCGCGGCTAAGCTTGAGGGGAACGAAGGAAGCAACTGACGGGAAGGACGTGCGGCCGGTGGTCGAGAAACGCATAAGGTCGGTTCGTGCGGAAAATACATCGCGCGCAGGGCGCATAGTTTGGAAGAGCCGGTCGGCGGGCGTCTGGCCGTAAAACGGCGCGGCGCCCATTGGACTTCCGGCGACCCGGTTGGTTCGCGCAGCTCGCCCCACGGGCACCGCTGCGCGCGAAATGATGCTCCGCGACGCGCGAACTGCCGGATGGGCCGTGCTGCGCTCAAAAAAAGAGCGCCCATTATACGCGCGCTATCCGGCCAATCCTGCGTGGCGCAGTCCGATTAATTCGCGGTTTCGCGCACCTGTACCCCGGAAAACGCGCGCGCGGCGCGCCTCATCGCCATGCATCGACGATGATCCGCTTCAGCACGTGCAGTTTGCGGTGCAGGAAATGTTCCGCCCCCGGAATCACGACCACCGGCAATTCCTGCGGACGCGCCCAGTCGTAAACGGATTGAATGGGCACGGTCTCGTCGGTCTCGCCGTGGATCACGAGCGTGTTTTCCGGCACCGGCGCAACATCCCAACGGCTCGCCGCGGTGCCGACCAGCACCATTCGCTCGATCTCCTGACCTTCTTCGCGCAGCTTCGCGGCCACGTGCGACAGCACGAAGGTGCCGAACGAAAAGCCCGCGAGCACGAGCGGCAAATCGCCCTGCCCGGCTTCGGCGCGCATGTGGTCCAGCACGGCGCGCAGATCGTCGCGCTCGCCGATGCCCGCATCATGTTCCCCCTGCGTCTGGCCGACGCCGCGAAAATTCGAGCGATAGGTCACGTAGTTCAACTGCACGAGGGTGCGCGCGAGCGTCTGCGCGACCTTGTTGTCCATCGTGCCGCCGAACAGCGGATGCGGATGCGCAACCAGTGCGATGCCGCGCGGCGCGGCGCCGTTCTCGCGCATCCCGTCGGGCAGATCCAGCGCGACCTCGATCTTGCCGACCGGGCCGTCGATCAGATATTTCTTCGTGTGTACGTTCATGGCAATGCTTATTGATCGATTTTCAGACGCTCGACAACCTTGCCGTTCAGGAGGTGCGAGTCGACGATCTCGTCGATGTCGCTCTCGTCGACATACGTGTACCAGACGCCTTCGGGGTAGACGACGAGCGTCGGACCCAGCTCGCAGCGATCGAGGCAACCGGCCTTGTTGATGCGCACCTGGCCGGGTCCGGCAAGGCCCAGTTTCTTCACGCGCTTTTTCGCGTACTCCTGCATTTCCTGGGCGTTGCAGTTCGCGCAGCTCGGGCGCTCGGCACCGGGTTCGCGCTGATTCAGGCAGAAGAAGACGTGGTGCTTGTAGAAGGAATCCATGATGTCCGGGGCGAGACTGTAAGGGAGGGTCATGGCGCTGTCGGCGCGCCTCGTGTGCGGTCGATTATAGCGAGCGGGGCTGATGGCCGCCGATGCGGGCCAGGGACGACGCATGCTGCACGGGTGCATTCCGCTTGTGTCGAGCAGGCCTCACACGTACCTTACACGCGCTTCATACGCCGCTTGAGCCACGCCTGCTCGACGACAAACGCCAGCCACACCAGCGCAGCATACGGCCAGATCCACGCGAGCCAGTGCGCGAGTCCGTTGAAGTGCAGATAACGCCCTTGCCGCCAGTCGGCCAGCACGACATCGAAATAAGGATTCACCGGCAGCAGATTGACGAACACCAGCGCGACCACCAGCGCCACGCTCGCGAGCGCCGCGCGCGAGCGGCGCCGCAGATGCAGCGCAAGCAGCGCGGCAGCGGTGCCGCACACGAGCCCAGTGAGCGCACCGGGCGTCGCCCAGTCGAACGCGAGACCCGACTGCGACTGCAAGAAAGTCGCGCCCACCTTCACGCACAAAGTGACGACGATGAACACGAGCAACAGCCGCACCCGCGGCGCGTGGCGGCGCACCGGCAGCGACGCCAGCGCGAGCGCGGCGAACAGGTTCAGGGTGGTGATCACGGCTTCCCACACGTCGTCGGGCAACCATGCGGCGGCCACGGCCGGCCATGCGCCGACGTGCCAGCCCTGCGGCGTCCACGCGAGCAGCGCGTCTTGCGTCGTCGAATCGAAGCGCATCCAGAGCGCGCGCGGCCAGTTGCCGAGACCGAACAGGCGCGGCGCCGGGTACATCGTCGCGAACGGCCATGCGACGACCAGACACGCGAGCGCCGCACGATCGCGCTCGAACCACAGGAGCCGCATACGCCGCAACAAGCCGCGATCGAGCAGCGCGCCGGTCGCGGGCGACATCATCGCCGCGCCGAGCAAAGCGCCGAGCGCGTTGGCGGCCAGATCGAGGTTGGACGCGACGCGCGTCGGCAGATACGTTTGCCCCGCTTCCATCACGCCCGACAGCAGCCCGCCGAGCACGAAGGCCAGCGCGACCGCCAGCGGGCCGCGCCAGCGCGGATAGACCGCGAGCACCGCCAGCGCGCCGAACGGCATATAGCCGAGCACGTTGGTGACGACGTCGAACGCCGTCAGGTACTGCGGCATGGGATCGAACAGATAGGCGAACGGCCCGAGCCCGAGCGAACGCCAGCCCGAAAACGGATACCACGAACCGTACACGATCAGCGCCGCGTACAGGAGCAGCGCTTGCCGGGCCAGCACCGACGGGCGGCGCAGCCAGGGTCGTTGGCTCATGCAGCGCTCCGTTGCGTGCGCTGCGGGCCCGTCATTGCGCGGCGACGAGCGCCTGCGTGCCGAGCCACGCACCGATCTGCGCGACCAGATCGTCGCTGGCCGTGGCGAGCGCGCGCGCGCCGCCGACGGCGTCCGCGGAACTGGCCGGCGCCTGCGCGACGAACGTGCGCTGGCCGATCACCTTGCCGCTCCGTATGAGCGTGGCGCGCGCGGTGATCGCCCCATGGCTTTCCGTCCGGCTGTCGAAAACCTGCTCGAACTGGCTCAGGTCGACTTTCAGCACCGGCGCGGACACGCCGTCGGCGCCCGTCAGCACGGTGCCGTGCGAACTGAGCGCGCCGCGCAGACGCTGGGTCAGCAGCTGCGAAGGCATCATGGTCCAGTGGCTGTTCGCGTACGACGCGATCTGCTGCGCGTCGGCATAGCTGAGGCGGTACAGCAGCCGGTTCGATTCGAGCACCTCCGGCGCGCTCACATCGAGCACCTTCACGGCCGGCAAGGTGCCCGCCGACACCGCCGCGCCCGGCGGCCCAAAGTCGAAGCGCGTGTCGGAGAGCGCGGCGGGCGCACTCATGCAGCCCGCAGCCAGCACGCCGAACGCGAGCAGCACCGCCACGGCGGCGCTCGAGGACAACAATCGGTGAATCGGACGTGACATGAGCGTTCCTTTCTTCAAATCTGCGGATTCATCGGGCGGCGCGGCCGGCGGGCCAGGCGAAGCCGGCCTCGCCGGGTCCGGGCGCCGCGGGCGGCGCGCCGAACAGCACGCTGCGCGGACTGGTGCTGAACGTGTCCGCCGCACGGTCCACCGAGCGGGCCGCCGAACGCACGTCGTCGGCGAGCGAGTTGACGCGCGGCAGCGTGTCGTAGCCGACGCGCGCCGACAACTCCTGCAACGTGGCGTTCATCGATGTCAGCGCGTCGCCCGCCTGTTGCGCCGCCGTGCCGACCTTGTTCAGATTCATCTCGAACGGACCGTTCGGACGGTTCAGGCCGGTGATCAGTTGATTGGTCGACGCCAGCGTGCGGTCCAACTGGTCGATCGTGCCCGGCAGCTTGCCGGTGACCGGTGTGATCTGCTGGGTCAACGTGGCGACGCCGTCGGCGGCCTTCTGGATGCTGGCCGCTGTGGCATGCAACTGGTCGGCCATTTCCGGCGAGAGAATATTGTTCACGTCGTCGGCGACTTTTTCGAGCTTGCGCAGCAGGATGTCGCCACGTTGCTGCAATTGATCGAGCAGGCCGGGGCGCATCGGCAACTGCGCGACCGCGTGAATCGACGACGGCAGCGGCCGCGGGTCGCGCCCGTTGTCATCCAGCTGAATGAAGGCGATGCCCGTCACGCCCTGAAAGCCGAGGCTGCCGAAGGTCGAGTGAGTAATCGGCGCGCGCGTATCGACGAGGATGCGCACCAGAATCTGCCCCGGATGACTCGGATCGAATTTGATCGACTGCACCTTGCCGACGTCGAGCCCGCGATAGCGCACCGCGGCATCGGCAAACAGACCGGTCACGTTGGTGCGCGCAATCAGGTCGTACGGCACGCGCACGGAACGATCGACGTTGAACAGAAAAGCCGCCGCCGCGATAGCCAGCAGCAGGACGATCGTGAAGAGTCCGGCCCAGAAGGCATGCGATTTGTTTTCCATTGTCAGGTTCCCTGGTTCACAGCGGCAATTCGGACGATGCCGGCTCGAGCGCCGCGCGCGGCAGCCTCGCGCGGCGTTCCGGCGGCAGCGCCTGCAACGCGCGGCGCCCGCGCAGGCCGAGGAAATATTCGCGGATGAACGGATGATCGACGCCCGCCGCCTCCTCGACCGGCGCGGCGACCAGCACCTTGCGATCGGCCAGCACGGCGACGCGGGTGGACAGCGCGATCATCGTGTCGAGATCGTGCGTGATCATCACCACCGTCAAACCGAGCGCGCGATGCAGCGCGGAGATCAGCTCGACGAATTCGTCGGACGCCTGGGGGTCGAGCCCGGCGGTCGGTTCGTCGAGGAACAGCAATTCGGGTTCGAGCGCGATTGCGCGGGCAATGCCAACCCGCTTGATCATGCCGCCCGAGAGCGCCGACGGCATCTTCGACGCATGCTTGCACGGCAGGCCGACCATCTCGAGCTTGAGCATCACGATGTCGCGCAGCAGGTCCTCGGGCACGACGCCCAGTTCGCGCACCGGCTGTGCGATGTTGTCGAACACCGACAGCGACGAGAACAGCGCGCCGCGCTGGAACAGCATGCCGGAGCGGCTGCGCATCAGCAGCGCGGTTTCCGGCGAGATGGTCGCGAGGTCCTCGCCGAACAGTTTGATGGTGCCGGAGGACGGCCGCTCGAGACCGAGAATCTGCCGCACCAGCGTGGTTTTGCCCGAGCCCGAGCCGCCGACGATCGACATGATCTCGCCGCGCCGCACGTCCAGGTTCAGATGCTGGTGCACGATGTTGCGGCCGTAGCGCTTGGTGATGTCGATCACCTCGATCACCGGCTCGGCGATCGACGGCACGGGCTGGCCGCGCACGGCCTGGGTGAGTGGCGCGATCATCCTAACCCCACGTTCTGGAACAGGATCGCGAACACCGCGTCCGCGAGAATCACGATGGTGATCGAGGTCACCACCGAGGTCGTCGTGCCTTCGCCGAGACTCTGCGAATTGGCCTTGATGCGAAAGCCGAAGTGACAGCCGACGATCGCGATCAGCATGCCGAACGCGACGCCCTTGCCGAGGCCGATCCACAGGTTCGCGATCGGCACCACGCCCGGCAAGGCCCGCGCGAAGTAGCTCATGTCGATGCCGAGCACGAGCTTGGCGGCGAGCGCGCCGCCGGTCAGCGCGATGATGTTGGTCCACATGACGAGCAGCGGCATCGCCACGCCGAGCGCGATCACGCGCGGCAAGATCAGGCGCAGGCCGTGCGGGATGCCCATTACGCGCATCGCGTCGAGTTCCTCGGTCACGCGCATCACGCCGATCTGCGCGGTGATCGCCGAGCCCGAGCGTCCCGCCACCAGAATCGCCGACAGCACCGGGCCTAGCTCGCGGATCACCGAGAGCCCGAGAATATTGACGATGTACTGGTTGGCGCCGAACAGCCGCAGCTGCTGCGCGGACAGATAACTGAGCACGATGCCGATCAGGAACGCGACCAGCGCGGTGATCGGCAGCGCGCGGGCGCCCGCGTTGTAGACGTTCGCCGAGATCTCGGTCCACGGCGTGATTTTCGGCTTGCGCACGATCGCGAGCAGATCGAGCACGACGCGACCGAGCATGCCGACGCCGCCGTACAGGTGCTCGAAGAACGAGAAGATCGCGAGACCCAGCCGCGTGAACGGGTCGAACTTGACCACCGGCTCGGCCTTCTCGCGCACCGTGTCGAGCAACGCGATGCGCTCGAAGATGTCGCGCTGCGTGTCGGTGAGCGTGGTGTCCGGGGGCATCCGGTGGCCCCACACGCGCCACAGCGCCTGACCGCCGACGTGGTCCATCCGGTCGATGCGCGACAGGTCCCACTCGCCAATGCCCTCAGCGCCGGCGAGCGAGCGCAACAGAGGAATCACGTGGCCAGTGGCGCGGTCGCGCGCGAGCGCGAGCGCCGTCCACTGGCCCGAGAGCCGGACGATCTTGCCTTGGCTGCCAGCCGCGACTTCAAGGCCGGGCGGAGTGTCGTAGTTCAAGGATCGCGAGAATCTGGTTATCGGATTAAGGGCCATTGTAGCGAAGGCGCGGCAGATGGGCCGTGCTCAAAACCCCATGGAGTTCGCTGTCGCTACAATATGCGGCATGAACGCTTCCAAGACCCCACCCCAAGCCGGCGGCGCGGCTGCGGCCGGCGCCGACTGGCGCATCGACCGCGAGCGCGCGGTCGCGCTGTTCGGCGCGCACGCGCATGACTGGCCGATCGAAATCGTCGAGGAAACCGGCTCGACCAACGCCGACCTGATGGCCCGCGTCAAGGCGCTGCCGCGTAAAGCCGGCGCGCTGCCGCGCCCGATCGTGCGAGTCGCGTATCTGCAAACCGCCGGCCGCGGCCGGCGCGGCCGTCCGTGGTACGCGGAGCCGGGCAATGCGCTGCTGTTTTCGGTCGCGTGCGTGTTGCCGCGTCCACTGGAAGGGCTGGCCGGGCTGAGCCTTGCCGTCGGCGTCGCGCTCGTCGACGCGCTGCGCTCGCTGCCGGTCGCCGGTCCCGGCCAGATCGCGCTGAAGTGGCCGAACGACGTGCTGCTCGAAGGCGACAAGCTGGCCGGCATCCTGATCGAAACCGCGTGGAGCACGGACGACGCGAGCGCCGTCGTGATCGGCATCGGCACCAATGTGAAAGGCGCGGACGAACTGGCGGCCAAGGTCGGCGCGCTGAACGCCGATGTGCCGCCGCAGGCGCGCGGCACGATGCCAACTGCGCTGCAACGCGCGCTGCCCAACGCCAATCTCACCGACACGCTCGCCGCCGAGCTGAACGCGCTCGAACCGGCTTTGCAGCGCTTCGGCGCGGAAGGCTTCGCGCCGTTCCAGGCACGCTGGAATGCGGTGCATGCGTATGCGGGCCGCGAAGTCGTGCTGCTGGAACAAGGTGTGGAACTGACGCGCGGCGTGGCGACGGGTGTCGACGAGCGCGGCCAGTTGCTGCTCGACACCGCCACCGGCCGCGAGACCATCGCGACCGGCGACGTCTCGTTGCGTCTGGCCGACGGTGCCGCATGACGAGCGGCGCGCCTTATCTGCTGATCGACGCGGGCAATAGCCGGATCAAGTGGATGCTCGTGCAGGCGGACGGCACGCAGCTCGCCGCCGGCGCGCTGGCACACATGAACCATGCGGCGCAGGGCAGCGCCGATCAGCCCGACTGGTCGAACTTGCCGGCGCCGGGCAGCGCGTGGTTATCCAATGTCGCCGGTGAAGGCGTCGCCGCGCGAGTCGCGGCGCTGCTCGATGCGCACTGGCCGCAACTGCCGCTCACTACGATCCGCGCCCGGGCGCAGCAATGCGGCGTGACCAATCGCTACACCACCCCCGAGGCGCTCGGCAGCGATCGCTGGGCCGGCATGATCGGCGCGCATGCGGCGTTTCCCGGCGAACACCTGCTGATCGCGACGTTCGGCACGGCGACCACGCTCGAAGCCTTGCGTGCGGACGGCTGTTTTGTCGGCGGTCTGATTGCGCCGGGCTGGACCCTGATGATGCGTTCGCTCGGTGAGCACACGGCGCAACTGCCGACGCTCGACGCCGCCGCGGCACGCGGGTTGCTCGATGCCGATGACGCGCCCGACACCGCACGCCGCGGCCCGTTCTTCGCGACGGATACGCCGCGCTCGCTGTCGGCCGGTTGCACGCTGGCGCAAGCCGGCTTGATCGAGCGGATGTGGCGCGACTTGCAGGATGAATGGCAGGTGCCGGTGCGGCTCGTGGTCAGCGGCGGCGCCGTGCACGAAGTGGCGGGTGCGCTCAAAGTGCCGCATACTCGCCACGATTCGCTCGTGCTGTCCGGCCTCGCGCTGATTGCGGCCGAGTGCACAGGGCAACGTAGCGCCTGAATCGCTACGCCGCAAACATAACAACGGCTCAACTCTCTCTGGACGGGACCATCCACAATGCTCCGCTGGCCGATCGCCATCTTGCTTCTTGCCAACATTCTGGCATTCGTCGCGGTGCGCGGCGTATTCGGCCCAGCGCCCACGGCCGGCGGCCGCGAGCCCAATCATCTGAATCGCCAGGTGCATCCGGACTGGCTGAAAGTGCAGCCGATCACCGCTACCGAGGCCGCCGATCAGCCGGTCGTCGGCGGTCCGGCGCCGTCGGCGCCGGTTGCGGCATCGACGTTGCCGCAGTAAAAAGCTTCAGGCGAAAGCACGACCACAGCGCGGCAATTGCGGTTTCTTATGAACGCGAACGCGCTGCGTAACCTTCAGCGCAACACCGTTCAACCTTGCGTGCGGACCTTCTTCAGAAGTGCGGTGGTCGAGCGATCGTGCTCGAAAGGAATCGCCAACGCCTTGCCGCCCCAGCCTCGCACGATCGACGACTCCGGCAACACATCCATATCGTAGTCGCCGCCCTTGACCAGCACGTCCGGCCGCAACGCCGTGATCAGTTCCACCGGCGTCTTCTCGCCGAAGCACACCACGTAGTCGACGCTCTCCAGCGCCGCCAGCAACGCCATGCGGTCGGCTTCGTTGTTGATCGGCCGGTCATCGCCTTTGCCGAGCATGCGCACCGACGCATCGCTATTCACACCGACGACGAGGCACGCGCCCAACGCCTTCGCATCGGCGAGATAGGTCACGTGCCCGCGATGCAGGATGTCGAACACCCCGTTGGTGAACACGAGCGGCGCGCTCAACGAAGGACGCAGCTTCACCAGTGCATCGCGCGTCAGAATCTTGCGTTCGAAAATAGCAGCCATGACAAAGTCGGAGAGAGAAAAATGCCGTCACGATACACGGTGCACGCGCTGAAGCAAAACGGCCCGACAAGCTCACGCCTGTCGGGCCGTTCGAAACCGTCAAACCGGCTCGCGACTTAGGCACTAAAGCGCGCCTGAATCCGCGAAACCTGATCACCTCGTCACGCCGGTTGTTCAGCCGACTTCTGCTCCGCCTGCAAGCGCGCGACCACTTCCTTGCGATAGCGGTTCAATTCCTGCGCCGTGGTGAACGTGCGCTCGAACAGCAGCGACAGATTATGCAGAATACGCTCGACCACTTTCTTTTCCCAGCCGTCGTCGAAACGGATCTGTTCGTCGAGCCAGCGCTCGAGCCATTCCGGATCCGGCAGACGCGATTGAATCGTGTCGCGCGGGAACAGCGCCTGATTCACGTGCAGGTTCGTGGGGTGCAGCGGCTTTTCCGTGCGGCGCGCCGAAGCCATCAGGACACCGATCTTCGCGAATGCAGCGCGTGCGATGTCGCCGGTTTGCACCATCGCCTTCTTCATGTAGCGCAGATACGCGCCGCCATGACGCGCTTCGTCGCGCGAAATGGTTTCGTAGATCTGCTTGATGACCGGCTCGGTGTGCCATTCGGCTGCACGGCGATACCAATGATTCAGGCGGATTTCGCCGCAGAAGTGCAGCATCAGCGTTTCGAGCGGCGGCGCCGGATCGAATTCGAAGCGCACGGCGTGCAGTTCTTCTTCGGTCGGGCACATTTCCGGTTTGAAGCGGCGCAGATATTCCATCAGCACCAGCGAATGCTTCTGTTCTTCGAAGAACCACACGCTCATGAACGCGGAGAAATCGCTGTCGTGATGGTTGTCACGCAGAAACATTTCCGTGGCGGGCAACGCCGACCATTCGGTGATCGCGTTCATCTTGATCGTCGCGGCCTGCTCGTCGGTCAATAGCGATGCATCGAACTTGTCCCAGGGAATGTCTTTTTCCATGTCCCATCGAACGGATTCGAGCGATTTATAAAGTTCCGGATAAAGCATGGTGTTCATAGTCCCACCCCTGTTCTGCGCATACTGTCTGTGTCTGTAACTACTACGTGTAGCACTTTCGCTCACGACGAACGAAATACACCGTTTGTCGGCCAAGCATTCAATTTTACGCGGTAATCGGCTGCCTAGATGCACCTGGCAGCAAAGAAGTGCGGACGTTTTGCGCCAGCGTTAACCCGTAAGTTACGCGCTGTGCGGCCAACCGTGGGTGAGGGATACCCTATGCCTGAGGTCGAGCCAGTCTGCGATGAAAACCGCACCGTCCAGCCCTGCGCCGGTCGCACCGGCGGCAAATGAAGCGAGGGCGGCTGGATTGGTTCTTGTCAACGCGCGCCCAAAAGCCAAATGAAGCTTACACAATGATAGCACGCGGACTTTACCGATTTCGCATCATAAGGCTCGCAATTCCGGTGCCCGCTTGACCTGTAGCAAAAAGCCCGCAATCGGCGCAGTGTGCCTGGTAATCGGCGGCAAAAGCATGACAGGCGGCGAATTTGTCGTTTTGGGTCGGGCCGGCCTCGAGATTTTGGCGCGGCGGCGCGACACGCGCGCCGCCGTCTTTCGTTCCTGCCGTTAAATAGACTTTTTCGCGGTCGAACCACTCGCGCCCGTGCTGCCCGCGCGTTTTGCGGAGGTCGACGCACGCTTTGCCGCCGGCCGCTTCTTCGCGGGCGTTCCGGCTTGCTGCGATGCCGAGGTGTGAGCCGCCGCGCCGCGCGCCGCCGACGACTTCGCCGCATCCTTTTTGGCGTCCGTCGCTGCCCCGCCTGCCGCGGCTGCGGTGGCTGCCGGTTGCGTCATCGCGAACTGGGCGATCTGGTCGAACTGCGATTGCAGCAGATTCCACCAGGCCGACGCGTCGAACGGCGGCGTGGCGGGGGTGTCCTCTTTCGCGTTGTCTGCGGCAGCCGCACTGTCCGATGGCGCGGCGCTCTGCGCGGCCGGTGCCGGCGCAGGGGCCGCCGGATGCGGCCAGCCGCTCGCCGGCGCGGGGCTCGGCGCGGCGGACGCCGCGGCCGGCTGCGCCATCGACGACTGCGCGAACGCACCAAACGCACGCAGTGTCGCGAGCGTCGCGCGCTGCACTTCGAGCGCCTGAATCGCGGACTGCAGCATGCTCAGATTCAGCTTCAGCCATTGCTCGACGGCGCGCATATCGGTGATGCGCTTGTCGAGCTCTTCGACGTTGGTGAGCGGCGCCATCATGTCGGACATCATCGACAGCGACGGCCCGAGGCTGCCGCCCGGTTGCGCGCCGGTGAGCGCGGAGCCGAACGGCGAGAGCCGCATCATGCCCCACATGCGATCGAGCATTTCAGCGGGCGGGAACCCAGGAAAGCCGGGAAAGGGCGGCGTGGAATCAGTCGTGTCGGTCATGCTTGTCGCCTCGATGCATTGGGGGAAGGGATGAGCGCGATTCGCGCGTATGCGATCCGATCATACCGTGCGAAGCACGGCCTCAGGACCGCTCGTTGCCCGCTGAGCCGCTGTTCGCGCTGTCGTTGGTGCCTCTATTCGCGCGGTTATCCGACGGTGCCTGCGGCTGTCCGCGCCACGGATCGCTTGCGCCGAAATCAGGCGCGCGGCGCTCACGCAGCGAGTTCACGCCCTCGCGCACGTCCGGCCCGGCAAAACCCATGAATTCCAGCGCGAGCGACGTATCGAACGCGGGGCCCGCCGAGCGCAGCCAGTTGTTCAACGCATACTTGGTCCAGCGAATCGCCGTCTGGGAGCCGTTCGCGAGTTTCTGCGCGACTTCGAACGCCTTGGGCAGCAGATCGTTTTCATCGACGGCGAGCGACACGAGGCCGATGCGCTCCGCCTCTTCGCCGCTCACCGGTTCGCACAGCATCAGGTAGTACTTGGCCTTCGCCATGCCGCACAGAAGCGGCCACACGATTGCCGCGTGATCGCCGGCGGCGACGCCGAGGCGCGTATGACCGTCGATGATGCGTGCGGTCTTCGCCGCGATCGAGATATCGGCGAGCAGGCCCGCCACGAGTCCCGCGCCGACCGCCGGACCATGCATCGCCGACACGACCGGCTTGCTGCAATTGATCACGTTGTAGACGAGATCGCGCGCCTCGCGCCACACCCGCGCGCGCACGTCGAAATCGGTCGCCATGTCTTCCACGAGTTGCAGATCGCCGCCGGCCGAAAAGCCCTTGCCCTCGCCGCGAATGATCGCGACGCGCGTGTCGGGATCGCGGTCGATGTCGCGCCAGATCTCGGCGAGTTCGAAGTGCATTCGCGCGTTGGCCGTGGCGAGTCCGCTTTTGTTCGCGCCCTCGCCGCTCATCACGACTTCGAGCACGCCGTGCGGATGGCGATGCAACTGCAGCGACTGATAGTGCGCGTAGTACGCGTCGTTGCTGTGGCCGTTACTGTGTGGTGCCTGAGACATGATGAGCAATCCGTATGTCGCTGTGTCTGTTGAACCGGGGCCGCGCGAACGGCAAATGCGGCGGCAGGCGCCGCAACTTCAACGCGGCTGATAAACCCATTTAGCGTTCCTGATTTCCACCATCACGCGCGCGCGCTGATCGAGCCCGAGATGATCGGTGGCGCTCATGTTGACCACGCCGTTGGTGTCCGCGAGGCCGTGCGTCGCTTCGAGCGCATCGCGCAGCGCGCGGCGAAATTCCGGCGTGCCCGGCGCGCCCGCCTTCAGCGCGATCGGCACGGCGTGGTCGAGCAACGCGCCCGCGTCCCACGTGTACGAGCCGAACGCCGACACGCTGCCCGGTCCGCGCAACGCCTCGAAGCGCGCGATATAGTCGAGCGCGAGGCGTTTTGCCGGATGATCCGCCGGCAGTTGCGCCGCGACCAGCACCGGGCTCGCGGGCAGGAACGTGCCGTTGCAGTCGGCGCCGCAGACGCGCAGGAAGTCGTTATTGCCGACGCCGTGATTGTGATAGATCAGGCCTTTGTAGCCGCGTTCACGCAGCGTCTTGGGCGGCAATGCGGCGGGCGTGCCGGCCGCGCCGACCACCACCGCATCGGGATGGGTCGCGATGATCTTAAGGACCTGGCCGGTCACGCTCGGATCGGTGCGATTGAAGCGCTCGCTCGCCACCATGCCGATGTGATGCAGTTGCGCGAACTTCGCGACTTCGGCATAGAAGGTCTCGCCGAGCGCGTCCGCCTGGCCGATGAATGCGATGGTTTTGACGCCGTGCGTGCTCGCGTGTTCGGCGATGGCCGAGGCCATCATCGCGTCGGTCTGCGGGGTCTTGAATACCCAGTGGCGTTTCGCGTCGACGGGCTCGATGATTTTCGCCGACGACGCGAGCGAGATCATCGGCGTTTCACCTGCGGCGACCACGTCGATCATCGCCAGCGAGTTCGGTGTGATCGACGAACCGATGATCGCGTCAACGCGATTTTCGGAGATCAGCTTCTTGGTGTCCTGCACGGCCTGGGTCGTGTCGGACGCGTCGTCGAGCACGATGTATTCGACTGTCTGTCCGCCGATCTGTTTGGGCAGCAGCGCGACGGTGTCGCGTGCGGGAATGCCGAGCGACGCAGCCGGGCCGGTGAGCGACAGCACGAGGCCGATCTTGACCTGCGCGATCGCCAGCGCGGGCAACGCGCCGGCGAGTACCGTGCCTAGCGCGGCGGCGCGGCGCACGAAACGGTTGCGCGCATGGCTCGCGCGCATGCATGCACTCACGTTCGACGCGCGAGCGCGCCGGCTTCCAGGCTCAAGGGATTCCAATCGCGGCATGCTGTCTCCTCACGTCGGTTTTTCGTTTTGATGGACTGCCGATGCGCTGCGCCCGCGCCGTCGGGCGCGGCTTTTTGCGCCCTTGTTTTCACTGCACGACTTGCGATGAACCGGTGGCCCGCCACCCCGGCCTTGCCGCCGCGCCAGTCAGTGTAGCCGCGCGCCGTGGCGGCGGCATCGGGCGAAACCCTTTCGTCTGCGCAAGGTTGGCGCGAACGCGGTTGCGCATTTCGCCCCGCCGCCAGGCTTCAATCCAGCGGCGCGATGCCTTGATCGATCGAACCGAAAATGGACTTGCCCGCTTCGTCGAACATTTCGATCTTCACGGTATCGCCGTATTTCATGAACTCGGTTTGCGGCGCGCCGTGCTCGATGGTTTCGAGGCAGCGCTTCTCGGCGATACAGCAATAGCCGCGCTTCGCGTCCTTGTTCGACACCGTGCCCGAACCCACGATCGCTCCGGCGCGCAGGTTGCGCGTTTTCGCGGCGTGCGCGATCAATTGGCCGAAGTGAAACACCATGTCGGTGCCTGCGTCCGGCTGGCCGACCTTCTTGCCGTTCCAGTGGACGATCATCGGCCGGTGCACGCGGCCTTCGCGCCAGTGTTCTCCGAGTTCGTCGGGCGTGACCGCGACCGGCGCGAACGACGTGGCGGGCTTGCTCTGGAAAAAGCCGAAGCCCTTCGCGAGTTCGGCAGGAATCAGATTGCGCAGCGACACGTCGTTGACGAGCGTGATCAGGCGCACGCTTCTGAGCGCCTGGTCGGGCGTGACGCCCATCGGCACGTCGGCGGTGATCACGGCGACTTCCGCTTCGAAGTCGATGCCGAACGCCTCCGAGGCGCACACCACGTCGTCTTTCGGGCCGATGAAGTCGTCGCTGCCGCCCTGGTACATCAGCGGATCGGTCCAGAATTCCGGCGGCATGTCCGCGCCGCGCGCGCGTCGCACGAGTTCGACGTGATTCACGTACGACGAGCCGTCGGCCCACTGGAACGCACGCGGCAGCGGCGCCATGCATTCCCTGGCGTCGAAGGAAAAGCTGTTGCGCGCGCGGCCCTGATTGAGCGCGTCGTACAACTCGTGCAGTTGCGGCGCATAGAAGGACCAGTCGTCGAGCACGCGCTGCATGGTGGGCGCGATCGCATCGGCAATGGCCGCGGTGTGCAGGTCGCGGGACACGACGATCAGTTGGCCGTCGCGCGTGCCGTCCTTCAGCGTGGCAAGTTTCATAGGGGAGCGAACCGTGGTAGTGACGATGGAGGGAATCTATTCTACGATGGTGAATCGGCGTGACCCAAGTGGCCGGGGGGTGCCGGGGGAAGGGGCGCTGCTGGCTGCCGGTTGCCCTGCACGATACCGGTGCGTTGACGGGCGACCACGACTGCGCGCGAACGCCGCTATCCAATGTGCCGCCACTCATTTCTTTCCATCATCTTTTGAACGCGCTCGATGCGCCCCGCTCATGCCTCCAACCACCCGCTCGGGCGCGATCCGCACCGACACCGCCTCAGCTGACCCGCTCGACGCCCCCGAAGCCGACGACGAAAGCATCGAGGCCGGCGAGGAGAAACTGCGCTCGGGCATCCAGTCGATTGAAGTCGGCTTTCGCCTGCTCGACGTGCTGACCCGCGAACCGCGCGCGATGATGCTGCGCGATCTCGCGCAGCGCGCCGGCATGAGCCCGGCGAAGGCGCATCGTTATCTGGTGAGTTTTCTGCGTCTCGGCGTCGTCGCGCAAGACCCGCTGTCGGGCCGCTACGAACTCGGCGGTTTCGCGTTGCAACTGGGTCTTGCGCGGCTTGCGCGCGTGGACGGCGTCAAGCTCGCGCGAATCGCGCTCGCCGAGTTGCGCGACCGGCTCGATCTGACGGTCGGCATCGCCGTGTGGGGCAATCAGGGGCCGACCATGGTTCACTGGATGGAGTCGAGCCATCCGGCCAAGGCGTCGCTGAAACTCGGCGACGTGATGCCGCTGCTCAGTTCCGCCACCGGCCTGCTGTTCGCCGCCTATCTGCCGGCGAGCAAAACCGCCGCGATGCTCGAGCGCGAACTCGCCGATTCGCGCCGCTCGTCGCAGATGGGCGGGCCGGGCACGCGCGAGGAAGTCGACAAGGTGCTGGCTCAGGTCCGCGAGCATCAGGCGGCGCGCGTGGAAGGCATGTTGCTGCCGACTATCCACGCGTTCTGCATGCCGGTGTTCGACTCGACCGGCGAACTCGCGCTCGGCCTCGTCACGCTCGGCCAGGAAGGCGGGTTCGATATCCGCTGGGGCGGCGAGATCGATACGGCGCTGCGTGAATGCGCGCAAAAGCTCTCGTACGAGCTAGGGTATAGTGCCGCGCCACGTCACGAAAATTGAGGGGCCGGGTGGGGTTGCGGTCGTCGGCAGTTTGATTCGATGTCGGCGGTATGGGGTTGCGGGCATGGTCGACGCTGCCGCCATGATGGACACGGCGGGCCGCGTCGCACGCATAGGGCCCCGGCGTGTTTTCGCCGTCGCGGAACATCATGCGCGGCCGTGCGGTCGAATCCGTTCGCCGCTTGCCGTGCGTGCGCACGTCGGAGTGAACGCCTTTCGCGCGTCAGCCGACACCGTGCGCCCCGCAGCGCCCGCATCCATCCCGACCCATTCCCTCCACCCACATTCAATCGCCGATGGCCTCAGCTCCCGCCACACGCCGCGTCAATCGCCTGCCGCCCAACGGGCGAAGCGGCGGGTCGCGCGCGTGGCGATGGCTTGCGGTGCTGGCCGTGGTGGCCGTTCTGCACTGGATTGCCGCGCAGTGGTTCGAACGCAACCGCGCGACGCTCAATCCAACCGATCACGAGAACGTGCCGGTGCAGGTCGTGCTGCTGACGCCCGAGCGCATCGAGCGCAAACCCGCGCCGGCCGCGCCACCCGTGCCCGCCCCGGCGCCCGCCCATAAGGCCGCGGCGAGTCCACCGCGCGAACACGTGCTGACCGCCCTGCAGCCGGCAACGCAAGCTACGCCGCCAGCCGCGGCTGCGTCGGACGTGGCGGCAAGCGCGCCGGCCGCGGCGGCGAGTCCCAATGCCCACGCCGATGCCGCCGCAAATGCCGCAGACACAGCCAGCACACCCGCTGCGGCCAGCGCGCCTCAAGCGGCGCCTGGGGTGAAGTTTTCGGTCCCGCCATCCGCCGAATTACAGTACGACACGTTCTACAACGGCGTGCGCAATCAGCCCGGCACGATCCACTGGACCAGCAACGCGCAAGGCTACGAGATGATCGTGTCCGTGCCGCTGCCGTTCGTCGGCCCGTTTGTCTATTCGAGCCGTGGCCGCCTCGATGCGTTCGGTCTCGCGCCCGATCAGTACAGCGAAAAGCGCGGCCATCGGGCGGAAGACATCGCCATCTTCAACCGCACCGATAAAAAGATCGGCTTCACGCGCACACCGGCCACGCTGCCGCTGGCCGACGGCGCGCAGGACCGTTTCAGCATGGTGATGCAGCTTGCGAGCCTCGTACGCGGCGACCCGTCCGCGTATAAGCCCGGTGTGACCCGGCAGTTCTTCGTCGTCGATAACGACAGCGGCGAGAACTGGCCGGTCGAAACGATCGGCGACGAGACCATTCGCACGGCCGAGGGCTACCTCGACACGCGGCATTTCAAACGCTTGCCGCGTCATGACGGCGACATGCGACGCATCGACGTGTGGCTCGCGCCGTCGCTCGGCTGGCTGCCCGCGCGCATCGTTCAAACAGAACCGAACGGCACGCAATTCGAACTGGTGTGGCGCGGCAAGCTCTCGCTCGACGATGCGGGATCGACCGGCGGTAGCGGCAATGACGGCGGCGCGGCCGCTTCGCCCTCGCCCTCGCCCTCGCCCTCGCCCTCGCCTGACAATTCAACCACCTCGCCCGCCGACGCATCGGCACTTACGCCCGAACCCGCGCCCGCCGCACCGGTCGATCCGACCGCCCCGGGCAGCGTCAAACCCTGACATCCCCACAACCTGAACAGGGTCTCGACCGGATCGCCGAACTTCCACGACGACGCCGACTCGCACCAGTTGCTGCAACCGTTCGCGCGTGCGCTGCGTATATGGATCAGCCCCAAATCGCGGGGGCGGAACACGACGCGTGCAAACGGACGAACGGACCTTCCACTGCGTTCCCTTCAAGGAGCCCGCATGCAAGTGAACATCAACGGAATCGAAACGCGCTATGTGCTGAGCAACGAGGGCGGCGGCCCGTGGCTGACGTTCATCCACCAACTGGGGGGCGATCTGTCCGTCTGGGACCAGCTTGCCGGCTATTTCCGCGACGACTACACCGTGCTGCGCTACGACGTGCGCGGCCACGGCGAGACGGCGGTATCCGGCAAGCCGTTCAGCGTCGACGATCTTTCAAACGATCTCGCCGCGCTGCTCGATGCGCTGGGTGCCCCGACGACTCATCTGGTCGGCATGTCGATGGGCGGCATGATCGCGCAGCAATTCGCGCTGAACCACCCTTCACGCGTCGACACCTTGACGATCGCCGACAGCACGGCCGGCACGTTGCCGGAGAACCGCGCCGTCTGGGATCAACGCGCCCATGCAGCGCGCAGCGACGGCGTCGCGGCGCTGGTGCCCACGACTTTGAGCCGCTGGCTCACACCCGGCTTTCAGGCCGCGCACCCCGAAGCGGTAGAGCAGATTCGCGACGTGCTCGCCCATACGTTGCCAGAAGGCTACGCCATGGCATGCGAAGCGCTGCGCGATTTCGACGTAAGCAGTAAGCTGGGAAGCATTCGTTGTCCAACCTTGACCGTGGCGGGCCACCACGACTCAGGCACGCCGCCTGCTGCTACGCGTGCAATAGCAGACGCCATCGAAGGCGCACAGTTCGAACTCCTCGACGCCGCTCATCTCGCGCCCATCGAGCAATCTCACCGTTTTGCTGCACTGCTTGAAACGTTTCTTGAAAGGCCGGTCTAACCGGTAGGTTCGGACGCTGGGCAAGCGTCACATCCGGACCCACCCCTTGAATTCCACCACATACGCTCCACGTATGGTGCAGAAACGGCCAGGAGCCAACGGAAATAAGGAGTGTCGCCATGCAAATGATCTACAACAGCCCCAACTATTGTGTCGTCGAGTTTCCGCCGCAGGAAGGTCCTCTGGCCATGAAGTCGGGTGGCTACGAGATCGTCGATAAAAACATGCAGCGCGAAATCTACATCGACGGTGCAATGGCGGCGCGCTTTCGCGAGCACGTGCAGAAGTTGATCGAAGAGGAACCGTCTCTGGACGAGGTCGACGAATTTCTCGGCCAGTTCGACAGCCTGATGCACCAACCGGTGATCCTTCACTAACCGCGGGATTCGCTTCAATCTCTTTGGCGACATGGATTGACCGCGCCGTCCGGCCCGGCCGGCGGCCTTTATAAGGCGGTCAGCACTCGTAAAACGGCCCAGCAGGCTTTTGCCGCGCTGGGCCGTTTTCTTGGCAGCGCGCTTTGGCGTCGCTAACGGTTTGTCCCCGTACCGCTTCTCGCATTATCTTTGGCTCGCTGCCTTGCCCCGCACGCCCGGGCGTGGCTTCACCCGCGCCGGGCGCATCCGCCCGGCAGCGGCTACAATGACAGGTTTCCCGAAAAAGCCGGCGCAAGCCCTCATCCGCCATGAACCAGCCTGCTCAAACCGCCACGCCAGTCCGTTCCGAGCCCGCCTACACGCGCGGCACGGCGCTCCCCGCGCTGCTCAAATCGCGCATCCTGATCCTGGACGGCGCAATGGGCACGATGATCCAGCGCTACAAGCTCGACGAAGCCCGCTATCGCGGTGAGCGCTTCAAGGACTACGGGCGCGACATCAAGGGCAACAACGAGTTGCTGTCGATCACGCAGCCGCAGATCATCGCCGAGATTCATGAGCAGTATCTGGCGGCGGGCGCCGACATCGTCGAAACCAACACGTTCGGCGCGACCACGGTGGCGCAGGCGGACTACGGCATGGAAGCGCTGGCCATCGAGATGAATCTCGAGTCGGCAAAACTGGCGCGCGCCGCGTGCGACAAGTATTCGACGCCGGACAAGCCACGCTTCGTCGCGGGCGCCATCGGACCGACGCCGAAGACCGCGAGCATTTCCCCTGACGTGAACGATCCGGGCGCACGCAACGTGACCTTCGACGAACTGCGCACCGCCTACTACGAGCAGGCCAAGGCGCTGCTCGACGGCGGCGTGGACCTGTTCCTCGTCGAAACGATCTTCGACACGCTCAATGCCAAAGCCGCGCTGTTCGCGCTCGACGAGCTGTTCGAAGACACGGGCGAGCGTCTGCCGATCATGATCTCCGGCACCGTCACGGACGCGTCGGGGCGTATTCTGTCGGGGCAAACCGTCGAGGCGTTCTGGAACTCGCTGCGTCACGCGAAGCCGCTTACGTTCGGTCTGAACTGCGCGCTGGGCGCGGCGCTGATGCGCCCGTACATCGCCGAACTGGCGAAGCTTTGTGACACTTACGTGTCGTGCTATCCGAACGCCGGTTTGCCGAATCCGATGAGCGACACCGGCTTCGACGAATTGCCCGCGGATACCTCCGGCCTGCTCAAGGAGTTCGCCCAGGCCGGTCTCGTGAACATCGCGGGCGGCTGCTGCGGCACGACGCCGGAGCACATCGCGGCGATTGCCCAGGCGCTCGCCGAAGTGAAGCCGCGCCAGTGGCCGACCCAGTATCGCGACGCCGCCTGAGCCCGGCGGCCCGAGTTCGGGCCGCCGCTCCCGCAGTACCGAAATAGCCGCACCGTAGCCGCACCTCAACGCAAGCAATCGACTCGCACATACGCCATGACCGATCACACCATGCGCCTTGCCGGCCTCGAGCCGTTCAACGTCACGTCCGGGACGCTTTTCATCAACGTCGGTGAACGCACCAACGTGACTGGCTCGAAAGCGTTCGCGCGAATGATCCTGAACGACCAGTTCGACGATGCGATTGCCGTCGCGCGCCAGCAGGTCGAAAACGGCGCGCAGGTCATCGACGTCAACATGGACGAAGCGATGCTCGATTCGAAAGCGGCGATGGTGCGCTTCATGAATCTGATCGCGTCGGAGCCGGACATCGCGCGCGTGCCGATCATGATCGACTCGTCGAAGTGGGAAGTGATCGAAGCGGGCCTGAAGTGCGTGCAAGGCAAGGCGATCGTCAACTCGATCTCGCTGAAAGAAGGCGAAGAGGCGTTCCGCCATCACGCGAACCTGATTCGCCGCTACGGCGCGGCCGCCGTGGTGATGGCCTTCGACGAACAGGGCCAGGCCGACACCTTCGAGCGCAAGACGCAGATCTGCAAACGCTCGTATGACTTCCTCGTGAACGAAGTCGGCTTCCCGCCGGAAGACATCATCTTCGATCCGAACATCTTCGCGGTCGCCACCGGTATCGAAGAACACAACAACTACGCGGTCGACTTCATCAACGCGACGCGCTGGATTAAACAGAACCTGCCGTACGCGAAGGTGAGCGGCGGCGTGTCGAACGTGTCGTTCTCGTTCCGTGGCAACGACCCGGTGCGCGAAGCGATCCACACCGTGTTCCTCTATCACGCGATCCAGGCGGGCATGGACATGGGCATCGTCAACGCGGGCCAGCTCGGCGTATATGCCGACCTCGACCCCGAGTTGCGCGAGCGCGTGGAAGACGTGGTGCTGAACCGTCGTGAAGACGGCACCGACCGTCTGCTCGAAATCGCCGACAAGTTCAAGACCGGCGCCGCGAAGAAGGAAGAGAACCTCGAGTGGCGCAACCAGCCGGTCGAAAAACGTCTGGCGCACGCACTCGTGTCGGGCATCACCAATTTCATCGTCGAAGATACCGAGGAAGTGCGTGCGAAGATCGCGGCGGAAGGCGGCCGCCCGATCAGCGTGATCGAAGGTCCGCTGATGGACGGCATGAACATCGTCGGCGACCTGTTCGGTCAGGGCAAGATGTTCCTGCCGCAGGTCGTGAAATCGGCGCGCGTGATGAAGCAGGCGGTCGCGCATCTGATCCCGTTCATCGAAGAAGAAAAGAAGCAGCTCGCCGAAGCCGGCGCCGACGTGCGCGCGAAGGGCAAGATCGTCATCGCCACGGTGAAGGGCGACGTGCACGACATCGGCAAGAACATTGTCTCCGTGGTGCTTCAGTGCAATAACTTCGAAGTGGTCAACATGGGCGTGATGGTCTCGTGCAACGACATTCTCGCGAAGGCGAAGGTCGAAGGCGCGGACATCATCGGGCTCTCCGGGCTGATCACGCCGAGCCTCGAAGAGATGGCCTACGTCGCGTCGGAAATGCAGCGCGACGACTACTTCCGCGTGAAGAAGATTCCGCTGCTGATCGGCGGCGCGACCACCTCGCGCGTGCACACCGCGGTGAAGATCGCGCCGCATTACGAAGGCCCGGTGGTCTATGTGCCGGACGCGTCGCGCTCGGTGTCGGTGGCGTCGAGCCTCCTGTCCGATGGAGGCGCGGCAAAATACGTCGACGAACTCAAGGCCGACTACGACCGCATCCGCGACCAGCACGCCAACAAGAAAGCGCAGCCGATGGTCACGCTCGCCGAAGCCCGTGCGAACAAGACCAAGGTCGACTGGGCGAACTATCAGCCGGTCAAGCCGAAATTCATCGGCCGCCGCGTGTTCAAGAACTTCGATCTGAACGAGCTCGCGAACTACATCGACTGGGGTCCGTTCTTCCAGACCTGGGACCTGGCCGGTCCGTATCCGGCGATCCTGAACGACGAGATCGTCGGCGAATCGGCAAGACGCGTGTTCTCGGACGGCAAGTCGATGCTTGCGCGTCTGATCCAGGGCCGCTGGCTGCAGGCCAACGGCGTGATCGCGCTGCTGCCGGCCAACACGGTCAACGACGACGACATCGAAATCTACACGGACGAATCGCGCTCGGAAGTCGCACTCACGTGGCGCAACCTGCGCCAGCAAAGCGTGCGGCCGGTGGTGGACGGCGTGATGCGGCCGAACCGGTCGCTCGCCGACTTCATCGCGCCGAAAGACTCAGGCGTGGCCGACTACATCGGCATGTTCGCGGTGACGGCGGGTCTGGGCGTCGACGTGAAGGAAAAACAGTTCGAAAAGGATCACGACGACTACAGCGCGATCATGCTGAAGGCGCTCGCCGACCGCTTCGCCGAAGCGTTCGCCGAAGCGCTGCACGCACGCGTGCGGCGCGACCTGTGGGGCTACGCGAACACCGAAAGCCTCTCGAACGACGAGCTGATCGCCGAAAAATATCGCGGCGTCCGTCCGGCGCCCGGCTATCCGGCCTGCCCGGATCACCTCGTGAAGCGCGACATGTTCGACGTGCTGCACGCCACCGAAATCGGCATGAGCGTGACCGAATCCCTCGCGATGCTGCCGGCGGCCAGCGTGTCGGGCTTCTATCTGGCGCACCCGGACAGCACGTATTTCTCGGTCGGCAAGATCGGCCAGGACCAGCTCGAAGACTACGCGCAGCGCATGTCGCTGTCGAAAAAGGACGCCGAGCGCGCGTTGGCGCCATTGCTGTAAGCCTTGTGGCGGGAAACCCACCATATCGGGTCTGAAAGACTGAATATTTGCGGCAGCGTAATTTTCGGCTTTGTAGACTGGGTCGGTTTCATCCCGCCAGGCGCGGCCAAAACGCGTCGGCTTATCTAATTGCAATCGTCAACGGAGAAAATCGTATGAAAAAGCTGGCGCTGTTATTGACTGCTGTTTCGCTTGCCGTGGGCGCCTCGGCGGCGCTGGCCCAGCCCGCCGCCCCCGGCGGCTCCAGCGCGGTCAGTTCGTATTCGCCGCCGGTTCAGAAGCACGTCAAGAAACCGAAGAAGCAGAAGACGAAGAAAGGTGCGTCGGCTCCCGCTGCCGCCCCGGCAGTGGCCGCCAGCCAGTAAGCGGCACGGCCGGCCCCGGCCCGTTGCAAAAACAAAGAGCCCGCGTCGAGCGGGCTCTTTTCATTGGTGCGTCAGGCCTCGGGCCTCGCGTGGTCAGGCATTGCGGCTGCCGTACACGCTCTCGCGCGGCATGCGGGGGGTCAGAGCCCCCAGACGATGTCCGCGTTTGCCTTCTGCGCCGCGCGCAGCATGTCGAGGAACGGATACGCGCGTTGCGCGAGCCCCGGCGGAATCTCGTGATGATCATGACCATCTTCGCCTTCGTGGAAATGGCCGTCGTGCTCGGCGCGTTCCTGCTTGTCGAAGGTGATGGCGGTTTCGAGCTTCTCGATGGCCAGGCCCAGTTCGTCGTGAGTGATGACGCCCCGCTCCCCAAGGCGTTTGCCGACAATGCCGACCAGATACTGAGCCAGATTCTCCAGCATCATCACGTCTGGGCAGGCGCGGCATTTGAAAGTAATCAGCATGACTGTTCCCTTTTTCGTTATGTTGGATCGACGCGCGAGCGGCCCGAAGGCGGCTGCCGGCGCGCATGACGCGCCTGTCACGACAACTCGCCGGTCAGGCGCGGCGGCCACGGCCCTTGCTGGGCATCTCATTGAACATATTAGCACCTGCTAAAATCCGTCTGGACGGAAAAGCGCGCCGCCCTGCGCCGCGCGAGGCGAAGCGCAAGCAGCGTGGCCGGGCCGGTTGGCCCCAACTCGCATGCCGTGGCAGTCGACACCGCTGCAAGTTGCCGTGCACCGCTTACCGCGTTGCAGACAACGTGCCCGATGGCGCTTCGGATGTACCCCGGCGCCTTCGAAAAGCCGCGCCGGTGCCTCGCCGCTTTCCACGCTTCTAACGAATCGGCCGCGCCAGCCACGCGGCCGGCGCCTCTTCCGCATCACCGGATTGCCTCACTGGACTCGCAACAAGCATGCTGCCCGCACATAAACATACCCTCGAAACCCTGCTCGCCGACACCGTGAAGCAGGTCGCGCTCGCCACGCAAGGCGCGAGCGAAGCCGCTTTCGTGTCGCCCACCATCACACTCGAACGCCCGAAGGTCGCCGCGCACGGCGACGTCGCGTGCAATGTGGCGATGCAACTCGCCAAGCCGCTGCGCGCCAATCCGCGCCAGCTGGCCCAGCAGATCGTCGACGCGCTGCTCGCGCAGCCGCATGCCCAGGGTCTCGTCGAGGCCGCCGAAGTGGCCGGCCCCGGCTTCATCAACTTGCGCCTCACGGCCGCGGCCAAGCAGGCAGTGATTGCCGCCGTGTTCGCCGAGAAAGGCGCATTCGGCCGCTCGCAACGCGACGCCGGCAAGCATGTGCTGATCGAATTCGTGTCGGCCAACCCGACCGGGCCGCTGCACGTCGGCCATGGCCGCCAGGCCGCGCTCGGCGACGCGCTGTCGAACGTGCTGGCCTCGCAGGGCTGGGATGTGCATCGCGAGTTCTACTACAACGACGCCGGCGTGCAGATCCACACGCTCGCGCTGTCCACTCAGGCGCGCGCGCGCGGCCTCGCTCCCGGCGACGAAGGCTGGCCGGCTTCGGCGTACAACGGCGAGTACATCGCCGACATCGCGAAGGACTATCTGAACGGCGCGACGGTGGCCGCGAGCGACGGCGAGCCGGTCACCGGCGCGGGCGACGTCGAGAATCTCGAAGCGATCCGCCGTTTCGCGGTCGCGTATCTGCGCCGCGAGCAGGACATGGACCTGCAGGCTTTCGGCGTGAAGTTCGACCAGTACTACCTGGAGTCGTCGCTGTACACGGAAGGCCGGGTCGAGAAAACCGTCGAGGCGCTGATCGCCGCCGGCAAGACCTACGAGCAGGAAGGCGCGCTGTGGCTGCGCACCACCGACGACGGCGACGACAAAGACCGCGTGATGCGCAAGACCGACGGCACCTACACCTACTTCGTGCCCGACGTCGCCTATCACGTCGCCAAGTGGGAGCGCGGCTTCACTAAAGTTATCAATGTTCAGGGCTCGGACCACCACGGCACGATCGCGCGCGTGCGCGCCGGCCTGCAGGGTCTCGGCGTCGGCATTCCGAAGGGCTATCCCGACTACATCCTGCATAAGATGGTCACGGTCATGCGCAACGGCGAAGAGGTGAAAATCTCCAAGCGCGCCGGCAGCTACGTGACGGTGCGCGACCTGATCGAATGGTCGGGCGGCGCGACGCCGGGTTCGGAAGCCGCTGTCGACCTGATCGACGAGGAAACGATTCGCCGCGGCCGCGACGCGGTGCGCTTCTTCCTGATCTCGCGCAAGGCGGACACGGAATTCGTGTTCGACATCGACCTCGCGCTGAAGCAGAACGACGAAAATCCGGTGCATTACGTGCAATACGCGCACGCGCGGATCTGCTCGGTGATCGCCGAATGCAAGGCGCGCTACAACACGGACGAAAGCACGCTCGCGAACGTAGACGTCGCACCGCTCAAGAGCGAACGCGCGATGGCCCTGCTGAACAAGCTCGCCGAATTCCCGGACATGCTGCAACACGCGGCCGACGAACTCGCGCCGCACGCGGTCGCGTTCTACCTGCGCGACCTCGCCGGCGAATTCCACTCGTTCTACAATGACAGAGCCGAACGCGTGCTGGTCGACGATGCGGCCGAGCGCAATGCACGCGTCGCGCTGCTCGCGGCCACGCGTCAAGTGCTGGCCAACGGTCTCGCGACGATCGGCGTCTCCGCTCCCGTCAAGATGTAAGTCCTCCGACGCAACATGCACGCGGCCGTCGTTATAATCGACGGCCGTTCCAGGATTCTTTTTGCAGGTGATTCGTACGATGGCAAAACCACGCCGCACAACAAAGCAATCGAAACAAACCGGGGGGACTTTTCTCGGCATCGTGCTGGGCCTGATCGTTGGCCTTGCGATCGCGGTAGTGGTGGCGCTGTATATCACCCGTGCGCCTACGCCGTTCGTGTCGAAGGTGGCGCCGCCCGCGGCGTCGGACACCGGCGCGAGCCAGACGCAATATGACCCGAACCGTCCGCTGCAAGGCAAGACGCCGGGCCAGCCGGTGCCGCAGGCAGCGCAACCCGCGCCGCCCAATACCGCACCGGGCCAGACCAATTCGCAGACCCAGTCGGGCATGCTCGAAGAACCGCAGATCGTCGAAGTGCCGCCGTCGGCAGGTAATGCGAACGGCACGGCGGTCGCGCCAAAGCCTTCGCAGGATAACGGTACCGGCACGTCCGCCGTGCCCGCTCCGGCGAAAAAGCCGCAAGCCTCCAGCGCGCCGGCCGCTACCGCCGCGGGCTCCGCGCCGAAGAGCACCTCGGCCCCGGCTACCGCTAACGCCGCCAAGCCGGGCGCAAGCGCGGCGCCAGCGCCGGGCGATGCGAACACCGGCTACTTCCTGCAGGTAGGCGCATACAAGACCGCAGCCGATGCCGAACAGCAGCGCGCGCGTCTCGCGTTCCAGGGCTTCGAATCGAAGGTGACCCAGCGGGATGCGGGCGGCGTGACGTACTATCGCGTGCGCATCGGACCGTTCTCGAAGTTCGAAGACATGAATTCGAGCCGTCAGCGTCTGTCGGACGCGGGCGTGGATACCGCCGTGATCCGCTTCACCAAACAATAAACAAACGGTAAACGTCGGCACGCGCGGCCACCGAAACTATCGGTGCGCGGTGCGTGTCACAACTCGTCGGACAGTTGCAACGTCCAATGCCGAATCTGGAAACGGTGACGGGCATTTGCGTGGCGCCACCGTTTCTCCGCCTACTCGAGTCAACACAACATGAAAAAACTGCTGAGCATTCTGTTTCTTTCGCTGGGTCTGATTGCCGCCTCGGCGCAGGCGTCGCCGGCCGCGCCGGTGTCGGGCAAGGACTACACCGTGCTGGCTTCGCCGCAGCCTACCGACGTGCCGGCCGGCAAGATCGAAGTCATCGAGTTCTTCTGGTACGGCTGCCCGCACTGCAACGAATTTAACCCGTACCTCGAAGCATGGGCGAAGAAGCAGGGTCCGGACGTCGTGTTCAAGCGCGTGCCGGTCGCCTTCCGCGACGACTTCATTCCGCACTCGAAGATGTTCCACGCGCTCGACGCACTCGGCGTCGTGAACGAACTCACGCCGAAGATCTTCAACGAAATCCACGTCAACAAGAACTACCTGCTGACGCCGGAAGACCAGAGTAAATTCCTCGCGAAGCTCGGCGTCGATCCGAAGAAGTACATGGAAGCGTACAACTCGTTCTCGACGCAAAGCGCGCTGCAGAAAGACAAGAAGATGCTCGACACGTACAAGATCGACGGCGTGCCGACGCTGGCCGTGCAAGGCAAGTATGAAACCGGCCCGGCCGCGACCGACAGCCTGCCGGGCACGATCCAGGTGCTCGACTACCTGGTGCAGCAAGTCCGCGCCAGGAAGATGTAAAGACGAGGCGCCGGAATGAGTTCACCGCTGAAGGTTTTCATTACCGGCGCTTCGAGTGGCATCGGCCTCGCGCTTGCCGCCGACTATGCGCGGCGCGGCGCGATTCTCGGCCTGGTTGCCCGCCGCGGCGGCGCGCTCGCCGCGTTCCAGCAGTCCCATCCGCACAACACCATCTCCATTTATTCCGTCGACGTTCGTGACGCCGAAGCGCTCGCCGAAGCGGCCGCGCAGTTCATCGCGCAACACGGCCTGCCGGATATCGTGATCGCCAACGCCGGCATCAGCCGCGGCGCGGTCACCGGACAGGGCGATCTGCGCACCTTCCGCGAAGTGATGGACGTCAACTACTTCGGCATGGTCGCCACCTTCGAACCGTTCGCCGCCGCGATGGTCGCCGCGAAGCGCGGCACGCTGGTCGGCATCGCCAGCGTCGCCAGTGTGCGCGGCTTGCCGGGCTCGGGCGCCTATAGCGCGTCGAAGTCGGCGGCGCTCAAGTATCTCGAAGCGTTGCGTGTCGAGATGCGGCCGCACGGTGTCGGCGTCGTCACCATCGCGCCCGGCTATATCCGCACGCCGATGACCGAGCACAACCCGTACACGATGCCGTTCCTGATGGACGCCGACCGTTTCGCCGCCAAGGTCGCGCATGCGGTCGAGCAGCAGACGGCGTTCGCGGTGTTTCCGTGGCAGATGCGCATCGTCGCGATGCTGCTGCACGTGCTGCCGCGCTGGCTCTACGACCGCGCGTTCGAACGCGCGCCGCGCAAGCCGCGCGTCGCCGCCGAATAAATCATGCAACCACGTGCGGTCGATGCAGCCGGCGTCGCGCACGAAACAGCGGGCGCCGCCGCGCGCATCGTCTCGCTGGTGCCGAGCGTCACCGAAACACTTTTCGCGCTTGGGCTCGACCGGCAGATCGTCGGGCGCACCGGCTTTTGCGTGCATCCGCACGACAAGGTGCGCGAGGTCCGCAAGGTCGGCGGCACCAAGGCCGTCAAGCTGGACGCAATTCGCGCGCTGCGCCCTACTCATCTGATCGTCAATATCGACGAAAACGAGCGCGACACCGTCGAGCAATTGCGCGCGTTCGTGCCGCATATCGTCGTCACTCATCCGCAGACACCGCAAGACAATCTCTCGCTTTACGCGCTGCTGGGCGCGATCTTCGACCGTAAGCAGGAAGCTCAAAGGCTCGGCGAAAGACTCGAAGGCCGGCTGCGCGAAGCTGCGGCGCAGGCTTTCGTCGCGCAAAACGTGCTGTATCTGATCTGGCGCGAGCCGTGGATGAGCGTGGCGCGCGACACGTACATCGCCGCGATGCTGAGGCTCGTGAACTGGCGCACGCTGCCCGATGTGCGAGGCGGAGCGTCGGGCGCCGCGCGTTATCCGATGCTCGACTTCGACGACGCGCCGTGGCTCGCCGATGTCGACCGCATCCTGCTGTCCAGCGAGCCGTATCGCTTCACGCAGACGCATCGCGACGCGCTCGCGCGTGACCCGAGGCTGGCGGGCAAGCGCATCGAGTTGATCGACGGCGAAATGGTGTCGTGGTATGGCGTGCGCGCGATCGAAGGCGTCGCTTATCTGCAGCGGCTTGCGTCAACGCCATGAGCGCGGACGCCCGCTCTCCATATGGATATGCGGATTAAGTTGTTGTCGCCATAATCTCCCTTCGATAAGCTTTCGCGAAGGCGCGCGGCGCGCATGAGCCGGGATCACCCACACCATGCGCGAGCGCCGGAAACGTATCACAATCAGGGCGGCGTCGACGCCCGTCCCTCGTCACCGGAATAACGCACAACCAGACGCACCGACTGACTGCGCTCGTTATGGGAGAACCTATGCGCTTCAAACTGCTCGCAGCCGCCCTACTGTTCACGGCGCCCGCGCTCGTGCTCGCCAAACCGCTGACCGTCTGTACCGAATCGAGCCCGGACGGCTTCGACGTGGTGCAGTTCAATTCGCTCGTCACGACCAACGCGTCGGCCGATGTGATCTTCAACTCGCTGGTCTCGTACGACGAGGCCACGAAGAAGGTGGTGCCGGCGCTGGCCGAGAAGTGGGACGTGAGCGCCGACGGCCTCACCTACACGTTCCATCTGCGCCCGAACGTGCAGTTTCAGGCCACCGACTACTTCAAGCCCAGCCGCGCGCTGAACGCCGACGATGTCGTCTTCACGTTCGAGCGCATGCTCAACGACAGCAATCCGTGGCACAAGGTGACGGGCGCGAGCGGCTTTCCGCATGCGCAGTCGATGGGCTTGCCGAAGCTGATCAAGTCGATCAGCAAGGTCGACGACAACACCGTCAAGTTCGAACTGACTGTACCGAACGCGACCTTCGTGCCGATCCTGACGATGGGTTTCGCATCGATCTATTCGGCCGAATACGCCGACGAGTTGCTTAAGGCGGGCAAGCAGACCGATTTGAACGCGAAGCCGATCGGCACCGGCCCGTTCGTCCTGAAGAGCTACACGAAGGACGCGGTGATCCGCTACGACGTGAACCCGACCTTCTGGGGGCCGAAGCCGAAGATCGACCGCCTGATCTACGCGATCACGCCGGACGCCACCGTGCGCGCACAGAAAGTGAAAGCGGGTGAATGCCAGATCGCGCTGTCGCCGAAGCCGCAGGATCTCGCCGACGCGAAGCAGGACAAGTCGCTCGCGATCGTGCAGACGCCCGCGTTCATGACCGCGTTCGTCGCGTTGAACACGCAGAAGAAGCCGCTCGACAACCAGAAGGTGCGCGCGGCGCTGAACATGGCGTTCGATCGCAGCACCTATCTGAAGACCGTGTTCGACAACACCGCGACACCGGCCACGAACCCGTATCCGCCGAACACGTGGAGCTACAACAAGTCGATCAAGGGCTGGCCGTACGATCCGGCGAAAGCGAAGAAGCTGCTTGCCGATGCGGGCTATCCGAACGGCTTCGAAACGACCATCTGGGTGCGTCCGAACGGCAGCGTGCTGAACCCCAATCCGAAGGCCGGCGCCGAATTGCTGCAGGCCGACTTCGCGAAGATCGGCGTGAAGGCGGACGTGAAGGTGATCGAGTGGGGCGAGCTGATCAAGCAGGCCAAACAAGGCCAGCATGATTCGCTGTTCATGGGCTGGGCCGGCGACAACGGCGATCCGGACAACTATCTGACGCCGCTCTTCAGTTGCAACGCGGTGAAGTCGGGGATCAACTTCGCGCGCTTTTGCGATCAGGATCTCGACAAGCTGATCACCGACGGCAAGGCCACGCCGGACCAGGCCAAGCGCACCAAGGCGTATGAACAGGCGCAGCAGATCATCCACGATCAGGCGCTGTGGATTCCGCTCGGCTATCCGACCGCCTCGGCGATCACGCGCACGAACGTCAGCGGTTATCACGTGAGCCCGTTTGGCCGGGTCAACTTCGGGACGGTCTCGGTGCAGTAATTCGCGCTTGCCCGAAGGTACACAGAAAAAAGCCCGGTTTGCATAACCGGGCTTTTTTTATCGACGCATCAACGCGATCTCATCACTCACGACGCTGAAAAACGGATCACGCCGTCCGCGTCCTGAGTGCGCTTCAACTCGCCCGCGAGCCACAGCAGATGCAAATGCGCGAGCGCCTCACCCAGCGCGAACGTCATCTGATGGATGTCGAGCTGGCGCTTGAACATCAAAGGCACGATGTCGGCGGCGCTCCGCGGCTTCTGAGTACATGCTTCGCGCACTTCGGCCAACCGCGCGTCGTGATGCTCGCGCAGTTGCCGGATACGCGTGCGCACGCCGCGAAACGGCTTGCCATGCGACGGCAGTACCAGTGTCTCTTCAGGCATGGTCTCGTAGCGGCCGAGCGACTCCAGATACAGCGCGAGCGGCGAGCCTTCCGGTTCGATATCGAACACCGACACGTTGGTCGAAATGCGTGGCAGCACCATGTCGCCGGAAATCAGCACGCCGGTTTCTTCGCAATGCAATGCGCAGTGTTCCGGCGAATGGCCGAAGCCCGTCACCACCCGCCACGTCCTGCCGGCGATCTTCACGCCATCGGCTTCGCGCAGACGCCGGTATTGCCCCGGGATCGCCGGCACGAGGCTCGAGTAGTAGCTCTTGCGATTGCGCAGCTTCTCGAGCGAATCCTCATCGTTCAGACCGTGGCGCGCGAAGTGCCGCGCCGCCGCCTCGCCGCCTGCATTCGAACCGTCGCCGGCGGCCATCACGCGAGCCTGCATGTATTCGCCGAGCGTCATCCAGAGCCGCGCGTCCCAGCGCTTCCTGTCACCGCCGCTGCACACCCAGTGCGCGAGGCCGATATGGTCCGGATGGCAGTGCGTGACGATCACGCGCAACACCGGTAGGCCGTCGAGCAGCGAGTCGAACACGCTCTCCCAGTTCTGCTTGATCGTGTCCGACGTGATGCCGCAATCCACCACCGTCCAGCCCTGCTTGCCGTCGATCTCGTCACGCAGCAG
Organism: Paraburkholderia sp. TE9906; assembly: GCF_056279605.1. Classification (NCBI taxonomy): domain Bacteria; kingdom Pseudomonadati; phylum Pseudomonadota; class Betaproteobacteria; order Burkholderiales; family Burkholderiaceae; genus Paraburkholderia; species Paraburkholderia sp. TE9906. The sequence continues at coordinate 59,441 of NZ_JBWCCT010000021.1, forward strand.
CCACAGGTTGATGTGGTCGAGCGCGAAAGGCAGCGGCATGCGCAGCCAGAACACGCCGCGCGCGACTTCCATCGTCTGGCCGGCTTCCGGCAAGCTGTCGTTGAATGGGTATTGGAGTTGATGTTCGAGTGCATTCATTGGGGATGTCTTCCTCCGTCGGCCGTCCGGCATGGCGAGGTGTGCGATGCCGGTCGGCGTGGTTGTGGCGCGCGCTTGCCGTGTCGCGCCGTGGTTGCAGCAATGGTTGCGTTCAGCTCAGGTTGACGATAACGTAAACGTCGATTCTATCGTCCAATCCGATTTTCTGCCCGGCCACGGGATGCCCCGTATGAATACGCAATACACGATCACCGAGCTCGCGCGGGAATTCGACGTTACGCCACGCGCGATCCGCTTCTACGAAGATCAGGGTTTACTCTCGCCGAGCCGCGAAGGGTCGAGCGGTTTGCGGCGCGTCTATTCGGGCCGCGACAGAACGCGTCTGAAGCTCACGCTGCGCGGCAAACGGCTCGGCTTCACGCTGTCGGAAATTCGCGAACTGCTGGACGTGTATGAATCGCCGACCGACACCGTGCCGCAATTGCACGCGTTTCTTGCCACGGTGGCGCGTCATCGCGAGGTATTGGAGCGTCAACTGGAAGACCTGAACGCGACGCTCGAAGATCTCGCGCAATACGAAGCCCAGGCGCGCGCGTTGCTCGACGGTGGCGCACGCGAGGCGAAGCCCGCATGAGCGAAGCGTGACGTGGCACGGCGTGGCGTGGCGCGGCACGGCACGGCACGGCACGAGCCGGATAAACGCAACGTAACGCAGTCAAGCGCAGCACGAAGCAATTTTTTTGCCGGAATTTGCGCCGGTTAGCGATGCCAAACCGGCGCATTGAGCGAAGATAGCTGGAAAGTCGGTGAACGCCTGACAACGCCCACAAGGCGGCAAGGCGCGAGCCGAGCGGCGCGATGCGTCGCGGGCCCACCCGGACGATACAATCACGGGTGTCTTCACGACATGGGACGAATGCACGGTCGACATGAATCACTTCCCCAAACTGCTGTCGTCGCAAATCGGCTTTGACGTCGCCCAGACGATGCTCGAAGGATTCGACCGCCATTACCGGATCTTCCGCGACGCCGCGATCCACGCGAAGACGCTCTTCGAAACCGGCGACTGGCACGGCCTGCAAAGGCTCGCGCGCGATCGCATTACCTCCTACGACGAGCGCGTCGAAGAATGCGTCGAACTGCTCGAAGACGAATACGACGCGGAAAACATCGACAGCGAAGTGTGGCAGCAGATCAAGCTGCACTACATCGGTCTCCTGACCACGCACCGCCAGCCTGAGTGCGCGGAAACGTTTTTCAATTCGGTGTGCTGCAAGATCCTGCACCGCTCGTATTTCAACAACGACTTCATTTTCGTGCGCCCGGCCATCTCGACCGAATACATCGAGAACGACGAACCGGCCGCGAAGCCGACTTATCGCGCGTACTACCCGGCGAGAGACGGACTCGCCGCGACGCTCGAGCGCATCGTCACGAACTTCCAGCTCGACCCGCCGTTCGAAGACCTGACGCGCGACGTCGGCTGCGTGATGCAGACGATCCACGACGCGTTCGGCGTCTTCGACGAAGCGCCGAACTTCCAGATTCACGTGCTTTCGTCGCTGTTCTACCGCAACAAGTCGGCGTATATCGTCGGACGGATCATCAACGGCGACGCGCTGCTGCCGTTCGCCGTGCCGCTGCGCCATGTGAAGCCGGGCGTGCTCGCGCTCGACACCGTGCTGCTCAGGCGCGAGCAACTGCTGATCATCTTCAGCTTCTCGCATTCGTATTTCCTCGTCGACATGGAAGTGCCGTCCGCTTACGTCGAATTTCTCGGCACCATCATGCCGGGCAAGCCGAAGGCGGAAATCTATACGTCGGTGGGTTTGCAGAAGCAGGGCAAGAATCTGTTCTATCGTGACCTGCTGCATCACCTGTCGCATTCGAGCGATCCGTTCATCATCGCGCCCGGCATCAAGGGGCTCGTGATGCTGGTGTTCACGCTGCCGTCGTTCCCGTATGTATTCAAGCTGATCAAGGACAACTTCCCGCCGCCGAAAGACACCACGCGCGCGCAGATCCAGGCGAAGTATCAGCTCGTCAAACGGCACGACCGCCTCGGCCGCATGGCCGACACGCTCGAATATTCGAGCGTCGCGTTGCCGGTGGCGCGGCTCGATGAAGCGCTCGTGCGCGAACTCGAAAAGGAAGTGCCGTCGCTGCTCGAATACGAGGGCGAGAACCTCGTGATCCGCCATATGTACATCGAGCGCCGCATGGTGCCGCTGAACCTGTTCCTGCAAACCGGCAACGACGACGACGTCGAGCACGGCATCAAGGAATACGGCAACGCGGTGAAGGAACTGATGCAGGCGAACATCTTCCCCGGCGATATGCTGTACAAGAACTTCGGCGTGACGCGTCATGGCCGCGTCGTGTTCTACGACTACGATGAAATCGAATATCTGACCGACTGCAACGTGCGCGCGGTGCCGGCGCCACGTAACGAGGAGGACGAAATGTCGGGCGAGCCGTGGTACTCGGTCGGCCCCCACGACATTTTCCCGGAGACGTACGGCACGTTTCTGCTCGGCGACCCACGCGTGCGCCGCTCCTTCATGCAGCACCACGCGGACTTCTTCGATCCTGCGCTATGGCAACGGCACAAGGATCATCTATTGAAAGGCGAACTGCCCGACTTTTTCCCGTACGACAGCCACGAGCGCTTCTGCATCCGTTATCCGGAACGCTTTGCCGATGCATCGGCATCCGCTTCACCGGATGCACCGCACGCGCCACCCGACGAGCGCAGCGTGCGCGTGGCGTAAAGCCCGCGCCGCCCGCCTCGTTGAATGTCTCGTCCGAACTTTATGTAACGACTTCGACCGGTCAAGCGGTCGAAAAACCACCAAGACGCACCATGAACACAAACGCTTCAAGCTCCTCCCATCCGCTCTCGCATCTGTTCGACAACAACGACGCGTGGGTGGCCCGCAAGCTGTCCGAAGACCCCGAATTCTTCTCCCGCCTCGCGCATCAGCAGGCGCCGGAGTATTTGTGGATCGGCTGCTCGGACTCGCGCGTGCCGGCGAATCAGATCATCGGCTTGCCGCCGGGCGAAGTGTTCGTGCACAGAAATATCGCCAACGTGGTCGTGCATACCGATCTGAACTGTCTGTCCGTGATCCAGTTCGCCGTCGATCTGCTGAAGGTCAAGCACATCATGGTGGTCGGCCACTACGGCTGCTCCGGGGTCGGCGCGGCGCTGCACGGCCGCCGCGTGGGTCTCGCCGATAACTGGCTCGCGCACGTGCAGGACGTGCGCGCGAAGCACGCCGCGCTGATCGAAGAATGGCCGCTCGGCGAAGCGCGGCATCGGCGGCTCGTGGAACTGAATACGATCGAACAGGTGGTGAACGTGTGCCGCACCACCATCGTCAACGACGCGTGGGCGCGCGGCCAGGAACTGACCGTGCACGGCTGGGCGTACGGCGTGCATGACGGCAAGATCCGCAACCTCGGCATGACGATCAGCGACGCGGCCACGCTCGAAGCAACCTACAAGGAGTGCGTGGCCGCCGTGTCGGCGAGCGGCCCGCGCAACGCGGACAACGACGTGGTCGCCGCGGACGCGGCGCAGCTCGGCGACGTGCCGGCCATCGTCGAAGGTGTGATCAAGGAGCTAAAACATGAGTGAGACAGACATGACTGAAAAGCGAACCGAAGCGAGTGCCGATCCGGTTGTCATCGTGAGCGCCGCGCGCACGCCGATGGCGGCATTTCAGGGCGACTTCGCATCGCTCACCGCGCCGCAACTCGGCTCGGCGGCGATCGAAGCCGCCGTGCGGCGCGCGGGCCTCAAGCCCGACCAGATCGACGAAGTGGTGATGGGCTGCGTGCTGCCCGCCGGCCTCGGCCAGGCGCCCGCGCGGCAAGCCGCGCTCGGCGCGGGCCTGCCTTTGAGCACCGGCAGCACCACGGTCAACAAAATGTGCGGCTCCGGCATGCGCGCGGCGATGTTCGCGCACGATATGCTGGCCGCCGGTTCGGTCGACGTGATCGTGGCGGGCGGCATGGAGAGCATGACGAATGCGCCATATCTGCTGCCGAAGGCGCGCGGCGGCATGCGCATGGGTCACGGCCAGGTGATCGATCACATGTTCTACGACGGTCTCGAAGACGCGTACGAGAAAGGCCGTCTGATGGGCACCTTCGCCGAGGAATGCGCGGCGTCGTTCGACTTCACGCGCGAGGCGCAGGACGCGTTCGCGGTCGAGTCGCTCAACCGTGCGAAGCGCGCGAACGAAGACGGCTCTTTCGCGTGGGAAATCGCACCGGTGAAAGTGGCGAGCCGCAAGGGCGAAGTCACGATCGATCACGATGAGCAGCCGTTCAAGGCCAACCTCGACAAGATTCCGACGCTCAAGCCCGCGTTCAGCAAAACCGGCACAGTGACGGCGGCGAATTCGTCGTCGATTTCCGATGGCGCCGCCGCGCTCGTGATGATGCGCGAATCGACGGCGAAACGTCTCGGCGTCGAACCGATCGCGCGCGTGGTCGGCCACTCGACGTTCGCACAGGAACCGGCGAAGTTCACCACCGCGCCGGTCGGTGCGATTCGCAAGCTGTTCGAGAAGAACGGCTGGCGCGCTGACGAAGTCGATCTCTATGAGGTGAACGAAGCGTTCGCCGTCGTGACCATGGCCGCGATGAAGGAACACCGCTTACCGCACGAGAAGGTCAACGTGAACGGCGGCGCTTGCGCGCTCGGCCATCCGATCGGCGCATCGGGCGCGCGCATTCTCGTCACGCTGATCGGCGCGCTGAAGCGGCGCGGCCTGAAGCGCGGCGTCGCGACACTGTGCATCGGCGGCGGCGAAGCGACGGCGATGGGCGTCGAACTGGTTTGACGCGCGGATCGTGGCAATCGCCGCATCTGAAGCGGCGTCCTGAAAACTGGGGTATTCGATGAAGACAGTATTGATCGTCGGTGCGTCGCGTGGCATCGGCCAGGAATTCGTCCGGCAGTACCGGCATAGCGGCTGGCGCGTGCTCGCCACCGCGCGCGACGGCGCCGCGCTCGATGCGCTGAACGAACTCGGCGCGCAGACTTTCGCGGTGGACGTGACCGCGCCCGAGGACATCGCCGCGCTCGGCTGGAAGCTCGACGGCGAACGGCTCGATGCGGCAATTCTGGTGTCGGGTGTGTACGGCCCGCGCACCGAAGGCGTCGAGGCGATCACCGCCGAAGACTTCGATCACGTGATGCACACCAACGTGCGCGGTCCAATGCAATTGATGCCGATCCTGCTTCCCCTCGTCGAAGAAGCGGGCGGTGTGTTTGCGGTCATCTCGAGCAAGATGGGCAGCATCGCCGAGCCGAGCGGCACGAGCGGCTGGTTGTATCGCACGAGCAAGGCGGCGCTGAACGACGCGCTGAAGCTCGCGTCGCTGGAGGCAAGGCGCGCGACCTGCGTGTCGCTGCATCCCGGCTGGGTGCGCACCGACATGGGCGGTGCGCAAGCCGCCATCGACCCGGCGCGCAGCGTCGCCGGCATGCGTGACGTGCTCGCGCAGGCTGCGGGCGCACGCGATGCGTTCAACGGCCGCTTCTATCAATACGACGGCACGCAACTCGACTGGTGAGGAGACCGCGCCATGGTGCTTGATCAGGATCACCTGATGGTCCGCGACGCGCTGCGCACCTTCGTGCGCGACGCGATCACGCCGCATGCGGCCACGTGGGACCGCGAGCGCACCTTTCCGCGCGAGGTGCACCGCCAACTCGCCGAACTCGGCGCCTATGGCGTGCTGGTGCCCGAAGCGTACGGCGGCGCCGGCATGGATGCGCTGGCGCTCGCGCTGATCCTCGAAGAGATCGCGGCAGGCGACGGCGGCACGTCGACGGCAATCTCCGTGAACAACTGCCCGGTGTGCAGCATCCTGCTGAGCTACGGCAACGACGCGCAGAAACGCGACTGGCTCACGCCGCTCGCGCGCGGCGAGATGCTCGGCGCGTTTTGCCTGACCGAGCCGCAAGCCGGTTCCGACGCGTCCGCGCTGCGCACCACCGCCACCCGCGACGGCGACGCGTACGTGCTGAACGGCGTCAAGCAGTTCATCACGAGCGGCAAGAACGGCGACGTCGCGATCGTCATGGCGGTGACCGACAAGGCGGCAGGCAAGCGCGGCATCAGCGCGTTCATCGTGCCGACCAGCACGAAGGGCTATATCGTCGTGCGCGTCGAGGAGAAGCTCGGCCAGCATTCGTCGGATACCGCGCAGATCGTGTTCGAAGACTGCCGCGTGCCCGCCGCGAATCTGATCGGTGCAGAGGGCGAAGGCTACCGGATCGCGCTGTCGGGGCTCGAAGGCGGGCGCATCGGTATCGCGGCGCAAAGTGTCGGCATGGCGCGCGCCGCGTTCGAGGCAGCGTTGAGCTATGCGAAGGAACGCGAGAGCTTCGGCGCACCGCTCTTTTCGCACCAGGCCGTGCAGTTCCGTCTCGCCGACATGGCGACGCAACTCGAAGCCGCGCGCCAATTGATCTGGCACGCGGCGTCGTTGAAAGACGCCGGTCAGCCGTGCCTCACCGAAGCCGCGATGGCCAAGCTGTTCGCCTCCGAAGCCGCCGAGCGGATCTGTTCAGCAGCCCTGCAGATTCATGGCGGCTACGGGTATCTGAGCGACTTCCCGGTCGAGCGGATTTATCGCGACGTGCGCGTGTGCCAGATTTACGAAGGCACCAGCGACATCCAGAAAATATTGATCGCACGCGGTCTTGATTGAACGCTTAATGAATAAACCAATTTTGTCGATGCAAAGACCTTCCGACTGCCCCTGCGGCGGCACCGCGCCAGGGCAGCCCAGCGGCGTCACAGCGCCCCGCTTCGCGCAATGCTGTGGCCGCTATATCGACGGTGGCGAAGCGGCGCCGCGCGCGCTCGAACTGATGCGCTCGCGTTATAGCGCGTATGTTGTCGGCGCGACGGACTATCTGCGCGCCACCTGGGCGCCGCACACCTGCCCCGCCGATCTCGATGCGGATCCTACAGCGCCCGACGCGCCGCGTTGGCTCGGACTGCAGATCAAGGCCTTCGCCGAAACCGACGCGGATCACGCAACCGTTGAATTCGTCGCGCGGTACAAGGTGGGCGGCCGCGCGCACCGGCTGCACGAATTGAGCCGCTTCGTGCGCGGCGAGGATGGACGTTGGCGCTATGTCGACGGCGACGTCAGCGAGTAGTGCGCGGCACGCGAACCTTTCGCGATCTTTCACGATGCAGCGGCACGCATTGCGCCGCGATCGAATAAGGCCCTCATTGCAGGGCTTTTTTTTCGTGTTGGCCCGGCACCACAGCCCGCGTGCCGAGCCGCCTGTCGCTTGATCCGGCAATCATCCCGCCCTCGTCCAGCCGCTACGCAGTTACGCGGCGAGCGCGGCCTTTCAGCCGCGCTGAAATTAGCCCAAAACACGAGCGGCAATTTTTTCGGCGCGGGTTCTCCTTGATTGCACAAAACAAAATTGTCGTGCCAGGATGAGGCCGTAGCTTCATGACGTCACGTTGCGAGAGTCGGTCGAACCAGCTCCGCAAAATGCGCACGAAGCCCTGCCGCTCGCCAGACAGTGTGGGTGCGGCGGCGGCTCCGGGCAGCAGGTGTGGCGCTCATCATCGGCGCGTGGGGTCGCGTCGGCCGTTTGGGTTCATCCCGTGCGATCTCGATTGGCATGCGTGTGCTTGGCGCACTGCATACGCGAGTGTGTTTTTGTTTGTCGAAAACGCGGACGAAAGGAAAACGTCAGCAACTAAATCGGCGAGCGGACATCACGGTGTTCAGGGCAGGTCTTCGAGGCAGGTGCGTCAATGGTGTTCAGCAAGGTTCTGACGAAGTGTGCGGTGATCTGTGCAGCGGCCACGTGCGCTGTCGCAGTCGCGCACGCCGATCCGCTCGGTGAGGCGTACGCAGCCCCGCACGCCGACTCGCAGGCGGGACCGCTGGCACGTGCACACGTGCCGCGCATCGCGCTCGACGACGACGTCTACCTGCCCACCGCGCGTCTGAACGAACAGATCATCCGCGTGCCGGTGGACGCCGCCGGCACGATCACGCTCGAAACGACGATCTACAAACCGGACGGCGCTGGCCCGTTCCCGATGATCGTGTTCAACCACGGCAAGATTCCCGGCGATCCGCATACGCAGGAGCGCAGCAACCCGCTGCCGCTCGCACGCGAGTTCGTGCGTCGCGGCTACGTGGTGGTCGCGCCGAACCGCCAGGGCTTCGGTCATTCGGACGGCGTGTACGAGCAGGACGGTTGCGACGTCGAACGCAATGGCATTGGCCAGGCCGGCGACGTCGCGGCAACGATCAGCTACATGTCGAAGCAGCCGTATGTGGACGCGGCGCATATCGTCGTGGCTGGCACCTCGCACGGCGGTCTCGCAACGATGGCCTACGGCACCGAGGCGGCGCCGGGCGTGCGGGCGCTGATCAATTTCTCTGGCGGCTTGCGGCAGGATGCCTGTACCGACTGGCAGAGCAACCTGACGCACGCATTCGGCGCGTATGGCGAGAAGACCACGGTGCCGTCGCTGTGGATGTACGGCGATAACGATTCAGTCTGGAACGCGCCGCTGGTGGCCGGCATGTATGCCGCGTACAGCGCGCATGGCGCGAGCGCGAAGATGGTGGACTTCGGCAACTACAAGAACGACGCGCATCGGCTAGTTGGTGACCGCGATGGCGTGCATGTGTGGTGGCCGGCTGTCGAGGCGTTCCTTGCCCGCGTGGGGATGCCCACGGGCGTGCAGTATCGGGTGGCCGATCCGTCGGCGCCGAAGCCGAGCGGCTTCGCTGCCGTCGACGCGGTGGACGCCGTGCCCTTCGTCGATGAAGGCGGGCGCAATGGTTATCGGAATTTCCTGCATCAGTATCCTAGCCGCGCGTTTGCCGTATCGGATTCGGGCGCGTGGTCGTGGGCTGAAGGCGGGGATGATCCGATGTCGGTGGCAGTTGCCAACTGCCAGAAGCAGAGTTCGGATCCTTGCCGGTTGTATGCGGTGGACAACTCTGTGGTTTGGGGGCAGCAGTCTTCGCAGACGGCTGATGGGGGGCATGGTTCTGGCGATCGCGATGCCGATGGGCGGCGGGCTATTGCTAGTCGGAATTGAGGTTTTGGCATGCTCGGCGCTTTGGGTGTGCTTTTTGGGCGTTGGCCTTTCCTTGAATTCACGGTGGTCTATTAGCGTTGCCCCTGTGCGGGGCGGCACCTACTTTCTTTGCATGCCGCAAAGAAAGTAGGCAAAGAAAGCGGCTTCACACCGCCAGCCCATAAGCGGGTCCCCTGGCTTGGACGGGGCAGCGGCGCATCTGGAATCCGTGCATTCGCACATTCAGCCTCAGTGACAACGCAGTCATTCTTCCGGCGACGCTTCGCGCGCCGACGCGCTCGTTCCTAAAACCGCGAGCTAATTTTCTCGGCATGTGCCCTTCCTGAAGCCTTGAAGGCGGGCCAGCAACTGGCTGCTGGGTGCCACTCGCTTTTCTCGTCCGGCCGCCCCCTTCCAACACACCTCATTTGCACTCCTCGCCGAGGCGAAGCCGATAGCCCCACCGCACACGACCAACGCCGCTGGTTTCCCACGCAGACCCATCCGCGACGCACGCAGTGCGCAGTGGGAGCGGATGACGGCTTTGTCACGGGCGCGGAGTGTGCGCGGGCACTGATTCCAGATGGTCCACTACCCCCTCCAAGCCAGGGGAGCCGCTTATGGGCTGGCGGTGTGAAGCCGCTTTCTTTGCCTACTTTCTTTGCGGCATGCAAAGAAAGTAGGTGCCGCCCCGCACAGGGGCAACACCAATAGACCACCGTGAACTCAAGGAAAGGCCAACACCCAAAAAGCACACCCAAAACGCCGAGCAGGCAAAAACCCCAAGATTCCCACCTATACCCCCCAACTACTTTGCCGTCGCCAACTCCGCCGAACGGCGACCTTCCGCAACGAACACAAACCACCTGCACCGAACAGCGCCAAACCCCAGCCCCGCAAGAAAAAACGCCCATTTTGCCGCTAGTGCACAGCACGAAATAAACCGCTAATCTCGACCCCGCACGCTCGCCAAGGCCGTGCGCAGCGCCAGAAAAATGGCGCACGGCACGCCTGAAATGGCCCTTGAAAGCCACCCCGCGCAGCGCGCAAGAAAAGCACCTCGGAGTACCGTTTTGGAAAAATCAGCCCCATCGCCCGTCGCCCCTGAAGACTGGGTCGCCCGCAGCCTGCGTGCCGTATGGCACCCCTGCACCCAGATGAAGCACCACGAACGCCTGCCGCTCGTGCCCGTCGCGCGCGGTCAAGGCGCGTGGCTCTACGATCGCGCCGGCCATCGCTATCTCGACGCGATCAGCTCCTGGTGGGTCAACCTGTTCGGCCACGCGAACCCGCGCATCAACGCCGCGCTCAAAGACCAGCTCGATACGCTCGAACACGCCATGCTCGCCGGCTGCACACACGAGCCGGCCATCGAACTCGCGGAGCGCCTCGGCGCACTCACCGGCAACACGCTCGGCCACGCGTTCTTCGCCTCGGACGGCGCATCGGCCGTCGAAATCGCGTTGAAGATGAGCTTTCACACGTGGCGCAATCGAGGCTTCGCCGACAAGCAGGAATTCGTCTGCGTTGCCAACAGCTATCACGGTGAAACCATCGGCGCGCTCGGCGTCACCGATGTCGCGCTGTTCAAGGACGCCTACGATCCGTTGATCCGGCACGCGCACGTCGTGGCCTCGCCCGATGCGCGCCTCGCGCAGCCCGGCGAAAGCGCCGCCGACGTCGCGCGCCGCGCGCTCGATCACGTCCGCTCGCTGTTCGAAGCGCGCTCCACCCGCATCGCCGCGCTGATCGTCGAGCCGCTCGTGCAATGCGCGGCCGGCATGGCGATGCATGACGCGTCGTATCTCGCCGGCCTGCGCGCGTTATGCGATCAGTACGACGTGCATCTGATCGCCGATGAAATTGCCGTCGGTTGCGGCCGCACCGGCACTTTCTTCGCGTGCGAGCAAGCCGGTATCTGGCCGGACTTTCTGTGTCTATCCAAAGGCATCAGCGGCGGTTACCTGCCGCTGTCGATCGTGCTGTCGCGCGATGAAATCTTCGCGGCCTTTTATCACGACGACACCGCGCGCGGCTTCCTGCACTCGCATTCGTACACCGGCAATCCGCTCGCGTGCCGCGCGGCGCTCGCCACGCTCGATCTGTTCGCGAGCGACGACGTGCTCGCCGCCAACGCTCTCAAGTCCGCGACGCTGAAAGCCGCGCTCGCACCGCTCGCCGCGCATGAGCAGGTCCGCAACCTGCGCCAGTGCGGCACGATCTTCGCGTTCGACGCGGTGATCGACGATGTTCTGCATGCCAAAACGTTTTCGCGCCGCTTCTTCGAAAACGCGTTGCAGCGCGAACTGCTGCTGCGCCCGATCGGGACCACCGTGTATCTGATGCCCCCTTACATCCTCGACGACGAAGAACTCGCGCTGCTTGCCTCGCGCACACGCGAAACCTTCGACGCCACGCTCGCGGAGGTCCGCTGATGCATTTGCTCGACACCCTCACCGAAGGGCTCAAGGAACTCGACGAACGCGGTCTGCGCCGCCGCCGCCGCACCGCCGACACGCCGTGCGCCGCGCACATGACGGTCGACGGCCGCGCGATGATCGGCTTCGCCAGCAACGACTATCTCGGCCTCGCCGCGCATCCGCAACTGATCGAGGCGATCGCCGAAGGCGCGCGTCTGTATGGTGCGGGCAGCGGCGGCTCGCATCTGCTCGGCGGCCACTCGCGCGCGCATGCGCAGCTCGAAGACGATCTCGCGGCATTCACCGGCGGCTTCGTCGATAACGCGCGCTCGCTCTACTTCAGCACAGGCTACATGGCGAATCTCGCGACGCTCACCGCGCTCGCGGGCCGCGGCACGACGCTGTTCTCCGACGCGCTGAACCACGCGTCGCTAATCGACGGCGCGCGCCTGTCACGCGCCGACGTGCAGATCTATCCACACTGCGACATGGACGCGCTGAGCGCGATGCTCGACGCGTCGGAGGCGGACGTGAAGGTGATCGTCTCCGATACCGTGTTCAGCATGGACGGCGATATCGCGCCCTTGCCGCGCCTGCTCGAACTCGCGGAGCGGCACGGCGCGTGGCTGATCGTCGACGACGCGCATGGCTTCGGCGTGCTCGGTCCGCAAGGCCGCGGCGCCATCGCGCAAGCCGCGCTGCGCTCGCCGAATCTGATTTCGATCGGCACGCTCGGCAAGGCCGCCGGCGTCTCGGGCGCGTTCGTCACGGCGCATGCGACCGTGATCGAATGGCTCGTGCAGCGTGCGCGTCCGTACATCTTCACGACGGCGTCGGTGCCGGCTGCCGCGCATGCGGTGTCGGCGAGCCTGCGCATCATCGGCGGCGATGAAGGCGATGCGCGCCGCGCGCATCTTCAGCAATTGATCGAACGCACGCGAGTGATGCTCAAAGCGACGCCGTGGCTGCCGGTCGATTCGCATACGGCCGTGCAGCCGCTCATCATCGGTGCGAACGACGCCACGCTCGACATCGCGGCCACGCTCGATCGCGCGGGCCTGTGGGTGCCGGCGATCCGTCCGCCGACCGTGCCCGCCGGCACGTCGCGGTTGCGCATTTCGCTGTCGGCCGCGCACTCGCACGCCGATCTCGACCGACTCGAAGCGGGCCTGCAACAACTCGGAGCGCAAGCGGCATGAGCGGCGACGTAAACACCATCAGGCCTGCACTGTCGTTCTTCGTCACCGGCACCGATACGGAAATCGGCAAGACCTTCGTTTCTTCGGCGCTGTTGCACGGCTTCGTTCGCGAAGGCCTGCAAGCCGCCGCGATGAAGCCGATCGCCGCGGGCGCATTCGAACTGCACGGCGTGCTGCATAACGAAGACGCGGATCAGCTCGACGCCGCGTCGAACGTGCTGCTGCCGCCCGAGCTGCGCACGCCGTATCTGCTGAAGGAACCGGCCGCGCCGCACATCGCGGCCGCGCTGGAAAACGTCACGCTCGATCTCGATCACATAGTCGCGTGCCATGCACAGGCCGCGCAGCGCGCGGAGATCGTCGTCGTGGAAGGTGTCGGCGGCTTTCGCGTGCCGTTGACCGCCGCCCAGGACACCGCCGATCTCGCCGTCGCGCTGAAGCTGCCGGTCGTGCTGGTGGTCGGCATGCGCCTCGGCTGCATCAGCCATGCACTGCTGAGCGCCGAAGCGATCGCCGCGCGCGGACTCACGCTCGCCGGCTGGGTCGCCAATCGCGTCGATCCCGACATGACGTTCCCCGACGAAAATATCGCGTCGATCCGCGAGCATCTCGCGCGCGCCTACGACGCGCCGCTGCTCGGCATCGTGCCGCATCTGAATCCGGCCGCGCCCGAACTCGCGGCGGATCAACTCGACATCGACCGGCTTTTGCAGACGCTGCGCCACGCGCAGCGCTGAACCACACCCCATCTATCCATCCATGAGGATCGACCCCATGACGCAACTGAACATCACTCCGACGCAAGCCGACGCGGCCGCCGCCAACGCCAACGCCGCCCCGACCGCCGGCAAGCAACTCGCGCGCTGGCGCGTCGCCGACATCGTCGCGCTGTACGAACTGCCGTTCAACGACCTGATGTTCCGCGCGCAACAAACGCATCGCGAGCATTTCGACGCGAACACCGTGCAACTGTCGACGCTGCTGTCGATCAAGACCGGCGGCTGCGAGGAAGATTGCGCGTACTGTCCGCAGTCGGTGCATCACGACACGGGCCTTGCAGCCGACAAGCTGATGCCGGTCGACGAAGTGCTCGCCGCCGCCAAGGTCGCGAAAGAGAACGGCGCGACGCGCTTCTGCATGGGCGCGGCGTGGCGCAATCCGAAGGACCGTCATCTCGAACCGATCAAGGACATGATTCGCGGCGTGAAGGCGATGGGCCTCGAAACCTGCGTGACGCTCGGCATGCTCGAAACGCATCAGGCGCGGGCGCTGCGCGAAGCGGGCCTCGACTACTACAACCACAATCTCGACACTTCGCCGGAGTTCTACGGCCAGATCATTTCGACGCGCACGTACCAGGATCGACTCGACACGCTCGAACGCGTGCGTGACGCGGGCATCAACGTGTGCTGCGGCGGCATCGTCGGGCTGGGCGAATCGCGCCGCGAACGCGCGGGGCTGATCGCGCAACTGGCGAACATGGAACCGTATCCGGAGTCGGTGCCCATCAATAACCTGGTTCAGGTGGAAGGCACGCCGCTGACCGGCACCGAAGCGATCGATCCGTTCGAATTCGTGCGCACGATCGCGATTGCGCGCATCACGATGCCGAAGGCGATGGTGCGTCTGTCGGCCGGGCGTGAGCAGATGGACGAAGCGTTGCAGGCGATGTGCTTCCTCGCCGGCGCGAATTCGATTTTCTACGGCGACCAGTTGCTCACCACGAGCAATCCGCAAGCGGAAGCGGACCGCAAGCTGCTGGCGCGCCTGGGCATTCGCGCCGAGGCCGCGCAGCAGATGCCGCTGGATCAGAGCGACTGCGAGCATGGCTGCGATAAGCACAGCGCGCCGAACTGAAAGTGTGAGATGCGGCGTGCGCAATGACGTGCACGCACATGAAAAAAGCCGCCTGTTGCACAACAGGCGGCTTTTCAACTTCGAGTCAGAGCATCACTTCCGGTCGACGATGATCTGATCGAACGTCCCGCCGTCGGAGAAATGGGTTTGCTGCGCTTTCTGCCAGCTACCGAACATCTCTTCCACCGTGAACGTCCTGATCGGCTTGAACTCGGCCGCATGCCTCGCCAGCACGTTCTTGTCGCGCGGACGCAGATGATGCTGCGCGATGATCTCCTGCGCGGCCGGCGACCACAGATAGTCGAGATATGCCTGCGCCTCCTTACGCGTGCCGCGCTTGTCGACCACCTTGTCGACGATCGACACCGGCGGCGCCGCCAGCAGACTCACCGACGGATACACCGCTTCGAACTTGCCGTCGCCCACCCCCGAGCTGATCAACGACACTTCGTTTTCGAACGTCACCAGCACGTCGCCGATGTCGCGCTGGGTGAACGTGGTCGTCGCACCGCGGCCGCCGGTGTCGAGCACCGGCACGTTCCTGAAGATCGCCTTCACGAAATCGAGCGCCTGCGCGTCGGTGCCGCCGTGCTGCTTGCGATACCCCCACGCGGCCAGATACGCATAGCGCCCGTTGCCCGACGTCTTCGGATTGGCGATCACCACCTGCACGCCGGGCTTCGCGAGATCGTCCCAGTCCTTGATGTGCTTCGGGTTGCCCTTGCGCACGAGGAACACCATCGTCGTGGTGTACGGCGCGCTGTCGTCCGGCAGGCGCGCGCGCCAGTTGGCCGGCACCAGCTGGCCCTTCTCCGCGAGCAGGTCGATGTCATTGGGCTGGTTCATCGTCACGACGTCGGCCTGCAAGCCTTGCAGCACCGACAGCGCCTGCGCGCTCGACGCGCCATGCGACTGGCGGATCGACACGGTCGTGCCGCTCTTCTGCTTGTACGCGGCGATGAAGCCCGCGTTGATGTCCTTGTACAACTCGCGCGTCACGTCGTACGACACGTTGAGCAGCGATGTATCCGCGTGCGCCGCCGGCACGGTGCCCAGCGCGAGCGTGATCGCCGTCGCGCCGGCTGCGAGCCAGCGCGATATCCCCGTCTTGCCTGCCATGCTTGTCCCCGCTTATCGATGATGAAATTCCGTGGCCACACGAGCGTGCGGCGTGAAGCGGGATTCTAACGGATCGCTTACCTGGCCGATGGCGCGCTGCTTTGGCGCGTCGCCGCGTGCCGTGGCTACTGGGCCACCGGTTCACACGAACGCATGCTGCGCCGCTTCGAACGCCTCTTCGCGAAAGCGCAGCGGTGCCGCGCAATGCACGAGCGTATCCACGAAATATTTGGCGCGCGGCCACGGGCCGAAACCGGCGGCGGTGTTGATATGCCCTGCGTCGCCGAGATTGACGAACGCGCTGCCGAAGCGCTGCGCGAGATCGCGCGCGCCGGCGAGCGGCATCCACGGATCGGTTTCGCTGCCGATCAGGATGGACGGCACACCGAGACGGCGCGCGTCGAACGCTCCCGCGAAGGCGAACTTCTGCGGACTCGCGGGCGCCACGAACAACACGCCGACGACGTCGTTCGCATACGACGCCTGCTGCAGCGCATGCGCGGTCGCGAGGCAGCCGAAGCTGTGCGCGGCCAGCACGAACGGGCCGCGTTCACGCGCGAGCAGATCGCGCAGCGACTTCGACCACTGCGCGATGTCCGGCGCATCCCAGTCGGCCTGCTCCACGCGCAACGAGCGCGCGAATTGCCGCTCCAGCCATGTTTGCCAATGCGCGCCCTCGCTGCCGTGCAGGCCGGGAACGGTGACGAGACGCGGCGGCCATGTCGATCTGATGCATGAAAGCATAGGTGTGCCTCGCTGCGGGAATCCGGGGAGTCATTCTCGCGCTGGGGGCCGGGCGGGCGAACCAAGTTTTTGTGCTTTGGTTATGGCGCAAATGCTCGGGTCCATGCGGGCCGCCCCGGCAAGCGCACGCAAACGAAGCGGCACGGCCGTGCGCAAACGCGCGCGATCCGCGTCGAAAAAGTAGAATGAGGTCTATCCATAAAGGGAGGAGGCCCCATGCAGCAAGCGTCGTCGGAAGCGCCGCAGCCGTCGCACCGTGGCATTGCCGTCACCGGACCCGACCACGCAGGCGCCTGGCGGACCATATGAAGATCCTCTTCTACATGCCGCATGCCGATGCCGCCGCGTGGTTGCACGACTTTGCCCACGCGCTGCCCGAGGCCGAGTTGCGCGAATGGCAGCCGGGCGACACCGCGCCGGCCGATTTCGCGGTCGTCTGGCGTCCGCCACGTGAGATGCTGGCTGGCCGCGACCACCTGCGCGCCATTTTCAATCTCGGCGCGGGTGTCGATGCCATCCTCGCGCTCGAACACGAGCATCCCGGCACGCTGCCGCGCAGCGCCCAGCTGATCCGCCTCGAAGACACCGGCATGGCGCCGCAAATGGCCGAGTACGTGACGCACGCGGTGCTGCGCTATCTGCGCCGCTTCGATGAATATCAAGCGCTGCAAAACGAACGCCGCTGGACCGTGCTCGATCCGCATCCGCGCGAGACCTTCACGGTCGGCGTGCTCGGACTCGGTGTGCTCGGCGCGCACGTGGCGCAAACGCTCGCCGCGTTCGGCATGCCGGTGCGCGGCTACAGCCGCAGCGCGCGGACGCTCGACGGCATCGCGACGTTCGCGGGCGAAGCACAGTTCGACGCGTTTCTCGACGGCGTCAAGGTGCTGGTGAATCTGCTGCCGCATACGCCGGAGACACGCGACGTGCTGAACGCGCGAACCTTCGCGAAGCTCGCGCGCGGCGCGTATCTGATCAACGTCGCGCGCGGCGGCCATCTGGTCGAAGCGGATCTGCTCGACGCGCTCGCAAGCGGCCAGCTCGCCGCCGCCACGCTCGACGTGTTCCGCGAAGAACCGTTGCCCGCCGGGCATCCGTTCTGGCAGGAACCGCGCATCACGATCACGCCGCACGTGTCCGCGCTGACATTGCGCGAGGAAAGCGTCGGGCAGGTCGCGCGGAAAATCGGCGCGCTCATGCGCGGCGACACCGTGAGCGGCGTAGTGAATCTCGAACGCGGATACTGACACCTTCGAATTGAATGGACGAAGCGCCGCCTCGCGCGGCTGGAGACAGATCATGGCCCTACCCCAGCAAGTGAAAATCGTCGAAGTCGGTCCGCGTGACGGGCTGCAGAACGAGAAAGACTTCGTGCCCACCGCGATCAAGGTCGAGTTGATCAATCGCCTGTCGGCGGCGGGTTTTCGCAATATCGAGGCGGCCTCGTTCGTGTCGCCGAAATGGGTGCCGCAAATGGCCGACGGCGCCGACGTGATGGCCGGCATCGAGCGCCGCGCGGGCACGATCTACTCGGTGCTCACGCCGAACCTGCGCGGCTTCGAAGGCGCACTTGCCGCGCGTGCCGACGAGATCGTGATCTTCGGCGCCGCGAGCGAGGCGTTCTCGCAAAAGAACATCAATTGCAGCATCGCGGAAAGCATCGACCGTTTCGCGCCGGTCGCCCAGGCCGCGAAGGAGCATGGCGTGCGGATTCGCGGCAGCGTGTCGTGCGCGCTTGGTTGTCCGTATCAGGGCGAGGTGCCGGTCGCGTCGGTGGTGGACGTGGTCGAACGCTTCGCGGCGCTCGGCTGCGACGAGATCGATATCGCCGATACGATCGGTGTCGGCACGCCCAAGCGCACCCGCGAAGTGTTCGAAACGGTGACGCGTGTGTTTCCGCGGGAGCGTCTGTCGGGGCACTTCCACGACACCTATGGCCAGGCGCTCGCGAATATTTACGCGGCGTTGCAGGAAGGCATCGAGATCTATCACGCGTCGGTGGCGGGGCTCGGCGGCTGCCCGTATGCGAAAGGCGCGACCGGCAACGTCGCGACCGAAGACGTGCTGTATCTGATGAACGGCCTCGGCATCGAGACCGGCATCGATCTCGCGCAAGTCGTGGCGATCGGCGATTTCATTTCGACGTCGATCGGCAAGCCCAACGTCTCGCGCGCCGGCAAGGCGCTGCTCGCGAAGGCGAAGGCGCGCAGCGAAGCGGCTAATTGCGTGTGAGGGCGTGTGGCTTCACTCGCAACATTCACCCATCCATCAGGACCTGAAACGATGACTGACCAAGTGTCCCTCGAATCCGACGATCTCACCGCGCTGCCCGATTCGGCGCGCCGCGTCGCGCTGTTGCTGCGCGAACGCGGTCACTCAGGGCGCGTCGTGATGCTGCCGGAAACCGGCAAGACCTCCGCCGAAGCCGCCGCCGGACTCGGCTGCTCGGTCGCGCAGATCGCCAAGTCGATCCTGTTTCGCCGGCGCGACGACGATGCGCCGGTGCTGGTGGTCGCGAGCGGCGCGAATCGCGTCGACGAAAAGAAAGTGGCCGCGCAGGTCGGCGAGATCGGCCGCGCGGACGCGAAGTTCGTCCGCGAGAAAACCGGCTATGCAATCGGCGGTGTCTGCCCGATCGGCCACGCCACCGAGCCGGTCACGCTGATCGACGCTGATTTGCTCACGCTCGACAGCCTGTGGGCCGCCGCGGGTCATCCGCATGCGGTGTTCAATCTGACGGCGCAGGAACTGATCGCGCTGACGGGCGCGCCGGTCGTGGACGTGGCGCTGCGCGAGACGGCCTGACGCAATGACGGCGAGCCTCGATCACGAAGACGAACACGGCGCCGTGCCGTCGCCCTGCATCAACGTGTGCAGGATGGATGCGTCGACCGGCTGGTGCGAAGGTTGCCTGCGCACCATCGACGAGATCGCCGGCTGGTCGCTATTCGACGACGACGCGAAGCGCGCGGTGTGGGACGCGATCGAGGGCCGTCACGCGCGGCTCATGGCGAGCCAGGCCAATGCACAGACCAACACGCGGATCAGGGCGAAACGATGACCACTGCGCCGCGCATCGTCACGATTGGCGAGACGTTCAGTTCGACGCTTGAGTTGTCGGCGGATTCGGTGAAGTCGTTCGCCACGCTCGTCAACGATTTCAACCCGCTGCATCACGACGATGCCTATGCCGCGCAAAGCCGCTTCGGCGGCCTGATCGCGTCGGGCACGCAGCCGACTGCGCATTTCATGGCGCTGCTGGCGACGCATTTTTCGACCTACGCGCAACCGCTCGGTCTCGAATTCGATATCAAGCTGAAGAAGGCCGTGCATGCGCACGACACGCTGACCATCCGGTGGCGCGTGCGCGACGCTTACTGGAAGCCGAGCCTGAACGGCGATCTGACGCATCTGGACGGCACGGTGGTGAATCAGCGCGGCGAGACGGTGCTGGTGGGCAATTCGACCATTCTCGTGATGCCGAAGCCCGAAGCGTCCGGGCAAGCGCTGAGCCCCGCATCATGATCACGCTGCCGGAATCGGTCCGCGTATTCGAACGCGGCTGGCTGTCATCGAACAACGTGCTGCTGCTCGACGAGACCTGTGCCGCGCTCGTCGATACCGGCTATGCGACGCATGCGCCGCAAACCGTCGCGCTGGTGCGGCAAGCGCTCGGCGCGCGGCCGCTCGATCTGATCGTCAACACGCATCTGCATTCGGATCACTGCGGCGGCAATGCGCTGTTGCAGGCGACGTGGCCGTGCCGCACCGTGATCCCTGCCTCCGAAGCCGATGCCGTGCGCGCCTGGGACGAAGCGCGTCTCACCTTTCGCGCAACGGGTCAGACCTGCGAGCGCTTTACCTTCACCGAGGCGATCGCGCCCGGTTCGCACCTGCGGCTCGGCGAGCTCGACTGGCAAGTGCTCGGCGCGCCCGGTCACGATCCGCATTCGCTGATGTTGTACTGCGCGCACGAGCGCATCCTGATCAGCGCGGACGCGTTGTGGGAAAACGGCTTTGGGGTGATCTTTCCGGAGCTCGAAGGCGAAAGCGGTTTTGCCGAGGAACAGGCCGTGCTCGACGCGATTGCGAGGCTCGACGTGCGCGTCGTCATCCCCGGCCACGGCGCGCCGTTCACGAATGTCGAACAGGCGCTTGAACGCGCTTTTTCGCGGGTCGCGTGGTTGCGTGCCGATCCCGCGCGCAACGCGAGGAACGCGTTGAAGGTGCTGATCGTATTCAAGCTGCTCGAAGTGCGCACGATGAGTGTCGACAAGCTGCTGCAGATGCTCGACGACGCGGCCGTGATGCGCGCCGCCGCGTCGATGCTCAAGCCGAGGAGCGAGTGGCCGGCGCTGGTGAAGGATATCGTCGGGGAATTGGCCGCGAAGAACGGCTCGCTGGAGACGGATGGCACGCGCATCATCGCGCGTCAGGGCTGATGCAAACGCTCGTGCAGAAAACCCCTGCAAGCGTAAGGCCGACAAAACCGTCACCACAAAAAGAAAGCCGCTCGACAGTCAAGGCGAGCGGCGGAAATTCTGTCGGACGTGATCAGCGTCGCTATGAATGATACGCGTCGCGGTTTTTTGACCGCATCGGTGATTTCCCTACAGAAGTTTGACACTGCCTCTAAACCGCCTACACGTCGGCCTCGAAGCCCATGTAGTCGCGGCTTACGCGCCATTGATCCGCTCATACGAACAATCACGCCTCTCGCTGTTATTCTGGAATCCATAGCATTGCGACTGCCGGCATCGGCATGAGGTCGATCAAGTCGACGAGAGCCGCTTTTGCGGCACGATACGCCAGCCAAGATTGACGCCTGCCGCCGCCAGCAGAATCAGCACCGCGCCGAGCACCTGGATCCATGCGAGCGTCTGCCCGAACGCGATCCGATCGACGATGATCGCCACCACCGGATAGATGAACGACAACGCACCGGTCATCGACATCGGCAGCTTCTGGATCGCGCCATACAGCAGCACGTACATGAGGCCGGTATTGACGACGCCGAGCACGGCCAGTTCGAACCATTGAGCGCCGCTCGTCGGCAGCGCATCGAAGCGCACGAACGGCGCGAGCATCACCACACCGAGCGACACCTGGATCAACGCGATCAGATGCGGCGGCGTGCCCTTGAGCCGCTTCGTGATGATTGACGACACCGCATACATCGCCGCCGCGCCCACCGCATACGCGACCCCGACGAGGTATTGGCCCGGCACCGCCAGCACCGCCGGCTCGACCTTCACGACGAACACGAGGCCGATGAACGCGACCGCCAGCCACGCGAGCGTCGACGCGCTGATACGCTCGCGAAACACCAGCGCGCCGAGCGCGACCAGCATGAAGGGCTGGGTGTTGTAGACGGCCGTCGCCATCGAAATCGACGCGCGTGAATACGCGGCGAACAGCAACACCCAGTTGACGACGATGGCCGCGCCGCCGAGCAGCGCGAGGCCGAACATTTTCCACGAGAACAGCTTGCGCCTGAAGAGGCCAAGTACCGCGCAGACGAGCGCCAGCGTCGCGCCGCCGAAAATACAGCGAAAGAACACCACATTGAACGGACTCTGCTGCGACGACACCACCAGCCAGCCGATGGTGCCGGACATCAGCATCGCCATGGTCATCTCCGCGGCCCCGCGGCGAATTTCGTTTGAAGCCATGATTCGATCCCCGGATTGATACTTTCATGAGGAGCAGTGTATTTAATCCGACAGCGCGAATACATGGCTAAACTTAAGACTTTCGGGGAGTTCACCTAATAATCGAAGGCCATCATGAGCAAACGCCTTGCCGTTGCCACACCCGCCGCGCTCGACGACACCGACCGGGCGCTCCTTGCCGCGCTCGCGCAGGACGCCCGCCAGCCGGTCAGCGAACTGGCGCGTGTCGTGGGACTGTCGGCGCCAAGTACGGCCGAACGCATTCGCCGGCTCGAAGCACAAGGCGTGATCGAGCGCTTCACGGTGCAGATCGATCCACGCGCGCTCGGCTTCACGCTGCAGGCAATCGTGCGCGTGAAGCCCTTACCCGGTCAGTTGCATCTGGTGGAGGAGGTGCTCCGGCGCATTCCGGAGTTCGTCGAATGCGACAAGGTGACGGGCGACGATTGCTTCATCTGCCGCCTGGTCCTGCATTCGATCGAGCAGCTCGATGAGATTCTGTCGAAAGTCACCGAGCGCGCGGAGACCAGCACCGCGATCGTCAAGTCGACGCCGATCGCGCGCCGCCTGCCGCCGCTCGGTTGAACGAGGCGTGCAGCCGGCCTTGCTACGTTGGGCGAGCCGGCCTACCTTGACGCTACCGCTCGACCGCTTCGAAGAAGGACAGCATTTCGGCGACCAGTTCGTCCGGCGCTTCCTCGGGTATGTAATGCCCGCAAGACAGCGCACGGCCACTCACGTCGCGCGCCACATGACGCCATTCGGCGAGCGCGTCGAAGCACTTCTCGATCACCCCCTTGTCGCCCCACAACACGCGCAGCGGACAGCCGATCTTGTTACCCCGCTCGATGTCCGCCCGATCGTGCTCGAGGTCGATGCTCGCCGACGCGCGGTAGTCCTCGCACATCGCGTGCACCGCGCCCGGTTGCGAGAGCGCCGCGCGATAAGCGTCGAGTGCAGCGGGCTCGAACGGTGCGAGACCCGCGTGACGGCTGCCCATCACCGCATCGACATAAGCGGCCGGGTTCGCGCCGATCAACGTTTCCGGCAACGGCTCCGGCTGGATCAGGAAGAACCAGTGGAAATAGAGCGTCGCGAACGTGCGGTCCGTGGCTTCGTACATCGCGAGCGTCGGCGCGATGTCGAGCAGCATCAGACGCTCGACCGCCTCGGCATGATCCAGCGCCATCCGGTGCGCGACGCGCGCGCCGCGATCGTGCGCGCAGACGAGGAATTTCTGGAACCCGAAGTGCCGCATCACGGCAACCTGATCGGCGGCCATCGCGCGTTTGGAATACGGCAGGTGTGCCGCGTCGCTCGGCGGTTTGCCCGACGCGCCATAGCCCCGCAGATCGGTCGCGATGACGGTGAAGTGCTCGGCGAGCTGCGCGGCGCAGCGCGCCCAGATCAGATGCGACTGCGGATGGCCGTGCAGCAACAGCAGAGGCGGCCCTGCTCCGCCCTTCACTCCGAAAATATCGACATCGCCCACGGCGACGCGAAAAGGCGTGAAATTCTCGAAGGCCATGGCGTCTCTCTTTTGTGATTTGTGAGTGACTGCATTGTAGAAGCCCAATGTGTCCGTGCGGGGTGGGATAACCCACTCAAACATAGAACCTGAAGACTCCTTCCAACTGTTCCGCACGAAGCTGTCGGGCGCGGGCAACGCGCTTCGCCTATAATCGAACGATCGTTCTTAAATAGTCTGGTGGCCTGGCCCGACACATGTCCGTTGACACCGCAGCGTGACGCGCGTCAGCTTCGATACACCGCCGGCCATGTGCCGCTAAACTCATCAAACGCCGGGCGCTCAACGCCGCACCGGTCCGCCTAAAACAGGAGACTCGCACTATGGCATTGCCCGCCGTCCTGCAAAACCTTGCGCTGCCCGTCGTCGCTTCGCCGATGTTCATCGTCAGCTATCCCGAACTCGTGCTGGCCCAATGCAAGGCCGGCATCGTCGGCTCGTTCCCGGCGCTCAATGCGCGCCCGGCCGAATTGCTCGACGAATGGCTCACGCAGATCCAGACGCAACTCGCCGACCATAAGGCGGCCCATCCCGACGCAATCATCGGGCCGATCGCCGTCAATCAGATCGTCCATCAGTCGAATACACGGCTCGAGCACGACGTGCGCGTGTGCGTCGAACACAAGGTGCCGATCTTCATCACGAGCCTGCGCGCGCCCGCGCGTGAAATCGTCGATGCCGTGCATAGCTACGGCGGCATCGTGCTGCACGATGTGATCAATCTGCGCCACGCGCAAAAGGCGCTGGAAGCGGGCGTCGACGGTCTGATTCTGGTGGCGTCCGGCGCGGGCGGCCATGCGGGCACGACCTCGCCGTTCGCGCTGGTCGGCGAAGTGCGGCGCATCTTCGACGGCCCGATCGTGCTGTCGGGCTCGATCGCCAACGGCGGCTCGATTCTCGCCGCGCAGGCGATGGGCGCGGACCTCGCGTACATGGGGACGCGTTTCATCGCGACGAAGGAAGCGCATGCGGTCGACAGCTACAAGCAGGCGATCGTCAGCTCCACGGCGTCGGACATCATCTACACGAATCTGTTTACTGGCGTGCACGGTAATTACATTCGCGAAAGCATCGTCAACGCGGGGCTCGACCCGGAGGCGCTTCCGGAATCGGACAAGACCAAGATGAACTTCGGCAGCGACAAGGCGAAGGCGTGGAAAGACATCTGGGGCGCGGGCCAGGGCGTCGGCCTGATGGACGATGTGCCGAGCGTCGGCGAACTGGTGCAGCGTTTGTCGCGTGAATACGAGGATGCGAAGGCGCGGCTGGGGATCGGGCGGCAAGCGTCGCGCTAAGGCGCGGCCTGGCGGAGCGCGTCGGCGCGCTCCGTTGCTGCGGTTCGCTTCAAACTGTCGAGCGCAGCGCAGGCGATGCGAACACCCGGCTACATATTCCGCCGATACTGCCCGCCCACCTCGAACAGCGCATGCGTGATTTGTCCGAGCGAACACACACGCACCACGTCGATCAGCACGGCGAACACATTCTCATCATCGATCACCGCGCGCTTCAGGCGTTCGAGCGCCGCGGGCGCCGCTTCGCGATGCCGCGCCTGGAATGCGTGCAGACGCTTTAGCTGACTCTGTTTTTCCTCATCGGTGGAACGGGCCAGTAC
Source organism: Paraburkholderia sp. TE9906 (assembly GCF_056279605.1). NCBI lineage: Bacteria > Pseudomonadati > Pseudomonadota > Betaproteobacteria > Burkholderiales > Burkholderiaceae > Paraburkholderia > Paraburkholderia sp. TE9906. The sequence continues at coordinate 84,789 of NZ_JBWCCT010000021.1, forward strand.
GATCGGCTGCGGCGCTTCATGGGGATGCGCGCTCAGGAACGTATTCACGCCGACGATCGGATACGACCCGTCATGCTTGCGATGCTCGTACAGCATCGATTCGTCCTGAATGCGCCCGCGCTGATAGCCGGTTTCCATCGCGCCGAGCACGCCGCCGCGTTCGGTCAGCCGGTCGAATTCGGCCAGCACCGCCTCTTCCACCAGATCGGTCAGCTCCTCGATCACGAAGCTGCCCTGATTCGGATTCTGGTTCTTCGCGAGCCCCCACTCGCGGTTGATGATCAACTGGATCGCCACCGCACGGCGCACCGAATCTTCGGTGGGCGTGGTGATCGCCTCGTCGAAGGCATTCGTGTGCAGCGAGTTGCAGTTGTCGTAGATCGCAATCAGCGCCTGCAGCGTGGTGCGGATATCGTTGAAGTCGATCTCCTGCGCGTGCAGGCTGCGCCCCGAAGTCTGCACGTGATATTTGAGCTTCTGGCTGCGTTCGTTCGCGCCGTAGCGCTCGCGCATCGCGACCGCCCAGATGCGGCGCGCGACGCGGCCCAGCACCGTGTACTCGGGGTCCATGCCGTTTGAAAAGAAGAACGACAGATTCGGCGCGAAGTCGTCGATCGACATGCCGCGCGCCAGATAGGCCTCGACATAGGTGAAGCCGTTGGCCAGCGTGTAGGCGAGTTGCGAAATCGGATTCGCGCCGGCCTCGGCGATGTGATAGCCGGAGATCGACACCGAATAGAAATTGCGCACGCCGTGCTCGACGAAATACGCCTGAATATCGCCCATCACCTTCAGGCTGAACTCGGTCGAGAAGATGCAGGTGTTCTGGCCTTGATCTTCCTTCAGGATATCGGCCTGCACGGTGCCGCGCACGTTTTCCAATGCCGTGCGACGGGTCGCGGCGAGTTCGTCGTCGGTAAGCGGGCGGCCTTGCTGCTGCTCCATGCGCGCGACCTGCTGATCGATCGCGACGTTGAAGAACATCGCGAGAAGGGTCGGCGCGGGGCCGTTGATCGTCATCGACACCGAGGTTTCCGGTGCGCATAGGTCGAAGCCGTCGTACAGCGCCTTCATGTCGTCGAGGGTCGCGACCGACACGCCTGAATTGCCCACCTTGCCGTAGATGTCCGGGCGTTCGTGCGGTTCTTCGCCGTATAGCGTGACCGAATCGAAGGCGGTCGAAAGACGTTTGGCCGGCATGCCTTCGGAGAGCAGTTTGAAACGGCGGTTGGTGCGCTGCGGATCGCCTTCGCCGGCAAACATGCGGGTCGGGTCTTCGTTCTCGCGGCGGAACGGGAACACGCCGGCGGTGAAGGGAAAATAGCCGGGCAGATTGTCGAGCATCAGCCAGCGCAAAATTTCGCCGTGATCGACGAATTTCGGCAGCGCGACTTTGCGGATTTCGGAGCCGGAGAGCGTCGTCACGGTAAGCGCGGTGTGGATTTCGCGCTCGCGAATGCGCACGATATGTTCGGCGCCGGAATAGGCGGCCACGGTTTGTGGCCAGCTGTCGAGGAGTTGGCGCTCGCGTTCGCCGAGGGCGGCGGTGCGTTGGGCGATCAGGGGGTCGAGGGCGGTGGGGGCGATTTGCGCGCTTGTGCCGGCAGCGGCGTTTGCGGCGGCGCTTGTGTTTGCGTTGGTACCGGCGGCTGGACTAGCGCGCGAGGCTGCGCTTGTCACGGATTCTGCTCTTGCGGCCGCATCGGCTTTTGCTCCTGCAGCCGAGCAAGCCCCCGCCCCTTCGCCCGCCTCCCCAAGCATCCGACGCGCCTCGACAAGCTGCCAACGCTCGCGCGCGATGCGCGCTTGCGCGTCGGCGCGCGCGCGGTAAGCGTGGACTGTCTGCGCAATATCGGCCAGATAGCGCACACGAGCCGGCGGCACGATCGCGTTGCGGCCGCTCGAAAAGCGCAGGCCCTCGGGCGTCGCGAGGCGTCCCCCGCCCGAACGCAACCCATGCCGGTGCAGCGCCTCGGCAACGTGGCTGTACAACGCGCTCACGCCGTCGTCGTTGAAGCGCGAGGCGATCGTCCCGAAAACCGGCATCGCGTCGGGCGGCGTGGCGAAGTCGGCGCGATTGCGCTGCACCTGCTTCGCGACGTCCCGCAATGCGTCCGCCGCGCCTTTGCGATCGAACTTGTTGATCGCGACGAAGCCGGCGAAGTCGAGCATGTCGATCTTCTCCAACTGGCTCGCCGCGCCGAACTCCGGCGTCATCACGTACAGCGATTCGTCGACGAACGGCACGATCGCCGCATCGCCCTGCCCGATCCCCGACGTCTCGACGACGATCAGATCGAAGCCCGCCGCCTTGCACAGCATCAGCGCGTCGGGCAGCGAGTCGGAGAGTTCGCTCGACGCTTCGCGCGTCGCCATCGAGCGCATGTAGACGCGCGCGCCGCCGCCCCAGTCGCCGATTGCGTTCATGCGGATGCGGTCGCCCAGCAGTGCGCCGCCGGACTTGCGGCGCGACGGATCGATCGCGAGCACGGCGATCGTGAGGGCGTCGCCGTAGTCGAGGCGGAAGCGGCGGATCAGTTCATCGGTGAGCGACGATTTGCCAGCGCCGCCCGTTCCAGTGATGCCGAGGATGGGAGTCGCGGCGGGTTTTGCGAGGGCCGACAGTTGTTCGCGGCTGGCAGGGTCGACGCTGCCTGCTTCGAATGCGCTGATGAGTTGCGCGAGCCGGCGGAAGGTGAGCGACGTGGCGGGGTGGGTGGCTGCGGTGTTCGACAGATCGGCCAGCCACTCGCCAACCGGCGTCTGTCCTGCGGCGATAACCACGCGCGCGCCTTCAGCACAACGCGCGATCATATCGTCGATCATTCCTTGCAGACCGAGCCGCTGCCCGTCCTGCGGCGAATAGATTTTCTCGACGCCGTAACGCTCGAGCTCGGCGATCTCTTCGGGGACGATCACCCCGCCGCCGCCGCCGAACACCTTGATGCGCTCGCCGCCGCGCGCGCGCAGCAGATCGACCAGGTAGCGAAAGTATTCGTCATGGCCGCCCTGGTAGCTGGATACGGCGACGCCGTCGGCGTCTTCATGCAGCGCGGCGGTGGCGACTTCATCGACGGAGCGGTTGTGGCCGAGGTGGATCACCTCGACGCCGCTCGCCTGCAGAATGCGCCGCATGATGTTGATCGACGCATCGTGACCGTCGAATAACGCAGCGGCGGTGACAAACCGCAGGCGGCGACCGGCGGGCAGCTTGTGGCTGCCGGCGCGTTGCGGCGTGGACAGATCGGTCATGTCTCCCCCAGATCGTTTACGCGTATGGGTGCTGGCAACCAGTATAACGAAATGGGTCGCGGCGCCTGGGCCGCTTCGGCGGCGGTTCTGAGTGCGATGAGGGCAGCGGCTCGCCGCCATTCGCAACGCCCCCAACTCCCGCGCCGCCAATACCTTCGTTAGCGCACCGCCAACGCTTTGATCTGCTCAAGCGACGGCCACAACGACTCATTCGCGAACCGCTCGGCGAGAAAGTCGACGAACGAGCGCACCTTCGCCGACAAATGCCGGCGGCTCGCATAGACGACGTGAATAGGCAGCTCGCGCGGCGGCACGTCGTCGACGAGCAGCGGCACGAGACGTCCCGCGGCCAGATCGTCGCCGATCACCTCGGTGCCGAGCATCGCGATGCCCGCGCCTTGCAGCACGATCACACGCTGCGCCTCCAGATGATTGACGATCAGATTGCCCGACAGACGCACGCGCGGCGACGCATCGCCGGTCGCAAGTTCAAGCGCCGAGACGCCCGCGTACTGGAGGTAGTTGTGGTTCGCGAGATCGGCGACGCTCTTCGGCGTGCCGTGCCGGCGCAGATACGCCGGCGACGCGCACAGCACGAGGTGTGCGGTCGCGATCTGCCGCGCGATCAGCGACGACGACTTCATGCCGCCCGGCGAAGCCCGGATCGCGACATCGAAACCCTCGTCGATCAGTTCGACCACACGGTCGGACAAGGTCATGTCGACGGTGACTTGCGGATACTGCGCGGCGTAGTCCGCCACCGCGGCCATCACGTGGCTCAAGCCGAACGCCGACAAGGACGACACCCGCAACCGCCCCTGCGGCACGACGCTGGCCGCGCCGACGGCCTGCTCGGCCTCTTCGAGTTCGCTCAGGACCTGGCTCAGCCGCTCGTAGTATTCGCGGCCCGCCTCGGTCGGCGCCACGCGCCGCGTGGTGCGGTTCAGCAAGCGCGCGCCGAGCTGCTGTTCGAGGTGCATCACATGCTTGCTCGCCATCGCCGCCGACATCTCCATGCGCTCGGCCGCGCCGACGAAGCTGCCGACTTCGACCACATGGCGGAACACTTTCATGCTGACGAGGGTATCCATCTCAATCGCTCGCTTCAGGAATCAATCGACTCCATTCTGCCGGGTTTATCAAAAGATGGTCGGCAAAGTCGCGCGATGCGAAGCCGGGGCGGCGAGTGAACAACCTGCGCAAACCCCTATCCGGGCGCCGGCCTGGCGGGCCCGCGCAAATACGGAGCTCAGAAAACGGCAAAGCCCGCCTTCCGGGAGGAAGCGGGCTTTGCCGTTGATGTCGCCCTACTGCGCTCTGCTGAAGTGCAGCAACCAGACGGGCTGCCGCACAAGCGGCGCGCCCCGGTCGCCTCAGACGCTCAGAACTTCGCGCGCAAGCCTGCGCCGTAGGTATTGCCGCTCGACTGGCCGGTGATGTGGTCGTACAGGTACGCCGCGTACACGTCCGTGCGCTTGGACAGCGGATAGTCATAGCCAATCGCGGCCGTTTGACGGGTCTGGTTGGAGCCGCCGCCGTTGCGCGAATAGGCGTACGACGCCATCACGGAGCCCGGGCCGAACGGCACCGTGACGCCGCCTTGTCCGGTGTTCACGTGCCAGCTCGTGACCTGCTGATTGTTGTACGTGTACATGTACTGGCCGTAGAACTTCACGAACTTCAGGTCGTACGACACGCCCGCTTGCGCGACGCTCTGGCTGCGCAGGCCGGGCACGCCCGAGGTTTCGAAGCTGCCGAGGTCGCCGGGGACGTTGTTGAAGTTCACGTACTGATACACAGCGGTCGCCGCGAACGGGCCGTGGAAGTACAGCACCTGGCCGCTCCACTTCTTCGCGCCGGTCTGCGTCGTGTTGCCGAGCGCGTACATCGCCGTCGCCGACAGGCCGTTGAAGTTCGGCGACGAGTACGACACCGCGTTGCTCCAGCCCGAATCGCCGGTCACGCCCTGGTCGGTGTCATAGGTCGGGAACGTGCCGAGGCCGAGGTACGTGTGATACACCATCGGCGAGAACACGTACGAATCGACGAACGGGTTGAACAGAATCGTCGACACGAACAGCGGCGTCGTCAGGCGGCCGGCCGTCACCGTACCGTACGGCGATTCGATGCCGACGTACGCATTGCGCGAGAACATCGTGTCGCCCGTGAAGCGGCCGTACTGGCCGTTTTGCGCGAGGAAGAAGCCTTCCAGCGCGAAGATCGCCTTGTAGCCGTTGCCCAGATCCTCAGCCCCCTTCATGCCCCAGTACGACGTCGACATGCCGCCGCCGGACACCACCACCGCGGTCTTGCCCCCGGGGAATTTCTGCGAGCCGACCCATTCGTCGACCTGGCCGTAAAGCTGCACGCTCGATTGCGCAAAAGCAGACGATGCACTGGCCAGCAGAGCGGCACACGCGGTTGCCTTGAGGGTGGTCTTCAGCGCACTGCTGATGCTTGTTTTCATGGATTCTCCAAGTCTTTGTCAAAAGGGTGGCCGTGCGAAAGGGGGCGCTCGCGCGAACCATTGTTGTTGTCCGTTCGGTCATCGAGCCAATCTGGGCGACGACCATCTTTGCGGACCATTTTTATGAACAAAAATATCGCTGGTTATTGCGGGTATATCGGTCTGATTAGTTTTGTCGCTTATCGGCCTGATACGGCCTGGCTGCCGACGCGCTCACGGGTGTCCGTCGGCTGCCTCGGCGCATCACGCAAAGCGGTACTGGCGCGGCGCCGGACCGGGCGTCACACATCAAATGACATGCTGATGACGCATCGCAGCGAAATTGCCCCGAATTTGACGACGGGAGCAGCTTGCCTGCCGAGCGTTTTCAAAAAGAGTGTGGCGTCGATACGTCACATTGGTGGGTAGCGTCGGGAATTGGCCGGAGGAAGACGCGCAGGTACGCGGTGTGAACGGCGGATGTTAGCTGCGGGGGTGCGGGGTGCGGGGTGCGGGGTGCGGGGTGCGGGGTGCGGGGTGCGGGGTGCGGGGTGCGGGGTGCGGGGTGCGGGGTGCGGGGTGCGGGGTGCGGGACGGGAAAGCAGCGTTGCGCCACCTTCGGCGCGAGTTCGACAACCCTCAGCCGCCGGTTCGCCGGCGCCCTCAGCGGGGGGCCGCCAGAGTCGCCAACCGCTAATTACGATACGGCGAGCCTTCCGGTTGACGCGGATCGTCTGCCTGACGCTGGCTCGCGCGAGCGGAACCGCGCTCTTCGTTGTAGCGGGCAACGTCAGCACGAATCGAACCACCGCGCACCGGCGCGTTTTGCGGCGGCCGCGGCACCCCGCGCGACTCGGCGCTGACCGGCGTAATGGCGCCGGCGTACTGCATGCGGCCACGGCCATCGCCGGAATAACCTGCCGGTCCGCCGGCGCGGCGCATAGCGGGGCGATAGATGCCGAAGCCGTCAGCGTAGTTGCCGCCCGCGAAATTCGCGCCGCCGTGGGGCACGCTCAGGTTGCGATCGGCCAACGAGTCACGGCCGGGTCTTGCCGCAGGGACGCCCTGGTGGCGCTCGCCATTGCCTGCGTCCGCCCGCCTCGTATAGTCCGCGGCATGCGAGTATCCGGAGACGCCACCGCCGTGCGGCATTCCCGGCGCTTTTGCATAGGCGAACGAACACAGCGCAGCGATGACCGCGCCTAACGCCCAGTGCTTCGTTCTCGACAACCCGTCCACCTGGTGACTCTCATGCCCGAAGACTTGCCTGAAGACCACCGTTCGAGCTGCGATGGACTTGTTCTGGGACTGCCAAAGACGCCGCGTTTCTGCCGCAGCGCCCGGATATCCCGACGGCCTTTGAACCGTAATTTATGGGCGTGGGCAAAGGGTGTCGAGCCAAAAAGTGTTAGGCCTCATCCTTGGATGTAACACCTTGTTACTGCGACGTTTTTCTGCGACACAGCCCTTGCACGAAAGCATCGAAACGGCCTGCGCGCGGGACGTTTGCGGGTTTTCCCGAACCCGTTGGCATGACGAATCAACGCCAAGTTTTCTGGACCCGATTGTCAAATCCGCATGGACCAATCAATCCACGTCGCCAATACTGACTACTGCCCCCTCGGCGCCGGCCACCGCTGTTGCCAAAACTTTTTGATGCACGATGATCATTAATCAATTCGGCAAATGAATTTGCTTTTTCAATCGATTTTCAACAACAATAGCCGTTTCCCATAGCCGGAGGCGGCGCCCTCACACGCGCACTCCGTGCCATTCCGCACCACCGAATCGAGATTCCGACATGGCTCGCCCGAAACTGCTTCCCGATAACTTCACCCTGTGCCTCGTCAGCACCGTGATCCTCGCCAGCCTCCTGCCGGTTCACGGCCAGGCCGCCGTCGGGTTCAACTGGGTGACCAACGTGGCGGTCGGCCTGCTATTCTTCCTGCACGGCGCCAAGCTCTCACGTGAAGCGATCATTGCGGGGGCGACGCATTGGCGTCTTCATCTGGTGGTACTTCTCAGCACGTTCGCGCTGTTCCCGTTGCTCGGCCTCGCGCTTAAGCCGATCCTTTCGCCACTTGTCACGCCGGCGCTCTATGCGGGGGTCCTCTTCCTCTGCACGCTGCCATCGACGGTTCAGTCGTCGATCGCGTTCACGTCGATCGCCAAAGGCAACGTGCCGGCTGCCGTATGCAGTGCCTCGGCCTCGAGCCTGCTCGGCATCTTCATCACCCCTGCGCTCGTGAGTGTCGTCGTCACCAATCAGGCGGGCGCCAGCGGCGCGTCGCCGTGGCATACGGTAGGCAACATCGTGCTGCAACTGCTGGTGCCGTTCGTGGCCGGACAACTGCTGCGCCCGCTGATCGGCAAATGGATCGAGCGTCATCGCGGCGTGCTGAAGTTCGTCGACCAGGGCTCGATCCTGCTGGTGGTGTACGGCGCGTTCAGCGAGGCCGTCACCGAAGGCTTGTGGCACCAGATCCCGTTGTCCGCGCTTGGCGGCCTGCTGCTCGTCTGCGTCGTGCTGCTCGCGCTCGCGCTGGCCGTGACGATCTTCGTCAGCAAGCGGCTGGGCTTCACCCGCGCGGACCAGATCACGATCATCTTCTGCGGTTCGAAAAAGAGCCTCGCCGCCGGCGTGCCGATGGCGAAGGTTATCTTCGCCTCGCACGCGGTGGGCGCGGTGGTCTTGCCGCTGATGCTGTTCCACCAGATCCAGCTGATGGTGTGCGCCGCGCTCGCGCAGCGTTGGGGCGCGCGCGACACCAGCGGCGAAACACCGGTCGCCTCGCGCGAGCGGCCCGCGGCCGCCGTCGCGCGCCGGTGAATACGCCCGCAATGCAAACAGGACATTCATAAGCGCCCTCCCTGAGCGTCGTTCCGAAGAAAGCCGCCTCGTGCGGCTTTTTTGTTATTTCACGCGCAAACGCGGGCGCTGTCGCCTCGGCCTGATGGCATAGGAGGATTCCTGGCCAGATGCCGCGGATCCGCCATCGGCCAGGAAGCGCGCGACACGCACCGCCACGGTGCCACGGGTCACTAAAAGTTCACTTAATTCGAGGCCAGAGGCGCCGATAAGCCGAACATCGATCGCTACGCCTTCCTGCCATGCAACTTCGTCCGCCCTCCCGATTCGCTGCGCCGCGCATCGAGGAGCTGATCGCCCGGCGTGATCTGTCCGCCGTCTTCCAGCCGATCATCGATTTCGAACACGGCGCGATCCTCGGCTACGAAGGCCTGATCCGCGGTCCGGCCGGCACCCCGCTCGAAACGCCGTTCGCGTTGTTTTCGCAGGCGTTCGCCGAAGGCTGCGCGATCGAACTCGAACGCGCCGCGGCGCGCACCTGCATCGAGGCGTTCGCCAAACTCGATTTCGACGGCAAGCTATTCCTCAATTTCAGCGCGGGCGCGATCCGCCAGTTGGCCGACGCGCGCGAGGACACGCTCGCGCTGCTGCGCCATCGCGGCGTCGATCCGCGGCGCATCGTGATCGAGCTGACCGAGCAGAGCGCGATTCCGGATGTCGGCAATTTCGTCCCGGTGATCACGGCGTTGCGCACCGCCGGCGCGCAATTCGCGCTCGACGACTACGGCACCGCGAACGCCAGCATGAATCTGTGGGTGCGTCTGCAACCGGATGTCGTGAAGATCGACCGCTTCTTCATTCACGACATCGCCTGCGATCCGCTCAAGTTCGAGGCCGTGCGCGCGATGCAGCACTTCGCGCAGGCGAGCGGGGCGCGGCTCGTCGCCGAGGGCATCGAGAACGAAGCGGACCTGATCGTGGTGCGCGACATGGGGATCGGCTGCGGACAGGGGTTTTTCTTCGGCCGTCCGCATGCGCGGCCGGCGCGCAACGTGACCGACGACGCCCGCGACGCGCTGCGCGCCGGCCACATCGCGGTATTTCCGGAGACCACGCGCACGGTGAGCAGCGCGTCGCCTTCGGGCGGCATGGCATCGGAGAAGATGCTGGTGCCGGCGCCCGCGCTGCCGCGCCACGCCACCAACAACGACGTGCTCGACCTGTTCAACCGTCTGCCCGATCTGCACGCGGTCGCGGTGGTCGAACGCGACGAACCGGTCGCCCTGATCAACCGGCGCAGCTTCATGGATCGCTACGCGCTGCCGTACCACCGCGAGCTGTTCGGCAAGCGCCCGTGCATGCAGTTTGCCAACGCGTCGCCGGTGGTGATCGAGAAATCGATGACCGTCGAGCAGATGGCCAAGCTGCTCGCGAGCGATGACCAGCGCTACCTCGCCGACGGCTTCGTGATCACCGACCAGGGCAGATACGCGGGCCTCGGTACCGGCGAGAATCTGGTGCGCGCGGTCACGGAGGTGCGCATCGAAGCGGCGCGCTACGCGAACCCGCTCACCTTCCTGCCGGGCAACATTCCGATCAGTTCGCACATTGGCCGCCTCCTCGGCAATGACGCCGGCTTCTACGCGTGCTACGTCGATCTGAACCACTTCAAGCCGTTCAACGACCAGTACGGTTACTGGCAAGGCGACGAAGTGCTGAAACTCGCCGCCGTCGTGCTCGCCGACGTGTGCGACCCCACGCGCGATTTCCTTGGGCACGTCGGCGGCGACGACTTCCTGATCCTGTTCCAGAGCGAAGACTGGCGCGAGCGCGTGCTGCGCGCGATTCACCTCTTCAACGAGGGCGCGCAACGCTTTTACGCGCCGGCCGACCGCCTGTCCGGCGGCATCCACGGCGAGGACCGGCGCGGCAATCCGACCTTCTTCGGCTTCGTGACGATGGCGATCGGCTGCGTGCGCGTCGAGCCGGCCGCCGGCGCGTCGCTCTACACCAGCGAGCAGATCGCGTCGGTCGCGGCGCTGGCCAAGCGCCGCGCGAAGCTGGAGACAAGCGGCTTCGTGCTGATCGATGCCGATGAAAGCGCGGCGCTGCTGCGGCGCCAAGCGGAAGCCGAAGCCGAGGCCGCGCCCGAATATGCAGACTGATGGTGCGCGCTTCATGCACGCGCTCGAAAGCGGACCTTGTTTAGCTAATTTTACTAAACAGCATATTTCGGGCCAACGTCAACATCTACGGGTATTCACGGGTATCCAGGCAAGGTGCGCCAAGCTGTTTTAGCACGGTTTTACTATACAATCGCCCGAACCCAAACACCGTGCGGCGCAGCCTGCGGCCGCTTCATTCGATGGCCACCACCATCCGCGACATCGCCCGCGTGGCGAGCGTGTCGATCGGCACCGTTTCGCGTGCCCTGAAGAACCAGCCGGGTCTGTCCGAGGCCACTCGCGAGCGCGTCGTCGCCGCGGCGCGGCAGCTCGGTTACGACGCCGCCCAGTTGCGGCCGCGCATTCGCCGCCTGACCTTCCTGCTGCACCGTCAGCACAACAACTTCGCCGTCAGTCCGTTCTTTTCGCATGTGCTGCACGGCGTGGAGGACGCCTGCCGCGAGCGCGGCATCGTCCCGTCCCTGCTGACCGCGGGTCCCACCGAAGACGTGATCCAGCAGATGCGTCTGCACGCGCCCGACGCCGTGGCCATTGCCGGCTTCGTCGAGCCGGAGACGCTGACCACGCTGGTGGCGATGCAACGCCCGCTCGTGCTGATCGATCTGTGGGCGCCCGGCCTGCGCTCAGTGAATCTCGACAACGCCGCAGGCGCCATGCTCGCGATGCGGCATCTGTTCGAACAGCAGCGCAAGCGCGTCGCGTTCATCGGCGGTTCGCTCGCGCACTTCAGCATCGCGCAGCGCGCGCTCGGCTACCGGCAGGCGTTTTTCGACGCGGGCATGCTGTTCGACCCGTCGCTGGAAGTGACCATCGACGCCGGCGTCGATCCCGACAGCGGCGCCGCGCGCGCGATGCACCGGCTGCTCGACGCGCCCGGCCCGCACCCCGATGCCGTGTTTGCCTACAACGACGCCGCCGCGCTCGCCGCGCTGCGCGCGTGCCTCGCACGCGGCCTGCGCGTGCCCGAAGACATCGCGATCATCGGTTTCGACGACATTCCCGCCGCCGCCCATGCCACGCCGCCGCTGTCGACCATGTCGGTCGACAAGGAAGCGCTCGGCCGGTGCGGCGTCGAACTGCTGCTTGAAGACGCACCCGCCGAGCTGGAAGTCCGCTTGCCCGTTCAACTCATTGCCCGCGCCAGTACTCTGGTGAAAACGCCATGACGCAACCCGATCCGCTTCATCCCGCACTTCATCCCGCCAACGACACCGCCGTGCCGCCCGTCGACAGTTTCCGCAGCCGCGACTTCCTGCTCGCGCACGTAGAAGACACGCTGCGCTTTTACGCGCCGAACGTGCTCGATCCGAGCGGTGGCTTCTTCCACTTCTTCCGCGACGACGGTTCGGTCTACGACACAACCACGCGGCACCTCGTGAGCAGCTGCCGCTATGTCTTCAACTACGCGATGGCATATCGCCAGTTCGGCGACCCCAAGCATCTGGAATACGCGCGCCACGGCCTGCGGTTTCTGCGCGAAGCGCATTGGGACGCGCAGCACGAGGGCTACGATTGGGAGCTCGAATGGCACGACGGCAAGAAGCGCACGCTCGATGCGACGCGCCACTGCTACGGCCTCGCGTTCGTGCTGCTCGCGTATTCGCATGCGGCGATGGCCGGTATCGAAGAAGCGAAGCCGATGATCGGCGCGACCTTCGATCTGATGGAGCACCGCTTCTGGGACGCCGCCGCCGGTCTCTACGCGGATGAGGCATCGCCCGAATGGCGGGTCAGCTCGTATCGCGGGCAGAACGCCAACATGCACACCACCGAGGCGCTGCTGGCCGCGCATGAAGCGACCGGCCATCTCGTCTACCTGGATCGCGCCGAACGCGTCGCGTCGAATATCACGCTGCGGCAGGCGAAGCTGTCGCAGGGTCTCGTGTGGGAGCACTTTCACGCGGACTGGTCGGTCGACTGGCATTACAACGAGGAAGACAGCTCGAACATCTTCCGTCCGTGGGGCTTCCAGCCGGGGCATCAGACCGAATGGGCGAAGCTGCTGCTGATTCTGGAGCGCTTCCGGCCGTTGCCGTGGCTGCTGCCGCGCGCGATCGAACTGTTCGACGCCGCGATGACCCACGCGTGGGACGAGGACCACGGCGGCCTCTATTACGGCTTCGGCCCGGACGGCACCGTGTGCGACCACGACAAGTACTTCTGGGTCCAGGCCGAAACCTTCGCGACCGCCGCGCTGCTCGGCAAGCGCACCGGCAACGAACGCTTCTGGGACTGGTACGACGAGATCTGGCGCTATAGCTGGGCGCACTTCGTCGATCACAAATACGGCGCGTGGTATCGCATCCTCACCTGCGACAACCGCAAGTACAGCGACGAAAAAAGCCCGGCCGGCAAGACCGACTATCACACGATGGGCGCGTGCTACGAGGTGCTGGCTCACGCGCTGCCCGACGGCGGCGAGGCCACGGCCACCACGGCCGCCGCGTCCGATTCAGCGGAGAAGACAAAATGAGCAATCCGAACCCAGGCGCCGAATTCCCCCTCTTCGTGTCGGCCGGCGACATCCTCACCGATCTCGTGCGCACCGGCGCCTCGCAATGGCTGTCGCGTCCCGGCGGCGCCGGCTGGAACGTGGCGCGCTGCGTCGCGCGGCTCGGTTTGCCGACCGCGTGCGCCGGCTCGCTCGGGGTCGACAACTTCTCCGACGAGCTGTGGAACGCGAGCGTCGCCGCAGGTCTCGACATGCGCTTCATGCAGCGCGTGGAGCGGCCACCCTTGCTCGCGATCGTGCATCAGACCCATCCGCCCGCGTACTTCTTCATGGGTGAGAACGGCGCCGACCTCGCGTTCGATCCGGCGCATTTGCCGGCGGGCTGGATCGGCCAGGTGAAGTGGGCGCACTTCGGCTGCATCAGCCTCGTACGGCAACCGCTCGGCGCCACGCTCGCCGCGTTGGCCGCCGAGTTGCGTTCGCATGGCGTGAAGATCAGCTTCGATCCGAACTACCGCAATCTGATGGAGCACGGCTACGAGCCGACGCTGCGCAAAATGGCGGCGCTCGCCGATCTGATCAAGGTGTCCGACGAGGATCTGCGCCTGCTGTTCAAGACCGACGACGAAGCCGCCGCCCTCGCGCAGTTGCGCGCGATGAACCCGGCCGCCACCGTGATGGTGACGCGCGGACCGGAGTCGGCGATGCTGATCGACGGCGCGACGGTGATCGAGGCGCGTCCGCCGCGGGTCGAAGTGGCCGACACGGTGGGTGCGGGCGACGCGTCAATCGGCGGACTGCTGTTCAGCCTGATGACCGCTCCCCAGCGCGCGTGGCCCGAGCACCTCGCGTTCGCGCTGGCGGCCGGCGCGGCCGCTTGCCGGCATGCCGGCGCGCATGCGCCATCGCTGGATGAGGTCGTCGCACTGCTGTAATTTTCCTGCCTTGCGCGGCGTGCATTGTCACGGACAGGGCGCGCCGCGTGAGCACAGAACCGAAGCTCCGTCATCGTGCTACGATGAAAAATCCGAAACCTTTGGAAGAAGGAGCGACGCCATGGATGACATCACCTACACCAAGGGCATCTACACGGCGACGGCTTCGATAAGGGACATCGGCCAGGATACCTGGCAGGGCGTAGTGACGCTCGCGCGCGACGAAGGCGACGAGAGCGTCGATCAGGAAACCACGCTCTACGAAGTGGACGCGACGTCGTCGACGCCGGAGGAGGCCCTCGAGGAAGCCAAAGCGCTCGCTCACCGCATCCTCGGGGAAATCGAACTCTAGGCAGACCGGCGCCGCGTCTGTCGCGCGGCGCCACGCTGAATCAACCGGATGGAGGCGTTCATGGCTGAACAGCTCTTCCTCTACGGCGTGTACTCGATACACGTCCGCCCTCTCGAACTCAACGGCGCGCGCTGGGATGCGGAGTACGAAATCCGTCATCGCGAGAAAGCCGTCAAAGCGTGGACCACGGTCGGCGGCGACGACGGCTATGCCGATGAAGCCGAAGCGGTGGCGTCCGCGCACCAGCAGGCTGTCGACGATATCGAGCACGGTGCGGGTATTCCCAAGCCGCGCGCTTTTCCGTAGCCTCGCACCGAGCGGGGCGCGTTGGTTGTCTGGTTGATGGGACGAGTCGTTCGCCACCTGGTGTCGCGCGGATTGGCAACGCGTTGCGCGGTGTCCGCGCGAGTGTGCAGCCGAATGCGTTGCATCTACCTCACGCGTGCAGTGCAAGCCATACGGACACAAGCACGAACGTCGCTGCACGCCCCCCCCCGTGAGTACCGCTGCGTGCATCACCCGCGCACGAACACCCACAACATAGCCCCTCCTTCGTCGCCGCCTGATCCCTTCTCCCGCCGCGTCACCGTGCTACGCTTTGTCCGTTTTCATCCCTACGAGCATGCGATGGCGACTGAATCGTCAGACCGTTTTTCCGGCATCGGCGAGCCCGAACCGAGCGCGCCAAAACGTCGTGCGCGCGGCAGCCGTGAACTCCGTCTGGACGATCGCGTGATCATCGCGCACGGCATGCCCACGCGGTTCTGGCAGGACCTCTATCAACGCGCGCTGGTGGTGCCCTGGCCGACGTTTTTCGTCTCGCTCGCGGTGCTGTTCATGTTGCTCAACATGACGTTCGCCGCGCTTTATATGCTTGGCCGCGCGCCGATCGCCAATCAGTATCCGGCGGGTTTCGGCGGCGCATTTTTCTTTAGCGTCGAAACGCTCGCGACGGTCGGCTACGGCGACATGCACCCGCAAACCGTCTACGCACACTGGATCGCGACGCTGGAAATCTTCGTCGGCATGTCCGGCATAGCGTTGGCGACGGGGCTGATCTTCGCGCGCTTTTCGCGTCCCCACGCGAAGATCATGTTCGCGCGCTACGCAGTCGTCCGTCCGCTCGACGGCCGCATGACGCTGATGGTGCGCGCCGCCAACGCGCGTCAGAACGTGATTGCCGAGGCCCGCGCGCGGCTGCGCATCATGCGCGAGGAAACCTCCGCCGAAGGATTCACGCTGCGCAAGCTCTACGACCTGACGCTGGTGCGCGATCAGCATCCGGTGTTCAAGCTGGGCTGGTCGGTGATGCATATCATCGACGAAAGCAGTCCGCTGTTCGGCGAAACCGCCGCGACGCTCGAAGCGAGCGACACGTCGCTGCTGCTCACGTTCGAAGGGGTCGACGAATCGACTTCGCAAACCATGCAGGCGCGCCACACGTGGCGTTGCGATCAGATCTACTGGCAGCATCGTTTCGTCGACATCATGAGCGAGAAGGACGGCGTGACCCATATCGACTATTCGCACTTCGATGAGATCGTGCCGCTCGATGCGGCGTCCATTGGCGCGAACGGCCCCGTCAAAGCCGCGGCTCGATAATTGGCTCGCTAATTGGCTCGATAAGCGTCGCAACAAGCGCGCATCCGGCAGCGCCGACAGCACCCGAAATGCACCAGGGCATACCCGAACCGCGCCGCCGCGTGGCAGATCCCTCTCAAAGACCCGCTAAAAAGCGCGGCTCGTCGCGCCTGCTTGCGGCTTAATCATCAAAGTAGAAAAAATTCTCTCTAATCGGCGCTAAAAAATAGAGTCTCTTCCGCAGCGTGCCTTTGTGGTCCCCACCCTCGCGCGCGGATGCAAAACAGCAATCACCTTGCATGGAGACTCACCCATGACCGCTCGTCTGCCCATCGACGGCACACCCGCTCTCGCCGACTACAAGCTGTCGGACAATCTCACCGCGACGCGCGGCCGAATCTTCCTCACCGGCACCCAGGCTTTAGTGCGCCTCGCATTGACGCAGCGCGCACTCGACAAGACCCGCGGCATGAACACCGCCGGTTTCATCAGCGGCTATCGCGGCTCGCCGCTCGGCATGGTCGACCAGCAGTTGTGGAAAGCGAACAAACTGCTCGCGGCAAGCGATATCCGCTTTCTGCCGGCGATCAACGAAGAACTCGGCGGCACGGCCGTGCTCGGCACGCAGCGGGTCGAAGCGGACCCCGAACGCACCGTCGAGGGCGTGTTCGCGATGTGGTACGGCAAGGGCCCCGGCGTCGACCGCGCGGGCGACGCGCTGAAGCACGGCAACGCGTACGGCTCGTCGCCGCACGGCGGCGTGCTGGTGGTGGCCGGCGACGACCACGGCTGCGTGTCGTCGTCGATGCCGCATCAGAGCGACTTCGCGATGATGGCGTGGCACATGCCGGTAGTGAATCCGTCGAACATCGCCGACATGCTCGAATTCGGCCTGTACGGCTGGGCGTTGTCGCGCTTCTCGGGCGCGTGGGTCGGCTACAAGGCGATTTCCGAAACGGTCGAATCGGGCTCGACGGTCGATCTCGATGCACTGCAAACCGACTGGGCCGTTCCACAGGACTTCACCGTTCCCGCCGGCGGCCTGCACAATCGCTGGCCCGATCTGCCGAGCCTCACGATCGAGTCGCGCATGCACGCGAAGCTCGACGCGGTGCGCCACTTCGCGCGCGTGAACAGCATCGACAAATGGATCGCGCCGAGCCCGCACGCGAACGTGGGCATCGTCACGTGCGGCAAGGCGCATCTGGATCTGATGGAAACGCTGCGCCGGCTCGATCTGACGGTCGCCGATCTGGAAGCGGCCGGCGTGCGGATCTACAAGGTCGGCCTGTCGTTCCCGCTGGAGATGACGCGCATCGACACGTTCGTGGCCGGCTTGTCGGAAGTGCTAGTGATCGAGGAGAAAGGCCCGGTCATCGAGCAGCAGATCAAGGACTACCTGTATAACCGCACGCAAGGCGCGCGGCCGGTCATCGTCGGCAAGCATGCCGAGGACGGCACCCTGCTGCTGTCGTCGCTCGGCGAATTGCGGCCGTCGCGCGTGCTGCCGGTGTTCGCGAACTGGCTCGCGAAGCACAAACCCGCGCTCGATCGCCGCGAACGCGTCGTCGATCTCGTCGCGCCGCAAATCCTCTCGAACGCAGCGGACAGCGTGAAACGCACGCCGTACTTCTGCTCGGGCTGCCCGCACAACACGTCGACCAAGGTGCCGGAAGGGTCGATCGCGCAAGCCGGTATCGGCTGCCACTTCATGGCCTCGTGGATGGAGCGCGATACCACCGGCCTGATCCAGATGGGCGGCGAAGGCGTCGACTGGGCCTCGCATTCGATGTTCACGAAAACGCGCCACGTGTTCCAGAATCTCGGCGACGGCACCTACTTCCATTCCGGCATTCTCGCGATTCGCCAGGCGGTCGCCGCGAAAACCACCATCACGTACAAGATTCTCTATAACGACGCGGTCGCGATGACGGGCGGTCAGCCGGTCGACGGCAGCATCTCGGTGCCGCAGATCGCGCGTCAGGTGGAAGCCGAAGGCGTGTCGCGTTTCGTCGTGGTCAGCGACGAGCCGGAAAAATACGACGGCCACCACGATCTGTTTCCAAAGGGCACGACGTTCCACCATCGCAGTGAAATGGACACCGTGCAGCGCGAGTTGCGCGACACGGACGGCGTCACCGTGCTGATCTACGACCAGACCTGCGCGGCGGAAAAACGGCGTCGCCGCAAGAAAGGCGAATTCCCCGATCCGGACAAGCGTCTGTTCATCAACGAGGAAGTCTGCGAAGGCTGCGGCGATTGTGGCGTGCAGTCGAATTGTTTATCGGTGGAACCGCTTGAAACGGCCTTGGGACGCAAGCGCCGCATCGATCAATCGTCGTGCAACAAGGACTATTCGTGCGTGAACGGCTTTTGCCCGAGCTTCGTCACGGTGGAAGGCGGCAAGCTGAAAAAAGCCGCGGGCGCCGCGTTCGATCCGCCGGCGCTGGCCGCTCGCGTCGACGCGCTGCCGATGCCCGCGACGCAGCTCGACGCCGCGCCGTACGACATTCTGGTGACGGGCGTCGGCGGCACGGGCGTGGTCACGGTCGGCGCGTTGATCAGCATGGCCGCGCATCTGGAAGGCAAGAGCGCTTCCGTGCTCGACTTCATGGGCTTCGCGCAGAAAGGCGGCTCGGTGCTGTCGTTCGTGCGCTTCGCCGCGCGCGACGAATGGCTCAACCAGGTCCGCATCGACACCCAACAGGCCGACGTGCTGCTCGCCTGCGACATGGTGGTCGGCGCGAGTGCCGATGCATTGCAAACGGTGCGTCATGGCCGCACGCGCATCGTCGTCAATACGCATGCGATTCCGAACGCGACCTTTGTGCAGAATCCGGACGCGACGCTGCACGCCGACGCGTTGATCGACAAGATGCGTCACGCGGCGGGCGCCGGGCGCATGTCGACGTGCGACGCCCAGGCGCTCGCCACGCGTTTTCTCGGCGACACGATCGGCGCGAACATCCTGATGCTTGGCTATGCCTGGCAACTGGGTCTGGTGCCGGTGTCGTTCGCCGCGATGATGCGCGCGATCGAATTGAACAACGTCGCGGTGACGATGAATCAACTGGCGTTTTCAATCGGCCGGCTGGCCGCCGCAGATCCGGCCGCGCTCGAATCGTTGTGGCAGGCGCGGCACGCGGCGAAGCAGACCGTGCGCGTCGATACGCTCGATGAACTGATCGCGCATCGCGAGGGACGTCTGCAGACTTATGGCGGCGCGACGTATGTGAAGCGTTATCGCACGCTGGTGGACGCGGCACGCCGCGCGGAGACCGCCGTCGATGCGACGAGCGAGCGCGTGACGCGTGCGGTCGCCACGACGTTCTATCGTCTGCTCGCGGTGAAAGACGAATACGAAGTCGCGCGTTTGCATACGGATGCCGCGTTCCGTGAAGCGCTCGAAGCGCAATTCGAAGGCGTGGCGGGCAAGGACTTCGGCATCAAGTTCAACCTCGCGCCGCCGACGCTCACGCGCGCGCAACCGGGTGTCAATCCGACCAAGAAAACCTTCGGTCAATGGATGTGGCCGGTGCTCGGCATGCTCGCCAAATGGCGCGGCCTGCGCGGCACGCCGCTCGATCCGTTCGGCCGCACGCTGGAGCGCAGGATGGAGCGCGAACTCGCGGGCGATTACGAAACCACGTTGCTGCGCGCGCTCACCAGGCTTGGCGCGAACAATCTGGAAGACGTCGCGAAGCTCGCCGATCTGCATGCGCGTGTGCGCGGCTATGGTCACGTGAAGCTGGCGAATCTGGCCGGCGTGAAGCGCGGCGAACGTGATCTGGCGGCACGCTTGCAGATCGATCCGGCGACGGGTGAAGCGGTGAAGAAGTCGCTGGAAGAGATGAAGGGCGCGGGACAGTTGCGCGGCATTCCGGTGGTGGTGACGAAGTAGTCGAAGTAGCCTTGCAATGGCGCTATACGCCGTCGTGCAATGTGAATGAGAAAAGCCGCTTCGAGTGCAATCTCGAAGCGGCTTTTCTTTGCCCTCTGAGGTGACGATGCCCTCGCGTCATCCACCTCACGCGGCGCTCGGACTCGCATCCAGCAATGCCCTGACTCGCGCGACTTTTTCCCCATCGACCGGTGCGAGGCCGTTGCCGCCCACGCGCACGCCTGATCCGAAATGCACCGCTTCCACTTGCGTTGCGCTCACGAATCCGGCAACCGCATCGACCGTCAAACCCGCACCGGCCAGCACCGTGCACGGCGAGCCGGAAGCTTGCCGCACCATCTCGCGAATCGTTGCTTGCGCGTGCAGCACCGACGGCTTGCCGCCCGACGTCAGCACGTTCGTCACCGTGTCGAAACCGAGCAGCACGTCGAGCGCTTCGCGCAGATCGCGGCTTTCGTCAAACGCGCGATGAAAGGTGATGGCCATGCCATCGGCCGCATCGATCGTACGCGCGAGTCCCTCGCGGTCGATCGTGCCGTCAGCGTTCAGCATGCCGATCACGATGCCGTTGGCGCCCGCCGCCTTGACCGCGCGCACATCGCGCAGCATCACCGCGTAGTCGTCGGCGTCGTACACGAACGAGCGGCTATGCGGCCGCACGATCACGTTCACCGGCACGGCGGCCGCAGGAATCGCGACCGCCGCGACCACTGCTTCGATCAGGCCGACGCTCGGCGTCAGGCCGCCCTCGCCCATCGCGGTGACGAGTTCGAGACGATCGGCGCCCGCTTGCGCCGCGACGCGCGCATCGGCAACGGTGGTGGCAATGACTTCGAGCAGAACGGACATGAGCGCAGCCAGGTGTCGTTAAAAACGACATCATCTCAGAAGCGCTCTTCGTCCACCCAGTCGATGTCGCCGCACAGCACGCAGGTCTGCTCTCCGACACGGGTTGCCACCGACAGCGTCACGCACGGCAACGCCTCGTTGATCGACAGATACGGGCGCGTCACATGCACGCGCTCCGGCGCATTGATCGCATCGCGGAAATACGGGCGACGCAGCCAGTTCGCCCCTTGCGCGTCGGCCAGCGGCAAAAAGCGCGTTTCATGCGCCGCGCGATCGGCGCGCAGCACAACGTTGCGGCCCGCCTGCCGGCCTTTCGCGTCGAGCAGGAAACAGCGCGCGGCGTGGTCGAGCGCAAGGAAATTCCAGCACACTTCCTCGAGCGGTTCACCGGCGGCAAGCCGCTCCGCCGCGCGCTCGAAGGCGCGCAAATACGGCGCGAGCCGGCTCGCGTTGCGGCGCTCGCGTGCTTCTGCCTGATCGCGATAACGCTCGGTCAGCTCACCAATGCAGGCGACCGCGTGCACCGGATCGACCGCGCCGGGATTTGGCCGGCCGAAGAAAAAGCCCTGCACGAAGTCGGCATTGCAAGCGAGCGCCATCTGCGCTTCATGCTCCGTTTCCACGCCTTCGATCAGCACGAGCTTGCCCGCTTCGTGCAGCAAGGCGACGAGCCCCGGCAGAATGGTCGCCATATCGGCGCGATGCGCAGCGTGCGACAGCATGATGCGGTCGAGCTTCACGATGTCGGGATTCAACTGCCAGATCCGTTCGACGTTCGAGTGGCCCGCGCCGAAGTCGTCGAGCGCGATCAGGAAGCCGCGCTCGCGGAACTGCCGCACCGCCTCGGCGAGCCGCTCCAGGTCTTCGGCGCTCTGTTCGAGCACTTCGAGCACGATGCGCCGCGGCGGCAGATCGAGCCGTTTCAGACTGGCGAGCA
This sequence comes from Paraburkholderia sp. TE9906, assembly GCF_056279605.1. NCBI lineage: Bacteria > Pseudomonadati > Pseudomonadota > Betaproteobacteria > Burkholderiales > Burkholderiaceae > Paraburkholderia > Paraburkholderia sp. TE9906. The sequence goes on from NZ_JBWCCT010000021.1 coordinate 106,489, forward strand.
GTGCCGCGGAATGATACGGATCGGTGAGCGCGCCCGGATGCACGTTCAGGAACAGCCACTCGCGCTCGGCGCCGAGTACCTTGAAGTTTTCCAGATGCAGCGTCTGGGCGAGCCGATCCACTTGCATCACGTCGCCGAGGCGCGCGGCTTCACCGAACACGTCGAGTGGCGACACGGCGCGGTCGAGCGCGTCGTGCGCGCGCAGCAGCCCTTCGTAGCCGACCGCCCGCATATGCGACAGGCTGAAGATCGGCTGAAACACACTGGTGAGCGTCAGCTCGCCGTGCTGTACGGAATAACGTTGGAGGCCCGACGCTACCTCGACGTCGAAACCATGCGGCACGCTCGCCGTCCTATCCTGTTGCGCAATCGTCATGCAGTCCTCTCACGCAATAGCCGGCCCGGTCCGAACTCGGAAACAAATACCTCGGCGCCGCTTTTCAAATGTGCGTCATCGCTACTGCTTAAGCAAGCTCCATGCGCACGCTGGCGCACATTCGGTTGAAATTTGTTCGAAAGATTGCACCGGTGCAAGGGTTCATGCGCCGGACGTGGGCGTGAGGCGCACCGTTGAGGTGCGTGGCGAGGTGAGTGGGTTGCGCGGGGCGGTTGCTGCAGTGGGGGCTGGGTTTGCCGCCGCGTTTGTTGCTGCGTTTGTTGCCATGTTTTCTACCGCGTTTGCCGCTGCCGTTACCACCGAGCTTGCCGCTGCGCGGGCCGCATTTCCCCCGTGCTTGCTACCGTGTGTGCCGCCATGTTCACCGCCCTGCTCGCTCGCCGCCGCGCCGCCTTCACGCCGCGCTCGTAATGACCCAAGGCGTCATCGGGCTACACTTTGGCTCTGCGTGTCGTGAACGCTGCGCGGAGCCCGCGTCGAGCGGCCGCGTCGAAGTCTCCAGGAAACCCCGTTATATCCGCACCCACAGACCGATGGAAATAGTCTTCACCGTATTGATTCTCCTGCTTGCCGTCGCGGCTTCCGGCGTCCTCACCCGCACGCTGCCGTTCAAGCTGCCGCTGCCGCTCGTGCAGATCGCAATCGGCGCGCTGCTCGCCTGGCCGAAACTCGGATTGCACGTCACCTTCAATCCGGAAATCTTCATGGTGCTGTTCATTCCGCCGCTGCTGTTCGCGGACGGCTGGCGCATTCCCAAGCGCGAGTTCTTCATGGCGCGCCGCGCGATCCTGATGCTCGCGCTCGGCCTCGTATTCATGACGGTGCTGGCAGTCGGCTACTTCGTGCATGCGCTGGTGCCGGAGATCTCGCTGCCGGTCGCGTTCGCGCTCGCCGCCGTGCTGTCGCCGACCGATGCGGTGGCGCTCTCCGGCATCGTCGGCAAGGACAAGATTCCTGGCCGGCTGATGCATATTCTCGAGGGTGAGGCGTTGATGAACGACGCCTCGGGCCTGGTCGCGCTGAAGTTCGCGATTGCCGCGGCGCTGACCGGCGTGTTCTCGCTGCGCGACGCGTCGCTCAGTTTCGTGATCATCGCGGTGGGTGGTCTCGCGGTCGGCGCGGCGGTGAGCGCACTGTTCAGCTTCGTGTCGACGCGCTTTCTGAACCTCAGCGAAGATGGCGACCCCGCGCCCGGCGTCGTGATGACGCTGCTGATTCCGTTCGCCGCTTATCTGACCGCCGAGCGTTTCGAGTGGTCGGGCATTCTCGCCGCCGTCTCGGCCGGCATGATGATGAATTACGCGGCCGTGGCGAACGCGGGCTCGGTGGCGTCGCGCATCCGCGCCGCGAGCACGTGGACGATGATCGAGTTCGTCTTCAACGGCATGGTGTTCATCCTGTTGGGGCTGCAGTTTCCGCACATTCTCGGCCGGGCCCTGCTCGACGCCCACGAGACCAGCGACGCGCAGGTCGGTCTGCTGATCGGCTACATCGCGGCGGTCGCGGCCGCGCTGTATGCGATGCGCTTCGTGTGGGTGTGGTTTCTGCGCTGGTTCGCGAGCCGCGGCGCGGCGAAGCAAGGCGTGACGAACGCGGTGCCGGGCTTACGCATGGTCTCGGTGACGACGGTGGCCGGCGTGCGCGGCGCGGTGACGCTGGCGGGCGTGCTGTCGCTGCCGGTGTCGCTGCCGGATGGCTCGCCGCTGCCGGGCCGCGATCTGGCGGTTTTCATCGCGTCGGGTGTGATCCTGCTGTCGCTGCTGGTGGCAGTGGGCGCGCTGCCGGTGCTGTTGCGCGGCTGGCGGCGAGGCAAGGACCCGCATGCCGCCGAGGAAGCACTCGCCCGCACGATGGCCGCGCAAGCCGCGATTCGCGCGGTCGACGAGATGCACGACAAGGAGTGCGCGGATCTGGATGAATCGGAATCGGCGTATGCGGCGGACGTGACCGCGCGGGTGATGGATCTGTACCGGCGCCGCCTCGCCACGCTCGACGACGAGCAGGAGCGACGCGAACTGGCACGCCGCGCCGATGCGCTTGAGTTCAGAATGAAGCTGGCGGCCATGCGCGCCGAGCGCAAGGCATTGCTCGCGTTGCGCGAGACTCAGGAGATCAACGATGAGACGTGGAACAAGCTGATGCGCGAGGTGGATTTGTCGGAGACGGCGCTGACGGCGCGGAGAAAATAGAGCGAGTTTTGCGGCAGGCGAGGCCCCGGCTTTTCCCGGTCATGAGATGACACATGAAGCCGGCGCCGCTGGCCACCTGGCGCTAAGCGACGCAGGTCGCCTCGCTGCGTCAGCCAGCGCCTATCGACGAATGAAAATCAGGCCACCGGCCCTTGCGTCGGCTTCCTGCGCAGCAACGCGTACAGAATGATCGCGCCGAACGTCGCGGTGCCGATCCCGCCCAAGCCAAAACCGCCGAGCTTCAGCGAGAAGTCCCCCGCGCCGAGCACGAGCGTCACCGCGGCGACGATCAGGTTGCGGTTATCGGAGAAATCCACCTTGTTGACGACCCAGATGCGCGCGCCGGTCACGGCGATCAGCCCGAACACGACGATCGACACGCCGCCCAGCACCGGTCCCGGAATGGTCTGGATCACCGCGCCGAACTTCGGCGAGAAGCCCAGCACCAGCGCGATCACCGCGGCGATCACGAACACCAGCGTCGAGTAGATCTTGGTCACGGCCATCACGCCGATATTTTCCGCGTAGGTCGTCACGCCGGTGCCGCCCGCAAAACCGGACACGATGGTCGCGAGCCCGTCGCCGAGAAACGCGCGGCCGATGTAGCGGTCGAGGTTCTGGCCGGTCATCGCGCTCACCGCCTTGATGTGGCCGAGATTCTCCGCGACGAGGATCACCGCGATCGGCGCGAGCAGGGCCATCGCGTGCGGATCGAAGACCGGCGCCGTGAAGTGCGGCATGCCGAACCACGCAGCGTTCGCGACAACTGAGAAATCGATCGGCTTAGCCATGCCGAGGCCGTTCGTGACGATCGCGTAAATGACGTACGCCATCAGCAGGCCAATCAGAATCAGCAAGCGCTGCAGCATGCCGCGCGCGAACACCGCGACTGCGCCCACGCACAGCACCGTGACGAGCGCCATCCACGAATCGAAGTTGCTGCCGCTCACGCCGCGCACCGCGATCGGCGCGAGGTTCAGACCGATCACGCAGACGATCGCGCCCGTCACGACCGGCGGCATCAGCGTCTCGATCCAGCGGGTGCCGACCGCCGACACGATCAGACCGATGATCGCGTACACCACGCCGCACGCGATGATCCCACCCAACGCCACTGGAATGTTCAGATTCGGACCATGCCCGCCGTACCCCGTCACCGCGATCACGAGACCGATGAATGCGAAGCTCGAACCGAGATAGCTCGGCACGCGCCCGCCCACCAGCACGAAGAACAGCAACGTGCCGATGCCTGACATGAAGATGCAGAGGTTCGGATCGAAGCCCATCAGCAACGGGGCCAGCACGGTCGACCCGAACATCGCGACGACGTGCTGAATGCCCATCGCGAACATTTGCGGCCAGGCGAGGCGCTCGTCGGTACCGACGACGCTGCCCTCGGCCGCAGCGGACTGGCGGCGCCAGCGGGGGAAATAGGAATCGGCCATGGCGGGGGTTCTCCTCTGTTCGGCGTGACGGGGATGGGTGCCGGACGGCGCGTGGTCGGGCGTGGTCCGGGAATTACGCGCGAGTGTACGGAGTGCTATTGGGCCTGGCAAGCGTGGCGAGAAGCTTGCGCGGATGGGGTTGGCGGAGCGAAGAAAGTCTGGGGATGACGTGTGCCGCGGTGTCGCATGAGCATGCAACACCGCGCGGAGTCAGCTTTGCCCGCAGCTACCGATGATGCGTCAACCCGCGCGCAAATCGAGCGCGGGCGCGGATGCCCCGCGACTAAGCGCGCGAATGTCCGCGGTTTCGAGCACCGCTTTAGGCGCGCCATTGCGTGCGACCGCCAGCATCGCGAGCCCGATGTCCTCGGTGCTCAGCACCAGGTTGGGCAACAACGCGCGGAGCGTCGGCAGGAACGGCTTCGCCAGCGCGTAAAACAACCGGTATGAACGCGTCTTCGAACGCGCGCCGTTCAGCGGTTGAATCACGCCGGGACGAAACAGATACACGGCCTTGAACGGCAGCCGTTGCAACGCGTTCTCCGTGCGTCCCTTCACTCGCGCCCACATGCTGCGGCCGTGTTCGGTGCTGTCGGTGCTCGCGCCGGACACGTAGACGAAGGTCATCTGCGGATTGAGCCGGGCGAGCGTTTGCGCGGCCGCCATCGTGAGATCGTAGGTGAGCCGCGTGTAGTCCGCCTCCCGCATCCCCGCCGAGGAAACACCGAGGCAGAAGAAGCACGCGTCGAACCCCGTGAGCGACGCGTCCATCGCGCGATAGTCCATCATGTCCGGCTGAATCACTTCGACGAGGCGTGGATCGAGTTGGCCGCTACGCGTGCGTCCCACGGTCTGCACCACCTCGACGTCCGGCGCGCGCAGACATTCGCGCAATACGCCCTGCCCGACCATGCCGGTCGCGCCAAAAATAAGAACCTTCATGATGCGTGCTCCAGAGTCGCGCCGGTCCAGCGCGTGTTGGTCAATGCTTCCGATCTGTCCCACAGGCGCACGGCAATGCCAGCGCCAGCGCCGTTTCCAGAGCCAGCCCGCCGGTCGCGCCGGTGATCACCGCCCGCCGGCCGTTCTGGGGCGGAATGTCCGCCGTGGTCCAGCTCGTCATCTCGTTCGTCCTCGGGTTGCGTTGGGGCCGGCGGGCTCAGGCTTACGCCGATGCCTTGCCGGGAAAAACCGGCAGCGGCGCCGGCGCGGAGAAATCCGTCGCCGCGCTGACCGCGCGCCACGCGTCGGCACTCGCGGCGCGCGCCTTGTCGCTCTCACCGCAGAAATGCAATGCGTCGCTGCCGAGCAAGAGATGCGCCGGCAACGCGTCGTGGTATGCGAGCTTCAGCACGACTTGTGCGACCTTAGCCGGATCGCCGGTTTCGTGGCCCACGTACTGCTGCAACATCTTCGTCACCGCGCCGACCGACGGCACATAGTCCGGCAATAATTCCGGCGTCGCGCCGGCCGCCTCGGTGCCCCATTCCGTTTTCATGCCGCCCGGCTCCAGTGCGGTGACATGGACGCCGAACGGCGCGAGCTCCTGGCCGATCACTTCAGTGAAGCCCCCGACCGCCCACTTCGCGGCCTGGTACGCGCTCAGCCCCGCAATCCCCACGCGCCCGCCCACCGACGAAATCTGGATGATATGGCCGGCCCGCTGCTGCCGCAGAACCGGCAACGCCGCTCGCGTTACGTTCACGACGCCGTAGAAATTGGTGTCGATCTGCGCGCGGAAGTCGTCGTCGGTGGTTTGCTCGAACGGCGCGAGGTGACCGAAGCCCGCGTTGTTGACCACCACGTCCAACCGGCCGAATGTGTCGACCGCCGTCTGCACGGCGTGACGCGCAGCCTGCGGATCGGTGACGTCGAGCGCGAGCGCGCAAACCCGCTCGCCATAGCGCGCCGACAGATCCGCCAGCCGACGCGGATCACGCGCCGTCGCGACGACCCGCTCACCTGCCTGCAAAGCGGCTTCGACAATTTCGCGCCCGAGTCCGCGGGCGCTACCGGTAACCAACCAGACCTTGGCCATACTGTACTCCTTTCCATTTATTGAGTAAGTAATCACTCATTAACTGCTCAAAAAAACTTCAGTGCCGAACGATCGCGTTCCAGAACGCGTCGAAGCCAGCCTCGCGATAGCGCTCGGCGTCAGCCGGCTCCCGTGCGATGAAGTCCATCGTCGTTTCCGCCAATGCGCTCATGATCGCCGACACGAAAGCCGGGGGATGATCCCGCAACGCGCCGCTCGCGACGCTCGTCTGAATCATGTCGTGGATATCGGCGAACGACTGCATGCCGGTGGCCCGCGTATGGTCGGTGAGGCGCTCCGACACGCTCAACTGCGCCATCGCACGACGTTTTTGCGGCTGCGCCACGCCCCAATCGACGAACTGGTTCCATACATAGTGCGCACGTTCCCGCACGCTCGCATGCCTGGGATAGCGGCTCATCATCACGTCGCGCAGTTCGGCCTTGATGTCCAGATACAGCGCGTTTAGCAGGTCGTCCTTGTTGGCGAAGTAAGTGAACAGCGTGCCTTCGGCCACCCCCGCCAGCTTCGCGATACGCGCGGTGGGCGCGCCCAGCCCCTGTTCGGCGATCACCTCGGCGGCGGCCGCAAGGATGGCGTTGCGTTTGTCTTCACTTTTCGGACGGGCCATGCTGGGTTTGCCTCAACTGACGGCATTAAATGAGTGATTGCTCAATCATAACGATGAACGCCGTGCCGGCCAAGCTTTTTTTGGATTTCAGCGTAAGACTCATAGTCTGGCTACTGCGGTCGCCATGAAATGACATTCGACAACCCGATGTTTTCATCACGCGCCTAAGTACGCGAAAAGTAGCAAAAATTCCTTTTTCTTCGGTGATCGCGTGCAAGGTTATGAGCAAATACCCGACTCCCTTCAGTCGGGCTTCATTCGGCCCGATATCCAGTAGATGGGGTACCCATTTGGCTGATGTCAATGCGCTGCGGTTAATGGTGCGCGTGGCAATCAGTCTTGGGATCGACGCGCAAGGCCGCCATGGGGTTCGACGGCCAGATAGACGTTCCCTACCCGGACCTGAGAGTCCATGCGAACGCTTTCACGTTTCGTTACTGGAGAAAATAAAATCGTGACACTTAAGCACCTCACCATCAAAAACAAGCTGATCGCCGGGTTCGGTATGCTGTCACTCATCGTCGTCGTGGTGTGCGGCCTATCCCTGAAGGCGTTGAGCGATTCGACCGATGGAGTAGCCCCCTGAAACACCGGACACAGTCTCCCACTTAAAATAACGGGTAGGCATAAGACTGTGTTTTTGACTAACACCAGGCAGGAAATG
>NZ_JBWCCT010000022.1:0-96626 GCF_056279605.1 Paraburkholderia sp. TE9906
GCCGGCAATGAACGCCCGGCCACGCCCATACGCAGATGCAATACGATGGCTCACCCGATAAACCGATGACCATCGCATCGACGATAGCTGCGTGCCTTCTGGCAAAGACGGCAACAGCAGGCTGTAGATCGTTTCGGGGTCCGCTGTTCCAGTGCTTGCGAGCGAGGAGGCATGTTCATCGGGCACGATCATCGAGAGCCGGTAGCGCTTCGCGGAGGAGCGAACGGGCACAGCTACGAGGCTCGCTTTCGCCCGCGCGGGATCAGTCCATTCAAATCGATACAGGGGCCCGCGCGGATACGGCCAGTCCACGTCCACATCTGCAAGTGCAAAGGTCTGCGGATATTGATCGCCTTCGAAGCTTAGCAGGCTGTTGAAAAGAGCCTCGTCATGACGACCGAAGCAGTGTTCACGAGATTTGCGTATGCGATTTGCTGCTGAACTGCAGGTTCGCCGGGTGGTTTTTGCAGGCAATTCGCATGCTTGCAGCGCTCACGCTGCGGCGTCGCCGCGCCTTCGCGGCTCATCGCACCGCTCCTTGCAGCACCACACCTGGCATTCGCGCCAGGCGGGTCAGATTGCTCGCAACCATCGTCAGCTTGAAGTGCTGGTCGACGCGCCTGATGCCCTTATAGACCGTCTGCCGTATCCGGCCGACTGTTTTACCCCAACCGAAATGCTCTTCGATACGTTTGCGGATGACCTGACTGGCCCGGTAGCCCGCATGCCGCGACGTGCGACCGTCGATTGCGCTGCCGCCGTGGCGATCGTCGTTGCGCGCGACATGCGGCGTCACGTTACGGGCCCGGCAATCGTTCACGAAGTCGCGGGTGTCGTACGCCTTGTCGGCACCGACTGTCTTCGCGTGGCCGCCTGGCACGCAGTCGAGCAGCCGCAACGCGCTGGCACGCTCGGCGAAACCGTCCGCATGACTGACCACAGCGCCGACCACCAGCCCCGAGCGGTTCTCCATCAGGATGTGCCCGTGGTAACACAGGATGGCCGGGCTCTTGCGGCTCTTCTTGAACAGCCGCGCATCCGGATCCGTGCTCGACTCATGCGTATCGTTGCTGCGCCGCGTGCCTTTCCAGTCCGTGTCGGCATTGCGTCCGCCGCTTGCCGGCGGTCCACCGTCCGAGCCGTCCTTCGCGCGGAAGCTCTTGTGGCTGGCCCATGCCTGAATCAGCGTACCGTCGACCGAGAAATGGTCTCTCGAGAGCAGGCCCCGCTTGTCCGCCAGACCCATGACTTCCGTGAAGAACGCTTCCACGACATCATGTTCCAGCAGCCGGTCGCGGTTCTTCGAGAACACCGAGTGGTCCCACACGGCGTCCTCGATCGCCAGCCCGACGAACCAGCGAAACAGCAGGTTGTAGCGCATCTGCTCCATCAGCATGCGCTCGCTGCGCACCGAGTAGAACACCTGCAACAGCAGCGCACGCAGCAGCTTCTCGGGCGCAATCGAGGCCCGGCCGGTGTCTGCATAGATCACGCTGAACAGCCCGTTGAGCCGTTTCAACGCATCATTCACCAGCAACTGGATCGGTCGCAACGGGTGATCAGCCGGAACGAAATCCTCCAGCCTGACCGTTGTGAACAGGGGTTCCTGCATCTCATCGATTCCGCGCATCGTATCGGCTGCCAAAGATCATGAACATGATATCCATAACGCCTGTCCCTCAAACCCCGTTTACACGGGGCCCAAATTCAACAGCCTGTTAGGCGCAACGCCGACCGAACCTTGCTGTGCGCGCCGTCGCATCCGACCAGCCATCTGCAACGCACGGTGAGCGCCTCTCCCTGCGACCCCGTCATACGCGCCTCGACAGCCTCGCCGTTGTCGGTGAAGCTGTCCAGCGTACAGCCGTAATTCACTCGCCCCCCATGCTCTGCGAACGCCGCTTCGAAGAGCCGCTCCGTCTCGTACTGCGCGAGTGAAAGCGAGCCATAGGGCAGGCCGTCTTCCGGTATTCGCATCGAACGCTCGGGCACCATTGCCCCGTCGACCCACGTTTCAACTCCGGTGAGCCATGTACCGGCCTCGATTGCACGATCAGCGATTCCGAGGTCGTCGAAAATCTCGAGCGTGCGAGCCGTTATGCCGAGTGCTTTACTGAAAAATCCCCTGTTTGGCATCCGGTCGACCACCTTTACCGCGACTCCGTCGCGCTGCAGTTCGGTGCCCAGCAGCAGACCCACCAGGCCCGCGCCAATAACAAGCACGTCCACGTCTTCCATAGCTTGCTCTTACAGGGAATCGCGCTGTCGGCGAGACGGACGCGCACGGGCAGAGATCTGCGAGTTCGCTCAAGAGGATACTGACGCTTGACGCCGGGCATATTAGCTATGCCTGGAAGATAGCACCGCGGATTGTCGGCGATTCAAGTGATGATGGCGAATGACTCTTGTTGGCCGATCACTGACGGCTGTTTCGGCGATTGATGCTCTCTAAACACTGACGGCGGCTTTGGCTGGACGGTTTCCCGCAACGGCAGCGGACAGACCTCAGCGTGCATCGCTTGGACTGTGTAGATTTGCATTGCACGTCGTATGCGGTCTTTAAGAATGCCGCTCTTAGGTCACTGGAAGCGAGGGCGGAGTTCCATCGTTAAGAAGTTGACGAGTTAGCCATCTTGATTTGTCTTTACACCGGGTGCTGATGTCAATCTGTGAATCAGCCGCTCGATGGAAGGGTGTCCTTCGTCGACCGCTTACTGCACGTCACCCAGTCCGCATATTCCGTCAGCGGCACGACTTGAGCAGAACACTTTCGTCGTCATGCCTGTGAACGCGCTTCATGAGCGGATCGCAGCTATCGACGGTGCACAGAACATCGGCGACTTCGATGGCTGCGCCACAGTCCATCTACGATGACCTCAGCTTCCGAACCGGCCGCTCCGCACTGCATATCAGCCGGCTGGTATGCAGTGCCTGAGCCCAGCGGCTACCCATGCCGCAAACCGTCTACATCGGTCGAATGCGCCAGTTCCTTTTGGGCCTCGAGCATGGTGAGACGCTCAGTCAGGGCTTTATGAACGAGTGCGTACGCGTCACTCCCCAACGTCAGCCGCTTCGGCGCCGGCTGCTGGTCCGCCGATGCGATGATCGCCGAAGCAACCTTGCGTGGATCGCCCGGAAACATGGCGAGGCCGGCTGTCGCCGTCATGCGGCGAAATTCTCCTGCAGGCGTCTTGTCATACACGTCCAATGCCTGCGCCATGTCCGCGCTCGATGAGGCGAAACTGGTGCGCGATGCGCCAGGTTCGACCAGCGTCACTTCGATGCCAAACGGGGCGATCTCCGGCCTCGTACCTTCGAAAAAGCCCTCAATGCCCCACTTGGTGGCGGCGTAGACGCCCATGGTCGGGTACGCCGCCTGGCCGACTGACGACGAAATCTGGATGATTCGACCGCCACCTTGCCGCCGCAGGTTGGGGATCGCCGCACGCGCAACCTGAATCGAACCAAGCAGATTCGTATCGAGCTGCCGCTCGATCTGCGCGTCTCCGACTTCTTCGGCGGCGCCGAACAAGGCATAGCCCGCGTTGCTTACGACGACGTCGATACGCGCCAGCTCCGAAAACGCGCGGTCGATGACCCTACGCACCGCTGAACTGTCCGTGACATTAAGGATCGCGACCCAAAGACGTTCGCCATGTTGCGCGGCAAGGTCCTCGAGAGCATTGGGTTTGCGAACCGTCGCCGCGACGCGGTCGCCGCGCTGGAGAAGGAGCTCTGCAAGCTCGCGTCCAAAACCGCTACTTGCACCTGTGATGAACCATGTCTTCGACATTCGATTGTCCTCCGTATGGTTAAGTCGTTCCCGCTGTCAGTCTGCCCTTGCAAAGCTGACCCGCTGCAGGGCTACGTTTGAGATCGCAACGCAAGGTACTGTCGATTCGAACCGCACAGTCGACGAAACAGCCAGAAAAGCGATCATTCAAGCGAAGATGCCGTCCCATTGTCGACCTTCATCTGCGCAAGACTGCGACGCAGCACGGCCACATTTTTCGGCCCGTTCATGACGCTGAACTGATGCTGCGCCTCACGCCAGAGCGGCGCCGCCCGTTCAAAAAGATCCGTTCCCTCCGGGGTGAGTTCGACGATACGAATGCGACCGTCCGTGGGAGACGGCCGCATCGTCACAAAACCATCGCGCTCCAGAAAACCGATCATTTTTCCCATCGCGGTCCGTTCGATGTCGAGGCGTTCGGCCAGGGCATTGACCGAGGCGCTCCGCTGTTCATTCAAGGTCGCCAGGATAAGAAATTGCGTGATGCGAAGGCCGGATGGCTGGAGACAGGCGTCGTAAAGACGCGAGATCTGACGTGCCGCCTTCCTCACCGCAAAGCAGTTGCATTGATCGACCCCGGGTTGGTTTTCCGGCGGCATCTCGTTTCCTCCTCAACGTTAGTTAAATTGCCCACGCTCTTTGCGCGTTCGTCAGGCGAAAGCGCTGCGATACTTCTCAATGAAAGCTGGGACGGAAAGCGCCGGCGTGCCGGTGATCTTCTCGACGGCATCGTTAGTACCCTGAAACACCCCTTCCCGATAGTGCTGCGCGACTTCGACAAGGTGCTGCACAAGGAACGGAGGGAACTTGTACACCTGCTCCATCTGTCGCTTGAAATCTTCTATCGATGTCGGAACGTATTCGATCGCCACGCCGAGCACCTCGCTCATGGCTGCAGCGATTTCCGTATGGTTCATCTCCACCGGGCCGTGGAGAGTGTAAGTCTTGCCGCCATGGCCTGCGGGATTCGCCAGAATGTGGGCAATAACCCGTCCCTGGTCGTCGGTGCTGATCGGGGCATGGCGGCCGTTCGCAAAGGGAAAATCAATCTTCTTTCTGGCCCAGATTTCCTTCGCGAAATGCGGGTAGACGAGCCAATCCGCAAAGAAGGTGGGCCGCAGATGCGTCGTAGGCACACCCGACCAGTCGAAGACCTGCTCCGAAATCCAGTGGTCCTGTGCCGCATGGCTGGTCGACTCTCGCCGCGCCGAAATCTGCGACATGTTAACGATCGCAGTGACGCCAGCTTCCTTCGCTGCCTGCGCGAAATAGGCTGCAGCGCCAAGAATCCCAGGTGCGATCGGGTGAAGGAAGTAGGCGGAACTGACACCCTCCATAGCCGCACGGATGTCATCGATGTTGGAGAAATCTCCGACGGCGATTTCAACGCCACGTGCCCTCAGCGCCGCTGCCCGCTCGTCGTCCGAGCGCACGTAAGCGCGTACACGCCTGCCCATGTGGAGCAGTTCGTCGATGGCCGCACCGCCGGTACGGCCGGTTGCTCCGCTTATAAGAATGGTCGCTTCGTTCATGATCTTCATCCTTTAAAATTAAGAGCATATGCTCCTTTCAGTCAATATAGAAGCATATGCTCCTAGTTGCAAGTTCTTTTTGACGCTGATGGCTGGGCAGGCAATTTTCGGGCGGAATCGTAAGACCTTGCCGTTCTTGAATGAGAGCCGCGCTAGGACGCTCCCCTGCCACGAACGACGCCGGGCCGAGCGTTGATCCTCGTGAGCCAGGCATTGAGCAACGGCAATCCAGGCCAGTCGATTTCATACCGCACTGCAAAGGCGCTCGTGTAGGCCCCGATGTCGACGAGTGTGAAGCCGTCGCCCGCCATATATGGGGCGTCACTGACGAATCGTTCGGCCTGAACGAGAGCCTCGAGCGAGCGGCCGGCTAAAAATCCGGCGCTGTGTTCGTCACCTTCTCGTGTCAGGGAAAAAGCGCTGCGGTTGGGTGCGATAACTTCAGTGACGAAATAGAACAGGCGCTCGAAAAACAGGCCTGCTGCCGGGCCCGAATCAGGTATTAGCCTTTTGCGAGATCGACTCGCTGCATACAGCATCATCGCGTTTGACTGGGCGAGGATGAAATCCGCCTGCGCCAAGGCAATGGCCGCTCTTCGGCTGTTGCCTGTTTGCGCTCCGTGAAGACGGACTGCTGCCACGAGCGGATCTCCCACAACGTTCAGGGTCAGCGCCTTAGTTCATAAGCGCGCCCTTCCAACATCAACTGACACCGTGGCCGAGCGCGAAAGAGAGGAGCGCAGAAACGCGCTTCGCGCGCCACATCTGTCGTGTCCCAGGCAGAGTGCGCGCTAGCGACGCGTGATGTCAGCTTTCAAACGGAGCATGATTTATCAGATCGCACACGTTCGGAATGTCGAAACCATGTACGTGGCGACGCCCGATATCGGCGATGCCAGTGCCCACAGTCGTATGGGGTTTCTTTCTCGCAACTTCAGCCAACGCTTCCGTAAACGCCGCTTTAAATCCGAGGCGGGGGTAGAGCGCGAGCGTGTCATCGATGAGTGAGGGCGTGACTTCGTCCAGAAAGAGTCCAAAGACATCGAGATGGGCGCCCATATAGACGAGAGCGATTTCTGGCTGCTTGCGGTCGGCGAGGCCGCCAGCAGAGTGAAGCGCGATTGCGTCCCACACGAGTTCGGTTTTCGATTCCGGGTAGCCATGGGCCAGCAAAAGGCGGCTGGCCGCATCGGCGCCGTCTACTTCAAAGCGTTGGTCTGCGGCAAATTCATCTGTAAGGCCCAGATCGTGAAGCAGGGACGCGAGGTACACCGCTTCGCGATCGTATTTCAGACCTCGCCTCCTGCCGAGGAATTCGGCGAACCACCATGTCCGATGCACGTGATGCATCATCGCTGTGGAATGGACCCTTTCGACGAGCGAAGCGGCTTTGGCGGCGATGTCCGAGTCCGGAGCACTAACTCCTCCGACAATCACAGGTTCACGCATGGCATGCCCTCCGGACATGTGAAGTTGCATAGCAGGTCCAGTCTAGATAGTTGGAGGACGGCGGAAATGACAGTTTCTGGGCGATTCGTGCCACAATTGCTGCCTATGCATGAACATGCGAATGCGCCTCTATGAGCAAACGGACGAAGCCGCTCGACCCGCCTGCAGGCGCAACGGCCAAGCGGGTTGTGATATTGGGCTTGCCTCCGGTGGACGCGCTCGACGTGATCGGCCCAGCGGAAGTATTCGCGTGGGCGAATCAGTTGCACGGCGGCAAAACTGCCCCCTATGCACTCGAACTGGTCTGCGCGGCTGCCGATGTGCATCTGGAGAGCGAAACAGGTATTGGGCTCATGGGGCATCGCACTCTCGAACAGGAGCGTAGTGCGAACAAACCGATCGACACGCTGCTCGTGACTGCGGGCTCCAGAACATTCGATCAACTTGATCAGACAGCCATAGAGTGGATCCGAATGCGTTCGCAGACAGTACGGCGCGTGTGCTCGATATGTGTCGGAGCGTTTGCCCTGGCTGCTGCAGGCGTTCTGGATGGACGCAGGGCGACGACTCATTGGGGCATGGCACGGCGCCTGGCGGAGCGCTATCCCAAGGTACAGGTTGATCCGGATCCGATCTGGGTGAAAGACGGCAATGTGTACACGTCGGCGGGCATATCGTCGGGAATAGACCTCGCGCTTTCCCTTGTGAGCGAAGACCTGGGAAATGACTTCGCTTTGGAGATTGCCAAAAATCTGGTCCTGTTTTTACGCCGTCCCGGAGGACAGGCGCAGTTTAGCGTCGCACTTCAGTCACAGCGTACGCATAATTCAAGTCTGGACGAATTATGCCTCTGGATCGGTGAGCATCTGCATATGGACCTTACGGTCGAGATTCTGGCAACCCGCCTATCAACCAGCGTCAGAACGCTGATGCGCATCTTCCAGCGGGAATTGCAGACCACTCCCTCGAGATACGTCGAAGGCGTCCGGCTCGAATCGGTCTGTCGTTCGCTTGAACTCGGGGAGCGATCGATGGAAGAGATCTGTCGTCGGAGCGGATATCACAGCGTCGACGTCCTAAGGAAGGCATTTGCACGCCGCTTCGGGGTAAGCCCAAAAGATTACGCGCGGCGGTTCGCGACAAGCAGCGAGCTATCTCAGGTCGGCTAGCATTGGCCGGTTGGGCGTGAAGATGCTTAAGTTCTGCGCAGCGCATGCTACGGAATCGGCGCTCGTAGCCTGCTGTATGGCCCGATCTGATAGCTACCCGGAGCTAATCGTTCCCGCGAGCACGCGAGTGCTGCCGCGACAACTCCGCTATGCAAACGCTCACGCCGCGAATGCAAAAAAAGTAGAAATGCTATTAGCTCATCGGAAGCGGATCCTGAAACTGGACCGTCTGCGACGACGAGGACTCAGCGGTGCGCGCGATGAGTTCTAGTTGGCAGCAACAGCAAAATCGGCGACGAATGATAAAGATGTTAATGTCGGTCAGCAAAAAGGCAGAAGCAGCGGGCATCGACATCGAAGGCGAGCTTCTTCCAGGAGGATCGACCGGTCGCCAACGTGCAGGCGTTCGCCGCCTTTCTCACGTCGGCCGCACAAGCCGAGTGCTTAGCCTATGCGAAGCCTCCCTTAAGCGACACCCGACACGTACTCGACTATCTGGGCCGCTACACCCGACCCACCGACGCTTGGCTATCTGGTCATGCTCTAGCAATTCGTCGTTCAGCTTTCGCCAGCCGGCGAGTGTACGATCGCTGTCACGTGGAGAGTTCGCGCAATCCGGAAGCCAAGCTCTCTGTACAGGCGAATAGCAGGAGTATTCGTCGTGAAGACGTGCAAGAACGGGATGCGGTCGTGTTGCTGGATCGACGCCGATACATGCTCCACCAGCAGTCGTCCCAACCCCTTACCACGCCAATCCGGATGCGTACATACGGCGCTGACCTCCACGTGCCTGCCCGCGGCCATGCGCTCTCCCGCCATGGCCACAAGTCGCCCTTTCTCGCGAATACCGAAGAAGTTGCCCAACTCATTCGTGCGCGAATTGAAAGGACCCGGTCGAGTAATCTCGACCAGCTGCAACATATCCGAAACGTCGTCGGGCCCAAGGCGGACAACTCGGGCGTCGGAAGACTGCCGAAATTTTTTTTCTGCAATCATCTGGTGGCCGTTGGCGTCGAGCGTCACAGCGTAGCCAGAAGGTATCTCTGGTTTCATCGCAGTAAAGAGGATAAGGCTCTGACCGGGCGGCAACATGGCTGCGATTTGGGCGACGCTCTCTGCACTATATTCACGCGCAGCGCCGAAGGGCGCAAATTCTCGCCGGTATCTCGCGCCACCTTTAAAACGTTCGACACACTCCTGCGGCGCTTCCGACAAAGACGCCCAGACTACGTTGGCGAGATACTCATCGGATTCGAAATCTGCTGCTCCGACTACGTCAGTTTTAGGTGGCTCCATGGCGTACTCTTGAGGTTTGATGGATTTTTTGAATTCGGTCGGTATCTTTGATACGGCTTGCATCCGCTCAAAGGCAGCGGCGCGCTCCAGAGTAGAACGCTGAAGGGCGTCGGCCGCTCGGTCGATCTCAAAGAGGCCTCACACGATGACTCAACGCCTGGCAACTTCAGTAGCCCGATCGATCTTTCCTTTCTGAATCAACGTCCGAACATGTCACCAGCCCTCAGAACGAGCCGGATGCAGCCCCGCCAGTAGCTTTCCGCAGTCGCCCGAGTACCTCTCTCACTCCAATTCGGCCAGGCTTGGCTGAAAGTGAATGACGGTTTTAGGGGCACGGCGCGAAATATGCCACCGTCAATGCCGGACTCGCGGCCATCGGGGCAACCGCTGAGTGACCGGAATCGGACCCCTGAGAAGATAGATGGGCCCGGTAGGCAGCGCTTTGCCGGACCGTCACGCCCGCTTGTTTATGCTGGCTTCCGGGCTGGAACGTCTCGCACTACTTCAGTCAACTCGCCGGTGTCAATGTTGTAGAACAAGCCATATAGATTGAAATGTTTCGGCACACCTGGGCTAGCGCGAAGTAGCTCAACGTCGTATTTGAGCGATTTCTCGTAATCCTCAATGCAGAGGCTATCGTGATCGTACGACTTCGAGATATCCGCGCCATGATCGTGATGGAACGCGTCGATAATGCCATCCGCGGTGAAGGCCGTCGCGCCGCAGAAAGAGTGGTGCACCACGACGACATTCTGCATCCGGAAGAGAAACTCCATTGTCGAAACCGATTGCAGCGCGGCGACAGCCCGGCCACCCGCGTTAGATACGGTAAATAAGGTTGCCGTATGTCCGACCCGGCTGCCGTGTTCGTCGATGATGTTCTCGCCGGGGTAAACCTCCCCAAAATACTCGGCAACCTTCTTCGGAATTTCGCTTGCCCGAGGATCGAAGCAGTAGACCACGATCGTCTTCATCGGGATGAACGTGGGTATCAGGTCACGGATAGTGGATGCGTCGTACCAAGGCTGCTTCCTGAATTGGAAATCATTGAAGTTCGGCATATATTTGCTCCAGTTACCTGCTTCTCAGTGTGTGGTGAAGGCAGTCGTACCCTCTTGTGTATCGATAATCTCCATGCTCCGCGTTTGCTGCAATTCGATCGCACGCAGAACGCAGCCGACGCGCGCCTTTGCGACCGTGCAAACGTCAAGGTCGCTACCGCGGCAAGCGCAAGAAACGGCAAAATCGTTGCGTTCACTACCGACCAGCCGAAGCGCGCCAGCATCTGTCCCGCGCCCGGCGATCGAGCGCGGTGGCATCGGATCGTATTGATAGGGCTGCTGAGGTCCCAATCGTCGCATTAACGGCATTGGCTGAAATGACAATTTCGCGTCAGTTCCTGCCTACTGCTCCCGGCGTCGTGTCTACACTGCGGCCTTCTTCGCTCAACGGATTTCTGCACTTTTCGCCACTTGGTCATAGCCCGCGACAGATGCTGGCGAACATCATGGGATCCTTGAGAAGAGGCGCCGTCCCGGGGGATACGGCGATCCAGATTCCCATGACGCACAAGAAGGAAGCGATCGGAATTGCCAGCTTCTGGCCCTTCGGCAGGATTTTTTCGGCGAACATGAACAGCGTCAGCAACGCCATCCAGGTCAGGCTCATTGCGCCGACAGCGAACATCACTGCCATGAGCGCCCAGCAACAACCGACACAAACCAGTCCATGCCGGAAGCCCATCGTGACAGCACCGAAATTGCCTTCCCGCCAGTAGCGCGCGAAGAACGAGAGAGGCGTGCGGCATCCCGTCAGGCAAACCTGCTTCAGGGGCGAGACCTGAAAAAGACCCGCAATGATCAGCACCGAGCCGGCCAGCGACGGTCCTGCGCGATTCCACGCAATCATCTCCGGGCTGACGGCCCGAATGGCCAAGTCCAGAAGATAGGCACCAAGGCCGTAGGCGACCCAGGCTATGCCGTAGCCGGCGACAAAGCTGGTCATGACGCTCGGACGCGCGGTGGATGCCCTGTCGCGCGACCTGAGCACCGCACCGAACGCTGCAATGTAGTTGAGTTCGGACGGTAGCATCATTGCGGTCAGCATCACCACCCAGCCTGCGAGAAAGACCGGCAGATTGTGCAGCGGCGTTCCCGGCCCTTCGTCCATGCCACCCATGAGCACTAGCGCGCAGAGCCAGGCCGAAAGGCTGAGTGCCAGGACAGCCATCGTCCAGCCGAGGGCCGGCTGTCCCCGTCCCAGCGCGGACGCCGCAGATCGCGAGGCGGAGAGTACGGCCCTCATGGCGCGTCCGGTCCATGCCAGTTGAACGGGATATGCTTGCTGGCCTGACCGGCCGGGATGTTCTGATCAAAGCCGAACGCCTTCCAGCGGCCCGCCACGCTCTTGCCCCAGGTCACCGGGGCGTCGGTCGGACCCACCTCGCTCCCCGGCGGGTTGTAGCTCTGGAGACGTTTCGTCGGATCGGAGGTCGGGCCGCTCATGGCCCTGCCGCTCGCCTCGACCTTGTCCTCGACCGCCACGCTCCACCGTTCGAGCGCACTGTCGACCTCGACTGAAATGTTGGCAAACTCGACGCCCTTGATTCCGCTCACATGTGTCGGCACGAACTGCTTCATCCACCCCCCGGCCTGGCCGGTGAAGATCGCCACCAGCGCCTGCCGCTGGTCCTCGTCGGCCGCGGCGTCGAAGAACACGCCGGGGTTCAGCATCGCGCCGTCCCAGAGATTCCCGGTAAATCCGGCAATCAGGACAACCTTAAGGCCCGCCATCGGCGTCGCGCCGTAGTGCCCCTCATTGATCCTGTAAGCCCAAAGCACCTCGCAATGATTATTGGTCGGGGGCTGGGCGAAGGTGCAAGGACACGGCGAATTGCACGAGCACACGTCGAACCACTCACCGGCGATCTGCCATTCTGGAATCACATCTGTGTTTTCAGATATCTGGTCTGTCATTGCCTGCCCCTCTGGCTGGTCCAAGAAATTGTCTGGACATCATGAGGCTGACGCCTGATTATCATCAGTGGCGAAATCGACATTAACCAAGGCAATATCGACATATGGCATCACATCCTCCAATCGAAATTGGCATCGTCGAATTTCCAGGCGCGCAGCTCGCAGCCATACATGGTTTGATCGATTTATTTGAGGTTGCAGAGCGGTTCGCCGCGCAGCATCACGAAGAGCAAACGGCCTTCCTTAGGGTGAGCCAATGGCGTCCTGATGCGCCCGGAAAAGCTCCAGTCAGAAGCCACAATATTGCCGGGGACGCTAACAGGTCACCCGCAGTGCTCATATTGCCGCCGCGCCTTGGCGGACCGCTGTCACGGGAAGACGCAGTGCCATTCGTTGACTGGCTGCTGAGCCATCATCGTGCAGGGGCAACGCTCGCCTCCATATGCGGAGGCGCGTTTCTGCTGGGTGAAACTGGCCTTCTGGCCGGACGATCGGCGACGACACATTGGGCTCATGCAGAGATATTCCGGCAGCGGTTTCCCAATGCACGTCTGGATACCGACAAGCTCGTCATCGATGACGGCGATATCATCTGCGCCGGGGGAATGATGGCGTGGATTGATCTTGGTTTAAAACTGGTCGACCGTTTTCTAGGGCCGACCATCATGGCTGAGACTGCGCGCTTTTTGCTGGTGGATCCTCCCGGCCGCGAGCAACGCTACTACAGCGTTTTTTCTCCCAACCTGACCCATGGCGATGCCGCCGTACTGAAAGTCCAACATTGGCTTCAGGCCACCGGCGCCAAAGATATGGCTCTCGCATCGCTCGTCTCGCGAGCCGGATTGGAAGAACGGACCTTCCTGCGGCGATTTCGAAAGGCGACCGGCCTGACAGCCATCGACTACTGTCAGAGGCTGCGCGTTGGAAAGGCGCGCGAGATGCTCCAGTTCAGTAATTTGCCTGCGGAGACAATTGCCTGGGAGGTCGGTTACGGCGACGCGGGGGCGTTCCGCAAGATTTTCAACAGGGTTACAGGGCTCACACCGGGCGAATATCGTCGACGATTTAGCGTAAACCGAATCTAGAGCCGGGGATCCAGAAACGGGATTCACGGCACGGGATGTAATTCGCTTTCCCGTGATCGCGAAAGTGGCTTGCCACAGGCGCGCGGAACGGGGTCATCGCGGCGCCGACTCGCGCTCGGCGTTCGCCGCATTCATATCCTCGACGGACGTCGGGCTGGCTGGCACCGCAATGAGGCCTCTGAGCCCTTTGATGCACCGGTTGGCAGGAGGTGCTGACGTAATGCCCGGTTCATCGTTCGCGACGAATTCGATTCGATCGCCAGTGGCAAGTCCGAGCTGGTTGCGCACTCCCGGAGGAATCGCAACGCGTCCCTTCAACCGCAGTTGCTGATGTCATAGCGGTCCTTACGGCCCTTGCCCTGCTCGATGCGCGTCATACGTTGGCTGTCGACATCTCCGACCTTCAGCCCGCCATTTCGCTGACGCGTAGCCCGGCGCCATAGGCGACCGAGAGGGCCGTCTGGTGCTTGAGGTTGCCGTTGCGGCGATCAGCCGCCCACTCCAACGGGGCTGAGCACAACGGGCAGTGGGCGGGGCACGCGCACGGGTTGCATCCGGGCCATCAGTTCCGCTTCGTGGAGCGTGGTCTCGAAGAAAAACTTCAGACCGGTGATCGCGGAGTTCAACGACGCCGGTGACGTGCCGTGATCGATGCAGCTGGTAACCCCGCAGGTCCCGACGGTGGCAGTATCAGGCGAGCGTCCAAGATATCGGCAGAACTCGCGCACGGTGCGCTGATAGTTGGCCTGCGTCTTGGGGGAAAGCTGGCGCATGCGCATGTCGTCGATCATGCGCTGACGCAGCGGGCTGCCGTTCGGTTGGCAGGTCATGATTCGGCTCCTGCTGGGGAACGAGGCGAATCGCCTCATTCTCCAACATACAGAACCGCGCAGCCGCCCCTCCACGAACCACCGCGCTTAGCCGGAGCCCCTACCGCGCGAGCAGTTCCGTTCTTTAACCCACAACGATCCCGCGGGACCGCGCGCACTCAACCGCAGCTTCCAGGCTACGACGACCATTCGGGCGATCATGTTGGTCGGCGGTTCATCGGTCTCAACCGACGGTGGCCGATCAGGAAGGTGCGGCCGGTACAGGTCGCGCTGCCGACATTCGCGACTACATGTCCGCGAATGTCAGTTTTCGATATTGACGAATGAGTCTTCTCGACCCTCAGCAGCCAATTGCGGCCAGCCTGCCAGCGTCCCTTGACAACAACATACCGGACGCTCAACTCGAACATTCCGGTTGGCTCAACGATCTGTGATTCGATCGGCTGAGAACCTCGAATGACCGTCAACTTGTCGATGTCCAGTCGTCCGCCTGGAGCGCGTCAATAATCTTCGATACCTGGACGAAGACCGCCAAGGTATATTTTTCGTGTGCGTTTGCTAATCACCCTGGAGTTCCTGCGCGGCTTTCGCAAGATCTCTGGAGGGCGGCAGGCCGAACAAACGCGCATATTCCCGGCTGAACTGGTTTGGACTTTCGTAGCCGACGCTGAAGGCGATCGATGTCGCGCTGCCCTGACCGGAGATCAGTTGTGACCGCGCGTGCAACAACCGGATACGCTTCTGATACTGCAACGGACTCAATGCCGTTACCGCCTTGAAATGGCGATGAAATGCCGAAACGCTCAACGCCGCCATCTCGGCCAAGGCATCAACCCTTATCTGTTCGGTGAAGTTGCGTCGTATCCAGTTAATCGCAACGCCGATACGCGAAAGCGCCGTGTCCGGCGATGCGATATCTCGCAGCATCCAGCCGAGCGGCCCCTGAAGCACCCGAAACAGAATCTCGCGCTCGTACGAGGGAGCAAGCACCGCGATCTCGTCCGGCCGCTCCATCAACCGGAGCATCCGAATCCAGGCGTCGAGCAGTTCATCATTGACCGGTGCGACTGAAAATCCAGAGTCGAACAGCGTCCTGCAGACCTGCACCGGCAGATCGCGGATGAGCGCCGCGACGATGGTGGGATCGAGCGTCAGGCTGACTGCAAGATACGGTTCGCCGGTCGCGGTCGGATGGACGGTACCGACCGCGGGTAGATCCACGGACATGACGAAGTAGGTCGCCGGATCATAGTGAAAGGTCCGGTCACCGACCGTCATCGTCTTCGATCCCGTCAGGATCAGGTTCACCATAGGCTCGTAGACGGCAGCGAGCAGGTGCTCGGGGATTTCTCCCTGGACCATGGCGACACGCGGAATACCCGTCTCGGTGCGCCTGTTTTCAGCCCGGGACGTTAGTGCTCTTAGTTCCTGCAGTTGCTTTTCCATGGCCCCACGCTAGCAGAGGCCATCCGGGCATGCAATCCAAAAGCAGAAATAGGCAAGTTTCGAGGAGGATCGGGTGAGTGCGCGGTGCTCGATGGTCGTATCTTCACTCTCACCAGACAGACGGGAGAGACCCAGTGAAGATTGTCATTGTGACCGGAAGTAGTCGTGGCATTGGTGCCAGCACCGCACTCGAATGCGCCAGGCGTGGAATGGGTGTGGTCGTCACCTACAACAGCAATCCGGAACAGGCGACACAGGTTGTGAAAGCAATCGCCGGGATCGGCGGGAAGTCGGTTGCCCTGAAGCTCGACGTCGGCAACAGCAGCTCGTTTCCCGAGTTTCGCGAAGCGGTCTCCGCACGGATTAATGCCATCTGGGGCAGGCAGACCTTCGACTTCCTCGTGAACAACGCCGGGCACGGCCTCTACGCTCCAATCACCGACGTGACCGAAGACCAGTTCGATGGGCTGTTCAACGTGCATCTCAAGGGACCGTTCTTTCTGACCCAGGCACTTCTGCCGCTGATCGAGGACGGCGGCCACGTCGTCAACGTCACCAGTGCGACCAGCCGCGTCGCCACCGCAGGCGTCGCGCCCTATGCCGCGTTCAAGGGCGGACTGCAGGTTCTGACTCGCTACATGGCCAAGGAATTCGGGGAGCGGCGCATCAGAGCGAACTCGATTGCGCCGGGAGCGATCCGCACAGAGCTGGGCGGCGGATTGAACGATGAATTCGAGGCCATTCTTGCGGGCCAGACGGCGCTCGGGCGGGTGGGCGAGCCCGAAGACATTGGCGGCGTCATCGCAAGCCTGCTATCCGACGAGAGCCGCTGGATCAATGCCCAGAACATCGAAGTGGCGGGCGGTTACATCATCTGAATCGGGGAGAAATCATCATGCTCGACCACGTCTTCATATCCGTCAGCGATATCAATCGCTCGATCGCTTTCTACGAGAAGGCGCTCGCACCGCTCGGCATCGTACATGCGATCGACTACGACGGCAGCCAAGGCCCCGCCGGCCACCCTGATCTCAAAGGTTTTGGTGCGAACGGGCGCGTGTTCTTCTGGTTGCGCGAAGGTACGGTCGAAGGTCGCGCCGCACACGTCGGTTTCATCGCCGATGGCAAGCGCGAAGTCGATGCGGCTTTCTCAGCGGCGATGTCCGTAGGTGCCACCGAAATCCATCCGCCCGGGCCGCAGCGTCACTATGACCCGCGCTATTACGCCGCTCAGGTGCGCGACCCCGACGGCTACAGCCTCGAATTTGTCTATAAGGAATGGCAGCACTGATATGAAGAAGCTCATGATTTACGGCGCGACGGGATATACCGGTCGCATGGCGGCAGAACATGCCTCAGCAGCAGGTACGTCGATAATCCTCGCAGGACGCAATGAAGCGACGCTCGTACCGCTTGCTGCGAGGCTCGGGGTGGAGTATCGGGTCTTCGCGCTCGAAGACTCTTCTGTGATTGACCGATCACTCTTTGACGTCGGTGTCCTCCTCAACTGCGCGGGGCCATTTTCCAGGACCGCCAATGTCCTGATGACGGCTAGCATCTGCAACGGCGTGCACTATCTCGACGTCGCCGCGGAACTCGACGGATATCGTCTGGCCGAAGTGCTCGATGCAGAGGCCAGAACTGCTGACGTCATGCTTCTGCCCGGCAGCGGCGGCAGTGTCGCAATGCTCGGGTGCCTTGCCGAGAATGCTGTTGCGAGAACGAACAATCCCTCGAGCATCAAGGTGGCGATGCACGTCTCGGGCGGTCTGTCACGAGGCTCGGCCGTCAGCGCCATGGGGAGCGTCACCGTCGAAACTCTGGTGCGGGCCGACGGGAAGCTGGTCCCCCGGCCTGCAGGAGCCATCCGAGGGTTCGACTTCGGAAAGGGTGCCGTCGACTGTTTTCAGGTGACACTCCCCGATCTCATCACGATCTGGCGATCGACGAACGTGCGAAACATTGAGACGTTCGTCCACGTGACGGGCGATGGATTTCCACAAGGTGATCTCTCTGCACTGCCAGACGGACCGAGCGTGGAGGAACGACTGGCCAATCGGTACCAGGCGGTCGTTGAGGTAACTGATTCCGACGGCAGGATCTTCCGCTCGGTTCTCGATACGGTCAACGGCTACACATTCACGGCAACTGCTGCGGCCGAAGCCGGCCGGCGCGTTTTGGCCGGCGAGGCCCGCCCGGGCTTCCAGACGCCCGCGATGCTGTTCGGCAGCGGTTTTGCCAGGACAATCGCCGACACCACCATCGTAGACGTTTGAGGAGCAGGCCATGGAGAAACTCATTGCTACATTTATCCAGACCCCCAATTCCTTCGACGTCGAGGGCGTGGTGACCCTTTTCACAGCCGATGCAGTTATCGACGACGTTTCCGTTGGCGATGCCTTTGTTGGTGCCGAAGGTATTCGCCTCTACCTCAGGCAATTTTTCGTTGGCTACAAAACCGCCAGCAAGCTTCTGTCCCTGGAGCAACTGGACGACTTCACTGCCGTCGTTCGCGTGGATTTCACAGGCGACTTTGGCCACGAGATCGGGACTCTCAAGATCAAGCGCAACACCGATGGTCTTATCGAGCGAATCGACGCGAATCTCGAATAGCGATCACGGAATACAGCCATTGCTGCTTGCCTGGGCGCTGATGCCGCGATGGCTTCACTTCGCAAACTTCTGGAATAGGAAGGACAACACTTATGACCATGTCAACATCACTCACCAACGAAGCCGCAGACAAGCTTGCGGTTGTCGATGCCCTCTACCGGTTCGCCGCGGGTATTGACCTTCGCGATAGGAACCTTCTATCCTCCTCACTCGCAGAAAACGCCGTATCGGACTTTCGCCAGGCCGCTGCTAAAGCCGGGTTCGACTATCCGGTCATCGAGGGCAGAGACGTTATCGTCGAGGCCCTCACGGTATCTCTCGCGACTCTGGATACGACGCACTCCGTCACAAACCCGCGGGTCACCATCGCCGGGGACACGGCCCGCCTCGATGCACTTGTAGAAGCCCAGCATGTACCACGGGGCGATCATACTCGTCACTATCTGATGAAGAACCGCTACGATGTCGAACTGGCAAGAAAGGGCGATGTCTGGGTCATCACGCGGAGCACGATCGACAACGTCTGGCGCTCTGGAGATCCTGCGGTTCTTTCTGTTGTGTAGAGTGTGTTTGGCTGGAGACTGAACTGCGGCGTGATCGAGTTAGCGTCGCCACGACGCTGCGCACTCGGTCACTCCATCCGGAGCACATAGTAGGCCTTGCGGTTATGCCTGTTTATCACCCAATGACCGAATTGCGCCAGGCAGCGGGCGTCCGCGCAGGCTTGGCGATTGACTCTTCCTGGCCGGTTGCCGAAGATCGCTCGCGACGCGCACGCATCTCCGGCGACTTCGGCTCTAACGTTCGGACCCGACTCCTATCTGCCATTCGACGCCCGACGGCCGGCGTCTCTTGATAGAAGAGAAGCGGTCGTCGGTCAGCCGCTGCGTCCTGGCACGCGGCTCGTCCAGCGTACCTACGCACCAGTAGCCGGCCCGATCCGCTCAGCGGCTGCCCGTTGCAGTGGCCGCCCGCTCGATCACCCGGGCGACTTCTGCCGGATGCGACAGATAGGCGACATGGCTCGACGGAACCTCCACGAGCGAGCTCTTCGCGCGGCTCGCCATCCAACGTTCGAGATCGGGATTCACGGTTCGGTCCTGAGTCGCCACGACGGCCCAGCTCGGCTTCGTTTTCCAGGCCGGCTGGCTCACCGGCGCGGTGAACGACTCATGCGCCGGCATGACCTGCGAACTCGCCATGAATGCGGCCTCCGCAGCGGGTACATCAGCAGCGAAGTCGGCTCTGAAGTGCTCTGCGTCGAAGTAGAGGTGGTCATCGTTGGTTGCTTTGATGGCTTTTGTCGCGGCCGGCATTTTCGTCGTCAGGTCCTTGAGGTTTTCTCCAACGTCCGGTTCGAACGCGGCGATGTAGACGAGGCCCGTCACGCGCGCATTGTTGCCCGCCTCGGTAATCACCGCTCCGCCGTAACTATGGCCGACGAGGATTGTCGGGCCGTTCTGCGCATCGACGATACGCGTAGTCGCGGCGACGTCTTCCTTGAACGACGTCTCCGGCTCCTGAACCACCGTGACTTTATAGCCGTCCCGCGTGAGGATCTTTGACACGGCTTGCCAGCCCGAGCCGTCGGCGAAATAGCCGTGAACCAGGACGATGTTCTTGACAGGTGCGGCTTCGGCGAACTGCGTGGCGAATGCGCTGGCGCCAATGGTCAAGGCTGCGGCAAAACGGCGAATGTTGTGGATGGTTTTCATTTTCGACTCCAGAAGTCAACGATGATTGGACAATTGGTTGCAATGGTTCAGCTTGCAGGCTGCCGCTGATGACCCGTTAGAGTACGGGTCATGCGAAAGCCGGTACGAATGTTTTGGATGCCTTAACGATACGCGAGATGATCGGGCGAACCTGGGAACGCAGCGCTTCCCGTCGCAGTTGTCGGGCGGGCAGCGGCAGCGTGTGAACATTGCACGCGCGCTGTGCGACGTGCCGCGGCTGCTCGTCGCCGATGAAATCGTCTCCGGTCTCGACGTCTCGGTGCAGGCGCATATCATGGAATTGCTGCTCGCGCTGCGCGAGTCGCACGGCGTCGCCGACGACAAGATCAAGCCCTGCGCGGGTGAATCGTCGAACGGTCACCGCGTGCAGAAGCTGCCGCCTGGCGAGGTGAAAGGCCAGGGCGCCTATCGCTCGATCGGCTACCGTTCGATTTCCTACGGCGCACCGCCCTATTCCGGCGCCATGGCGCTCAAGATGGCCGTGCAGAAGCTGGACGGCAAGGACTTCCCGCAACGCATCACGCTCAAGCTGCCGCTCGTCGAAACGCCGCAGTTCAAGCTGTGCAAGACCGGCAGCATCGACGAACTGAAGGCGGGTGCACGGACTTCATGCTGGACAAGGTGCCGCCGGGCTGGTTCGCGGACATCTATTCCGAGGAAACCAGAGAGGTCGGCTTCAATGCGGCGCTCACGGGCAACCAGGACTGAGGACGTTGTCATGAACGACGCATCTCTCGCCATCGACCTGTCGAACGTGACCAAGCGCTTCGGCGCGACCGTCGGGCTCGACGGCGCGTCGTTTCGCGTCAAGCGCGGTGCCGTGCACGCGTTGCTCGGCGAGAACGGCGCGGGCAAGTCCACCACCGTCAAGCTGCTGTCCGGTTTGATGCAGCCGGACGCGGGCACCATCCGCGTGATGGGCCGCGACCTGACGATGCGCGGCCCGCAGGACGCCCATCGCGCCGGCGTGCAGACGGCGTTTCAGGAGATGACGCTGGTGCGCGATCTCACGGTCGCGCAGAACCTGCTCCTGTCGTACGAGCCGACCGGGCTTTTCGGGCGCATCAGAATGCGCGAGGCACAGCGCATCCCGGCGCAATGGCTCGAAGAGCTCGATCTCCCGGACGTGCGCCCCGGCGCGTATGTTCGCGACCTGTCCTTGCCGGTCAGGCAAAAGATCGAGATTGCGAAGGCGATCTTGCGCGGCCCGCAAGTACTGCTGCTCGACGAGCCGACTTCGTCGCTGTCGGGCGCGGACGTGGCGTGGCTCTCGCGCCGGAGCGACGCGTTAAAGGCAAACGGCGTCACGTTCGTGTTCATCTCGCACCGCATGCAGGAAGTGCGCGAGTTCTGCGACAGCCTCACTGTGTATCGCAATGGCCGCGATGTCGGCTCGTTCGACACGCCCGACATCTCGGACGACGAGGTGATCCGCCTCGTCATCGGCCGCTCCATGGAAGCTAAATATCCGCCAAAGGTCGCGCCGCCAGCGCTGGCGCAGGGCCAAATCCGGCCGCCCGCAATGCAGGCGCGCCGCATCCGCGTGGACGGCGTGGTGAGCGACTTCGACCTGACGCTGGTCGCCGGCGAAGTGCACGGCATCGCGGCGTTGCAGGATATGGGCCAGCGCGAACTGTTCGAGGCGCTGTTCGGCGCGACCTATATCGACGACGGCGAAATCCGCGTCGACGGCAAGCCGGTCACGCTGACCTCGACCGCCGATTCGCTGAAGTCCGGTGTGTCGACCAGTTTTCTGCGTGAAGACCGCAAGACCGAAGGTCTGTTTCTGCGTCTGCCCGGGGCAGAAAACGTGTCGCTGCCGGTGATCGGACGTTATGCGCGCTTTGGGCTGATCGACCGCAAGCGCGAGCAGGCCGCGATCGCCTGGTCGCTCGCGCAGATGGAAGTGAATCCTCGCGCACTCTACAAGCCGTGCCTGTCGTTTTCGGGCGGCAACCGGCAAAAGATCGCAATGGCCAAGTGGATGCTCACGCAAAGCCGCGTCTGGCTGATGTTCGATCCGACCCGCGGCATCGACGTGGGTACCAAACATCAGATTTTCGTGCTGATGCGCGCGTTCGCCGCGGCAGTCGACGCCGTGCTGTTTTATTCGACCGATGTTCCCGAACTCGTCAATGTGTGCGACCGCGTGTCGGTGATGTATCGCGGCCGCAACGTCGGAGAATTGTCCGGCGATGCGCTCACGGAAGAAGCCGTGATGCGCAACATGCTTTCCAGCTGAGAGGTTGGCCATGAAAATAGCTATTGCGTCCTCCGACAGCGGGATCGTGCGTAGAGGCGCGGGCGCAGGTTGGGCCGCGCGAGTCGATCATCATCGCGGACTGATCATCGCGATCGGCGCGCTCGTCGCGATGCTCGTTGCGTGGGGCGCGCTGTCGACCACGCCGGTGGGCGCCTACGACATTGGCTCCGTCACTTCCAGCGCGACGACGCTCGCGCTCGCCGTGCTCGGACAGACCATCGTCGTGCTGTCGGGCGGCTTCGATCTGTCCGCGTCGGCAGTCGTGTCGCTCGCCAACGTGCTCGCGGTGCGCTTCGTGCATGGCACGCCACTCCAGCAATGGATTGGCGCGGCGCTGATTCTCGCGACAGGCGGCGGCATTGGTTTGATCAATGGCGCGCTGATCGCGTGGTTCCGCCTGCAATCGATCGTGGTCACGCTCGCGACCATGTTCATGGTTCAGGGTATGACGCTGCTGATCCAGAACAAGCCCGGCGGCAGCGTCGGCGACGAGTTCGGCGCGTTCCTCACGTCCGATCTGATTGCCGAGAAACTGCCCATGTCGGCCGGAGTGCTGATCGCCGCGCTGCTTATATGGGCGTTTATCCGGCGCACGCGGTTCAGCGTCGGTCTGTACGCGCTCGGCAGCGATGCGGACAGCGCGTACGCCAACGGCATGCCCGTCACGCGCTATCGCATCATGACCTACGCGCTCGCAGGCATGTTCTACGCGGCGGCGGGTCTGTATGTGTCGGCGCAGACGGGCTCTGCTGGTCCCCTGGTCGGCCGTCCGCCGCTGCTGTCGATGTTTACCGCCGTGGTGCTCGGCGGAACGCTGCTCGGCGGCGGGCGCGGCGGCTGCGTCGGCACCGTGTTCGCCGCCATGACGCTGATGGTCACCGTGAATATCCTGCTCGTGCTGAACGTGTCGGCGTTCTTCACGACCATCGCGGAAGCGGTGATCCTGATTCTCGCGGTACTCGGTTCGTCGATCGGCAAACAGTCGGCCGCGCATGAATGCGCGCGTCACGCGGCGCAATGGCTGAAGGCGCTGCGAACCGGCACGCGAGTGAAGAACGATGCTCGCGCGCGGCGCGTGTCCTTCGAAGTGAGCGGTTTCCAGCCGATCGCCAACACGGAGCTGAAGGGCCGCGCGATTGCGGACTGGATCGAGCGCAACCGCGAGTGGGTGAAGTATGTCGTGCCGGCGTACCTGCTGTTTTTCGCAGTGGTGGTGATCACCGGCTTCGTGTATGGCCCAGCGGTGCTGACCAGCGCGAACTTCTATAGCAGCCTGCTGACGCTGACATTGTTCCTCGCGATTCTCGGCCTCGGACAGGGCGCGGTGATTCTGACCGGCGGACTGGACCTTTCGATGCCCTGGCTCATCACGCTGGCCGGCGTTCTTCTCACCGGCCTCACGCACGGGGCGAACGGGGCGGCGGCGTGGGCGGTCTCGGCCGTGCTCGGCGTCGGCTTGATCGTCGGCGCATTCAAGGGCGTGGGCGTCGTAATGCTCGGCCTTCCGCCGATCGTCGTGACGCTTGCCGCCAACGGCCTGCTGCAAGGTCTCACGCTGATCTACTGCAACGGCTCGCCGCAAGGCTGGTCGCCGTCCGCGATCAGCGAATTCACCAACGGCAGACTCGGGCCCTTGTCGTTCGCCGCATGGAGCGTGCCGGTGTTTCTCGCGCTTGCGCTGTTGCTGCTGCATCGCACGCCGTTCGGGCGGCGCGTGTACGCGGTCGGCAATTCCCAGGTCGCGGCGAAGCTCTCCGGCGTGCGTGTCGGCACAACGCTGATTGCCGTCTACTGCCTCTCGGGATTGTGCTCGGCGCTCGTCGGTTTGCTGCTCGCCGGCTTCAGCTCGCAGGCGTTCCTCGGCATGGGCGATCCGTATCTGCTGCCGTCCATCGCGGTGGTCGTCGTCGGCGGCGCGCTGCTGCTGACCGCTCTCGGCACGCTGCTCGCGGGCACGACCGTGCCGCCGGCCGTGCGCGACATCATCAATGGGCTCGTCGTGCTGGCGGCTGTCATCACGCTGCGCGACCGGCGCGCATAACATTGGGACACATTAATGCAGACGAAGACGACAGCGGTAATCGGGTCGGGGCGCATCGGGCGCGCGTGGGCGATCGTGTTCGCGCGCAGCGGCCTCGAAGTGAAGATACACGACGCCTCGCAACAGATGCTGAGAGACGCCATCCCGGCCATTCGCGAAAGCGTGGAGGACCTGGCGTCGTTCAATCTGATCGACGAGCCGGTGGAGGCGATCGTTGCGCGTATTACCGCATGCGAGACCCTTGCCGAAGCGGTCGCAGAGGCGGATCTCGTGCAGGAGAACATTGCCGAGATCGTCGACGTGAAGCGCACGCTGTTTGCGCAGCTAGACCGTCTGACAAGGCCCGAGGCGCTGCTTGCCAGTTCGACCTTGGGTCTGCCGGCATCCACGTTCACCGAAGCGTTGGAAGGCCGCGCGCGCTGTCTGGTCGCGCATCCGGTGAACCCGCCGTCGCTCGTGCCGCTCGTCGAGTTGTGCGGGGCGCCCTGGACGTCGCAGGACACGCTGGAACGTGCTCGCGTTTTCTATGAGCAGGCTGGCCAGAAGCCGGTTACCGTGAATCGCGAAATCTCGGGTTTTCTGCTTAACCGCCTGCAAGGCGCGGTACTCGACGAGGCGCTGAGCCTCTATGAACAGGGCTACGCGAGCGCCGCCGATCTGGACACGGTGATGCGTGACGGTCTCGCGATGCGCTGGTCCTTCATGGGTCCGTTCGAGACGATCGATCTGAACGCACCCGGCGGCGTGGCCGACTATGCGCAGCGCTACGGCGGCACGTACCGCAGCATCGCCGAAACGCGCCTGCCTTTTGACTGGGCCGCTGCCACGCTGGAAAGGCTCGATGCGGAACGGCGTGCCGCTGCCGCGCGAGCGCATCGAGGAGCGCAGCCGCTGGCGGGATCGGCGTCTGATGGCGCTGCTCGCTCATCGGCGCGCGCTGAAGGACAAGGAGTGAACCGAAGCGCCAACAACGTGCCAACAAGGAGACGACGATGCCTGAAGTACGCTTGCTCGTGGATGCGAACAATCATCTTGGTGAAGGCCCGCTGTGGGATGTCAAGGAGGAACGGCTGTACTGGATCGACAGCACCGCTGCGGAAATTTACAGCTGCCGCGCGGACGGCAGCGAGGTAAAGCGCTTTTTCGTGCCGCGTCATATCGGTTCGATGGCGCTGCGGGAGCAGGGCGGCGCGGTGGTGGCGCTTGCCAACGGCCTGCATCTCTACGACTTTGATGCGCAGACCGTGCAGTTCATCGCCGACCCGGAAAGCGACGACCCCGAGACCCGCTTCAACGACGGCAAGGTGGACCGGCGCGGCCGCTTCGTCGCGGGCACGATGTCCTACGATTTCGACCGCTACGATGCGGATCGCGGCCAGCGCTCCACGCGCAGCGGCGGTTTGTACCTGCTGGATATCGACGGCACGCTGACACGACTGGACTCGGGCATCAGCTGTTCGAACGGACCGTGCTGGAGCCTCGACAATCGCACGCTGTACTTCACGGACACGTATAGCAGGGAGATGTACGTGTACGACTACGACATCGAAACCGGCGCTGCCGGCAACCGCCGACTGTTCGCTTCGGCGCGCGACATGGCGGGCACCTTCGACGGAGCAACCGTCGATGAAGAAGGCTACGTCTGGTCCGCGCTTGTGTTCGGCGCCCGCATCTCGACACGCTCTACGTAACGACGATGGGCCGCCCGATGTGGGGCATTCCGCAGAAAGAGCGCGACAAGGGCGGATTGTTCGCGGTGACGGGGCTGGGTGTGCGCGGTTTGCCGGAGCCGCGTTTCGCTGGGTGACTGCGGCCCGGCGCGTACTTTCCGCCTTCGTTGGCGTTCGCGGCTACTCGACACTAAGCGTGCATCTGTCTCCGCTGTGGGGACGTTCGACCGACACCTGGATCACGTTTTCCAGCGAGTCGCTGAGCTTCGTCAGAATAAAACTGCACAGATTCTCAAGCGTGGACGAGCCGAGGTCGGGCACGTCGTCGAGCAGCCGGTGATCGAGCAGGCCGCGCACGTCCTCGATCTTCTGCTGAAGCGTGCCCAGATCCACGATCATTTTCGTGACCGGGTTCGGGGCGCCGGACACCGTGACCGACGCCCGGTAAGTATGTCCATGAATGCGCCGGCTGATCTCCGTATGAATCTCCCGTTCGAGGGTGTGCGCCGCGTCGAAATAGAAGCTCTGGCTGAGTTGATATTTCATGGAACTGTCCTGTTTGCACAAAGGGCCTGGTAGCTTCGCATCCGTCATTGAAGGCATTCTGACGAATACTCCTATCAGCTGACCGGCTGATGCGAAGCAACGCTGTGGCCCGCGAACGCGAGCTTCGCGATCTCCGCCGGCACGACCGCCTCGAAATGTCCACCCTGGTCCCAGACGACCACGGTGCGCGCATCCGGCTCTTTCGCGCCGATCTCATCGACGCGCATCCTGCCATCGAATTCGCTGACGAACGCGACGCGCAGCTTCGGCGACATGCCCGGATCGGCATTGATCAACTCAACCAGCCGCTTGGCCGCCAGCGAGAGTGCAGGGATCGGCGCGTTGCGGGCCAGCGGCGCATCTCGTACTTCCGTCATGATTTCGCGGTACTGACTGACCAGTTGCGCATGATCCGAGCCGTAATCGTGCGTGGCATGCTGCAAAAGGGAGATCAGCAGGCAGTTGTTGGTCGAGTCGTGCGCCTTGCCGTCGTTGGGAACGGGTGTCATGCCGGCCGCCTGCATGGCTTCGCGCAGGTGTACGCCGGCGGCGCGTGTCGCGGCGGCGCTTTCCTCATAGATGCGCCGGCCCTCCGCGGAAGCGTAGAGATGCGCGAACTCGCTGCTTTCGAGTGACCAGTCGCGCGTGGCTTCGTATGGCTCATCCGGGAGATGAGCCAGGTTGAGACTGTCCATGCAC
The DNA here is from genome assembly GCF_056279605.1 of Paraburkholderia sp. TE9906. Lineage (NCBI taxonomy): Bacteria > Pseudomonadati > Pseudomonadota > Betaproteobacteria > Burkholderiales > Burkholderiaceae > Paraburkholderia > Paraburkholderia sp. TE9906. The sequence continues at coordinate 27,144 of NZ_JBWCCT010000022.1, forward strand.
GCGAACAAGGTATCGACTCGCTCGCGTTCGAAGTCGTGATATGACGGCGCGTGCGGAAGCGCTGCCTGTGCCGGCCGTGCGAGCGGCATGGCCGTCGCAGTCGCCGGAACGGCCTGCATGACGCAGCGCCGCAGCGCCTCGTTCAACTGCGCGGCTTCCTCGTCCGCGGTGACGGGCCGTAGCCGGTATGAGACGAACGATGCATCCGGGCGCGGCCCGAGATGGGAGTGGTCTACGCCGGGCGCGAGCCAGCCGCGATGATGGCCCCCTATGTCATGGTGCAGTCGTGGCGCGTGTGCCTCGCGCGACTCGTTTTCGTCGGCAGCCATCGGCGCAGGCGGCGCCACGTTCCATCTCGGATAAGCGGGCGCCAGTCCGCCGCTGCAGTAGGAGTCTGGCAGCATGGAACGCACAGGGCCTTCGGTCAAGTTGTAGCGGCCGGCCTCGCCGAATATCGGCAACGAATACGCCTGCGCGTTCGCCATGCTGCCGAACGGCATCAGACCGGCGAGCGGCTGGCTCAGGCTTCCCGGCGGCAGGAAGGTGGATCCGTATCGCGGTGCGCCATAGACGTGCCCGTCACGCTGCTGGTACGAATCGGCACTGCCGCGCTCGGCGCCGTATGTGCGTCGGTCCAGCCAGTCCATCATCGCGTCGAGGTTGTCGAGAAGGCCCATGGCGTGCGTTTAAGCGATCCAGTCTAGTGTGCGGTGGAAAAGCGTCATCAACGGATCGACGATAACCGGGGCGACGCGGCGCCGGATTCGCGATGCGAGGCGTTGTCGCTTCACGCGAAGCCGCGCTCCTTATCGTCAGCGCAGTCCGCCAGGGCGAGCCTGTGCATGACCGGCGCGTTGGCATCGGCGGGGTTCCGGGTAATGGAGAACAGCAGTGCGTCTGCTGCTATTCGCCCCTGGTTCGGGCGTCCCTCCCAGTTCGTCAGGCGCCCTTCGAGCCTGAAGCCGAGGCGCGGCATGGTGCTTGCCGCCGGCCCTTCGGGCGCGCAGTACGCGTGAATCCGGCACAACTGCGGCTGCGAGAGCAGCCAGCCGATCAGTTTGAGCAAGGCGGCAAGGCTGGCGCGCCGTCGCCGATGGCCGCTCAGCCTGCTGATCACCACACCGATTTCCGCGCGCGGCGGCTCGGGGCGCAACTCGATCGCGGCGAGCAGCGTGCCGCTCGCGGCATCCTCGAGCGCCCACGTGTAGCGCGTATGGGATTGCCAGCCGGCTTCGCAGCGACGGATGAACGCGCGCGTTTCGTCGATGTCGGCATGCGTGGGCATCGGTAGCCATGCAGTCACCTCGGGATCGCCGAGCAGCACGCTGAACAGCGCTTGCGCGTCGGCGGGGGCGAAAGGCCGTAGCCGGATCGAGCCCGCTTCGACTATGCGCGGTGCGATGAATCCTGACATGGTTCGCTATCCGTATGAATGTGTCGACCATTCGAAGCGGTCTTTTCCGCAGAAAGCGCAAGAGCCGTGCTGCTCGTTCGCGGCAACGCCCGCCGCATCATCGGTTGCTGGTGGGAGCCGCAACGGTGCTATGCCGCCATCCCGCCGCCGAGCTATTCACCGTTCAAGCGTTTCCGACGGCGCTTCCTTGAACCGCTGCCGGTAGCCGTTGAGCAAGGTCGAGCGATGCTGGACGCCCCAGCGGTTGGCGACGCGCAACACGCTCGCCGCATGCGTCTCGTCCGATAGCAGCTCCTCGCGGATGTGCTCCATTCGACGGTTGCGGATCAACTGGCTCGGTGTGTAACCCAGGTTCGCCTTGAAGGCGGCTTGCAGCGCGCGCTCCGTGACGCCGATATGGCTCGCGACCTCGCGAACCGACAGATCGGCGCGGTCCAGGTGCTCGACGAGATAGCGGTAGGCGCGGCGATATTTTCCCGGCAGACGCGCGCTGATGTCGTCGGCGGCGGGCTGCACGCGTTCGGCGGGCGCGGCCGGCACGGAAATGCTGTCCGCCCGTACGTGGCGCAGCGACTGCAATGCGTAGCGCGCGTAAATCTGCGCGTAGTCGTGCAGACGTCCCTGTTGCTGGCGCACTTTCGCCTGGCAATAGAGAAATTCGTTGTACCAGTGCGAGTGCTGGCTGCCGTGCGCCGGCCGGTCGCCGAACACATGCAGCATCGTTTCGGCGATGTGCGGCAGCTTGCCGGCAAGCGACGCGAGCGTGACGTCCAGACGCAATTCGCGTTGATAGTCGTCGAGGCCGGCGCCCTGGCTCCAGCGCAAATGCAACTCGATCTGCGCGAGCGCAGCCTGGCTGCCGCGCGACAAGGCCTGCAGATGATTCATATAGTCGGCATGGCGCGTTAGCACCGCGATCGACGGGATATGGTCGGCGGGCACGGTGGTCAACGCGTCGTCGAGATCGGTCGAGCGTGCCTCGAGCGTCGCGGAATGCCAGTAGATGTGGTCGGCGAGTTGTGCACACGAACGCAGTTTGTACTGCGCGATCACGTCTCGACTCAGCACGTGCGCAAGCCGCAGCCAGCGGGAGTCCTGCGCGTTAGCCGCCCGCTCGCGTAGTGTGACGAGCAGGGCGCGCACGCCGTCGAGCCGGCCCAGTTGAAACAGCACGAGGATCGATCCGACCAGGCTCTCGAGCCGCAGGCCGTCGCTCGCGTCGTCGTCTTCTACTACTCGCTTGAAGCATTTGAGCGCGGTGCCCAGATGGCTCTGGAACAACGCTTGCCAGCCCGCGTTGCGCGACAGCGCCGCGCGCATCGTCTGGTGCTCGCCGCGCATGCACTTCTGAGCGCGCCGGTAAGTGTCCTCGGCATCTTCATGACGGCCCAGCACGAGTTGGACGTCCGCGTATGCCTGCAGGCTCGCATAGTCCGGCGCGGCCCCAGGCTGCGCGCGATCGGCGCGCGCAGCCGCGACCACCAGCGCATCGCGGAACTGGCCGGCCAGCATCTTGGTGAAGAACGTCGAGGCCGGTTCCGCCGATGCGAGGGTCGAGGCGACGGCAAAGTAGATCGTTGAGGACATGGTGCGCTCCGCGTGAAATGGGTGGATACGAAATGTCTTGCTGGTGAACGTATCGTTGCATCTCGTCCCGTCGCGGTCGGCAAACTGTGACGTTCTGTTACTTTCCGGCACGCGCCGCCTGGTCGCGCAGCCACAGCGTCCTGTAGCCGCGGAAACTGCCTTCCTGCAAGCGCGGATTGCGCGCCGATTCGAGCGTGAGCCGTGGCATGCGGGCGAGCAGCGTATCGAACACCACTTCGAGTTGCATGCGTGCGAGCGGCACGCCGATGCAGCCATGCATACCCGCGCCGAACACGAGGCCGTTATGCGCGCGTTCCGGACGAACTTGCGAAGGCATATCGAATTCGGCGGGATCGCGATTGGCCGCGGCCGCGACGATCGCCACGGCGTCGCCGGGGGCGAGCGTTAGCCCGTCGAACTCGACCGCATGCCGCGCGTAACGGAACAGCAAATGCACCGCGGGTTCGAGGCGCATGAGTTCTCGAATGGCCGCCGGCACCAGCGTGGGTTCGCCGGCCAGCCGTTGCCATAGGCCGGGGCACGCGAGCGCGTGCCTGAGGGTGTTGCCGATCGACAGCATCGTCGTGCCGTAGCCGGCGATGAACATGAGCAGCACGTTGACCAGCAGCTGATGCGGTGTCAGTTCGCGATCTTGCGGCGGGCGTTCCGCCGGCGTGGCTGGAGCGGTCCGCAGCAGTTCGCGCACGGCCGGCATGTGGCTTTCGAGGTCGCGCATGAAAGCCACGGTCCGCCTGATAGCTTCGCGGCGCTCGTCCGGCCGCAGCGGGGCGGCGCTGATCAGGCGGATCGCGGACATCGAGCCCGCGACGAGTTCGGGCGCATGGGCAACGTCGAGGCCGATCAGACGGCAGATCGTCATTGAAGGCAGCCGCTGGGCGATGTACGCCATCAGGTCGAAACGATGCGGATCGGGCAAGCTTGCGAGCAGCGCATCCAGGTCCGCGCGCAGCCCATCGCGCAGGGACGAGAGCCGCGTCTTCGAAAACAGTGGCGCAAAGGCGTGGCGCAGCCGGTGGTGATCGGCGTCGTCCTGAAACAGCATCATCTCCAGAATGCCCGCCTCGTCGTCAAGCACTCCGGTTGCGACGAGCGGGGAGCGAGACGAGAGCGCTGGATGATTCAGGATCGCACGCGACAGGCGGTACGTGCTGACCATCCATGCGCCGCTCGGGTCGCGATAGACCGGAGCGGCTGCAGAAAGTCCGCTATAGAGCGCGTCGCGGTCGTCTGCCGGATCGGTGAGCAGTTCCAGAAGTGTCTTGCTGGCAAGCGTGCGGGGTTGGGTCAGCAGCATAAAGTCCTCGTCGTGATCATCTGGTCGTCATGCGACGCGCGATTAGCGCTTTCTCGAGTTCTCGACCGCATAGTTCGCCGCGGTGAGAAGCGTCTGCATGACCGTCTGCAGCACGCTTAGAACGATCTGCGCGGCCATGCCGCCCATCTGATTGAGCTGCCCGAAGGTCTGCATCCATCGTTCGGCGCGCCCGGGCGGCGGCATCTGATAGGGATTCGCGACATACGGCGGCGGCGGCCCGTCCGGACGCTTGATGTCCGCAGGGAATTCGCCGCCGGATTTCCCGCCTGCGCTTTCCGCCGGTTTCTCAACGAGTTTTTCCGCTTGCTTAGCCGCCGGTTTCTCCAGCGGCTCCACCTGGGATGTGCTTTCGCCCGTTTGCGTGGACGGCTTCGCGAGACGCGGCTGCCCGACGCCATACTCGTGGCGCTCCATGAAGGTCGAGGTCGGCGACAGCGACGGACTCGGCGGCCCGTCCGTGTCGCTGTCCGTGCCGGCGATGGATGGCGGGGGACGCCGCATCGGCTGCATATGCGACGGGACCGTGCGGAGTGAAGGGGACGTCGCCGGTGGCATGCCATGGTTCGATGCAAGGTCGAGCAGAGAGATGGTGGACGCGTCCGACTGCGAGCGCATTCTTGAGCGCCAGCGCGCCGGTGTCGTGCCGCTCGCGGATATGACGGGTGAGACATCATGCTCGGTATCCTGAGCCCGCTGCACCTTGGCGGACTCTGACAACGCATCTAGCGATGCGTGGCTCGCCTGTCTCGTCGATTTCGGCGATACGGCGCCGGCCGAGTTTTGCCCGGTCTCGTGCTCCGCCTGCCGGTCGCCATCCACATAGCCTGGATGGCGCTGTTCTGAAACGCCGTGTGTCTCGTCAAACATTTCCTGGCTCTCCGAAAGAGTGTGGCACCCGCTGGTCCGATTACATCGGAAAGGGCCACTTACACGAGGGCGTTTATAGCGCGCCCCTGCCGTTCGGCGCCAGGCGACAGGCGAAGCAGGCGGAAGGAATGCGAAGCCCGCTGCGCCCGCCAATCGTGCTGACGCACGACCGCCGAAGCGATACGCGCGAATCCGAAGCATGCAGTCGCAAGGCGGTGGCCGCCGCTGGACGCGCCGTGCGCGGCCCACTAACTTGCGATGCACGCGGGGCGCGGCAACGGTGGCCCGCCGAGTCATGCCGCGCGAGGCGATGGGCTTCGCCGGTATCCATCCTTCCAACGGAGGCCCACGATGAATCATCGTTATCACGCACATCCAGCGGGACGGCCGTCGTTCTGTCCGGCCCCGGCTCGTCGCTCGGGTCGCCTTAGATGCGCGTTCGCCGTGTCCTTGCTGGTGCTGTCGTGCATGAGCGCGCCCGCGTTCGCCGACTGTTTCGACACCGCGGCGTCGTACCACGGCGTGAATCCGCTGATCTTGCGCGCGATCGCCGCGGTCGAATCGCATGGCGATCCGCACGCCTTGCACAAGAACAGAAACGGCACCACGGACATCGGCGAATTGCAGATCAACTCGGTGCATCTTCGTGAACTGGCGCCTTATGGCATCCATGAAAAGGACCTGCTCGACGAATGCGTGAACGTGTATGTCGCGGCGTGGCACCTGAAGAAAAAGATGGTCGCGTACGGCAATACGTGGAACGCGGTGGGCGCCTATCACTCGCAGAGCCCGCGGCTTCGCGACGCCTACGCTCACATGATCAGGACGACGCTCGCACGCTGGGGCCTGATTGCGCCGGTCGCGGACACACCGGCGGGAGACCTGCGATGAGTCCGGTCGACGAAGCCGCGCTGCGCGACGACGCGCTCGCAACCTCTCGCTACTGCGCGACGCTCGGCCAGCGGCCGGTCACGGTCTGGCTGACCGGCCTGAGCGGCGCGGGCAAATCGACACTCGCGCGCGGCGTACGCGAACGGTTGCGCGGACTCGGCAAGCTTTGCTGCATGCTCGACGGCGATGCGCTGCGCAAGGGTCTTTGCAGCGATCTCGGCTTCACGCCGGATGAGCGCGACGAAAACATCCGCCGTGCCGCGGAGTCGGCGCGGCTTCTCAACGAACAAGGGCTGATCGTGATCGCGTCGTTCATCTCGCCGTACCGGCGCGAACGATCACTCGCGCGCTCGATCGTCGGCGCGTCGCGTTTCGTCGAGGTTTATGTGAACACCCCGGTTGCCATATGCGAGGCGCGCGATCCAAAAGAGTTGTACCGGCGCGCGCGAGCCGGCGAATTGCGCGGCTTCACGGGCGTCGATGCGCCGTATGAGCCGCCTGCGTCGCCTTCCATCGTGATCGACACCGGCGGGCGCGACCGCACGTTCTGTACCGAACAGCTACTTGCGCGACTGCTGCCGATGATCGTGCGGCCGGTTCGCCAGGTTGCCTGACGCCCGCCCCGCGCGGGTGCCCATCTGCTTTTGTGAAACCTCTCATGACACAACTGCTGTTGAGCTTCTGTTATGCCAAACCGTCCGGTTACGTGCTGGCGCGTTTCGACACGCGGACGAACGTTTTCCAATGGGTCGACCTGCGCGACGTGGCTGGGCCGGTCGTCGGTGCAACGGGCCTGTGCCGCTTAGGCGAGCATTACTACGCGGCGTTACAGATCCGGGTGCCGGGGACGGTGGGCACGCTGCTCGCGGAAATCGACCGGACCGGCCGTGTGCGCCGCGCCGCGCGGCTCGCCGAGGTATTCGACGCGCATTCGCTGGTGCCGTGGCACGGCGAACTGCTGATCGTCAGCAGCGGCTCGAATCAGGTCTTCGCAGTCGACTGGCAGCATGACGCCGCGCCGCGCGTGCGGGTGTTTTTTGAACGGGAACCCGGCGCGGATACGCTGCATATGAACTCGCTGCAGACGTTCAACGGCCGCGTGTACCTGTCGCTGTTCGGCTGCAAGCCGGGTGCGTCCTGGCGCGAGGCGCGCGATGGCCAGATTCTCGATCTCAGCGCGGGTGGCGAGGTGGTGCGGCGCGGCTTGCGTCACCCGCATTCGCTATTCGTCGATCGCGCGACGCTCCTGTGCCTGAGTTCGCGCGACGGTAGTCTCGTTCATGTGGCGGGAGCGCCGCGCGGCGCGGATCGTCCGCTCGACGGCTACGTGCGCGGCGCGCTGGCGGCCGGCGGCAACCTGTTCGTCGGCACGAGCATGCCGCGCACGCATAGCAAAAGCCGCGGTGTGAGCGAGGCGGCGCATGTCGCGACGCGATCGCCGCCTTCGGCTGCCGAGCCTCGACAGGACGAGCGGAGTGCGCATGCGGGGCACGCGGGCGGCGGCTGCGGCCTGCATATCGTCGACGCCGCGACGGGCGTTTCAGACTGGCTCGATCTAAGCCCATTCGGCGCTGAACTCTACGACATTGCGGAATGGAGCGGCGAGGGGGTATGCGGCGAGCGCATCGACGCGATGGCCGAGCGGCTGCGCGCGGTGAACGCCGAGTTCGGAGAACTGATCGGCGCGGTCTACCGCATGCGCAATCAACACGGCGCCGTAGCGCGAATGCTGCGCGAGATGATGGATGCCGGCTGCGATATGAGCAGCGCGCGCGGCGTGCTCGAATCGCTCGCGAACGACCTGCCGGCGCTGCCTGAATGGAGCTATCTGCACGCGCGGATGCTGCTCGACGGCAACAGCAACGGCCGCTCCGCAAGCGATAGCCGCAACGCTCCCGCTGCGCTGCCGTATCTCATCGCCGCGCTCGACGGCGGCTACGACAGCTTCGACGTGTTGCACCACCTGGCTCGGCTTTACGACGCCGCGCACGACCACCGCGTCGCCGATACCCATGCGCGGCGGGCGCTGTCGCTCGCGCCGCCGGACGCGTCACCGCACGTGATCGACGAACTGCGGCGCATTGTCCGGCCGGCGCAAGGCTGAGCGCCGGCCGCGAACGGCACGGCGCTTCGCATGTGGATCGCTCGCTTCGCGCGCCTCGCGTGAGCCCCCTGCAAGCTGCCTATTCTCGGCATTTTCACGGAGGTCATTGAAATGACAAACGAAGGAGCAGTGAGCGCAAATACGCACGACGTGGCTGCGTATGAGCAACCCGAATCGTCGGCGAGCGCAGACACCCGAGCGAACGTTCCGCGTTCGAGCCGTCCGGCGAGCACGGAGCACATGGGCAACGTGCCGCCGGCTCGCCAGAGCGCGGCCCCGAAGCCGAATTCGTTCAAGAAGGTCATCGGCTCGGTCAACAATAACTGGGAAACCGGCGCAAGGTTCGCGGAGGATCTGATCACGCTGCCGGGCAAAGGCTTGACCGACCAGCAGCAGGCCGAGTCTATTCACTACATGGCGCATCACGTGCCGCCGGTTGGCGAGCATGGTCTTGCCCGAACGCTGCACGGCACCAAGCAGGCGCTGGACACCTTGCACCGTGGCGGCGCCGAAATCGCCGTCGTGACGGATCTGGCTTCGCACGAGGGCTTCGGCGAACTGCGCGCGCACGTCGAAAAATTCAACCCCGGCATGCAACTGCTGGATGTTCCGCAAATCGCCATGCAGCGCGTGGCGGAGCGCGCGCCGGCTGCGCGCAACGTCGGCCTGCTCGTTCCGGGCCATATCTACGACGCCCGCGTGTTTCAACGCTACGGCAAGGACAAGCACTGGGTGCAGACGCAAGGCGACACCTCGCGTCTGGATGCCGCGGAGCACCGCGACGCGAGCGCGCAGGACGTTGCCACGGGCCGTGACGAGTTGCGCGCGGCGGTCCGGCATATGGCGGAGAACTCGAACGTCGACGCCATCGTGGTCGGCTATCCCTCGATTTCCAGCGCCCTCGAAATGGACCACGTGATGGAGGGCGAGCGCCGCATTCCGATCATCGACAGCAACAAGGAGGCTGCGTCGCGCGCGCTGCATCTGTCGAGCGCCGAGCATGCCGACCATGTCGAAGAGATGCAGTTCGGCTGCGCGGGTTGCCTGCCGTTCCTGCAAAAACTGTCGATGGATCACTTCGATCACACCATCGCGAAACTGCGCGAAAGGCCGGTTGAGCGTCGCGATCCGCAGGTCGGCGCGATGGGCGGGATGGGCGCGCTCGCTGGCGCCCAGTTCGTCAGGATCTATGGCGAAAACGCGAAGGGCGAGATGGTGCTGCACCAGGCGACGCACGTACCGGACCGCACCAGCTGGATCAAGAAGCGCAGCGGAGATCCGGCAATGGTGGACGCTCACAACCCGCAACCCGAAATGCAGAAGAGCGTCGAGCGGATGCACGCGATGGGTATCACCCGATTCTCCAAGATCTGCAACACGGCGCATGACGAATACGCCAACACGACGGCCTATATCCACTCGAAAGGCTACGACATGCATATCGAGCACATTGCCGGCGCGGCGGTGCAGGACATCGAGCAGGTGCCGGGCGCGAATCACGTCGTGCTTCTCGCAACCGACGGGACGGTTGCCCAAGGGCTCTATCAGAACCACGCGAACAACCGGCTTTCGTGGGTCACGCCCGACCGCGAGCATCAGGAAATGACGATGAGCGTGATCTACGAGGGTGTCAAGGTCGGCAACATGGATCTCGCGCGAACGAAGCTCGCGAAGGTGATCGATCATCAGGTCGCGTTGCACAACGAGGCGCATCCGGGAGAACCGGCGGTGTTCGTGATGGGCTGCACCGAACTTCCGCTGCCGTTCAAGGAGCCGGAACTTCGCGCACGCTGGCCGGGCGTCAGCTTTGTCGACCCGATGGCGTCGGCCGCGCGCCGTCTGTTCTCGGCGGAAGATTCGCCGGTGGCGGTGACGCCCGAGAACGTCCGCACCGGGGCCGCCGTGCTCGCGCAAGCGCATCCGGATATTCAGGATCGCCAGGCAGCCTGATCGTCAACTGAAGCGAAACGCCGCTCGTGAGGACGGCGGCGTTTCGCACGACTCTCACTTTAATTGCAGGGAATGGAAAACATGGAAATGGATATGCTCGACACCGCTCTCAAAGTCTCGCCGCGAGACGTCATGGAACGCATCTCGCAACGGCTCGGCGCCGTGCTGGGCGACTCGAAGGAGCCGATTCTTGCGTTCGTCATCGACAACCAGGTGGCGGTCAATGTCGCCGTCGACGGCGATCGCCTGTCGGTGTTCTGCCGTATCGCGGACGTCTCGCAGATGAGTCCGAGCGCATGGGTCGCCATGCTCACGGAAGCCGCGAACTGGGGCGTGGACGGTGAATCAATGCGTTTCGCGGTGATCGACCCGTTCGTCGCGCTGATGTGGAGCGAACCGGCGACGGACCCCGAGGCGATGCTCGAACGTCTTCAGCTCGTCATGTCGCGCGCCGTCGCGGTCGCACGCATGGTCCGCCGGCTGAAGACGTCGCACTGAACGAAACCGTCGCGCCGTCGCCGGCATTCTGGAGAACCTAATCATGAACCCATCGGAAGTCACGGACGCATCGCACGATGCGCACGCGTACGAACTCACTATCGATCCGCAGCCGTCCACCTCGGCGGCGGGCGCGGCCGGCACGCTCGACAAGGGCAAGCTCAAGTCCACGAGCCTGCCTCACGCCGGCGTGCTGGCGTCGATGCCGGCGACACCCCACGGCATGCGCGTGGACGTGCGCACGCCGTTCACTGAACATTCGCGGGTGCGCAATGTGGACGGATTGAGCCTGTTCGCGGCCCGCCAATCGGCCTTGTCGATGTCGGGCGAGGAGAAAGGCATTGTCGCCGCGGTGGCTGAAATGTTCGGCCTGCCGCGAGGGATGGACCTGATGACGTCGCTGTCGTCGGGTGCGGCGACAGGCCTGGTTGCCCAGACGGGCAAGATGGACGCGGATCTGTCGCGGATGCAAAGCGCCGTGATCAGCGCGGACTTCAAACAGCACGGTCTGACGGTGGCGTCCAGTCATCTGCCCGCGCTGGCCCGCAACAGCGAGACACCGATCTCGTCGTTCTGGAACAACGCGGATATTCCGCAAGGCGTGCGCCGGCCTGCGGGCGAGGTGCTGCGCCGACTCGACCGGCGCGCGGGTGGCGAAGAGAAGTTGAGCTCGCTGGCACTTTCGTTTGCGTTCCAGAGGGCGATCGAACCCGGCCATACCGGCGCGGCGCAACTCAGCGTTCTCAAACGCCTCGTTGAGTGCGACATACGGGACGAGGTGCCGCAGCTCATATCCGCTCATCTCGGGCCCGGCGCGAGACGCCCGCTGTCCGGTGAGCCAAAGCTGCTCCTCGACGTGCTCGGTCACGCGGCAGAGAGCAATCAGTTTCCCGAGATGCTGAGCCTGCTGGGTCACGACAATCTCGACGAGCGCGAAGTGGATGCGCTTCGCCACACGATGCAGGCATACCGGGCGTCGCAGCAGCCGGCGCACGCGGGCGGGGGTGCCGGGCGCGTGGAGGCGGGCGAGCCGGAGGGTGGGCCGGTTTCGTTTGCCCGCAGCGTCATGCTTGCGAACACCACGCGGCTGATGCACGGCGACGAGAGCCTTAGCGCGCAGCAGAAGGCGCATGTGTTCGCCTGGCAGAACGGCTTTCGCGACGACCTGCCGGGTGGCGATCTCGCGAAAGCGAAGGAGTGGCTGGCGAAGATCGCCGATGTGTACGGGCAGGAAGACGGCGAGCGCGCGGCGCCGCTACACGCGACTAAGCTCGGCCTCGGCGGGGCCGACTTGCGCACGCTCAAGGAGGAAGCCGCTACGTTATTGGGCAATGCCGACTCCACGGTGGTCCGCTCGCTTGTGCAGGAGGTGCGCGAGCAGACCCGGCAGCGCATTCAGCAAGCACCGAACGACGGTGTGAGGGCGCCACTGATCGCGCAGCTCGTCGCGCTCGATGTCTGGAAGCCGGAGAATCGCGAGAGCCGCCAGTTCGAACTCAACGACGTGGTCAATGGCCGAGGCTTCAATTTGCAGCAGCCGAACGTCGTGGAACTAAGCGACATCGACCGGTACTGCCGGCACGTGTGCGCCGGCCAGCCGGTGCCGCTCGACGGCGCGCATGGCGATGTCCCCGAGGTCGATGCGCCGCAGCGTCTGAACGCGCTGCGCATCAAGACGGAAACAGAACTCGCGCGAACCCAGATCAACCTCGACAAGCTGCACGCGCTCGCCGATGAATACGGCATCGACGAAGGCGCGCTGACCCGCGCGCCCAACGACCCGCCGCTTGCGCAGATATTCGATCACGCTACCCGCGTGATAGACGGTGTGACAAAGCAGGCTTCGACCGGGCACATCGACGAAGCCGTGACGATGATCAGCGACTTCTACAAGGACGCGCAGTTCGGCAACAACTTCCGCTACTCGTCCACCTCGGTGCATGGCGGCTCCACGCGCGGCACGGCGTTCAACGCCGCGCCGTACGCATACCATGACCCCGAGGAGGCCGAACACCGCGCGCTTCTGCAACGCTTCAACTTCTCGCACGAAAACGGCACGTCCTTCGTCATGCGCAACGGCGTCGCGACGCATGGCAGCGAGTGGTTCGTCGGCGAGGAGACGCGCAAGTCGACCTACGGCGGCGTGGGCGAGCAGGGCGGGCACTCGTGGGGACCTGAAGACCAGCCGGGTCTCGGGCGCGTGTCGGGCGGGGGCGACTTCGGAGGCGGGCGCGATTCGACGGAATTCAAGGGCATCGTGATCCGCTCGTTCAGACGCATCAAGGAAGACGGCGTCGATCTGGAAGCCACGCCGCCGCGCTTCCAGCACGACGACGCCGCGGTACACAACGAGTCGTCGCAGCTGCATCTGGACGTGCGCTCGACCGCCGTCGAACTGCAGCGCGCGAAGGCGGCCGGCGAAAACGTCGACGCGGGGCAACGCATGCTCGAACTGCTCGCCTCGAAGGGGATGGCCTCCGGCCTCTCGCTCGGGCTGACGCATCAGGAAACCACCACTATTCGCGGCGACATCGCGGGACTGTTGGGCGGGTCGGTCACCACGTCTCCTTCGGCGGGCGCGCGCTTCGGTCTGGGCGCCAACGTGACCGGGGAGATCGCCAGCACGAGCTTCCGGCAAAACGAGACGACCGGGGCGGTAAGAGTGGTGAGCCGCCGTCAGGGCACCTATTTGCGCGGACGCACTGGGGCCTCGCTCAGCGTGAATCCGTACATTCTGAGTGGGGGGCTGCCGCCGGTCGATCTGCTGGGCGGTACGCTGCACGTTGGCGAAATCGGCGGCAACGCGAAGGTGCGCCACATCTACCACAAGGACAAGCTGGTGCCGCGTTTCTGTTTTTCCGACGCTGAGTTTCCCGACAGAAATTCGTACGACAGCTATTTGAGCGAGCACGCGCAGGCGTACAGCGAGGCGTTCAGCTTCCGCCACGGCCGCGATCTGGAGAAAGGCATGAGCGATCTCGACGATCACCGCGCGCTGGTGGCGGGTGTGCGTTCGACGAACCACGTCAATTATGCGCGGGCGCGGATGATCGGCCCGTATGCGACGCGTCACGACGAACTGCGCGGAATCGGCGAACTGGTGCCGCCCGAAATGGTGCGCTTCAGCGCCGAACTGGAGCAGATACGCGCGGCGATGGCCGTGGCGCCCGGGTCGACGCAAAAAGTATCGGGTATCACGTACGCGCCGCAGCTTGCGCAGAACGGCGTGGGCGTGACGTTCCTCTACCGTGGCAGATTCAGCCTGATGGAGATGAGCGCCGAACGCGAGATCGTGTTCGACAGTCCCGGCTGGGCGGCAATGCAACTGCACGAGCAGCACATTAGCCCGCAACTCGACGTAGCGGGCAAACCAGTGCCGGCGGCCGAGACGGCCACCGCTTCCGGCAGCAAGACGCCGGCGACCCGCTGAGCGCCTGCTCCGGAACCCATGCGGCCCAAGGCGGGCCTCGTCGCATCGCCTCTCCAGACCGCTCCACGCATGCCGTTCAACCGGCTGCGGGAGCGGTTTTTTCTTGCGGCCGGCTTACGATGAGCCTTGCCAGCCGCGCTTTACGCGGCGTTATGCGAGACCCGCATACCTCGATGCCGGACTCGCATCGTCCGTTTTTTTTTCGCCACTACTATCCGCTGACGATGTCCGGCCGCTTCGGCGCCGCCGGCATACGAACCACGAACGCCTGAAACCATCGACGACCGAACAGGGGAAGACAGTGAAGAAACGGATTACTTATGCAATCGCAGCGGGGATGCTCCTCGGCGTGCTGGTCGGCTATTTCTGCCATGCCAACGCCGATGCCGAGCTGGCCAAAACGCTCGCCGGCTACTTCTCGATCATTACCGATATTTTTCTGCGGCTGATCAAGATGATCATTGCACCGCTCGTCTTCGCGACGCTCGTGTCCGGTCTCGCAGGGATGGACAGCGGTTCGGCGGTCGGCCGTATCGGCGCGCGCACGGTGGGCTGGTTCATCTGCGCATCGCTTGCCTCGCTCGCGCTCGGCCTCGTGCTTGCAAACCTGCTGCAGCCGGGCGCTGGTCTGCATATGGTGGCGGGTGCGTCTGAAGTGAACACCGGTCTCGATACCCAGGGCCTGAACGTCAAAAACATCGTCACGCATGCGTTCCCGACCAGTCTGCTCGATGCGATGGCGCGCAACGACATTCTGCAGATTCTCGTGTTTTCGCTGTTTTTCGGCACGGCGCTCGGCGCCTTGAAATCGAACCCGCGCGTCAAATTCGTCGTGGATGCGATAGACGGCATGGTGCCCGTCATGCTGCGCCTGACCGATTACGTGATGCGCGCCGCGCCGCTCGGCGTGTTCGGCGCGATTGCATCCGCGGTTACGTTGCGCGGTCTCGGCGTGCTGTTCACGTACGGCAAGCTGATCGGCTCGTTCTACCTGGGGCTGGTTCTGCTGTGGGCGGTGCTGATCGGCGTCGGTTATGTGTTTCTCGGCAAGCGCGTGTTCACCTTGCTCGCCGGCGTGCGTGAGCCGGCGCTGATTGCGTTTTCGACAGCCAGCAGCGAAGCCGCGTATCCGCGACTCGCCGAAAAGCTCGAGGAATTCGGCGTCGACAAGAAGGTGGTCGGCTTCACGTTGCCGCTCGGCTATGCGTTCAACCTCGACGGCTCGATGATGTACCAGTCGTTTGCCGCGATCTTCATCGCCCAGGCGTTCGGCGTGGACATGCCTTTGTCGCAGCAGATACTGATGCTGCTCGTGCTGATGCTGAGCAGCAAGGGAATGGCGAGTGTGCCGCGCGGTTCGGTCGTGGTGGTCGCGGCCGTCGCGCCGATATTTCACCTGCCGGCCGCGGGCGTGGTGCTGGTGCTCGCGATCGACCAGATTCTCGACATGGGCCGCACGATGACCAACGTGATCGGCAACAGCGTGGCGACCGCCGTCATCGCCAAATGGGAGGCACGACGAGCCGGTGCGGGCGCGGAGCCAGAGGCGGCGCGAGCCGGGGCGCCGGAGACGCGGCGCTTCGAACAGCTGCAGAGCGAAACCCGATGACCCGGGCAGCCATGTCCGCGCGCCGTTCGCTGGGTGTCGTCGGCGGCCTTGGACCGCTTGCCAGCGCGGACGTATTCTTCAAGCTCGTCAAATCGACACCCGCGCGCAGCGACGGCGAACACTTCGATGTCGTGTTCGAGCAGCACCCGTATCAGGACCCCTCGGGCGGTATCGAACCAGTGAGCGCGGAAGGCAAGCTGCGTATCTACGACACGATCCGCGACTTCGAGAGACGAGGGATCGCGACGATCGTGTTGCCGAGCTTCGTGAGCCATACGTTCATCGACGAGTTGCGCGAAAACGTCCACACGCCGATCGTCGATATGCTCGACGCATTGCGCGCACATCTGCGCCGGCGTTTCCCCGGCGCGCGGCGCATCGGCGTGCTGACATCGGACTACGTGCGTAATCAGCGGCTCTTCGAGAAATATTTCCCGCAACCGGAGTTCGAAGTGCTGTATGCAAGGCCGGCGCCCGACGGGCGGCCGGACCGTGTGACTCGCGCCGTCTATGGCGAAGAAGGCATCAAGGCCGGCAATCTGCACGGCCGGCCGGTCGAGCTGTTACGCGAAGCCTGCGAGGATCTGATTGCGCAGGGCGCCCACGTGCTTGTGCCGGGCTTGACCGAGATCGGACTCGTCGTGAGCCAGATCGATCTGCTCGACGCGCCGCTCATCGACTCCAATCTGATCTACGCCCAATACGTGGTGAGCGGGGAATATGGCGGAGGCAGCCGCGCGTTCAAGGTCGGCGTGGTGGGCGGCGTGGGGCCTGCGGCGACCGTGGACTTCATGCGGAAGCTCGTGCGCAACACGCCTGCTACGCGCGATCAGGATCATCTGAAGGTGCTGGTCGAGCAGAATCCGCAGATACCGGATCGCACGGAGAATCTGATCAGCGACGGCCCCGACCCGACCATCTCGTTGTACGCAACGTGCCGCAAGCTCGAGGACGGCGACGCGGACATCATCGCGATTCCATGCAACACCGCGCATGCCTATGTCGAGCGTATCCAGCCTTACCTGAATGTGCCGATCGTCAACATGCTGACGGTAACGGTCGATTATCTGCGTTCGACGTTTCCGGCGCTGCGCGAGGTGGGACTCCTCGCCACCTCGGGCACGATCGCGAGCGGCGTCTATGAAAAGGCACTCGAAACAGCGGGGCTCACGCAAGTGGTGCCAGGCCCGGCGTTGCAGGCACGCGTCATGAATGCGATCTACGGCCCTCAGGGCGTGAAGGCCGGCTTTACGAGCGGCGCGTGTATGGACGACATCTGCTCGGCTGTCGATGCGCTTGTCGAGCGCGGCGTCGAAGTCATCGTGCTCGGCTGTACCGAACTGCCTTTGTTGCTGCCCGAAGGTGAATTCACGGCGGGCAACGGCCGCACGATCCGGCTCGCGGACCCTACCGCGATACTCGCGAGACGCTGCGTCGCCTATGCGCGGGGCGAAGAGTCCGTCGATAGCGGGCATGTACAGGGCTGAGACCTGAAGCCTCTGGCGAGGCGCTCAGCCGCCCGTATTCGCAGGCCTTCGTCGACTCGTTATCAGGCGGGTCTCAAGGGCGTTGCATCGCTGCCGCTTTGCGCTTTGCGCTTTCCGCTTTCCGCTTTCCGCTTTCCGCAGACGCCGTCCTTGCGTCGTGCCACGTGCGCGACGCAAGGACGGCGCTCGCGCATGCGCTGAACACAACATGCGGTGCCGCGCGGCGCGAATCGTAACAGATTGTCACAGTTTCCAGACACCTGGAAAACGTCTGGTCACAATGCGCTTACCGGACTCCCAGTTGCTGCAGCATCTCGTGAAGTTCGACACGGTTATAGGTGGCGCGTAGTGCATCGCGCGCGGTGATCACGTTCCTGCTGACGAGTTGCAGCAGATTTTCGTTGAGCGGGCGCGACATGTTGTCCTCCTTGCGCCGGACGAAATCCGTCAGCAGGTGCGTTTTCGAGGGGTCGGTCAGCAGCGCGCTGATCTGTTGATTGTGGTTGAACACCAGCTCGCTCGCGAGCACCAGTTGTTCGCCGCTTTCGCTCGGCACGAGGCTTTGACAGATGATGCCGATGAGCGCATTGGCGAGCGATGCGGCATGACGTTCGCGCTGTTCGAAGGGAAAGAAGGACAGCAGGCGGGTCACCGTATTGAGCGCGCTGCCGGTATGCATGGTCGCGAACACCAGGTGGCCGGATTCGCTTGCCTGCAGTACCGCCTCGGCCGTTTCGAAGTCGCGTATCTCGCCGACCATGATGACGTCGGCGCGTTCACGCAGCACTTCACGCATGCCGGCCGAGAAGCTGCGCGTATCGGTGGGCACCTCGCGCTGCGAGATGATGGATTGCTGACTGTCTATCGCGTATTCGATCGGCTGTTCGATGGTGACGATGTGGCAGTTGCGAGTGCGATTAATGTGATCGAGCAGCGAGGCGATCGTGGTGGTCTTGCCCGAACCCGTCACGCCGGTAACGAGCACGAGCCCCTTGCTGCTCTCGGCCATCGTTCGAACGTAAGCGGGCAAGCCGAGCTTGTCGAGCGGCAGCGGCGCGAGCGGGAGCCGCCGGATCGAGATCACGGTCTTGCGCCCACCCGATGCGCGATACACGTGTGTGCGCAGGCGGCAACTGGTGAGCACGAACTGGCGGTCCAGCGCGCCTTCGCGCAGACGGTTGTCCCATGCCTCGTCAATGGAGTTGAGCAGCGGCTCCATTTCCTCGAGGACGACCGGACCGCCCTCGGCTTCGATCCAGCCGCGCGGGGTTTTGATCATCATTGGTCGGTCCTGCTCGATGTGCAGGTCCGTGAAAGAGCGGCGTTGATCGACCAGGTTGAGAATTTCCTGGGTGATGTCGCGAAGTTCAGTGGGATGGCTCGGCATATCGTGCGTCGGTGAGGGCATGGTGGTGGCGTGATCCTGTCAGGCAACGACGCGATTGTCCAGCGTGATCGTGCAGTGCGCGGGCAGCGATGTGAGAGACGTCAACGTGTCCAGGACGCACACCGGCCATGAGCGCGGCGGCGGGCGAGGCCGCCTGTGAAGCAGTCTGTCGGTCAGCCACGTGGTACGTGGCGGCCGAAAAAATAAACGGCATCTCAAGATGCCTTCGGCTAAGAGGACAATTCTGGATGCGTACGTTCATTGTATGGATGGCGGCGTTGTCGGCGCTCGGCAGTGGCTTTGCCGCGTCCGCGAACGCGGCTTCAGGCGCCGCCGCGCTCGACGACCAGGTAAGCATCGCCGGCGAGGCGCCCGACACGCCGCGCGTGACGGTCAGCGGCAATGACGTGCCGCTGCGCGCCGCGCTGCGCCAGATCGTGCCCCCCGCATACAGCATCAACCTTCCGAACGCCGGCGCGTGGGCCGCTACACCGGTGACGTGGAGCGCGGGTCACTCGCTTTCGCAGACGCTGCGCGATATGTTGGCGAGCCATCCCGAACTTGCTGCGCAAGTCGATACCGATTTCCAGCTCGTGACTGTTCGCTATCGGCCGCCGTTCGGCGCGGATACATTGGGGGTGGCTTCCGCTGCGCCTGCTGCGCCTGCTGCGTTGGCGGCGCCCCCTGCATCGTTGGCTGTGCCTTCCTTGCGGGCAACGGCAAGCGCGGCGGCCGTCGAGGTGGGCGCTCCAATCGGCGGTGCCGCGGCGAACGCGCGGCCGCTCGAAGCCGGACAGCCTGCCCCGGCATCATCGAGCATGGCCGCACCGCGCTCCCCGCAGATGCCTGCATCGTCACGCGACGTGCAGGCGGCGGACAGCGGCGCGAGTCCTATCGGCATGGCGCCGCGGCTGACGTCGCAACCGTTTGCGTCTTCGATGGTGCCGGCCATGCAAGCCGTTCATCCGCCCACCCAGGCGGAGCGCGTCAACGATGGCGCCGTTGCAGCGCCCGCGGTGGCGTCGGGCAGTCCGCGTGGCGGAGCGGCCAACGCGCCGCATGCGGTTGCGGCCACGGCTCCCGCACCGAATGCGGTGCAGGCCAGCCAGTCCTCTACAGCACAGGAACCAGGCAGCGCCCGGCAGCCCGTCATCGCGCAGGAACCCGCGCCTCTTCAGGTCTGGAGCATTGCGCTATCCGACCGCACGGTGCGCGGCGCGCTCACACGCTGGACCCAGCAGGCGGGCTGGCGGTTGATCTGGGAAGCGCCCGTCGATTTCGCGGTAGACGCTCCCGCCACATTGACCGGCACGTTCGACGAGGCGCTGCAATCTGTCGTAGGCGCCCTGGCGGGAACCGAATCCCCGGTGCAGGCCATCCTGTATCGCGGCAACAAAGTGCTTCGTATCGTTGAGAAGGGAGCAGGCTAATGCGCAATACCGTCACCACCCTCGCGTTGGCCGCGGCGATTCTCGCCGGCTGTACCGGGCTGTCGCAGCACATTTCGAACGCGGTGGATCACGATCACGCGGAGTCGAAGCAGATGATGGACGCCGCGCATGCAGGCGACGCGCATCCGCGCAGCGGCGCGGACAGCGTCATCGTGAAGAACGATCTGTGGCTTTCGGGCACCACGATCAAGCTCGACCGCAGCGGCACGCTGCCGCCGGTATTCCTGCAACCAGCGACGTTCGACAGCGACGTCAATTCGCTATCCGAATTTGCGGAGCATATTGCGCGTCTCACGCATATCCCCACGCGCGTGTCGCCGAGCGCCAACGGCGACGCGCAGTCGTCGCGCGGTACTGGCACCGCGAGCGTGCCGGTGGTCGGGAGTGTGCCGCCGTTGCCGACCCTGCCGGGTCTCGACGGTCAGTCTCGCGGCGGTTCGTCCGCGGCGGCGGCCGTCGCCAGTCTTGCGACGCCGACCCATATCTCTTACCGTCACGGCGATCTGCGCGGCCTGCTCGACGCCGCCGCCGCACGCTTCGGCGTATCGTGGAAGCTTGCGAACGGGACGATCCTGTTCTATTTCACCGACACGCGCACTTTTCAGGTGAGCGCGATTCCCGGCGACGCGTCGGTGAACGCGAACGTGATGAGCGGCGCGACGAGCGACAACTCGAGCGGCAGCGGCGGCTCCGCGTCGTCCGGATCGGGCGCGAACTCGAATGTGCCGAACGTATCGGTTAACAACACCGCTAACACGGTCGTCAATTCCCAGCTCTCGGTGTTCACGAGCCTCAGCGCGTCGATCCGCTCCATGCTGTCGCGCTACGGCACCGTGGTGTCGTCGCCAGCAACGGGCTCGATCACTGTCACCGATACCCCCGACGTGCTGGAGGCGGTTGCACAGTTCATGGAGATGCAGAACCGCTCGCTGTCCAAGCAGGTGCTGATCAACGTGACGGTGCTCTCGGTCGATCTGTCCGCGGACGACAGCTATGGCATCAACTGGGGCGCTGTCTATCAGGCGCTCGGCACGTCGTTCACGCTCGCCAACACGTTTTCCACGACCGCGACCAATCCGGTCACGTTCACCGCGCAGGTCATCACGCCGTCGAGCCGCGCGGCGGGCACGCAGGCCATGATCAGCGCGCTGTCGGGGCAAGGCAAGGTGCGGCGCAAGACGTCCGCATCGATCACCACGCTCAACGATCAGCCGGTGCCGGTTCAGGTCGCGACACAGCAGGGCTATCTCGCCTCCGTGTCGATCACGAACACCGCCAATGTCGGCTCACAGACGGCGCTTACACCTGGCACCATCACCACCGGCTTCAATATGACGTTGCTGCCCCACGTGCTCGACAACGGTACGGTGCTGTTGCAGTTCTATACGAACATCTCCTCGCTGCTGCAATTGCAGACGGTGCAAAGCGGCGGCCAGCAGATCCAGACGCCAGAGGTCGATACGCGCAACTTCCTGCAGCGCGTTTCGATGAAGTCGGGCCAGACGCTCGTGCTCAGCGGTTATGAAGGCACGAACGACAACCTGACGAAGTCGGGCGTCGGCACGCCGGACAACTACGCGTTCGGCGGCGGCTATCAGGGCACCCATGACCGTCAGGAGATCGTGATCCTGATCACGCCGATCATGATGAACGGCGCCTGAACGTTACCCGAGCGGCACGTACCCGGAAATCACGTCATGGCTACCCACGTCATCCAGATAGGGCGTCAGCGCTTCGTCTGCGGACTGTTCTGGCAATCGCTTTCGCGCCGGCACGAGTTGCGCAAGGAGGCGATCGAGCTCGCGAAGAAACTGAACTTCGACCTGATGGTGCTGCGTATCGAGCGCGGCGTGGCCGCGGTCGGCTTCGCGAATCTGCGCGAGGGCGCGCAGTCCGGGCTGCCCTCGCTCGGCGTAATCGTCGCGAAGACGATCGCGCAACAGGGCGCATTCTATGAAGGCCGTCAGCAATCCGCGCCGAACTGGCTTGGCGCATTCAAGCTGTCGGATGGCCGTTGGGCGTATTTCGCAGTGCGTGACGGCTCCTTTCTGCCGAATGGCGACTGGGTCGGCAGCGGCGAGGAAGTGTTCGAACGCCTCAATTCAGACTATGGGTTGGGCGGCTGGAATACCGTGATCGGCGACCCCGAAATCGAATCGATGGGGTTTCACAACTTCTATCCGCGCCGCATCGGCGATCTGATCGAGAGTCGCCACGGCCGCATCAGCGTGCCGCGCTGGACGCGGCTCAGACCGGTCAGAACCACAGTCTCGTGGCCGGTCATGGGACTCGCAGCGGGACTCGTCGTGGCGGCGATAGGCGGCTCGGTCTGGTTTTCGCATTACCGCGCGCAACAGGAAGCCGCGCGTGAACGCGCGCTGTCGCTCGCGCGCGCTCAACTCAAGCTCGCTGCGCAACCGTCGATCGCGCATCCGTGGGCGAGCCTCGCGGTGCCTACCGAATTCGCCCGCGAATGCCAGCGTCATTTGCGCTTCATCGCACCGGGCGGATGGTCGCTCGAACGCTACGTATGCGGGGCGAAAGGCGTCGATTACACCTGGTCGCGCAATGGTTCCACGGCGGCGTTGCTGCTCGCGCGCGCGCCAATGGCGCAGTTCGATTCGAGTGGCGAACATGCTTCGTTAAGCGAAGCGTTCGACATGGGCGCAACGCGCGATGAACCACTCCTGCCCGGCCGTGGTGTGAAAACCTTGCTGTTCACCCGCTCGCAGATGCTCAATCTGCCGCTGACGCTCGCTCCGATCGCGACGCCAGCCGCCCAGGGAGCGCTCGCGCCGGTCGGCAGTTCCGCTCCCGTCGCGCCGCTCTGGAGTCAATGGCGGATGCAGGTGAAATTCGGCGGCCTCGCGCCCGAACACTTCATGCCGATGTTGAGCGCCCCCGGCGTTCGCCTCGTGAAACTGACCTACCAGGCGGGCGAGTGGTCCGCGGAAGGAGTGATCTATGCAAATTAGCGCTTTTTATCGCCTGCGTTTCCTGCTGTTGAGCGCGCTCGCCGGCGGCACGTTCAGTTGGTCGGCCACGGCTTGCGCGGCAGCGCCGGCCCTCGCCGCGCAAGCTGTGCAGCCGCCCGCGCCGCCGCCGGCGGCCGCCCTGCCTGCCGACAGCGGCTGGACTTCGGACGCGGCGGCGCAGCTTACGCATCTGGAGGAAGAGACGATGCTGCTCAAGGCGCAGATCAAGAAGCTCGACGCCCAGGCCGAAGTCGCCCAGCGCACAGCGGCGCTGTCGCGTCTCGGCAGCGGCGCGGCGCTCGATCCCGCGGGTCAGTCGTTGCGCGTCGTTTCAATCGAGGGATTCGGCCGCCGATATTCGGCGGTTATCCAGACCGGCGACGGTCAGCGCTTCGATGTCGCTGCGGGCGACGTATTGCCGAACGGGTTGCGCATCGTCTCTATCGGCGCGAACGAGGTGATTGGCCGCTGGGGCGGCGGACAGACCGCGCGAATGATTCCGGTGATGGCCTCGCGCAGCGGCGCGGTGCTCAACCCAGGCACAGGCGCGGCAGGCGCGCTCGCGCCCGCCGATCGCAACGCGGTGCCGGGCTTGCCGCCCGGTTATCCATCAGCGCAATAGGTGACGAGATGAACTCCGCGACCAGCATCAAGTTCGACATGTCCGCGCAACGGACCGAAACGCACCGCATGGGCACCGCTCATCCGCTTTCGGGCGACGGACCGTGGGCCGCGAGCGCAGAGGAGCGCAAGCTGCTGTGCCTGCTCGACGACGGCCGCCTGCTGGTGGCCGAGGGCCACGAACTGAGCCCTTACGTGCTGTCTTACCGCGCCCGGCTCGACCGGCTGCAGCACCCGTACCGCTTGCAGGCGGTAAGTCTCGACGACGTGCGGCGCGCATATGAAGGCATGCGCCGCGACGGCACGGGCGAGCGGGTAGATCACACCGCAATGCAGGTACTGGCGAAGGAACTGATTGCGCAGGCCTGCCGCGAGCGCGCGTCTGACATTCATATCCGCGTCAAGCGGTTCAGCACTGAGATCCTGTTTCGCATTCACAACGAACTGGTGCGCGTGAGCGAGCAGACCCGCGAGCAGGGTGCTCGCCTGCTCGCTACCCTCTATGCGGCAATGGCAAGCGTGTCGGACAACACATATAAGCCGAACGAGCGGCAGGATGCGGCGATCGGAGACCGTGACAAGTTGCCGGAGGAACTGTTCGGGGTTCGGATCGCCACGGCTCCCACCAGCACGGGCAGCGTGATGGTCATGCGTCTGCTCTACAACGACGCCGGCGAATCCACCGACTTGCGCCTGCTCGGTTACTCCGATACCCAGTCGGGCTCCGTCGACGATCTGAAGCGCTTGCCGCACGGCATGAACATCATCAGCGGGCCGACCGGGTCGGGTAAGTCGACGACCTTGCAGCGCGTGCTGGTGGGCAAGATTTCCGAATGCGCGGGCTCTATCCATGTGATTACCGTCGAGGACCCGGTCGAGTATCCGATTGCGGGAGCGGTGCAGACGCCCGTTGTCAACGCGCCGACGGAAGAAGCGCGCTCCCAGGCGTTCGCGAGCGCCATCGCGAACGCGATGCGGCTCGATCCGGACACGATCATGATCGGCGAAATCCGCGACCGCGCCTCGGCGCAGAGTGCGCTGCGCGCGTCGATGACAGGCCATCAGGTGTGGACGACCGTGCACGCGAACAGCGCGCTCGCGATCGTCGACCGGCTGGTCGACCTTGGGTTGCCGCTCGGCATGGTGACCGACGAGTCGGTCATCACGGGTCTCATTAGCCAGCGCCTCGTCAAGCTGCTGTGTCCGCACTGCAAACGGCGCCTCGCCGGTGCGCCGCAGGAAGATCAGGACCAGGCGCTTGCCGCGCGCGTGCGCCGGGCGGTCGGCGCCGCATTCGACCAGGTTTTCGAGCAGGGTCCGGGCTGCGCGCGTTGCGCGGGGCGCGGCACGACCGGGCGCACCGTGGTCGCCGAGGTCATCCGCACCGACGCACAGTTCTTCGCGTACATGCGCGAAGGCGACAAGCGCGCAGCGCTGGCCTATTGGCTCGACAACCTGGGAGGCCGGACCATCGTCGAGCACACCATTGAAAAGGTGTCGGCGGGGCTCGTCGACCCGCGCTCGGCGGAGCGCATCGTCGGGCCGCTGATGCCGCGCAGCGAGCCGGTGCGGCTGCGTTCGGTGGAGACGGTCGAGGGCGGGCGTCCGGCCGCGCCGGGAAGCGCGGCAGTCGGAGCGGACTATGACGTTTGATCCGCACCGGCAGTGGGCGAAGCTGCAGGCAACCGCGCAGGCGCGCTTGCGGCTCTACCGGAAGATCG
Source organism: Paraburkholderia sp. TE9906 (assembly GCF_056279605.1). Classification (NCBI taxonomy): domain Bacteria; kingdom Pseudomonadati; phylum Pseudomonadota; class Betaproteobacteria; order Burkholderiales; family Burkholderiaceae; genus Paraburkholderia; species Paraburkholderia sp. TE9906. The sequence continues at coordinate 52,472 of NZ_JBWCCT010000022.1, forward strand.
AAAAGATGCTGTCGAACGGTCTGCCGCTGCTCAAGGTGCTGCAGGACCTCGAAATGCGCGCGTCGCACGACGGCCGCAAGCCGACGCTGCCCGAAGCGGTCCTGATCGGGGAGTGGCGGCGCGTCGTGCAAAACGGCGGCGGCCTCGCCGAAGGCATGGACGGCTGGGTGCCGCAAGCCGAACAGATGATCGTGATGGCTGGGGAGCAGTCGGGCCGGCTCGAAGCGGCGCTGCGCTCGGTGACCGGCATCGTGATGTCGGGGCGGCGCATCCGTAATGCAGTCGTCGGCGGACTGGCCTATCCGCTCGCGCTGTTCGCGATGATGCTCGCGTACCTCTATCTGTTCGGCGCGAAGCTGGTGCCGCAGTTCGCGGCGATCGAAGATCCCGGGCGCTGGCATGGCTCGGCCCGCATGCTCTACGTGCTGTCAATATTCGTCCAGTCGTGGCTGCCCGAGTGCGTGATTGCCGTGCTCGTGTCGACGGCGTTGCTCGTGTACTCGATGCCGCGTTGGGCCGGCCGGCTGCGCAGCCGCTTCGACGAGTTTGCGCCGTGGTCGATCTATCGGCTCATGGTCGGATCGAGTTTCCTCACGGCGTTTGCGTCGATGCAGGCCGCCGGTTTCACGGTCGAGCAGTCTCTGACCCGTCTTGCCGATCGCGCGAAGCCGTGGCTGCGGGAGCGAATCGACGACATGCTGTTCGGCGTGAAATCGGGGTTGAATGTCGGTGAGGCCATGCGGGTTAGCGGCCACCGGTTTCCATCGAAGGAAATCGTGGAGGACCTATGCGTCTACGCGCAGTACAAGGGATTCGCGGAATCGCTGAAGACGCTCGCGGACGAGTGGGTCGAGACAGGTGTCGAGAAAGTGACGGCGCAGATGCGCATCCTCAACGGGTTCGCGATCGTCGTCATGGCATTGATGTTGGGGCTGCTGATTATCGGCTTCTTTGGTATCCAGCAGGAAATTGCTGCGATGAGCAGGGCGATGCATTAAGCGTGAAGCTTTAACCAGGGGATTTGACATGAGTGCTGCAAAACAACGGTTTGTCGTCGTCGCGGGCATGCGCCGTGGACGTGTGCTGAGGCGTCAGCACGGCGCGTCGCTGCTGGAAGCCATTTCGTATCTGGGCATTGCCGCGATCGTGGTGATCGGCGCGGTCGCGCTGCTGTCGAGCGCATTCAGCAGCGCCAGTACGAACTCGGTCAACGAGCAGGTCAGCGCCATTCAGAGCGGTGTAAAGAAACTTTATATGGGACAGGCCGCGAGTTACACGGGCTTGACCAATTCGGTGCTCGCCACCGCAGGGGTGTTTCCAGCGGCGTTGACGCCGGCCTCTGACGGCACGATCACCAACACCTGGAATGGCAACGTCACAGTGGCGGTAGCGGCCGCAAACAACGAGTTCACGATCACCTATACGAACGTGCCTCAGAGCGTGTGCGTGAATTCCATCAGCGCAGGCGGCAGCTGGATCGGCATCCAGGTCAACTCCGGCACCAGCTACACGTCGATGCCCATTTCGCCGGCAGACGCGTCGACTGCCTGCAGCAGCACGGACGCCAACACGATCGTGTGGACTTCGACCTGAACTGAGCCGCGCAATGCCGCCACGGACAATGACCCCCGTTCGCACCGACGTTCGGGCCGCTTTACAGGAAGACGTCTGAATGTACGCGCTCTGGATCGCGTTAGCCATGGCTGCGCTAGCCGGTGTCTATTCGCTCGTCGATGTGCATTATGTGCAAGCCACGCCGACGCTTGCGAGCGCCTCGCTCGCGCAAAGCATGGCGGCATACCGCCAGGCGGCGATCCGGTTCGCGCTTGCAAATCCGCAAACAAGCGGCGCCGTATCGGCGGATGCGCTCATTCCCTATCTGGCGGCGGGCACGGCCAGCCCGCTCTGGCGGGTTTATGTGACGCCGAACGCGGAGGTCGCCGGCAGCACGGTGGTCGTCTACACGACATCGGCGAGCGCGGCACCGGCGATTACCGGAATCGAGCAACTCGCGTTTCATTCGGCGTTCGCGGGCGTCGCCAGCAATGGCAGCGTTGTTTCGCCCGGCAATGCTGCGGTCGCTTTGCCGGCTGGAATCGCGGCGACCGTGCCGAACGGAACTCCGGTATGGATCGCGCAGGCATATTGACGGGCCGCGCTCGCGTCGCGTCAGCACCTACCCGCTACCTTCGGGGCGAAGCGTCTCGCGTCGTAAGCGGGTGCGCTGCCGCGCTAGGGGCATCGGTGCGAGGCCGGTCATGACGAACTGGAACATTACCGCAGCGTACCGAGGCAAGACATGAACAACACACGGTCCCGGCAACGTGGCTTCACGGTCGTCGAGCTGCTGGCCGCGCTGGCGATCGCATCGCTGATGATCGCCGGCGTAAGCGCGATGATCGCCACTTCGCTGGAAGACGTGAAAGGCCAGCAAGCGGCGCTATATCAGTCCCAACTGACGCGAGCGGCGGCGCAGCTCATCACGCAGAACGCCAACGCGCTGCTCGGCACCGCCACGACGACGGTGCCGGTAGTCGTGCCGTTAAGCGGCTCGCCGTATCAGCTCGCCACTTACCTGCCGAACGGTGTACGCAATACCAACGCGTATGGCCAGACACCGTGCCTGCTGATTTATGCAACTGGAACGGGCTGGTTGCAAGGACTGCTGGTGACCGAGGGCGGCACGACGATAGCCGATGCTCCGCTTGGTTACATCGCGGCGAACGCGGGGCAGGGCGGCGGATCGATACCGAAGACCAACAACGCGGCAGCGGCAGCGTTCGGCGCATTTGGCGGCTGGAGCGTGGCGTCGCCGAATCCGGCAGGCAAGTCGTGCTCCGGCACGAAGACCGGCGTGGGGCACCTGGTCAGTGAGGTGTTTCCCGACAACGATCAGGCTCAGAACGGCGACTTCCTGTATCGCGTCAGCGTGCCGGGCAATGCCACCGCTAACACCATGCAGGTGCCGATCGTGCTCGCGCAGGAGACCGACTACAGCGCGTGCACGGCAAGCGCCGGTGCCGTGGCGGCGGATGCCAGCAGCAACGTGGTGACGTGCCGCAACGGTCTATGGACACCGGTCGCGTCGATGCACTGGCGAGATCCGGTGGCCTCGGCTGCGGATCTGGGCAATCTCACGCTGATGCCGAATCCCCGTCTCGGCGACGTTGCGATGACGACCAACACGGGCCGCGCCTATACGTTCAACGGCACGGCCTGGCACGCAATCGCGGTCAACGAGCAGGGCTATCTGGATCTGGGCAACCAGTTCACAGTAGGCGCCGCGTGCGCGTCCGACCTCTCGAACACGACGCCGGTGGCGACCGATTCGACGGGCCGGGTGCTGTCGTGCCGCAACGGCACCTGGCAGACCCAGACAGAGATCGAACCCGCCAACAACTACACTGGCTGCACGATCCTGATGGCGTCGCCGAACGCGACCGACTATCAGGGCTGTGGCGGTGTGCCCGGCGGCGCGTGGACGAGCGGTCCGTTTTCGTACAACGCGGCGAACGGCACATACTCGTACACCAGCTATCTGCCTGTGACCATGACCAAGCCCGGCATCATCGCGGCATCGACGTGGGGGCATATGAACGACGGCTCAAGTACTGGCGCGACCGGCGCGCGGGCGCAGATGTCGCAGGACGTTGACGTGCTCGACAGCACGGGCGCATCGCTCGCTCATACCGAGGCGCAGGGTCCGACTCTGACAGACGACTCGGGCGGGATTGCAACCGCGTTGACGCAAGCCGTCAGCGCGGGTACGTACCGCGTTCGTATCGTGACGAACTGGGCCACTTATTCGGTGATCACGACGCCGTGGACGAGCAGTCTACTGGGTCAGCAGGGGCAATCCATCCCGAACACGCCGCTTGTCGAAGGCTGGGCAGTTAATACGTATTACTGATCGAACAGGGAGCGCGGACCTGTGGCGGGACGTGTCTGGCGCGCAGTCTCGCGAACCCAGGTGCGGCAATCGGAAGTAGTCGGCAGGCCTTTGCATGACGGTCGTTGACGAAGGGCCGGGCGGAGCGAATCATCAGTATCCGGAACCGCCCTTTTCTTTCAACGTGAAGATCATGCGAAAACTAGCCTGCACAATTGTGTCGATCATCCTTATGACGTGTTGCGTGGCCGCTTTGCATGCGGCGCCCGTTCACTGGAATGTGAAGGTGATCGATTACGCGGCCGATTCCAAGGACATCAAGGACGTGCTGCGAGACTTCTCTGCGAGCCAGGGTATTCCGGCCAATGTCTCCAAACAGGTGCAAGGCACGGTGACGGGAAAATTCCATATGCCGCCGCAACGCTTTCTGGATACGCTTGCATCGTCGTTCGGGTTTGTCTGGTACTACGACGGCCAGGTGCTCGACATCGTGACCCCGGATGAAATGAAAAGCACGCTCATCAAGCTGGATCATGGCAGCACGGGTCAACTGCGCGCGACCCTCGCGTCGATGCATGTCACCGACCCGCGTTTCAACATCACCTACGACGAGGCGCAGGGCGCGGCCATCGTCAACGGTCCGCCGAACTATGTGAAACTCGTCGGCGACATCGCGCAGCGGCTCGACAACACCACGCAGCATCGGGCCGGCACGGTGGTCCAGGTGTTCCCGCTGCATCATGCATGGTCGATGGACCGCGCGGTAAATGCCGATGGTCAGACGGTCACGCTGCCTGGCGTCTCGACGGTGCTCAACAACATCTACCATCCCCAGCAGAAGAAAGATTCTGGAACGGGCGGCGGAGGCGGAAAAAACACGCGGGCGTCGAACGTGCAGCGTTCGCAGCCGATGACAAGTCTTGGCGGCGCCAGCGGCTCCAGCTCGGGCGCGCCGTTGCCGCAAGGCACGACGCTCGCGAACGGCGAATCGTCGCTCGGCGTGCTGGCGGGACTGAGCGGCCACGCGTCGCCGCAATTGTCGTCGGCGGTGTCGAACGCGTCGAACCAGGGCGAGGCGAGCGGCGACGGCGCCGCGGAAGATGACAAGCTGCCAGTGATCGAAGCGGATCAGCGGACGAACTCGGTGCTGATCCGCGACACGCCGGATCGCATGTATCAATACCCCGAACTGATCCAGCGCCTCGACGTCAAGCCGCGTTTGATCGAGATCGAGGCGCACATTTTCGAGGTCGACGACTCGGCGATCGGCCAGCTCGGCGTGAGTTGGACCGCGCACAACAGCCATGTGGATTTCCAGACCGGCAACGGCCTCACGGCGCAAAACACCTATACCGGAACGCTTTCGCAGAACTTCGGGCAGACCACGCTGGCCGGCAACGTGGTGGCCGCGGCGACGCCGGTCGGCGGCGTGCTCACGACGGTGATCGGCAACGCCGGGCGCTACCTGATGACAAGCGTCTCGGCGCTGGAGGAGCGCAACCTCGCGAAGATCGAGGCGAGCCCGAAGGTCACCACGCTCGACGACATTGAAGCTGACATGGCGAACCAGACGCAGTTCTTCGTCCGCGTAACGGGGTACACGTCGGCCGACCTGTACAGTGTCTCGACCGGCGTCTCACTGCGCGTATTGCCGATGGTGGTCGACGAAAACGGGCGCACGCAGATCAAGCTCGATGTCGCGATTCAGGACGGCCAACTTACCGGCCAGACCGTGGACAACATTCCGGTGATATCGAGCACGAACATCAACACTTCCGCGTTCATCAACGAGGGTGAGTCGCTGCTCGTGGCGGGCTACAAGGCCAACAACCATACCCGCGACTCGACCGGCGTGCCGCTGCTTTCGAAGATTCCTGTACTGGGCAATCTGTTCAAGTACACGGACAAGGAGGACAGCCACATGGAACGGCTGTTCCTGCTGACTCCGCGGATTATCGACCTATAAGAACCGGCCTCTTGGCCGCCCGGGCTTGCCCGGGTTGCCCTTTCCGCCGCCTGCGACGCGAGTCGCTTGCGGCGGTTTTTTTATGCGCGGACGACTACACGCGAGTTAATCGTATGCCTTGTCGTTGGGATGAGCGAACAGTTCCTTCAGTTCCTGGCTGAGCGGATAGCGCAGATTCATGTTGTTGGGCGGGATCGGTTGCGTGAACCACTTGTCGTAGAGTTTCAAGGCCTCGCCCGAGGTTTCCATTGTGGTGATCACGTTGTCGACGAAGGCCTTGAACTCCGGGTCTTTACGCATCATGCACGCATAGTTCTCAGTGACGGGCGGGGTGCCGCGCACGGCATAGTCCTCGGGATTCTTGACCTTGGCGCGTTCTCCATAGAGCAACGGCTCGTCCATCACGAAAGCCACCGCACGTCCGGTTTGCACATTGAGGAACGATTCCGCGTGGTCTTTCGCGCTGATGATCTCCATGTTCATATGGTCCTTCTCATTCATCATGCGCAGCATCCGTTCGTCCGACGTGCCCGCCGTGGTCGCGACGACCTTGCCCGCGAGATCCCCGAAATCCTTGATGCCCGAGTTGCTTTTCGTGATGAAACGAATGCCGTACAGGAAGATGTTGGTCGAGAACGCCGCCTGGTTGTCGCGTGCAAAGGTGTGAGTCGTCGATCCGCATTCGAGATCGATCGTGCCGTTCTGCACGAGCGGAATCCGGTTCTGCGACGTGATCGGGATCAGGCGAACCGTGAGATTCGGCAGGTTGTATTTCGCCTTGATCGCGTCGACGATCTTCATCGCGATGTCCTGCGAGTAGCCAATTGTCTTCTGGTTGTTGTCGTAGTACGAGAACGGAATGGACGATTCGCGCACGCCTAGGTTGATCACCGCCGAACTCCTGATCTTGTCGAGCGTCGCCTGTTCGGCGGCGTGCGCGGTGCCCCCAATCAGCAGCCATGCAGCGGTCAGTGCGGACAGCAGAGCTTTTTGTTTCATGTATATCCCCGTTTGACTTCAGCAGATTATTCGAAGCGGCGTGCGCCGCATTGTGCGGCATCGAGCCGGATCGGACCGAACGGTTCGCGCCTGCGGCAGCCGGCGCGAACCAGCATTTGCTCGGAACGCGGCATCGCGCGCGTGTTGCCGACGCGGGCCACGGTACCCATCGAGCGGCGCGTGAGGGACGTCGACATCCGTTCGCGTCATGCCTCGCCGCACTGTAGCGGCGCCAAAAATCGGACGCGATGCGGCATCCGCATCGGAGTATGCGGCGTTCGCATGGCGGCCTGCTGCTTCGCGTTATCGACTCGGCGCTGGCGGCAACAATGCCATGATCGTGAACAAGCCACGCATTTCGCGGTGTTGAAATGCGTTTGTAAGAGAGCCGGGTCGCCTGTCGAGCCATGGCTCATTACGGAATGTTTCGCTATATGATCTGACAATTGTTCACTTATGATCTGCTAAATGATCGAGGAAGAGGAGATGTCAGTCTTGCTTCGTTCTGGCCAGTACGCTGTGCCGGCAGCCATCATCGGGAACGTGGCTCAAGGCGAAGAGCAAACGCTGTTCGACAGCGAGCCGTGGGGCACGATCGCCCTTGACGCCCGCTATCAGGTTCTCTTTGCGACGAGCGGCGCAGCGCGACTGTTAGGGCGCCATATCGAAACAGGGACAGCGCTCGGCGCGCTGATTCCAGAACTTGAGCCCGCGCATGAACCGTCGGACGAAGGACAGAAAGACCAGTCGCCAACGCTTGCTCTCGCTGAGGGCGTAGAAGTCGCGCTTACCGATCGCTGGCTATGGCTGCGGCTGGAACCGGCAAAAAATGCTGGAAGGGTCGCGGCATTGCTGCGAGTGTCCGACATGACCGATATGCGCCGGGCGCTGACCAATCGCGCGGAATCGTTGCGCTTCCTGTCCCACGATTTGCGCTCGCCGCAAAATTCGATCGTGGCGCTCACGCAGTTGCACGAACAGGACCCGCAGGCCTTCGAGGACTGCGGCGGCATGCAACGCATTGCCGAACTCGCGCGGTATGCGCTTTCGCTGGGCGACCAGTTCATCTTCACGTCCGTGGCGGGCGCACTGCGCCACCGCGACTTCTGCCGCTTCGATCTGCGCGCCGCGGTGCGCAGCGTGATTCCCAAGCTCGAAGTCGCGGCTGTGTATCGCAATGTCGCACTGCGTCTATGGATTGCCGATGAACCCGCAGTGTGGATGAGCGGCGTGCAGGTGTTCGTGATGCGCGCATTGCAGAACCTGATCGACAACGCGATCCAGGCATCGCGAGCCGGCGGTCGTGTAACGGTGTCGCTAAAGATCACCGCCGAGCATGCCGTTATCGTTGTGAGCGATGAAGCCGGTGGTTTGCCGGGCTTATCCGCGGGCGGCGCAATGACCGATTTCGATGGGCTCGGCCCCAAGTCCATTGGCGGCTTCGGGATTGGTTTGAAGCTGTCCGCGCGCATCGTCGGATTGCACGGCGGTACTTTGCATGCCGAAGCAAATCGCGATGCGGGAACGGATTTTGTGGTGCGCTTGCCGCGTCTGTCATTGCACCGAACCGGGCCACGCTCGCCGGTCGGCACGCGTACCGGCGGCTTGGGCCATGCGGCGTTCGAGCGCCCGCCGCGTGGCCGTTCCGATTGATAGAGGGCGCCGATGGTATAGGGAGGCACCCCGTCGGAGTGCAATTATGATGCGTAATCAGACTCGAATCGTATTGTTGGAGGACGATCTGATCCAGCAAGCGGTGCTGGTCTCGTGGCTGAAGGCCGAGGGGTATCAGGTCGAGGCGTTCAACGACGGGCTGGATGCACGCAACCATCTGTCGGACCACTGGGCCGACCTGATGATTTTCGATTGGGACGTGCCCGGCATGTCCGGAGAAAAGCTGCTGAGCTGGGTGCGTGGACGCTCTCGTTCCACCGTGCCCGTGATCTTCCAGACAGTCCATTCCGACGAAGAGGAGATCGTCCGGATTCTCGACACGGGCGCCGACGATTTCCTCGTCAAGCCGGTCGACAGACTCGTGTTCCTCGCGCGTATTCGCGCGTTGTTACGGCGATTTCAGACCGCGGGCAGTGAACGCCGCCGGATGATCGTCGGTCAGTATCTGCTCGACCGGGCAAATCTGACTATCAGCCGGGGCGACATCGTGCATACGCTTGGTGCCAAGGAGTTCGATCTGCTGTGGCATCTCGCGTCGCATCGCGGCATCGTCGTGCAGCGGCAAGACCTGCATTCGGTCGTCTGGGGCTGGGACGGCAGTTCGCAGAGCCGCTCGGTGGACATGTACGTGAGCCGCCTGCGCGCGAGCCTGAAGAGCATGCAGATCGACTGGGTGATCCAGTCCGTCTACGGTAAGGGCTATCGGCTCAATTTGAGCGAAGCGCCGGCGCCGTCCGAGATGGTCGACATCGGCGGCGATGAAATCCTGGCATTGAAGCGTTGACGCGCATCGTGGCGCGCCCGTGCATTGCGCTGGCGCTCGCCTGGCTGTGGAGTGCCGGCGTTGCGGCCGGCTCCGCTCATCCGGACGGCGCGCGGCGCGAGGCCGTGACTGCGAACACGGCCAAGGCGGCCGAGCCGCTTCCCGCAGCGCGCCTTAAACGCTCGGCCCATGCAGCCCATGCATCGCGGTTATGCGAACGCGAGTCTTGCGGTCGCATTGCGCTCCCCGCATGGCATGCCGCGCAATTGCATTACTCGACGAGCGGCACGCCGCTGGTGGACGTATTGCACGATCTGTCTCAGCAAACGCAAGTGCCGGTGGCGTGCGGCGCGCAACTGACCGGCCGTGTCGAAGGCCGCTTCGACATGCCGCCGCAGCGCTTTCTTGAAGTGCTTGCCCGCTCGTTCGATCTCGCCTGGTTTTACGACGGCACTGTTTTGCATGTCGACTCAGCGCGCGCCCAGCCGACGCGCGTGTTTCGCCTCAACTATGCAAGCAGCGCGGATTTGCGCGCGCTTCTCGCGCGGACCGGCAACGATGACCCGCGTTTCCCGCTGCGCGTCGACGCCCCCGCGCATGGACTCGTTACCCTGCGTGCACCCGCGGCGTATCTGTCGCTGGTCGAGCGTGCCGCGCAACAGTTGGAAACGGCGGCGCGCAGGCGGGTGAAAACCTCGGTTCGAATCGTGCCGCTCCGGTATGGGACCGCTACCGATCGCACCGCGCTCACCAACGACAGGAGCAACGTGGTGCTCGGGATCGCAAGCCGCGCCGCGAGCGTGCTCGATCCGCACGGCGACATCCGGGCAGACGTTATCGACTATGAAGCGCCATTACCGGTCATCACCGCGGATCCGCGCACGAACGCCGTGCTCATTCGCGACCGTCCGCCGCGACTCGACGACGACGCGCACGCCGTGGCGGCGCTCGACCGGCCCGAGCAACTTGTCGGGATCCGGTTGCTGATCGCCGCGGTGCGTCCTGAGACGTTGAGCGCGCTCGGCATGTCGGACGCAAGCCATGTGCTTTTGGAGGGAGCGTCGGTGAAAACCGCAGCCGATGCGATACGTCATGCGAGCGGCGCGCGCGTCCTCGCGGATAGTGAATTGCTCAGTGTCGACGGCGTCGCGGTAGGCTACGAAAGCAAGGCACAGCGGCCCGTTGCTTCCACCGGCGCGGTTGCCGTCGATGCGGGTGCAAGCGAACTCCCGGAAGCATCGCCGTCCGGCCCGGAGGCACCCGGCGGCCGCTACAAGCTGGCGGGCAACGCGCGGCATGACGCCGACGTCGCGGTGCGCATCCTGCCTTCGCTAGCCTCCATGTCCGGGCACGGTCCGGTGGTGCTCGCGGTCGAATGGCACGGGGCGGATATCGACGTGGTGCGCATGGCGCTCGATCCGGGCGACGGCCTGCTGATGATCGAAAGGCCGCCCATCGCTCAGGCAGGCGTGGCGCAACAGGCAGTCAAAGCGCCGTTGGCCTGGGTCGCCGTACTGGTGCCGCGGCTCTTGCCGGACTAGAAGGCACGGCGACGGTTTGGGCACGTCTGCCTCGCTCAGGCTCGCAGCCAGTGATAGTCGCCATTGACGATGCCCGCGAACATCTCGTCGCTCGATTCGATAATGTTGCTGCGCCAGTAGCGGCCGTGTTCGATATAGTGGGTCACCAGATCGGCGACTACGGTGCCGTCGACGTCGGGCGTGAGCGGCAGACGCAGAATCAGGATAATGCCGCCCGTCCGCGAGTCGAGTCCCAGCTGCGCCTGGTCCTGTGCGTAGATCAGAAGGTTCGCTTCCAGCATCAGCCGGAATATGACCAATGTGCGGCCAGCGGTGACCGTGCCGTAATGGAAGTTCACGTACATCGCTTCCGGGTCGTTTTCGAAATGATCAAGCCGCACATCGAAGCCTTCCACTTCGATCATGCGCGTTTCCAGTACGTAATCCGCATCGGGCAGTCCGACGACGCCACACGCGTCGCGCAGCACTTCCGCAAATCGTTCGATGCTCATGTCGACTCACCCGAGGCGCAGCGCTTTCATGACTGTCCGGAGTGCAAACGCGGCGCAGACCGCGTTTGCACAATCCGCGAGGACATCAACCCTTCTTCGAATCCTCTTCGGCGTCCTGCGCGCCGGTCTTGGCGATGTTGCTGACCATCTGGATTTGCGACATCATCAACTGCATCATCGTGCTTTCGATCATCAAGGGCACCATGGTGGACATCATTGCTTCCATGCCTGCTGCGGCTCCAAAAGACATCACTGCCTCCAACGGGTAAAGGTTAAAAAGACCAGCTTCAAAGACCTACCTGAAACGACCGGGGTTCAACAACAAAAACTGCGCAGTGCGCACTGCGCACTGCGCACTGCGCACTGCGGACTACGGACTACGGACTACAGAAACTGCGGCGGGCGCCGGCCCGCTTGCTGCCACTTCCTTGCTGACACCGGCTCAATGACTGACTGCCATGTCCGTCAAAGCGAGTTCGTTCAACTGATGCACGATCCGCCGGCCCGCGATCAGTCCGCGATAGATTTTTTGCAGCGCCGCGCGTTCGGTTTCGCCTGTCGCGGCCGAGGTGGCATCGCTCACGCGTTGCGCACAGTCCTCGAATGCGGCGGCGATCGAGGCCACGCTTGCGCCGGCGTGACCCCGCGCAAGCGTGGTTTCTAGCCGGTTCATGTCGTCAATGAGGGCTTCCAGTGCTTCGTACATGGTTTTTTCTCCTGAGTGAGACTGGTTTCAATGAACATCGCCGTGGCTCGGCGTGATCGATTCGCGCAACGTGCGCGGGCCGCTCGCGGCATTGGCTGTGCCCGCTACGAAGACGTGCTTCACGCCGTCCTGGGTCTCCATGTAGCGCGTGTTCCCTACCTCGAGCATGGCCGTGTAGACCACCGTCGACGCGGCGGGCGCTTCCGTCACGTCGATGTCGAGCCGCCTGACGTTGCCGTCCAGGTCCGCGCGCAAGCGATTGAGCGCATCCTCGAAACGCGTGAGCGAGGGCACGACGCCGGCCACCTGGAATACGCCGTTGCCGCCATAGCTCACGTGAATGCCGTCGGTGGCGAGCAGTTCGTCGATGCTCGCGACGTCCGCATGCGCGACGTCGTACTGACGGGCAATCGCATGAAAGCCGCTTCGCGTCAGGATCGAGCGCGCGGCGATGTCTTGCGATGCGTCGTCTACCATGCCGTCGACCACGACAGTGCCGCCTTGCGGGCGTGCCCGCAGCCCGTCGAGGCCGGCTTCGTGCAACTGCCGCCGCAACGTGGCGGCGACCTCGGGCGCGGAGTGCGAAACCGCTACGGACGGCTGGCCGAACAGGACGCTCGCGAGCACGGAGCCGCCCGCGATGAAGAGCGCGCCAACCAGCGCGACGGTTCCCGCCACGCGTAGCCGGCGGCTCCCGAAGGCACGCTGCCTTGCGCCGGTCTCTGCATCCGGCGCGCCCGCGCCGTGGGGCGGCGCCCCTGGCACGCCGGTGCCGTTGTACATGCTGGCGAGCAACTGGATATCGGGCGGCCATGTCGCGTCTTCGCCGCCAAAGCACAGCACCGTGGTGCCGAACGGAAACGGTACGAAATCCGGAATCATCACCACCGACTGATCGGCGTCGGACGCGTTCGAACGCCGCGCGTTGATCACGCCGGATTCGTCGAGTTCGATGACGACTTCGTCGTCGTCCCAGTCGGTGATGCAGATGTCGGTGTCGTCCGCCTTGCCGATCCGGTAGCGACCCGGCGTCAGGCGCGCCTGAATACCCGCATGGGTGCCGGTCAGGATGCGCAGGATCTTCATTGGAACTCTCGTTCAGTAGGCAGTCTTCACGTTCGCCGGGCCGTGGTGCATCGCGGCGTTGCAGGCTTAACATTACGCGAGCGGCGGTCGTATTCAATCCGGATTGCGAAGCTATGACGCAGGCCCCGAACCGCTTCCGCGCGGAACGCCGGCTGCCGCGCTGCTATCGTTGTCAAATGCCTGTGCATGGCTGGTGCCGCGCCTCGATTCGTTCTCCGGCGCGATCGCGCCGGTCGCGCTGCCGTCTGCGACACGCCAGCGCGACATGCCGAGCGCGTTGTGCTGACTCAGCGAGCGTTGCCGCAGAGTCGGGCTCGAGGTCCGCAGATCGTGAAACGCGCAAAGCGGCGTCAGCGCGCCAGTTGCCCCACTGCCGGCGCTAAAGCGCAGGAAATCGCGCAGGAAACCTTGCAGGTCGTCGTAGCCCGTCTTTGTGTAGTCGAGCGCGAGGGTGCGCGCTTTCAGCACATCCTCGGTAACGGCGTGCGGGTCATGGCCGGCGCAACGTTGCCGGATGAGGGCCTCGCGCATTGCGTCGACATACACGAGCGGCTGGTCGTGCGTGCGTGCCGCAACTGTCTGCAGTTCGGTACGCCCGGCCGTGTTGATGCGCCCGAGCGCAAGAACGCGTTTCCTCATCGCACCGGGACGTTGCTCGTCGCGGTTTTGATCACGACTGTCGCCGTGGTTGCCTTCGCGCTGGTCCGGCCATCGGCTAAGCGCGCCTGTTTGTGCGGTCGGCAGATCGCGTGCGGCGTGAGCCACGTGCCACCGCAACGTGCGCACCGGACGATGCGGGCCGCGCTGCGGATGCTCGGGTGACGGCCTCTGCTTCTGCCGGCGGCGTTGATGCTGATTCTGGTCCTGCGGCTGCTGTTGCTTGTGCTTCTGCTGATGCTGGGGTTGTCCGCGCTCGTCGTGTTTGCCCGGCGCATGCGTCGGCGACTTCGCACCATGCAGAAGATGTTCCAGTTGAACCGCATTGGTCGCTCGATGATGCGGCGCGGGGCCACTGGCGTGCCGGAACAGACTGTTGCGGTAGGACCGCGGTATACGGCTAACATGCCTGCGGCTATGAATGGCGCCCTCGTGCTCCGCTGCGGAGGTTTCCTGAACTGCCGCGCCCGCAGGCGTGTAGCGATCGGCCGTGCTCATGTCGGCACGGCCACGCTGAGCAGGCGCATCGCGAAACGCAGGATGGTCGAGCCGCTCCACGCGGCAGTCAGCACGATTGTTCCGGTGACCGCGCACAGCTTGACGCAATGCGAGATGGTCTGGTCCTGTAGCGACGTCACCGCCTGGACGAACGCGACAATCAACCCGGACAGCGCCGACACCACGATCACCGGAAGTGAGATATACAGACACAGCAGCAGCCCCTGGGTGGTGAGGCCGATCAGATCTTCCGTTTTCATGAGGCGCGCCTATTTGTAGGTGAGAATGAGGCCGTGAATCAAGGTTGACCAGCCGTCCATGGCGACGAACAGCAGCAGCTTGAACGGAATGGCGACGTTGGTGGGCTGGATCTGGTTGAGCCCCATCGCCAGCAGTACGTTGGCAATGATCAGGTCCACCACGATGAACGCGATGTACAGGAGGAAGCCGATCTTGAACGCGTCGGCGAGCTCGGTGAGCGTGAAGGCGGGGGCCAGCACGATCAGGTCGTCTTCCCGCAATTCGTTCGCGAGAGCCTGCGGCCAGATCACATGCGCTGAGCGCAGGAAGAACAGCCGCTCACGTTCGCGCGAGTGCTTCTTCAGAAACTGCCGGAACGGCTCCTGTGAAGCGCCGAACGCCTGGATCATCACCTGCGCGGGCGAGGACGCCAGTGTCTCGTGGCGCATCGTTTCACCCGCGCTCATGCCGATCGGCGCCATCACGTACAGCGTGACCAGGATTGCGATGCCGTTGAGCACCATGTTCGGCGGCACCTGCTGCACGCCGAGCGCGTTGCGCAACAGCCCGAGCACGACGACGATCTTCGCGTACGAGGTCACGACCATCGCGACGAACGGAATCAGGCCGATCGCAATGACCGCGACGAGTAGCGCGGTGAGGTCGTTAATCTGCGTCATGGCTGCCGAACATCTCGATGACGCGCACGCCCAGTTGTTCGCCGACGCTGACGAGTTCTCCCACGCCGATCAGCTGGCCGTAGGACACGAGCCGCACACGTGCATCGCGCAGCGTGCCTGGCAATTCGAGTACGTAGCCGGCACGTAACGCCGACAGCTGAACCAGCGGCAGCGTCACGGTTTCGATTTCGAATCTCACCGGCAAGTCGAGTTCGTCGATGGAAGTGCCCACGTCCGGTTCCATGGCGGGCAGGTCGCTGCGATCGTTGCGGTAGGTCATGTCGGGGTCCCTGTTGATGACAAGCTGTTTGCCGTCGAGCGTCGCGCGTGCGACGAACTGATGCATTCCTGGCGGCCCCCAGCGAAGCTCGAGGTCCGCCACCGGCCCGCTCGCGCCGTCCAGGCCGCGCAGCGAGGGGGCGAGCGCGCGCAATATCACGTCGCCGGAGCGTAGCCGGTTCAGCGTGCCGATGCGCAGCTTCTTGTCGCCGACGATCAGATAGCCGGGTACGCGGATGCCGCTCACGCGCTGGGTGAAGGGCAGCCGGTGCGCGCGCAGTTGGCGTTCGAGCAGATCGAGCCAGGCGGTATCGACGTTGCCGAGTCGGCATTCGAAACGCTGCGCGTGACGGGTGAAGCGCACGTCGAGCGTCGGGCCGTCCGGGGCTCGCCGGCCCAAGGCGGCGACGCCTACACCGGGCGCGCCGAGTGTGTCGAGTGCATCGATCAGCGGCGCAAGCAGTAGCGCGGCCACCGCGCAGCGCAGCGGAGCCGTCGCGGACGCGTCATCGTGGGCGACGCTGGTTGCCGCCGCGGTCAGAGCGGGATATTGCGCTGGATCGAGGCCGATCGAGGCGAGACCGCCTTCGTATTGCAGATCGATCCAGCAGGCGTTCTGCGGGCCGCCGTCCCCGATGCCGTGACCGACATGCCAATCGGCGATGTCGAGCGCCTGGCGAAAGCGCTCCTCGAGGCGCCCGTCGCAGAAAAGCCGCGTCAGGCGGGCGATGGCGGGATCGATCGAGGGAAGTGCGATCGCGGAATCATGCAACGAGCTGACGAGGTGACGTGCGGAAGTCGCTGTGCGGTCCATGTAGAGACGAGCCAGATACTCGTTAATCGGTTGAAGGGAGTTTTCTTCGCCGGGCAATCGGAAGGCGCTCACGCGGTTTCGATCGACACGTCCCGGGGTGTATCGAGTTGAAGGAGCAGGTTGGTCAACTGTTCCTTCAGTACGTGTGCATGTCGGGATACTAGTTGCCGGGTGCTGTTCGAAGCCGCGTCGAAGCGAAGCGTCAGGCAGAAACGCGAAAGATCGAGATGCAGCATGCAGCGGGGCAGCAATGCGTCGTCGAGCTTCAGCGTCAAGCTCCAGTTGCCGTTCTCCACCACTGCGTCGTCGCTGCAGAAATCGGCGACGTGCGCGGCGACGAAACTCATCAGTTGGGTGAGCCGTAACTGCTCGATCCCAAGCGCGGCGACGAACGGCGCGGCGTGTGCCTCGATGCGGCGTTCCCGGGCCTCATGCCGCGCCTGCGCGCGCGCCAGAGCCGCGTGTGGATTAGTGCCGTCGGCGCCGCTCATGAGAAGGTCGTCCTCGTCTTCATCTTCGCCTTCAGGTTCATCGCGCTCGTCCACGCAGGCGGCGACTCCACCGGCGGCGCTTGAGGCCGTGCAGTACGGCCCGATGTCGCGGCCGTCGCGCTCGGGGGCAGCGCCGGCCGGCGGCGGCCGTTCTCCATGCGCGCGCAGCGCCTCGCGTAGCGCGGCCCGTTCGCTGCGCAAGCGCGCCTCTCGAACGAGTTCGCGATAGTCGATACCGCGCCGCATACGCGCGCGCGGTGCGTGGCGGCTGCTTCCGTCGGAATCGTCGTCGGGCGCGAGAATGCGCAATGTAATCGGGGAGCCGTCCATGGCCGCTCCTTACAGCGCGACACGTCCGAGCGGACGCAGTTCGACATGTTCGCCGAGTTCCTGATACGAGTAGACGCGCAGCCAAGGGATGTGTGCCTCGATCATGCGCCGCACATAGCGGCGTATATCCATCGACGTGACGAGCGCGACGTCGCTGCGCGCCGTGTCGCCGGCATAGGTGGCGATGCGCTCGGCGAGCGCGCGAACCTGGTCGGGCGGCAGGGCGAGAAAGTTGCCGGTGGGTGTCTGCTTGATCGATTGACGGATGTGCTGTTCCAGTTCGTTGGTGAACAGCACTGCTTCGAGAGTCGGCGCGCCGCCGCTCGCCCGGTAGGCGATGAAACGTGACAGGTCGCCGCGCACGTACTCCGTGAGCATCAGCATGTCCTTTTCCTTCGGCCCCCAGTTCACGAGGCTTTCCATGATGCTTCGTGCGTTGCGGATCGGCACGTTCTCTTCCAGCAGGCGGCGCAGCACGTCGGCGATCCGTTGCAGCGGCAACGCCTTTTGCACTTCGGCGATGAGACCCGGATATTCCGCGCCCAACTGGTCGAGCACCCACTGCGTTTCCTGAATGCCGAGGAACAGTTTCGCGCGAGCCCGCAACAGGCCGATGGTGTCGTTTGCGATCACCTGTTCGGCGCGCCACAGCACCGCGCCGCCCGGCGCCTGGCGTTCGGGCGCCCAGTAGCTGTCCGGCATGCCGCCCGCCGGACCCGCCTTCTCGCATAGCGCGGCGAGCGCGGGGTCGGACGCGGCGCCCGGCACCATCACCTTGCCCTGCGGAATGCGCAGACGCGCGCTCGGCACGTCCTGCACGAGGATCTCGAATTCGCCGGTTTCCAGATCGGTGGCGGTCCACATCGTGATGCCGGGGAACGGCAGGCCGATCTCCTCCTGCAAGGCGGTGCGTTGTGATTCGAAGGCCGCGTCGAGCGCAGCGGGCGACAGACGCTCGGCCAGGTCGTGCGCGAGCCGTACGCCGAGCGCGCTGGTGAACTGCGGCGCGTGCTTGAGTATGGTCGGCGCGTCGCCCTTCGAGCCCGCGCGTTGCAGCGCCATGACTGCCTTGCCTGATTGCTGCGCGGCGCTGCCGTCCGGGCGCCGCGCCAGTTTGTAACCGGCGAACGCGAGAGCCGCCGACAGCAGCAGAAAGAGTTCCCACGGAAAACCGGGCACCGCCGCGAAGCCGAGCAGCAGCAGAGCGGCGAAGTACATCGCGCGGGAGTTGCCGCCTACCTGGCGCAAAATTTCGTCGCCGAGCGAGCGGCCGCTTTTTTCCGATGTCTCGTCGGACACGCGCGTGATCATCACGCCGGCCGCCACTGAGATCAGCAACGATGGAATCTGCGAGACCATCGCGTCGCCTATCGACAGAATCGAGAAGCGGTTTGCCGCGTCGGCCGCGCTCATGTCGTGATAAGCCATGCCCACCGCGATGCCCGCGACCATGTTGACGAGCGTGATGATGAGGCCCGCGATCGCATCGCCTTTCACGAATTTCATTGCGCCGTCCATGCCGCCGTATAGCTGGCTTTCGACCGCTAGCCGCGCGCGTTTGCGGCGCGCTTCGTCGGGCGTCAGCAGGTTCGCGCGCAAGTCGGCGTCGATGCTCATCTGCTTGCCCGGCAGCGCGTCGAGCGTGAAGCGCGCGCCGACCTCGGCGACCCGTTCCGAGCCCTTGGCGATCACGATGAACTGCACGGTCGTGATGATGAGGAACACCACCAGACCGACCACCAGATTGCCCCCGACCACCAGTTCGCCGAAGCTCTCGATGATGTGACCCGCGTCGGCGTGCAGCAGGATCGACTTGGTAGACGCGATGTTCAGCGACAACCTGTAGAGCGTCGTGAACAGAAGCACGGACGGGAACGACGAAATCTGGGTGATCGACGGCACGTACATGGTGACCATCAGCAGCACGACGCTGATGCAGATGTTGACCGACAGCAAGCCGTCGATTATTTCCGGAGGCAATGGCAGGATCATCAGCGAGATGATCGCGACGACCACCAGCGCGATGCCGATTTCGCCGCCGGCGGGGAACTTCAGGGTCTTGAGCATGCTTGGCTCCAGGGGCTTCGAGGGGACTCGTGATTCATCGCGGGTCGTGAAGAGGTGCCTCCCCGCCCGCGGTGTCGTCAGCGGACGCCACGCGCACGGACTCAGGCACGGGCGGCGGCCGCATCGACTGCACCCAGCGCAGGATTGCCGCTACCACCTGGAACAGTTCCGGCGGGATCGACGCGTGTTCGTCGACCTTGTGGAGCGCGCGTGCAACGGGCGGATTGGCAACAATGGGCACGTCGAACTGCGCGGCGAGCCGGCGAATCTCGAGTGCGTCGGCATCGACGCCCTTAGCCAGCACCACCGGCAACGGCGATTCGTCGGGCGCATAGCGCAGCGCGACGGCATAGTGAGTCGGGTTGACCACCACCACGTTCGAACGTGCGACAGCCGCCTGGCGGTCGCCGCCGCCGTTGACCATTTCCTTCGCGCGCTTGCGCCGCTCACGCTTGAGCTTGGGTTCGCCTTCCCGCTCTTTCATCTCGCGCTTCACCTCGTCCTTCGACATGCGTTGCGAGCGCAGCATCAGCCAGTGCTGGATCTTCCAGTCGACGGCGCCGATCGCCAGAAACAGCACGGCGGTGACGAACAGCACCTTGAGCAGCGCGCTCCACAGGATCGAGGAAAGCAGCGCAAGAGGCTCGTACATGGCGGTGGTGATGAGCGGAAACATCGACACCATCGTCTTCCATAAGGCAACGCCGACCACCAGCGCCTTGATCGTCATCTTCAGCAGATCGATCATCGAGCGCTTCGAAAAGATTTTCTTGAAGCCTGTCGCGGGCGACAGTCGATCGAACTTAGGCATTACCGGATCGAAGGCGACCTGAACGCCTACTTGCGCGCCGATCGCGAGCGCGGCGGTCAGCATCGCCACAATGCTCACCGCGCAGCACGCAATCGCGCCGGTCGCGAGCATATGCATCAGAGCGGAGGCAAGCGCCTGCGTGGAGCGGTCGGTCGAGCAGAAATCGAGCGCGAGATTTACCGTTTGATGCAGCCCGTCGAGGAGCGGGCGCGCGGCAAACTTGCAGATCGCGATCACCACCAGCACGAGCAGGGCCGCGACGAGGTCGCCGCTTTTCGTCACGGTGCCTTTCTTGCGCGCGTCCTTCAGCTTGCGCCGGGTGGGCTGTTCGGTTTTTTCGTCGCTCATGAGCTTTCCGTTAGGCCGCCCGGTCCCGGGGGCACGCTGCGTTTCTCACGCATGGCTCGACGATAGGTGAACAGCGTCTAGCAAGACGGGCGGCGCGCGAAGACCGGCTGATCAGTCCGAAGCGGGTTCAGCGATCAGCGACAAGGCGGCGCGACACATGGCGCGGGCCGCTTCATGGCGAATGAACGGAATACGCCGAGGCACACTTCGCGGCTCTGTAGGCTTCGCAATCCTGAGGGTCGCTTCGCCCCGACGCATGGGTGGGCCGCTGCGGGTTTGCTACCTTGAGCACGTCGACGATATTCATTTGTTCACTTCTTCAAAGGCGAAACAGACATGGACGGCAAACCTGAATACGCGAAGTGCAGCAACAAGCTGGTGAGCGCGTTGCGCGAAGTCGTTCGGCTTGCGCTGCTCGACCAGTTTCCCAATCCGCGCATGGGTAGCGACGAGGCCGAGCATCTGCTCGACGCGCTGCATGTGCTGCGGCTCGGCCGCCCCGAACTGACGCTTTACGACGGCTTCGTGCATATCGTGCATCGGAACTGGATCGACGCGATAGCGGTGTTCGAAGGCCTTGCGTCGCAAGGCAAGTGCATGCCGGGCAGCAAGGCGATGCTCGCGTATTGCCTGAACGCGAGTGGCAATTCCGACTGGCGCATCGTCGCCGGGCAAATGCGTGACGACGACGGCAGTCTCACCGAGGACGCGCGCCTGCTGCTCGACTCGATCGAATTGCGCGCGGATCTGCAGCAGGCGCAGCTCGATGCGCAAGCGTCCGGCACGTTCCAGGTGCCCGAATCGCTCGGCCGCTTGCGTGAGCGGCTTGGCATCCGTCACCCGAACGAGGCGGTCGAAGGTGAGTCGGCGCACGCTTCTTTCGCCAACGCTGAAGAAGGTCAGTACCTGCGTCTTTGAGCGCGATCCGATCCGGAGTAGAAAATGAATCTCAGCCTACCCATGCTCGAACTGCCGCAGATGCTCATGCAAGGCGCGGCCGGCGCTGGCGCCGGTGCGTCTGGCGCGGCGCTGCCGCCAATCCATGCCGCGCCGCACGAGGTCGCCAGCTTCGAACAGATGATGCAGCGCGGCGTGCTGGCGCCGCCGCAGCCGCACGGCAGCCACGCCGGCTCGCTCGCTTCGCAGCTGGTGCTGAGCGAGGACGAGGCGCTCCAGACAGTCTCGAACGACGCGCTTTATATGCTCAACAACGCCAATCAGATGACGTTGAACGAGATCGCGGCGTCGTCGATGCAGATGCAGATCGAGACGACGAGCTTGCAGGTGGACATGTCGATGAAGATCAGCGTCGTGGAGTCGTCCAAGGGCGCGCTCGAAACTCTCATGAAGAACCAGTGACCATGAACCTCGCTAACCGTATTGGCCGGCGCGGCGCGTCGCTTTGCCTCGTGGCGGCGCTTTGCCTGACGCTCGCCGGCTGCAAGCAGGAGTTGTACGGCAATCTGAGCGAGCATGCCTGCAATCAGATCGTGGCCGCGCTGCTGCAGGCCGGTATCGACGCGAAGAAGGTGACCGGCGACGGCGGCAAGACCTGGAGTGCGCAGGTCGACGAAGGCCAGATCGTGCAGGCGATGAACGTGTTGCGTGAGCACGGTCTGCCCGAGCAGAAGTACGACGACCTTGGCGCGCTGTTCAGAAAGGACGGCCTCGTCTCGACGCCGACCGAAGAACGCGTGCGCTTCATCTACGGCGTGTCGCAGGAACTGTCGGACACGCTCTCGCAGATCGACGGCGTGGTGGTGGCGCGCGTGCATATCGTGCTGCCGGACAACGATCCGCTCGCGACGACAGTGAAACCGTCGTCGGCGTCGGTGTTCATCAAGTATCTGCCGACCGCCAACCTCACCACGCTCGAGCCGCAGATCAAGAACCTGGTGGTGCACAGCGTCGAGGGTCTGTCGTATGACCAGGTAAGCCTGACGGCGGTCGCCGGCAATCCGCTCGACGCCGTCGCAAGGACCGATGCAGGCAGTCCGGTCATGCGAACGGTCGCTATCGTCGTGTTCGTGCTCGCGGCGCTGTCGCTGCTGTTCAACTGGTTGCGCAGAAAGACGGGCGGCGCCAGAGCTGGCGCCGACGCCGGCAGCGCGGCCGCGGAGCCCACGCTCAGGACGGAGGAGCGGATCGGCGCGGGACTGTCGGCCGGGCTCTTCAAACAGTCCAAGCCGGCCGACGGCGCGCACGGTTGATGAACGACTGCACGGGCAACGCGGAAATGAGCACATGACGACGGACATCGACAGGCACGGCAGTCTGGCGCTCGAACTCGCGCGCCGGCTCGCGCAATACCAGGCGAACCGCAGCACGCTGTTCGACTGGATGGACCCTGGGTGGCTCGGCGGCGTCCAGCAGGCGGGTGAGGGGGCCACGGCTGCGCGCTCGCGTCAACGGGCACGCGCGCTGGACGCGTGGCTCAGTGAGGCAGGCTCGCCGGTGCCGCCCTTCAACGCGTTTCGCTCCGATGCCGCACTGCTAGGCGCGCTGCCGCTCGACGACGCGTTTGCCGCGTTGTGTCTGCGCGCGTTGCACTTCCGGCGAGCGGAATTGCGCTACTGGGTGGATCGGGAGAGCCGCGAGAAAGTCACGCAGTGGCTCGGACGCGCCGGCGCCGCGGCGCTGCGCTGGCTCATTGAGATACCGCATGCGCCGGCGGCCGACCGGCTGATCCGCGAGCATGGCATGGAGCCGCTCGACAGCCTCGACGATTACGCGCTCAGTTGGGAGGGGTTCTGTCTTTTCAGCGCGAGCGGGCTGTGCGCGCCGTCGACGCCGGGCGGTCTGCTGCGCTATGCATGGCCTCGCGACGCGCTGCCGCCGCGCTGGCTCACCGCGAGCAGTACGGGCTGCTACAGCGACGAGAGTCTGAACGTCGTACGGCGGCTTGGCGACTTTTATGCAAATGTGAATGCGCAATGGAGCACGACATGATCATCTGGCTCAGGGAACCGAATAGCGAACGCAAGCCCGACGGCGCGAGCATTGGCGTGGGTGTCGACCGCGACGTGGTGCCGCGCGAGGCGCTCGCGTCGCTCGTGGAACTGGACGAAGGCTATCTGGCGCTGCAACAGCAACACGCCGACGTGCTCGCGCAGGCCGCCGCCCAGGGCGACGCAATGCGCGACGCCGCGCGTGCCGACGCCGACGCGCTGCGCGCAGAAGCCCGCCGCGAGTTCGACACGGCTCATGAACGCGGCTACGACGCGGGACGCCGTGAGGCGCTCTCGCAGTGGTACACGCGCACCGCGCAATTGCTGGCACAACGCTACGAACTGCAGATGTCGTTGCGTCAGCGGGTCGCGGATCTGGTCGTGCGCGCGGTCGAAAAGATCGTCGTCAACGAAGAGCCTGCGGCGCTGTTCGCGCGCGCTTCGGATGTCGTCGAGCGGATCATCGAGGGGAGCCGTTGTTTGCAGGTGCGCGTTCATCCCGATGAGCGCGACGCGGCCGTCGAAGGGTTTTCGCATGCCGTCGCGCAATGGCGCGAGCGGGGCCAGCCGGTGCAATTAACGGTGCTGGCGGACCGTACGCTCGAGCCCGGCGCCTGCGTGTGCGAATCCGACATCGGTTCTGTCGATGCCAGTCTGAAGGTGCAGGTCGACGCCGTCCGCACTGCGGTGGAGGCCGCATTGCGCCGGGTAGTGGGGGAGGCGGCGGAGCTTGCAGGCGCTGCCAATGCTGCGGAGATCGCGGCAACTGGCGAGGAGGTGTCAGCCGTGCCAGCGATGCCAGCAACCTCGGCGACCTCGGCGACCCCCGCCGCGGAAGTCGAAGCCAGCAACGAAGCCTATACCGGGAAGCCGCAGGAGGAGTGGGCATGAGCTCGGCGCGGCAAGACGGCGCAGTCGCCGATCAGGAACTCGACCAGCTCATCCACCTTACCGAAACAATCGGCCAGGAGATCGGCTCCGCACAGCCGCTCGCGACGCGCGGCAAGGTGATGGAAGCGATCGGCACCTTGATTCGCGTCAGCGGTGTCGACCTGCGTTACGGTGAATTGTGCGAGTTGCGCAGCGGCGAGGACGAGCTGATGCAGTACGCCGAGGTGGTGGGTTTCTCGCGCGATACCGCGCTGCTGTCGCCGTTCGGCCGCTTCGACAATCTGTCGCGCGACACCCAGGTCGTCGGCTTGCGGCGCCCCATGTCGGTCCCGGTCGGCGACGCGCTGTTCGGCCGTGTGGTCGACAGCATGGGACAGCCGATCGACGGCGGCGGCCCGCTCGGCACGGTCGCTTCAGCACCGCTGTATGCGGCTCCGCCGGGTGCGATGAGCCGCCCGCTGCTCGAGCATCCGCTGGATACGGGCGTGCGCGTGGTGGACGGCATGATGACGCTCGGCGAGGGGCAGCGCGTGGGCATCTTCGCGCCGGCCGGCGTCGGTAAAAGTACGTTGATGGGTATGTTCGCGCGCGGTACCCGTTGCGATCTCAACGTGATCGCGCTGATCGGTGAGCGCGGCCGGGAGGTCCGTGAGTTCGTCGAGCAGATTCTCGGGCCGGAAGGCATGGCGCGCTCTATCGTGGTGTGCGCCACATCGGACCGCTCGTCGATCGAACGCGTGAAGGCCGCGTATGCAGCGACGGCAATCGCAGAACACTTCCGCGACGCCGGCAAGCGCGTCCTGCTGATGATGGACTCGCTCACGCGCTTCGCGCGCGCGCAACGCGAGATTGGCCTCGCGGCGGGCGAGCCGCCCGCGCGCCGCGGCTTTCCGCCGTCGATCTTTGCCGAGTTGCCGCGTCTGCTCGAACGCGCAGGCCTGTCGGAACGCGGCTCGATCACCGCGCTCTACACCGTGCTCGCGGAAGACGAGTCGGGCAGCGATCCAATCGCGGAGGAAGTGCGCGGCATTCTGGACGGCCACATGATCCTGTCGCGCGAGATCGCGGCGCGTAATCAGTATCCGGCGATAGACGTAATGGCAAGCCTGTCGCGGGTGATGCCGCAGGTGACGGATCGCGCGCACATGGACGCCGCCGGCCACGTGCGCCGCCTGCTGGCCAGGCATCGGGAGATCGAGACGCTGCTGCAACTCGGCGAGTACCGGCCTGGTGGCGATCCGGTCGCCGACGAAGCCGTGCGCAAGATCGACGCAATCAAACAGTTCCTGTGCCAGCGGACCGACGAATTCAGCACGCGCGCGGAGACGCTCGCGGCCCTGCACCGGTTGCTCGTCTAGCGACGCGGATAAGGCGGACCACGCAATGAAAATGGACGGAGAAGGGCAATGACGTCGCCGCAGCTGAAGGCGTTCTCGATGGTCAAACGCCGCCTCGAGCGGGCGCGCGACAAACTGCGCGACACGCTGGCGCACCAGCAGATCGAGCGCGACGAGGCGAACGCGCAGGTCGCGACGCAGCGGCAGGAAGTGGCACGCGCGACGGGCGACGTCGAGCGGATCGAGGCGCGCATCGACAGCCTCCTCGACGGCCGGTGCGCGGTGCGCATCGACGAGATGCTGAGCTGGCAGGAGACGCTCGCACAGTCGCTCGCCCAACGCACGGCCGCCCTCGGGATGCTGCAACGGTTGCAGGAGGCGGTCGCGGCAATCGAGGCGAAGCTCGCCGCGACGAGGCTCGACATCGTGCGTCACGACACCCGCGTGGAGTTATGCGACGCGCGCATCGACGGCCTGCGCCGGGAGGCGGAGATGCGCGCCGACGACCTGCAGGACGAGGAGGCCGAAGAAGCGTTCGTCGGCCGCAAGCTCGCGCGCGAGGCCGCGGCGGGCAAGCCGGTGCGGGAGGCGTCGCGATGACTAACGTGTTTCAGAGCGGCATCCCGTTTCTGGGCGGTACGCTGCTCGAGTTTCTGACGCTGATTGCGCTCTGCGGCGTACGCCTTCTGGTTCTGCTGACGATCTTCCCTCCGACCGGCGGCAACGTGTTGAACACGCAGATCCGCAACTCGCTGGTGATCCTGTGGGCAACCTATATCGCATGGGGCCAGCAGGCGCTGATGCCGCAAATGCACGGCACATTCCTCGCGGTGGTCGCGGTCAAGGAGGTGCTGATCGGCCTCGTGATCGCGTTTGTCGCATCGCCGGTATTTTGGGTTGCGGAAGCCGTAGGCACATACATCGACGACCTGACCGGCTACAACAACGTGCAGATCTCGAACCCGAGTCTCGGCCAGCAGACCACGCTGACCTCCACGCTGCTGATCCAATGCGCGATCGTCGCGTTCTGGACGCTCGGCGGCATGACGTTCCTGCTTGGCGCGGTGTTCGACACATATCGCTGGTGGCCGCTCGCAAGCGTCACGCCAGTGCCGGCCGCGTTCATCGAAACGTTCGTGATGGCGCAGACCGATTCGCTGATGGTCTCGGTCGCCAAGCTGGCGGCGCCGGCCGTGCTGCTTTTGCTGCTGGTCGACATCGGCATTGGCCTGCTGTCGCGCGTGGCGCAGCGGCTCGACCTGATCTCGCTCGCACAGCCCGTCAAGGGCGCCCTAGCGGTTCTGCTGCTCGCGTTGATGATGGGTGTGTTCATCGGCCAGGTGAAGGACCAGGTTGCCCTGCTGCATATCGGCGATCAGCTGCGCGCGCTCGCCGGTGTCAAATAACACGGCTTCGGCCGGTTCAGTCGAGGAGGGTTGCTCATGCCGCTGACAGCGAGCGTCGAACAGTTTCTTGCGCGGCGCGCTGGGGCAGGCGCCGTGCGCATCGACCAGTTGCCGTTGCATCAGGCGCGTGATTACTTCGCGCGCTTCGCTCCGCTCGCCGATGTGGCGGCGCGGCCAGTGCATACGGTCGAGGACGTTACGTTCGACGCCCGCGATGGGACAGCGCTGGCGGCGCGCGTTTACTATCCGCGCACGCCCGATTGGACGAATCCGCTTCCGGCGCTGCTCTATTTCCATTCGGGCGGCTATGTGGTCGGCACGCTCGAAACCGCGGACGCCGTTTGCCGGATGCTCGCAGCCGCGAGCGGCTGTGCGGTGGTTTCCGTCGACTACAGGCTTGCGCCTGAGCACCGGTTTCCGTGCGCGGTGTACGACGCCTTCGACGCATTGCACTGGCTGCATCGCGACGCCGGCGCGTTCGCATTGGACGCCGGGCGGCTCGCGGTCGGCGGCGAAAGCTCGGGTGCGACGCTAGCTGCGGTCACTGCGGTTCATGCGCGCGACGCGGGCATTGCGCTCGCGTTGCAGTTGCTGATCTATCCGGCGCTATCTGCGTTGACCGACAGTGTGACCCATCGGCTCTATGGAGAAGGGTATTTCCTCACGCTCGATGTGATTCGCTGGATTCACCGCACGTATCTGCGCGATGTCAACGACCGGCACGACTGGCGCTTCGCGCCGCTCGACGGCAGCCGGCATGCGCCCGCAAGCCTCGCAAGCCTTGCCCCCGCGTGGATCGTCTCGGCGCAATACGACCCGTTGCGGCACGAGCATGCAGCGTACACAGCCAGGTTGCGCGAGGCGGGTAACCGTGCCGAGGCGCGCTTTTATCGCGGCATGATCCACGGTTTCTTTTCGATGGGCCGCGTGATACCCGAGGCGTCGATTGCGCATCGCGACACCGTGCTCGCATTGCGCGCGGCTCTCGGGCTGATGGACGGTGCTTCGGACACGGCCCGCGATTTTTGACTCGCCGCGCCTGCCGCGTGGAGCGTCGTCGTACAATCGGCGCACAAGGGGCAAAGCGCGCGTTGTCGCGACCGACGGACCAGACATGGAAATCAAGTGGATCGAGGATTTCATTGCACTCGCACAGTACAAGAGCTTTTCGCGCGCCGCGGAGTTCCGTAACGTGACTCAGTCGGGTTTTAGCAGGCGCATTCAGTCGCTCGAGCAGTGGGTTGGCGCCGACCTGATCGACCGTAGCAGTTTCCCTCCCACCCTGACCGCTTCTGGGCAGCTG
The DNA here is from genome assembly GCF_056279605.1 of Paraburkholderia sp. TE9906. Taxonomy (NCBI): domain Bacteria; kingdom Pseudomonadati; phylum Pseudomonadota; class Betaproteobacteria; order Burkholderiales; family Burkholderiaceae; genus Paraburkholderia; species Paraburkholderia sp. TE9906. Next base: position 80,687 of record NZ_JBWCCT010000022.1, read on the forward strand.
TTTCGCGAAACGGCCGAGGAAATCGTCGGCAAGCTGTTTGACACGCGCGCGATTATCCGCAGTGAAAAACGCATGCCGGACAAGGCGTTGCAGATCGCGGCGGGCCACACGATCGCGCTGAGTTTCCTGCCAGGCTGGCTCAGGACGCTTTCGGGGCGGTTCGGCGAAGTCCGTGCCCGCGTCGTGCCGACCAATGTTCACGATTCCATTCTGATGCTGGTGAACGGCAACTGCGAGTTGATGCTTTCTTATCACCACCCCGAACTGCCATTGCACCTGGACCCGACCCGTTATCAGCATCTGACGGTCGGTGTCGATACGCTGTTGCCGGTGAGCCGGCCGAACGCGAAGTCAGGGCCGCTGTTCCGCTTGCCGGGCACTCAGGAACGGCCGCTACCTCACATTTCCTATACCGACACGAGCTATTTTGGGCGATGCGTGGCGCTGCTGTTTAGTAAAGCCGGCGCGGCACCGGCACTGCGGTTCCACTACGAATCGGATATGGCCGAGGTGCTGAAGAAGCTGGCATTGGAGGGGGACGGCATTGCGTGGCTGCCGAAAAGCTCGATTCGCACCGAACTCGAGGCCGGCACGCTGGTGGTGGCCGGCGGCAGCGCGTGGAGCCTTGATGTGGAATTGCGCGCATATCGCGATGCGACTGTGCGCAACGATTTCGTCGACACCTTATGGCGGCACCTGCGTGCCGATACGGCCGATTCCGACGGAGCGGCGATGCTGGAGTGAGCACGTGCAAGCGCTGGCGAGTCGATCGCAGGCGGGGTTCGTGCATGACTGCGATAACAGCGAACAGGCACCTTGTAAAACCCGGGGCACCGTGTTCGACCAACGCGACAACCGTGTGAGCGGCGCGCCGATCCCGCGCCACGATAGCCAGCCATCCATGTCAGCCCCCCGCGTCACGCGATTCTTGCAAACCCCCCAGTCAAAGCAGCGTCGTTCGACATCGTTTCCCGCACGCAGCGCGCGAACTCCAGTGCAGCGGGTTGGACCGACTTGGGCAAATCGCAGACAAATGGCGAATGCCGGGAGAACAGGCAAGCCGGCCCCAGGAGGCGCGAGCGTTTCCAGATCGGTCGGCAATGTTGCGGGGGCCGCGTTTGGCGCGCTGCTTGCCCGAGTGCTCCGCACGCCGCGTCATTGGCGCGTCGTCAATCTTGCAATGGGTGCGCTGCTGGCAGCATCGGTGGTGTCGATATAGAAACGACCCGAGCCTGCCACTAATCTGGTTGGGCGGACTATGCCGCCCGGTCGGTGGGAGCGGCGAGGCAGTTACCGCATGAGCGCGCCTTGCCCAAGCGCAGACGTCCGGCGCTCACCGTGGCCTCGCCGCCGCATTCGCACCGGCAGACCCACAATCCGTCGCCCACGTACCGCTCTGTTGTCAACTGGCCGAAAATCTCGCCGCTTCTGAGCGCGGGGGAGCCTGGCCGCGACCGCCACACGCGGCGCTGCTCGCGGCAGCCGCAGTCGCGCACTGCCCCACCTTCGACCATCTTCAGCGTGGCAGTGATATGGCCGCCGCACCGGCATAGCCAGCGCCACGCGTCAGCGCCGCAATATTGAACCGCGACGAGATGGCCAAAGGCCCGGCCGGTGACGTCGCGATCCGGCGGAAAAGGCCATCGAGGCTGCGAAGGGCGGTGGGTGCGTTTGTTCACGAGAGGTAAATGGGGGGCGGCGTCCTTCTATCAAGCCTGACTGCGCCCGGTCATCACAGCGGTGCGACCGCGCGCTAACGGAGCCTCCGCGGGCGGCCATCCTTCGACAGGATCGCGTCAGACGATATGGAGGACACCGCCAAACCGGCAATGATGCCGCCGATCGCCCTCCACCGCTACGTGTTCAAGTCGAAGTTTGTGAGCGGATAGCCTCTGTGTGGTATTCCTCACACTTCGTTTCAATTTGTTGCAACCCGCCTGGAGCCCCGTCCACTAGGGCTTGGAAGCTCGTGGCGATAGACGGTGACAGCTCCATGCGCCGGCGGAGGGTGAAGATTTGAAACCTCGTACCGTTAAAGGATTCAACAAGTGAGGGAGCGACATCATGAAGATTGAATCCGGCAATTACCCTCTCGCGGCTCCGAAGAACGGAGCGGATCGCGCGAACGGGGGCGATATCAAGGGCGGCGTGGAGTCTGGGCAACCAGTCGGCGCCGGGGGCGCGCAGAATTCCACAGTGGACCTCTCGTCCTGTCCGCGCTGCGCACATCGAGCCATGAGGATATCGACACCGCGAAGGTGGAATCGATCAAGCAGGCGTTGCGCGACGGAACCTACAAGATCGATTCGGGAAAGATCGCCGACGGCATGCTGGACACCGCTCGGGAACTGCTGCAAAAGGTCACTCGCTGAGGCGACGGCCAAGGGGTAGTGACACTCACCGTGGACGTGCCCCGGGGCAGAGGAAGATTTAGAGCAACGGCTCTAACCGGGTCCGTCGCTGGCGGCCGCGAGGAGCGGCACGACCAGATCGCTAATCGGAGTAGGGATGCCGCGGGCGCGTCCGCATCGCTGTACCACTGCATTCCGGCTGTCCCATTCCAGAGGGTGGCCGGCCTGCCGGTCGGCGAGAATGGATGTGCCCAGGTCGGCGGGGGCGCGGTGAAACGCATCGACGATCTCTTGCGGTACTTCGTCGCCCAGTGTCGCGTCTTCTGCACGAGCCACACCGAGGCATTCCCGTAGATAGGCCAGAGCCAGCGCGGTGACGTCGGCCCGCGAAAACATGCCGGCGCGGCGGCCTGCCAGCACCATGAGGCCCGCCACGGCGTTCTGTAGAAGCTTTCGCCACGCGACGGACCTAAAATCCGCCGCTACGTCGACCGAACACCTGGTATCGCGCAAAGCAGCGAGCACAACCTCGGTTTGCGGTGTGTCGGGCAACGTCAGACGGGCCTTGGCTCGCAGCCATACGGAAGCGTCCGGTTCGCGCTGGGCGGGAAACCATACCACCGAAGGCAGCACTGGGCTGCCGGGCACGTACCGCGCGACAAGCTCTTTCTGCTCCACGCCATTTTGCAAGACGCAGACAACAGTCTTTTCACCGCATAACGCGGACAGCCACGGCGCTGACGCCTCAATCTGAGTCGACTTCACCGCCAGAAAAACCAGGTCGAACGTGTTCTTCATTTCCTTCGGATCAGCCCGCACCGGTCCCGGCACAACGATATGTCCGCCGTCGAAGCGCAGTTCCAGGTTCTCGCGCGCGGAGCGGCCGCAGATCGTCGGCGTTCGTCCCGCCTCGTGAAGCGCCGCAGCCACAGTCGTGCCGATTGCCCCCGGGCCAATGAGAGCGACAGTTGGAGTTTCGGACATCGTCATTAGCATCCTTTCAAATCAGATATGGACAGCAAGCATGCCGGATACGCTCACGCCCTGCGCAAATACCGCCGCAGACCCAGCGCCAAAGGCACAACGGCCAGGGCCGTGACCGCGGTCGCAATGGTGGCGGCATTCACGCCGATCCGGTCGCCGAGAAGACCGTAAGCAACCGGAGCAAGTGCGCCCGAAGCAATGGTACCGGTATAGAAAAGCGCGAACGCTCTCTCGGTACCGTCGACCGAAGTCAGTTCGGGCACCGTTCCATAAAGCACGGACGAAGTGCCGTTGAGCATTGCGCCGAGCAGCGGCAAGACGACTAAGGCGGGCCCCAGCGGCAACCAGATCACGGCGAGAATCAACGCGGCCGTACCGCTCTCCGTTGCCAGCACAGTTCCGATTGCACCCATGCGCGCCCCGAGCCAGCCACAAACGAACTTGCCGGCGGCGCCGCCGATGAAAACGAGCGCGAGCGCCGTGCCCATCACCGGCTGCGAGATGCCTTTCGCTTTCAGGAGAAACGGCAAGAAGGTCAGTAGCCCCATGCGCACGGCCGTATCGAGCACACCGATTGTGAACAGCAATGAAAAGCCGGTTCGCGAAGCGTTGCCGCTGTGACTTGACGCGTCTTCCACGGAAGACGCCTGTCTTGGCACCGATGGGAGAAAAAGTGCAAGCGCCGCCGCCAGGACGAAGCCGACCGACGACACCGCCCAGAGCGCGTGGCGCCACGGCATGACGGTGATCAGAAGAGAGATCGCGGCGGGGAGCGCGGATTTGCCGAGATCGCCGGAAAAGTTGTAAATGCTGAGCGGGCCTCGAGCGTTGCGCCCATACACGCGCGAGACCGCTCCCGAAGCCAGCGGATGCTGCGTGCTGGAGCCGCACCCCGAGATGGCCAGCGCGACGCATAAGCCCACCAGAGTTCCAGACATGCCTGCAACGGCATAGCGCAGCGCGGCCAGAAACGTGCCGAACGCAAGCGTCGCACGCGCGCCGAAGATGTCGGCGACGCGCCCAGCCGGCAATTGCAGCGTTGCCGTCGTGCCCGCGCAGACGCCGCGCACAATGGCGAGCGCACCGTACGTCAGTCCAAAATCGGCCTGCCAGACGGGAAGCAAGGCGTAGACCATGTCGGTGTACCCGTCGTGCAGCGCATGCGCCGTGCACGCGAGCCACAAGACGCGCGTGCGTGACGCCGAGGCTGGCCGGCCGGGTTCGTCGGCTACGCCCGTGGTTGCAGAGGAGAAGGAGAACAATTTCATGGATCAACCGGATCGCGGCAAGCGCAGGCCATGATGGCGGCAGGGCGGCCGTGTGCTAAGGAAGACCCCCAGTCTAGGTTCGGGCAGGCGACGCGACAACTGACGTAAAATTGAGTCAGACGGGAGAAAAATTCACCTTATGGCCGAAGACGAACGCACTGCAAGCAACACGGAAAGGTTGCCCCCGTTGAATGCATTGAGGCACTTCGAGGCGGTCGCGCGCCTCGGGAGCTTCGCGGCTGCGGCGAGCGATCTGCACGTCACGCACTGGGCGGTCGGCAAACAGATCCGGTTGCTGGAAGACTGGTTCGGCGTTCCGCTCTTCGAGCGCCGCCCGCGCGGCGTCGTGCCAACCGACGAAGGCGCTGCTCTGCTGAGCGACGTCAAAGGCGCGTTCGTGCGTTTGAGCAGTTCGGTCAACCGTCTGCGCCACGAGTCCCTGACGCGCCGCATAACGGGCGTCGTGCGGGTGAATGCGCTGGCGAGCTTCGCGTTGTGCTGGCTGATACCGCGTCTTGCGGACTTTCGGGCCCGCTACCCGGACATCGATGTGCGAGTCTCGACAACGTCGCGCAAGCTGCGCTACGTGGGCGATGCGTTCGACGTGGGCGTGCGTTCCGGACCCGAGGACGCGGCAGGCCTCGTATCGACAACGCTGATGCCGGACCTGCGGCTGCCCGCCTGCAATCCCGAGGTGCTGCTGAGCCACCCGATCAGCACGGTCGCGGATCTGCGAAACCACACGCTGCTTCACTCAACGAGCACTCGGACAGCCTGGTCCGAATGGTTAAGGGAGGCCGGTGCGCCGGGCATGCAGGCGGCACGCCACCTGAGCTTCGATCACGTTTTTCTCCAGCTGGGCGCAGCCGCGGAAAGCCTCGGCGTGACGCTGGCGTCGCTGCCGCTAATCGAGCGCGAGGTCGCAACCGGGCGCCTCGTGTGTCCGATATCCGGACCTGTGTGGCGCGGCCCCGATTACACGCTCGTCGTCACTACGGATCGGGCGGACGAGGATGCGGTTGTCGCCTTCAGGGATTGGATAGTCGCCGCGGCGGCGCGCAGTGCGGAGGTGTTAAGTCCGGCCGAACCGGTTCAGAAGGGACGGCGGGCTGCGCCGCGCAAAAAGAACCGCGAGTGATATCGTGAGTGGGTAGGGTATGGCAGAGCAACGCAATCCGGGCGGTGCGTTGCGACGTGCGCGACGTATCCCGAGTCCATCTGCAGTGAAGGATACCAACCATGAAACGACCGCAGGCAAGATGGTCAATAGTTTTTAGTCTGGCGTTTCTGCTCGCCGGTTGCGCGACCGGTGGCGGAATGCCGTACTCGGGAACGCACCTCAGCCCGACCGAGTGCCGCGACCTTGCTGCCCTGAAATCGAACGCGCCCCCCACCATGGCGCAACACCAGAGCGAACTGGCGGCGCTCAGGAAAGCCGGCTACAACCCTTCGCCCTGGTACGATCCTTACTACCCGGACGATCTTCAGGCGGCACAGCGTCTCGTCGACTACTGGTTTCAGACTGAATGCCAGCAGCGGCGGCCAGGTTGAGGCGAAAGACCGCTTGCGCGATATCCTGCAGCGCTACTTCGCGCCCGCCAGCCGCGCAGGATCGACGATCCTGTCGTACTGCTCCGCATCGATCAGGCCGAGCGACAACGCCGCCGCTCGCGGCGTGATGCCTTCGCGCAGCGCAAGCGCGCTTATCCGCGCGACGGCGTCGTAGCCAAGCACGGGATTAAGTGCCGTGATCGACAACAGTGCGTTTTCAACGTTCATTGCAAGTCGCCCGGCATCGACCCGAAGTGGCTTGCATCCACTGTGCCGCCCGAGCTCGATATCCTACCGCCCGAAAGCGGTCTTCCCGAGCTCCCGGGCTTCGCAATCAACCTTCACTTGTCGCCGAGCCAGAACTCGCCAGCAGTAACCGAACTTGCCCGCCACGTGAGAGTCGGATTGACTCGATTTCGGCGGCCCGTTTCATTTACGGAAACTGGTTTCGGTATGTGAAGCGCGAAAGACGCTTCTCGGATAAGTGCTTCAGCTAAACCGATTTCAAATGTCACCGAGCCCACGGGCGCCGCGGCCGTAGCGGGTTGAGATTCAAGAGCGTGCGGGGGATGCGGGCTATCTCTCCTCGCACCGGACACGCTCCGGTCCTTCCGTGATTGCCCGTGGATTACATTGCGCAGACCGTGCCCCGCATCAGCGTCGTTCGAATTTACTTCCGGATCAACACGGTCTTCGGATCGGTGAAGAGAGGCTGCTACGTGGCGGGTAGATAACCACAGCGCGGGGTACCCGCGCTTAATCGCGAAAGCAGTCGTTCACGGACTTCGAATTCAATCGGACGTCGCGGTCAGGACTGAGAACGCCGGCTGGTTCTTTACGCTGGGGCGCTCCTGCATCCGCGCGTACCACGCCTGAAGCGCCTCGTACTTCGAAGGCACCGGTAGCTTCACAATCGACGCAAAGATCAAACCGCCGATGACGGCGATGTCGGCCATCGAGAAGGCCTCCCCGGCGACAAACGGTTGTCTTTTCAGAACGTCATCGAAGTAGTGCATGCCCCTCAGGGCTTTGTCGCGTTGACGGAATCCCCACTCGGCGTTCTGATAGATTTCGACGTCCGGCCCCAGCCCCGGCGTGCTGTGGTGGAAATAGACACTGATGGCATCGAGCAGCTCCAACTCGGCGCGCTTGTTCATCATGTGGATCAAGCCCTTTTCGAGCGGTGTCCTGCCGGTGAGCGTGGGCGCGCCATCAAGCGCATCGAGGTATTCGGTAATGGCCGTGCATTCGGCAACGAAGGTCCCGTCGCCGAGTTCGAGCACCGGCAGCGTGCCCGAGTAGTTCTTCTGGGCGATGAATTCAGGCTTTTTATGTTCCCCTTTATAAAGATCGACCATAACGAACTGGACGCGCGATTGCAGGTTCTTCTCGGCCAGAGCGATGCGCACGCGTGTCGGATAGGGGCCGCTCGGAAAATCGTATATCTTCATCCCAGGAAGTTTGGTTTCGTCGAAATTGATGATGTCGGAACTCACTGCTTGCCTCTCTATAGGTTGATTGCATCGAAAAAGACGTAGATGGGAACTCGTCGTTCATCACTCTACCTAACGGTCGTTAGGGTAAACATAAGCGCTATAATGTCCTCTGTCAACATCCATTTCTTGATTACGAGGGCGGCAGCGGTGAGCAACGAAGCGAGCTCAAACTCCAGGGAGCGAATCTTGGCGGCCGCCACAAGGATTGCGCAGGCGCATGGCTACAGCGGGTTGAATTTCCGTGATCTGGCTGAAGATGTCGGCATCAAGGCCGCAAGCATCTACCATCACTTCACGAGCAAGGCCGATCTCGGCGCGGCGGTAGCCAGGCGCTATTGGGAGGATTCATCGGCCGCGCTGGATACCCTGTTGGCCGAATCCCCGGATCCGGCCAGCTGCCTGCGCCAATATCCAGATACATTTCGCAAGGCGCTTGAGAGTGATAATCGCATATGCCTCTGCAGCTTCATGGCCGCCGAAAGTGATGATCTGCAGGAAGCGGTGATGAAAGAGGTCCACACGTTTGCTGATGTCAATGTTGCGTGGCTGGGTAAGGTTCTTTCCGCTGCGGCCGTGGTCAGTTCCGCAGAAAGCGGACGGCGTGCTCGCGCCATCTTCGCCGCCGTCGCCGGCGCTCAGCTCATTGCCAGGAGCCGCTCGGATATCTCGCTGTATGACGCGTTAATAGAGACCTATCGCGTGACTGGCCTCCTGCCGGCATAGCGATGCATCGGCCTATTCGGACTTCGTAAGTCGGAGTCTACAGGGCTGCTTTTCGGAGGGGCGGACCGACGAATGTCGGGTCGGGCGACCTGCTGACTGTCGCTTCCTGGCCGCACGCTGGCTGATACAGTTAGCCTGCTAAGCGTGCCTTACGCTAAGCCAATTGATTCTCTGGCTCTGCTGAGGACAGATGCTGCAAAATTTCTTCGAATGCCTGCTCGACTGGAACCTTTGCGTTGTCAACCACGAGGTCCACTGATTCCCACGGTTCGTGTTGACGTTCAAGCGCACTCTTCCATCTCGCCAACTGAAAGCCGGGAATATCGACCTTTCGCGCTTCGACCCGTTCACGGTGCGTCGCGAGGTCCGAGCAAACCAGCTCGATCTCGAAATTCTGCACCCCTGCATCGAACGCCACGTTTCTCCAGGCGCTACGCGTAATGTTCAACGAATTGACCGAGTCCGCGACGACGGTCAACCCAGGCGTAAGTTGTCGCCCGCAACTGCATATGCGGCCAAGTAACCCGCAGGTCCGACATCCACTCCGCACCCTGTCAACGATCTACCTCGCAACGTCGACTGTCTCCTTTTGGAGTGCGCCGCGCAAAGGCGGCGCTTTCACAGCGGGTGTAAGCCCCGCCCGGCAACCGCTCCAGCCAGAGCGACCGGAGCAATCGTGGAGGTAACGAAGCGGTTGAAGCCTTCGGTGAAGCGTGTCACGAAATGCGGTGACAGCGCGAGTGTGCAGCCGTAAGCGGACGCTCTCACGCACCGATCGGTCCGTTAAACATCAGTCATCGCGAGCGTCGTAAAGCAGCAATACCCCGGCAGACCTACACGCTCCTTTTCAGATATGCCGCAGCCGTCGCCTATTCACGGCTTCCAGCGTCGCCCTGTGCTTCGAGCTTGAGTGCGACCTTCGCGAGGTCTTCCAGAAGCTTTTCATGGGTGCGCCAGAAGATATCTGGCGCTTCCTTCTCCATCTCGATCCAGAGCGGCCCTTGCATCGTCTCTTCAGTCCAGAGGTGACAGCCGCGGGGTGTCGGGGTGATGATCCAGGCGTGATAGGCCCTGGATTCTCTCGAAGCCTTCGGACCGCCACCCCAAGCGATACGGGCGATGGGGTCGAACTCCTGTACCGACGCGAAGACGTCCTGGCCAGCGAGATTAGTTTCAAAGCGAGTGTCGGCTTGCAACAGCTCATGTCCGTCTAACAGCTCGACATCCTTGACACCCGGATAGAAACGGGGCCAGGCCTTGGGATCAACGAGAAGAGACCAGATAGTTTCGGGCGAAACGGCAACCTCAAGCTCATTAGTGAAATGGATGGGCGAGCGGCTGGGTGCCATGTCCACAGGCCAATGGATCGCTTCGAACATATTATTCATGGTTGGGATTCAGCTCTGATCTAAGTTTGCGGAGACTGCAGAAATCTCGGTTGCCGTCAGGGCGCACGGCGCAGCGCAGGTCTGTCAGGCGTTGGCTCAGGAGATCGCGCGAATGACACCGCCATCAACGCGTAATGCGGCGCCGCTCGTACCGGAGGCCTGCTCGGAGCAGACATAGACCACCATGTTCGCAATTTCTTCGGTCGTCGTGAACCGGTTGAGTAGCGTGGTCGGTCGCATCGTTTTCAGGAAGTTCTGCTCCGCTTCCTCCTGCGTGATGCCCTGCTCCTGAGCGGTGGCTTTCATCCAGTTGCCCAGAATCTCGGAGCGGGTGGGCCCCGGCAGCACCGCGTTGACGGTTACCCCTGTGCCACTCACCAACTCAGCGAGTCCCCTCGATACGGCGAGTTGCGCCGTCTTGGTCATACCGTAGTCGATCATCTCCTTGGGGATCATGATCGCGGACTCGCTGCTGATGAACACGACCCGTCCCCAACCGCGCCTGGCCATGGCCGGCAGATAGTGCCGTGCAGCGCGCACGCCGCTCATGACATTGATCTGGAAGAGGTCGAGCCATTCGCTATCGCTCTGCTCGAAGAAACCATTCGGATGGGCGGTACCGAGGTTATTGACGAGGATGTCGGCATCCGCCACCTGCGCCACGAGGGCAGCCGATCCCTCAGCCGTGGAAAGATCGGCGGCAATGCCGGTCAATTCCGCGTCGGGCACGAGAGCCCGGATCGCATCTAGTGCGGCGGCTACTCGCTGCTCTCCGCGCCCGTTGATCACGACCGACGCGCCTGCGCGGGCGAGGCCCTCGGCGATCGCGCGGCCGATGCCCGCCGTCGAGCCGGTAACGATGGCCTTGCGGCCTTTGAGTTCGATCTTCATAGTTTTTTCTCCGGACATGGATGGCAGCTGGATCTGCCGATACGATTCATCGAGAGGGGCGTGCGCGAGGCCAGACTTCGTTTGAGAGCAAGCCGGTTCGCCTTCGCACGCAAACAATCCAACGCGCAACGCACCTGCGCGTTGAAACCGATGCATCACCCGGGGATCTTCGCGACTTCCGCCTCTGCGGCGCGCGCAAGGCGCTCGACCCAATCCTGGTGATAACGATAGAGTCCACCGGGATGTTGCCGTCCGAGTACATCGAGAAACCAGGGACCTTGTTGCGTCTCCTCCGTCAGCACGTGGCAACCTTCGTCTGTCGGCGTGATTACCCAACCGTGATAAGCACTAGAAGCTGTCTCGTCCCCGTCCACCGTGGTCGCCCAGGCGAGTCTTTGGTTCGGCACGCATTCGGTCACCACAAGGCTCATCGGGAAACCAACCGTCACGCGGCTGTAGCGGGTTCCCAAGGTCAGTTCCGACTCGCCCGACAGAATCTCGACCTGGTCCTCGGGCGGGAAATAGCTAAACCAGTTCTTCGCGTCGACGAGCAGCTTCCACACCACTTCGGGAGGCGCTTTCACATCGATGTCGTTGAGAGCGTAGATGCCGGACGTTTTCGGATCGTAGCGCTCTGGCCAGATGACACGGTCGTACATGGTTTATTGCTCCTTCTTGAACAGGTCCTGGAAAATCAGCGGCGCCCAGCTCTTGTCCCGGGCCTGCACGAGCTGACCGCCCTCGGCGATCCTGCCGAGACTGACCGCCGCGTAGCCGAGCCGCTCGACCAGAGTGGCCACCGTCGCGCTTGCAGCCTCGTCGTCGCTAGACAGAAAGATCACTCGACGGCCACCGGCGCTGACGGGATCCTCGGCGAGTACCTTGGCGGGCAAATGATTGAACGCCTTGACAAGGGATGCGCCCGAAAACGCTTTCGCTACGATCGCCGAAGATGGCAGGCTGTCGAGTTCGGAGAGCGGCACGCCATAGGCATTGGTGGCGTCGATGACGACTTTGCCTTTCCAGTTCGCCGCAGCTCTGGCGACGTCGCGGTGAGCCCGGAACGGGACCGCCAGGACGATCACGTCGGCCTCGAGCGCCGCCTGTAGCGTGAGGGGAACCACCTTGTCACCCAGTTCACGGGCCATAGACGCAATGGACTCCGGCCCGCGCGTGTTAGCGATGCCGACCGTGATGCCGCTCCGGGCGAACTGACGGGCGATGGCGGCACCGACGCTGCCGCTGCCGATAATGGAAAAGGTCATAAAAACTCCTGGACTGGATGGGCTTCACTGCGCCTGGCGTCAAGCACTGCAGATGGTTTTACGAAAACGTCGCTGCGTTGAAAACAATGATGGCTGTGCTGCATGCATCTGAGAAGCCGGTATATTGAGATACAATCCATCTATCTTGGAGATGGATGGCGCAGCTCATGCTGGATGGGATCTCGCTGGATCAACTCAGAACCTTCATTGCCGCCGTGGACGAGGGCAGCTTCTCGGCTGCGGCCCGAAAGCTCAATCGTGTGCAGTCCGCGGTGAGCGGCTGGGTCGGTGGACTGGAAGATCAATTAGGCGTCGTGCTGTTCGACCGCTCGGGCCGGTTCCCGAAGCTCACCCCGCAGGGCATGCTATTGCTCGCTGACGCTCGTAACGTCGTCTCCGGGGTAGACACGCTGAAAGCGCGAGCCAGGCTCATGACTTCGGGAGTGGAGGCGGAACTCTCGGTGGTGGTCGACGTTTTTTTCCCAACGACTGTGGTCAGCGCCGTCGCCAAAGCATTCGCAGAGCATTTCCCGCTGACGCCGCTGCGGCTTTTCGTCGAGGGGCTGGGAGCGGCCTATCAACCCGTTCTGGACGGGCGATGCAGTTTGGGCGTACTGCCCCCGCTACCGCAGGCATTTCCATCATTGGTGAGAGAGCGGCTCGGTGACCTGCCGCTCGTCGCAGTGGCTTCTGCACGCCATCCTCTCGCAGGCGTGGGTCATCGCATACCACGGCGCGAACTTGCGAAACACGTCCAACTGGTCCTGACAGACAGGTCGGATCTCACCGCAGGTCGTGATTTCGGGGTTGCGTCAGCCTCGACATGGCGTCTGGCGGACTTGTCGACGAAATATGCGTTTCTCAAAGACTGCGTGGGATGGGGAGGGATGCCCTTGCACATGGTCGAGAAGGACATCGCGGCAGGTACGTTGGTCGTTCTGGACGTGGACGACATGCCGCCCAGCGGCTGGATGTTGACCATGTCGGTATATCACCGACCCTCGCAGCCCCCTGGACCCGCTGGCAAATGGTTCGTCGACCACTTGAAGACCCTATGGGAGCAATCTGACGGCGTCCACGCGCCTTAGCAGGTTTTGCAAGTCCTCGTTCATATCGAACAGTCGAGCGCATGGGCCGTGCACAGATCAACCGGGGCGCCCATCCTCTTGAAATATACAGTGTTGCTGTATATTATTCCTCCGTACCCTCCTGAGGGGTTGAACGAATTTCTGAAAAGTTAAGGACAGGCATGAACAGCAACGATCCCAAAGCTGTCGTCGAGCGGTTCAATTACGAAGTGATCCGGGGCGGCAGTCGAGAATGCTTCGAAGCTCTCATGGCGCCCGACTTCGTCAACTGGTCAGCGCCGAATGAGGCGACGCGAGGCGCCGAAGCGATGTGGGCGACGTTTGCTTCCGTGTTGCGCCCGGCTATTGCAGGCATGGAGGTCCACATTCACGAGCAACTATGCGACGGTGACAAGGTCACTACGCGGAAATCGATCTCCGGCAAACATGTCGGGCCACTGTTGGGCGTCGAGGCGACCGGCGAGAATATTTCGATCGATGTAATCGATATCGTTCGCATTCAGGACGGACGGTACGTCGAGCATTGGGGCGTCAATACGCTTGCCGCCGTCGTTGCGCGACTTCACAGACAGTCAGTGCGCGCGAAATGAGTCAGGCTGACCGGAACCCTCCTACCATCCGCGCCACTGAAGCCGCGTTTTTAGGTGAATCGATTCGCGATGTCGTGAGCCGTCTCGTCAAGGTCGTCCGTGAGCAAAGTGGTACGCACTCGAACGCGCAGAACGAGACACTTTCGCTGCTGGAACGCTCCGGCCCGGTCAGTATTTCGACACTCGCCATGCGCAGGGCGGTGACTCATCAGACTATGCGGCTGATCGTAATGAAACTGGTCGAACAAGGGCTAGTGACCTTGACGACGGACACTGAAGATCGCCGCGCTTACGTCGTGGATCTGACCGATAGAGGGCGAGCACAGACTGCGCGTGAACGATCCGCACGTTCGCAATGGCTTACCGATCAACTGCTCAGGAAGACGAGCCACAAAGAGCGCGCAGTGTTGGAAGTTGCGGTTCGAACACTTAACAAGCTGATTGACTGATTCAACCTCGCTGCATCCCTATTGCAGCTAACGGCCAAGGGCTGCGTAAGGTCGCAAACGGAGAAGGCGGGAGTTTGCTGATCGCGAGGACGTGTAGCAAATTTTCAGTCGTCGACCCTCAATCGTCGACGATCTTTGTACCAACATCAAACGTCCCAAATTGGCCGAGGCCGTGTAAAAACGCGTGTGATCACCTAGACTGAATCAACCTGCTGAAACGAGAGGCGCAGATGGGGCGATTTGTCGAAGGTGCGCAACGCAGTCAGACCACACTATTGCCAGAGTGTCTTGATGACTTCATCGCTGAAGACAACCCTGTGCGGATCGTCGACGCATTCGTCGAAGAACTCGAACTGGCATCCCTCGGATTCGAAGGAACCATGCCCGCGAGCACGGGGCGACCTTCTTACCACCCCGCAGTGCTTCTCAAGATATATATCTACGGTTATCTCAATCGTGTGCAGTCGAGCCGTCGTCTGGAGCGGGAGTGTCAACGCAATGTCGAACTGATGTGGTTGACCGGCCGGCTCGCGCCAGACTTCAAGACGATTGCCGAGTTCAGGCGGAGCAATGGTGAAGGCATTCGCAACGTGTGCCGTCGCTTCGTGATCATATGCCGGGACCTGAAGCTGTTCACACAAGCGGTCGTAGCCATCGACGGTAGCAAGTTCAAGGCGGTCAACAGCCGCGATAACAACTTCACGCCCAACAAGATTGCACGGCGTCAGGAGCAGATCGAGCAAAGCATCCAGCGTTATCTGGATGCACTGGAGACCGCCGATCGCACTCAACCAGCCGAGGCAGAAGCGAAGACTGAACGCCTACGGGAGAAGATCGAGACGCTGCGTGAACAGATGCGCGATCTGGATCGCGCAGCGGAGCTTCTGAACGACCTGCCTGAAAAGCAGGTCTCGCTGACCGATCCCGACTCACGCTCAATGATCTCTCAAGCCAAGGGTACGGGCGTGGTTGGCTATAACGTTCAGGTCGCCGTCGACGCCCGGCACCATCTCATCGTTACCCACGAAGTCACGAATGTCGGCAACGACAGGACGCAGTTGAGCCCAATGGCCAAAGCGGCGCGCGACGCGATGGGCAAGAAGAAAATCAAGGCACTGGCAGACCGTGGATACTTCAGCGCACCAGAGATCAAGGCATGCGACGACGCGGGTATTACGGCATTGGTGCCCAAATCACAAACCTCCGGGGCAAAGGCTGACGGCCGCTTCGACCGGGCCGACTTCATTTACATCGCCAGAGACGACCAGTATCTGTGTCCGGCAGGGCAACGCGCGATATACCGCTACACCTCGTTGGAGAGTGCCAATCTGCTTAAACTGCGGACCTACTGGAGCAGTGCCTGCCCACACTGTCCACTCAGAAAGCAGTGCACGCCGGCGCCGTATCGGCGCATTCGCCGATGGGAACACGAAGCGATACTCGACAGAATGCAACGCAGACTGGATCGTCAGCTTGACGCGATGACAATACGGCGACGAACCGTCGAACACGTGTTTGGCACGCTAAAGCACTGGATGGGCTCAACCCACTTCCAGATGCGCAGGCTTGGGAACGTCTCGACTGAAATGAGCTTGCATGTGCTGGCGTACAACCTCAAACGCGTCATGAAGATCCTCGGATTTGCAAAGACACTGCGAGCGATGAAGCTCGCAGGTGCGTAATCTCATACCTGCCTATGCTTGCTGGCGTGGCGCAATCAGTTCAGTCGCAGACAACAGGAAGCTGCGAAGGCGCGGCCTCACCAGTCGCTCGACTGACTGTCGGCTCACGCGTTTTTACAGTAAGCATTGGATCTACACCGTCGCGGATTTTGTTGACGCGCGAGAGGATCGGCTGCTAGCGAACGGGATCGATGTGTGAGGCGGCGGGCAGCAA
>NZ_JBWCCT010000023.1:0-76791 GCF_056279605.1 Paraburkholderia sp. TE9906
GCCGCTGCGCAAGCGCTGGGCATGTCCAATTCCGCGGCCAGCTACGTCATCCGCCAGCTGGAAAAGCAGGTCGGCACAAAGCTCTTCAATCGGACGACGCGCAGCGTCAGCCTCACGGAAGCCGGTCACGCATTTCTCATTCGTGTCCAGCCGTTGCTGGAGCAACTGAATCTTGCCTTTAGCGAAATTGGCCGCGCATCGAGCGACACGGCGGGCACACTGCGGCTGAACGTGCCGCCCTCGGCGATTTCACTGGTGATCAGCCCGATCCTGCGGGATTTCCTCGCCGCATACCCCGATATCAATATCGACGTCATAGCTGAAAACAGTCTCGTCGATATTGCCAGCAAAGGCTACGACGCGGGCATTCGATACGACAATGTGCTCACGCAGGATATGGTGGCGATACCGCTTGTCACTAACATGCGGTTCTGCATTGTGGCGTCGCCCGCGTATCTCGAAGGAAGAGCCATTCCCGCGCATCCGAGGGAGTTGCTCGGACACGAGTGCACCAATTACCGGAGTGCCGACACGAACGCGCTTTATCGCTGGGAATTCGAGAAGGGCGACGAGAGGATTCGCATCGCGGTGGCAGGACGTATCGCGACCAACGACAACGATCTGCTGTTGCAGTCCGCGCTCGACGGGTTTGGCTTTAGCTACCTTCAGCATCGCACGGCACCGCATATTCAGGCCGGCCGGCTGGTGAGCGCGCTCGACGACTGGGTTCCGAGGACCGCGCTCTACCTCTATTACTACAATCCTGGCGGCATGCCACGCAAGCTGCGTGCTTTTATCGACTTCGCACGTGCACATCTGAAATGACGCACGGGCCATTCATTGTGCGGTTCGAAAAGCGCTCTTCATGAAACGAAGTCGTGCTGTGGCATCGTCACTACACGCGCTCTTCGGCGATCAGGTCTCATCAAGCTGCGCGCTGTACAGGGCGTGCTGCGCTTCGCCCAGCAGTTCGGCGCGTCTCGCCTGGAGGCGGCCTGCCGTCGCGCGAATCACTTCGGCACGCCAAGCTACAAAGCCGTCAAGCTGATCCTGCAGAAAGGTCTCGACCAGAGCTGGCTGTCGACCGAACCCGTTGAATCGGGCGCGACCACTTATACCCACGGCGGCCGCTTCTGCCGTGATACCCAGACCCTCCTGATCCATTGAACATGAATCCAATTCCCGAACTCACGTCTTCCCTCAAGCAATTGCGACTGTCCGGCATCCTCGACACGCTCGAAGCGCGCAACCGTGAAGCCATCGACCGCAAGCTCGCCTATACCGACTTCCTGACGTTGCTCATCCAGGACGAGATCGCACGGCGCGATCATCGCAAGCTCGACGCCCGCATGCGCCGCGCGAACTTCCGTGGCCAGAAGACACTGGAAGGTTTCGACTTCGACCGCCTGCCGAATCTCAATCGTGCTGTCGTTCATGATCTGGCGACCTGCCGCTTTATCGATGAGAAGGTCAGCGTGCTGATCGCCGGTCCATGTGGAACGGGCAAATCCCATCTGGCGCAGGCACTAGGCCATGCGGCCGCCCGGCAGGGGCACGATGTCCTGTTCATGACCCAGACCCGGCTTCTCGGCGCACTGCGCAACGCACAGGCTGTCGGCTCCTACGAACGGCGCTTCCAGGCACTTGCCAAGGTGCCACTGCTCATCATTGACTTATGTGTAGCGTGCGGTTATGTGGAGTTTCCCTCTGGGCGCTGCTTGGGCGCGGGGTTGGGTCAGGAGTTCGTCAACATAACTTCGTCGTGGGAGTAGCGTAGTTCCTCCGATCACCGTATTCGGAGGGCACCATGCTTCAGGAATTGTTTCCGAAGGTACATCGCCGCTATGAAGGATCCCGGTTCGCCGCCGATCTTGAAGGTTTCGCTGCCTGGCTGCGTCGGAGCGGATATTCTCGCAACAGTACCTGCGATCATTTGTTTCGGGCAAAGCAAACACTTGAACGGATGGATGGCGCCGAGCCCGGCGGGGAGTTTGCCACCGAACACCTATACGCTGCATTTACGTCATCGCGCTTCCCTGCGCTATATCGAGGCACGCAGCGGGCATTCGAGCGCTTTCTGTCTTCGCGCGGCAGATTGATTCGGGCTGAGCCGGACGACCCGTTCGGAGCCCTGCGCGGTCACTATCTACAGCACCTTCATGAGCTACGTGGGTTTGCCGTCTCGACCGCCGCTCAGCACGACTCGACTCTCAGGGACTTCCTGGGTCGGGCGGTGTTACCCAATAGAACGCTGCGGACATTGGGCGCTACGGACGTCGAGAATTACATCCGGCTCAAGAGCCGGGAGGTTACCCGTCAGACCCTGCAGCATGTCGTTGTGCATCTGAGGGCGTTCTTGCGCTATTGCGAAGACCGTGGCGATATCACGCCTGGACTGCATTGCATTGACACGCCACGGACTTATCGTGCCGAGTTGCCCCCGCGTGCGCTCGACTGGAAGCTGGTGCCGAAGCTGGTTAATTCGGTGGACCGTCACAGCCGCACTGGCTGGCGGGACCACGCGGTCCTGCATTTGATGGCGTACTACGGTCTACGAGCATCAGAAGTTGCCGCACTCACGCTGCGTTCTATCAACTGGGAATCGCGGACGCTTCACGTTCAGCAGCGCAAGACCCGTTCGGTCCTGGTATTGCCATTGGCGGACAGGACCATAAATCTGCTACGGCGCTATCTTCGGTGTGGCCGCTCTGGAAGTGATTGCCCCGCTTTGTTCCTACGGGCACGAAACCCGGCTGGGCCACTGACCCACTATGGCGTGGTCGACATCTTTTGCACGCGCGCCAGGCTGAGTGGCTTGCCAATCACGAACAGCTCCTCATATGCGCTGCGACACGCGTTCGCGATGCGTCTCCTGGATCGAGGCGTGGGCACGAAGGCCATTGGCGATATCCTGGGACATCGCAGCCTCGAGAGCACGTGCGTCTACCTGCGACTGGACATTGCCATGTTACGTTCCGTCGCGCTGCAGGTTCCGACGCTCTCGAATTCGAGGAGGCTGCCATGAGCATCTCCACGCCAATGTTTGCCATGGAGGCTGCGATCACAGACTACGTTGCCCATCAACGCGCCCTCGGTCGTGGCTACCGCAACGAAGAACGAATCCTGCTGTCGATGTGTCACTGGCTCGCGCAGTCCTCAGTTTGGGAGCTTGATCAAGCAAGCTTCGATCGATGGTGCGATACCATGCACCATCTGGGACCGAATACGTGTCGCGCCAGACAGTTGATGGTGCACAAGTTCTGCCTGTTCAGACAGCGCGCCGAGCACGAGTGTTTCGTACCCAATCCGCTGTACTTCGCGCGACCCTGTCCGTACATCCGCCCGCTCATCGTGCAGCCGGATCAGGTCGCACGAATGCTGGTCGCGGCCACGCACCTGACGCCGACGCTTGGCTCACCGCTACTACCCGCGGTGACGCGCATCGCCATTGTGCTGCTGTATACGGCCGGGTTGCGGCGCGGCGAACTGCTGCGCCTGACGCTACGAGACGTTGAGCCCACGTCGGGGGTGTTGCAGATTCGAGAGTCGAAGTTCCACAAGAGTCGGCTGGTGCCGCTATCAACCGATGCCGCACGCGAACTTCGGCTTTACCTACGCAAGCGCCTCAACGCTTCGCTCGGCACCGGCCCGGAAACGCCATTGTTGTGCAATACGACCCGAGGTCTACGTGGATACACCGGCACGGGAATCAGCCGTCCCATACATGCACTCTTCGAGCTCGCTGACGTTCGCGATGCCGAGGGACGATGTCCGCGAATTCACGACTTGCGGCATAGCTTTGCAGTCCAGGCTTTGATCCGGTGGTATCAGGAAGGCGCGGACGTACAGTCGAATCTCCCGAAACTGGCCATCTACATGGGGCATGTCTCGATCGTATCGACGGCATACTACCTTCCATTCGTTCCGACGATCGCGGCACTCGCAAGTGAACGCTTCGAGAAGCATCTAGGCCACGTGCTCGGCGGGAGGAGGCCATGAAACCGCGCAAACCGACAGAGCTCGGCCGATGTCTGCTGCGCTTCTTCCAGGACTATCTGCCCACACTGCGCGGCGTCAGTGTGCACACGATACGGAGCTACCGTGATGCCCTCGTCTTGCTGCTGCGGTTCACCGCGCGCGCGAGCCGGCGCCCCATCGAAGCCTTGGATCTGAGCGATCTGAATGCCGATCACGTAAAGCGATTCCTCAAATTCCTTGAGTCCGAGCGCGGCAACAGCATCGCGACGCGCAACGCTCGGCTCGCCGCCATTCATGCGTTCGCACGTTTCGTGATTGCCGAGCATCCCGAACATCTGGCACCGTTTCAGCAGGTACTCGGGATACCGTTTAAGCGGGCAGCGCGGGAGGCACCGATCGAATATCTGGAAACGGCTGAGATCGATACACTGCTGACCGCCATCGACCAGAGCAGTCCAGCGGGGCAACGCGACTTTGCACTGTTTGCGCTGATGTTCAACACTGGAGCTCGTGTGCAGGAGATCCTCAATTTGCAGATCTGTGACCTGCGGCTCGACCCACCGCCGCAGGTCCAGCTGCGTGGCAAAGGGAACAAGGTGAGAGTGTGCCCGATCTGGCCGCGTACTGCGCAGCTTCTGCGCGAACTCATTCGCACTCGTCCTTTGGTCGCTCAAGGCTCGGCCGAACTGCCTGTCTTCGTTAATTGCCGCGGTACTCAGATGAGCCGATTTGGCGTGCGTTATCTGCTGCGCAAATACATGCTCATCGCGAGCACCCGGAACCCAACCCTTGCGCACAAAGAAATCCACCCGCATTCGCTTAGGCATACCACCGCGATTCAGTTGCTGAAGGCTGGCGTAGACTTCGCGACTATCAGCCAGTGGCTCGGCCACGCGAGCCTGAATACCACGATGCGCTATGCGCGTGCCGATATCGATCTCAAACGTCAGGCACTCGCGCAGGTGTTCCCAGAAATCCTCGCGCCTCCACGAGGTGGAGCATTCATCTTGAACGGTGCTGACCTGATTGGCTGGCTGCGTAGACTCTGACCCGTTATGTGCAGTCAAGGCATGCTCAAACCAGGCGGGTTTGCCTTGCTGCACGATCTCTCCACATAACCGCGCGCTACACATAAATCGATTTGTACTAATCCGCTGGCGCGGTAGTGGGGGGAGTGCAAGAGTCAGTGCCTCGCGTTCGCCTCGTGCGGTTACCTGATGCCGAACCACAGCGGATTGGCGAGAAGGCCACCAGGAGCAGGATGGAGATGCCCGACCGGGCATTCCATCCACTGTTCCAGGAGGCTCGCCATGACGCCGCTGCGCCAACGCATGCTGCACGACATGCAGATCCGCAATCTTGCGCTCAATACGCAGAAGACCTATCTCCTGCAGGTTTCCAGTTTCGCCCGACACTTCCAGCGTTCGCCGGAAGCGCTCGGCCCCGACGAGATCCGCGCCTGGATCATCCACCTGACCAACGAACGCAAGCTTGCGCCCGCGAGCGTGCAACTGGCCGTCGGCGCGCTGCGCTTCCTGTATCGAATCTCGCTCAGACGCGACTGGAGCGACGAAGACTTTCCCTTGCCCAGGCGGCCCGTGAAGCTTCCGGTCATCCTCAGCTTCGATGAAGTCACGCGTTTCTTCGAGTCGATTCCCAGCCTGAAGCAGCGTGCCATCCTGATGACTGCCTATGCCGCTGGCCTGCGTGTATCGGAGGTCGTGCACCTGAAGGTCACCGATATCGACAGCCAGCGGATGATGATCCGCGTGAACCAGGGCAAAGGCCGTAAGGATCGCTACGTAATGCTCTCGCCGCGCCTGCTTGAGATCCTGCGACTGTACTGGCAGAACGCCCACCCGAGAGACTGGCTTTTTCCAGGCAGCGTTCCGGGGCGGCCCATCAGCCGCCATGCCGTGGGCGACGTATGCCAGCTTGCACGTGAGCGCAGCGGCATCACGAAACCCGTGACACCCCATTCCTTGAGGCACGCGTTCGCCACTCATCTGCTGGAAACCGGTGCCGATGTACGCAGGATCCAGCTGCTCATGGGACATCGCAGCATGGCGACCACGGCGCGTTACCTCAAGCTGGCAACGAGCACCGTGTGCGCCACCACCAGCCCCTTCGACCTGCTGCCGCATCCCGCACCCATTCCACCCCAGCCGCCTGCGCCCGAGTACTTCTGAAGCCAGCGATGCGACCGGCGCTCGAGGTGGCGGACGTCTTCCGCCGCTGCGGCCCTCACTACCGGCAGACCCATGCCGACGCCCTCAGTCTTGCCCAGCGGCGCGCAATGAGCGCCATCGAGCTGTGCCGCACCGCCGCGCTCGGCGGTCATGTCGAGCAGTGCGATGCCTGCGGCCATCAGCGCATTGCCTACGACTCGTGTCGCCATCGCTGCTGTCCGAAGTGCCAGTCGCTCGCCCGCGCGCAATGGCTCGAGCGCCGGCAGGCCGAACTGCTTCCCGAGGTTGAGTACTTCCATGTCGTCTTCACGCTGCCCGAACCCATCGCGGCACTCGCGTACCAGAACAAGAAGACTCTCTACGATCTGCTGTTCCGCACCAGCGCCGCGACGCTGCGCACCATCGCCGCCGATCCGAAACACCTGGGCGCGGAGATCGGCTTCCTCTCGGTCCTGCACACGTGGGGGCAGAATCTGCTGCACCATCCGCACGTCCACTGCGTGATACCAGGCGGCGGCATTGCCCCGGCCGGCGAGCGCTGGATCGCCTGCCGGCCGGGCTTCTTTCTGCCCGTGCGGGTGCTCTCGCGGCTCTTCCGGCGGCTCTTTCTCGACCAGCTGCGCCGCGCGTTCGACGCCGGCGCGCTGCGCTTCCATGGCCAGCTCGAGCCGTTGCGTGAGCCACGAGCGTTCTTCGCCTGGCTCGCGCCCGCTGCTCACGCGGAGTGGGTCGTCTACGCGAAACCACCGTTTGGCGGCGCCGCACAGGTCCTCGATTACCTGGGCCGCTACACGCATCGCGTCGCCATCTCGAATAACCGGTTGCTGCGCCTGGATGGCGATTCGGTCCTGTTCCAGTGGAAGGACTACCGTCACCAAGCCCGCCACAGGACCATGACGCTCACGGCCGACGAGTTCATCCGCCGCTTCCTGCTGCACGTGCTGCCCGCCGGCTTCAAGCGCATCCGCAGCTACGGGTGGCTCGCCAACCGCCATCGGACCGCCCGCCTCGCCATCTGCCGGCGGCTGCTCGGCGTCGAGCCGCCCGCCGCTTCCTCAGCCACCATCGGGGAAGACTACCGTGACCGTTACCAGCGGCTCACCGGCAGATCACTGCGCGATTGCCCCGTGTGCGGCAGGGGCCACATGGTCCGTATCGAAGGCGGTGTGCCTGGCATCCTGCCGCGGGCTCCGCCTGACCCGAGCCATGTGCACTGACCGCCATCAGCACCACCCACGCGCACGTTGGTCTTCCCCCATGCGGCCAACGCGAACCCACTCGTGCTTTAGCGTCGTCGCACCATCAGAATGCCGCGAAACCCTGCATTCCCTGCCCATCGATGTCCGTATTTCCGCTGCGTTCGCACAACGGGCCCCGACAACCCCCGCGTTCCGGCGTGCGCCAACCGTGCGCCGGGCATCACCAATCACCGCGACGGTCATTCAACGCCCATAAACGCCAGCGCCTGCGGAGCGGTTTAGCACAAACATTTTTTTGATTACCGATCGCGGACTGGCCCCGACCGGCCTGTTCACGCGTCAGTAGCCGCGATCGCCAACCAAAAAAATCTCTGCTTAATGTTGCGCGCAACATTAGTTGACGATTTCGGACTGAAACCCATGCGCACGCCCGAAGATGAAGACTTCCACGATCTGATCGCCGAACGGTACGAACGTACATCGACCGTCCTGACCAGCAATCTTGATTTTACGGAATGGGGTGATGCCTTCGCGACCAACAAAATGCTCGGCGCCGCAACGCTTGATCGCCTGCGACATGCCGCGTACCGCGTCGTGCTCGACGGCGAGAGCTACCGTGTTCCACGCCCGATGCCCGAGGGCAACAAATCAGCACTTGCGAAAGGAGGTAAAAACAAGGATTCTTGATCCCCGTTCGAGCCCCGAATCAGGCGCCTTTCGCTGGCGCCATTACGCCGAAAACACTCGGCTCCTTTACGGCGAAAGGCAACACCAAGTGCATATCGGCGAATCACCCGATGGGAGCACGAGTCGGTATTGGAAGGTGTTCAACGTCAACTCGACAAAACGCCCGAGGCAATGACGATACGCAGACGCACCGTCGAACATGTCTTCGGGACGTTCAAGCACTGGATGGGTTACACGCACTTCCTGACACGCCGGCTGCCAAACGTGGGGACCGAGATGAGTCTGAACGTGCATGCCTACAACCTCATGAGGGTGCTGAGAATCCTCGGATTCAAAAGGACAATGAAAGCGATGCGGCTGGTGGGTGCCTGCTGAGTACCCATCGACTTAAAAAGCAAGCTCACAATCAGCAGTTCAGGGGCACTAGACCCCTTCAGCACTTCGTCATCGCCGAATGAACTGTCAACATGCAACCCGTCAAACGTGCGACGCGAGGTCGGCACCGCGTGCATTGAAATTCTCTTGGCGTTTCCACACAGCCTGGGTCGGTTTTGGTGCGCTCGCCGTCGGCCCGGATGCGGCCAACAAGAAACGGTCGATGCGAGCATCCAAATCGTCGACACCCATTAGCGAGGCCGCGGGTCTCCGACAACCCCCGTCCGATTTACTTCGTTAGTGATGAAGTCGATCAGCACGCTTACCCGTTTAGGAAGATGTTTGCGCGAGGCATACACCAGTTGAATGGAGGGACCTGGTGCATCCCATCCCTCCAGAACCTGAGCCAGCCGACCCTGATCGAGCGCGTCCTGAGCGTGAAACATCGGCAATTGCGCGATACCGATTCCGTTAATCGTCGCATCCGTCATTGCCTCGCCGTTATTGAATGCCGCCACTGCGTGAGCGGCATCAATAACGATCTCATTGTCACCGTCGACGTATCGCATCGTTTTGGCACGCCCCGACGGCTGGACAAAAGAAATGAGCCGATGAGACAGCAAGTCCGGAGGGCGTTGTGGTCTGCCAAAAATATCGAGGCAACGTGGACATGCGAATGTCCCTAAACTGACGCGTCCGAGGGGGCGGGCGATCAGGTCTGAATCCGGCAATTCACCGATACGTATGGCAAGGTCAATGCCTTCTGCAACCAGGTCAGCGAACAGATCGCTCATTCGCACTTCAACGGTTAACTTGGGATGAAGCTCCAAAAATCTCGCAAGGTGCGGCATAAACAATACGCGGCCATACGTCACCGGCATCTCGATCCTGATGGAGCCCGCCAAATCGGCATCGACCGGAGAAAGCGAACTTTGCATCTCCTCTAGCTCAGCAATCCAATTGCGCGCTCGCTGATAGAAGATGCATCCGTCATCCGTCAGACTGACATTGCGGGTCGTGCGATTAAGGAGTCGCACACCCAATCTGCCCTCCAGCAAACGAATCGCCTTGGATACCCCCGAGTTTGTCAGGCCAAGGGATTCGGCCGCGCGTGCGAAGCTCAATGATTCGGCAACCCGGACAAATTCTTCAACGCCGGATACTTTCTGGATTAAACGCACGCGACACCTCGATTGATGACTCACAGTTCACAGCATGTGTCCAAATTCTACCTTTATAGTTATTTCGGCGTTCAATAGCATGCTCTTTGTCGCACGCCTGTCCGTGTTTTGATTTAAGGATCATCAGATGAAAGCTGTCATTGCTACTACGCAAGGATCTCCCGATGTATTGAAAATTGTCGATCTGCCGAAGCCCGTGCCCGGCGCGGGGCAGGTATTGATCAAAGTCGTGGCGTCTAGCGTCAATCACATCGATATCAAGGTGCGGAAAGCCAATTTGCCGATGACGCCGGCCGAGTTTCCTGCGGTACTTCAGACTGACTTCGCTGGAGTGGTAGAGGCTGTAAGCCCTGATGTCACGCAATTTAGCGTTGGGAACGAAGTCTACGGGTTTGTCGGTGGTTTCCAGGGTCCAAATGGCGACGTTTCTGGCGCGTTGGCGGAGTACATCGTGGCGGATGCAGCGTTGATTGCGCTCAAGCCACGTACGCTGGATTTCAGACAGGCCGCCGCCCTACCTTTGGTTGCCACGACCGCCTGGCTCGCCTTGCATGACAAGGTCAAGTTGGACTCGAAGACGAAGGTGCTGATCCTGGGCGGAACCGGCGGCGTGGGGCATGTCGCGGTTCAATTGGCGAAGGCAGCCGGTGCCCAGGTGTTTGCAGCAGTGAGAAGTGATGAAAGCGCTGCATTGGCCAAAGAACTGGGCGCCGCCGAAAGCATTAATCTGGCTCAGACCGACGCAAAAGAGGTGGTTGACAAGTACGCCGATGGCGTGGGGTTCGATGTCATCTTCGACACCGTAGGTGGTTCATTGCTCGACGCAGCTTTTCAGATGATTCGTCCTGCTGGCGACGTGATCACCGTGGTAGGCGCAGCGACGCACAATCTTGCTCCCCTGTATCTGCGAGGCGCCAATCTGCATACAGTACTGGTGCTCATCCCGATTATGTTCGGGCGGGATCGCGAAGCGCAGGGATTGAACCTCGATGCGATCAGGCGTCTCGTGGATGATGGACAGATCAGGCCGTTACTGGATCCGCAGCGTTTCAGTCTGGCGCAGGTGGCCGACGCACATCGCAAGCTGGAAGCAGGGCAGGCGGCGGGCAAGGTAGTCATCGACGTGAGCGAGATTGAAGCGTAGTGTTGATGTCGTATGCCTCTGCAGAACGAGACGAAAGCCAGTCTCCACCCGCTCTTTCGTGGCGATGCCCACTGATATGCAAGGACCGTGCTTCGATAGCGGCAGGAATGTGGCGGTCCGATTTCCGGTTAGCGAACGTTCGGACCCGCTCCTTCGTGGCGCGAAGCGGTATTCGTGGGTGTTCGCTTCCCGCCCGGCGCAGGTCCGATGCGGGTCCACAATGTATGAGAACGCATTGATCGCCCAATTTGAATCAACGCAGTGAGGCAGCCGCCTTACTGCCTCGCGCGTGCTGACAGGTTCTTCCAACTTGGCAAGCTACTGATTCAGGGCTGCTCCCGTCACATAGGCATATTTCCCGCCCGGCCGAAATGGACTTCGCTTGCAAGAATTGAAAGTAGCGAAGTTGTTGAGGCTCCAGCGCTTTCCTTGCAGGCGGGGAGGTGTGTTTATGGTTCGGTTATCACTTGCCAACGCGCGAAGTATTCGTGCGCCTTGAATATTTTCACGACGGCATTGCATTGTGTGTGGCCGCAGTCGAAATGGCCGTGATCGTGATCGAATGTATTTCGTTTCGCGCTGACGATACGGGCTGACCTACACCGCGAGCATCAAAGCACCGGCAAAAAATACGATGTTCGCCTACGCGAAAGATCCATGAAAGGCTGAAGTGCTGCCAACTAAAGTCTCGGCGGCCGGCATGCTTCGCCACCTTCCAGTTCTTGCCTCCATCCACGCTCACTTCGACGCGCGTGACCCCGGCATCGGACCACGCCCAACCTTCGATATTCGTGGGTTCACCGGCACTCACGACACTATTATCCGCGGGCGAAACTATCACGCACTCAGGCGCAATATCCCAGACCGGTCGCGGACCGGCGGGCGTCGGGTCGTTGTAAAATCGTGTCGTGTACGATCCAGGCGCACGTCGATCGGCCAGCGTGATCTTGCCTACCCATTTTACAGAGTTCGTTCCGTACCACCCGGGAACGACGAGACGAACGGGACCGCCACGTTCGGCCCGCAGCGGCTTGCCGTTAAGCGCTACAGCGAGAAGAACCTCCGGCGCCAACGCCTTGTGCAGTGGGAGGTCCTTGACGAATGCCTCGTCTTTTATTCCTGCGAACTCACCCCATTCAAGTCCTTCGGTCCAGACGTATGCCGCTCCGGGTTGGATACCGCAAAGATCAAGCACGTCGGATAAACGTACGCCATTCCATACGACGTTACCGACTCGCCGCTTGGCGACCTTCGGCGTTAGCGGGCTGCCAGCGCATTCATGCACTGAATGCACATCGTGTCGCGGCAAGGCAAGTATCTCATCGAGCGTAATGCTTATTGGATTCGTCACCATTCCGTCGACACGCAACGACCACATTTGCGGATCAACCTCGATGAGCGCCATGTGAGTAACGACGAAGAGTTGGTCATCGTCGGTGACATACTCGGTTAGCGCTTGCACTCCACGGTCGGCGATTCGCAGAAAATACCCTTTATGGGTAACTGTTATTCCGCTGGCAAACGGCGCCTTGCATTGCTTTCTTTGGTCCATATCACTTGAGCGCCGACTCAGTCACTGAAACTTCTTTTCCAGCGTACGGAGCAGACGCTACAGTGGCCTGCTCGCTCCACGTGACAGGCTCCTGACGCTCGCGATTCACCGTGAGCGAAAACACGTCGTACCGGTTGTAATAGCCGACCACGTCATGAAATTGCTTGGGCTCGACGCAACGGTTCAGATCGAATTCCGCGTAAGCGATGCCTTCGTCGTCGCTGAGCATGTCGCCGACCGGCGACCCCGTCGGATCGACGAACATCGTCGCCGCACGCGGGGAACCGTCGAGCACCGCTGCGCAATTCGGGTCGCGCGCGACGAGATAGTCGCGCATCCCGGCATCCATATAGCCAGCCGAAATGATGCCGAAAGCCTTCGCCTCGAACGAATGCGCGCCGGCACGGAGGCGGTTCGCGGCGACATTGTTGAAGTTGCCGCCGCTCGAAGGTCGGCGCGTCGGCCATAGCGCTGGCCAGCTCGAAATGTGAATCTGTTCGCCTTGCGCAATCAACGCGTAACGTGCCAGCGGATTCGTGTTCTCGCCGCAAATCAGACCGCCGATGCGCCCAACCGGCGTATCGACGACTCGCAGGCCCGCGCCATCGCCCGCGGCCCACACCAGCTTTTCGTAAAAGGTAGGCACCAGCTTCCGATGATGATTCACCACCACACCGTGGCCATCGATCAGCACGTTCGAGTTCCACACACAGCCCACGCTGGCATGCGAACGCTCGCTAAAGCCTAGTGACACGAACACGCCGCTGCGAGCTGCTTCGGCCGCAATTTCTGTGATCTCGGGGCCGTCCGCGTACAGGCT
Organism: Paraburkholderia sp. TE9906; assembly: GCF_056279605.1. NCBI lineage: Bacteria > Pseudomonadati > Pseudomonadota > Betaproteobacteria > Burkholderiales > Burkholderiaceae > Paraburkholderia > Paraburkholderia sp. TE9906. Next base: position 13,126 of record NZ_JBWCCT010000023.1, read on the forward strand.
TTCCTGCGCAAACGTTTCGAACAGATCGTGATTGTCGATAGGCGCCCACAGTGACGCCCATACCGGAAACGCCGGGATAAACGACTCCGGGAACGCGACCAGTTGTGCGCCATGATGGCTCGCTTCGCGAATCAGCGAGATCGCTTTGGCGACCGTCGCGCGCTTGTTCAGGAACACAGGTGCAGCGTGCGCCGCAGCTACTTTGACAATGGGAAGGTAAGACATTTTTATTCCGGAGATGATTCGACAAGGAGTCAATGATCGAGCGCCGTCACCGCGCCGTAGCCGGTTTCTCTGCGCACGACAAGTTCAGCCCAACGCGACCTCGCTGTCGTATCGCGCGTGAACAGGGAGACCAGGAAGACCAGCAGGAAGCCGATGGGGATCGAGATAATCCCCGGATTGCGCAGACCGACCAGTGGCGCTTTCAATCCAATGATGCTGGTGGCATCCGGCGCAATGCTGCTTGCAGTCGCAAGCGCGGCCGTCCTTTCGGCGACCAGCCCATTGCGTATAGCGGAATCGTGAATCGTGGGCAAGCGGGAGTCGATCGAGGCAATGTGGCGGAGCGCCGTTTGCCGCACCATCGCGGGGTAGGTCATGTTGGGCGATACGACCACGAGAGAGATAGCGGCCAGCGTCCCGCCGACGATGCCGACGAGTACGCCTTGCGTCGTGCAACGCTTCCAGTACAAGGTCAGGACAAGCGCAGGCAGATTGGCCGAAGCCGCGACCGCATAAGCCACCCCCACGAGTTGCGCGACGTTCTGACCGCGCGCCAGAATGCTTACTGAAATCGCGACCGCTCCCACGAATAGCGTAGCGATCCGCGCGGCGAACACCTGTTGGCGCTCGCTGGCCTGACCGTTGCGCAGTGCGCCGACATACACGTCGTGAGCGAGCGACGATGCCGCGGCCAGCGTCAGACCCGCGACCACCGCAACGATCGTTGCGAATGCAACGGCCGCGATAAACGCCAGCATCAGATCGCCGCCGACACTGTTCGGACCGCCGGTCAACGCCTGGGCCAGCAACGGTGCGGCCAGATTGCCTCCTTTGTCGAGCGACGAAATTAGTGGCGCACCCACAAAATACGCAGCAGCAAATCCGATCACGACGATCAACAGATGGCAGCCGCCGATCCCGAGCATCGCCCACATCACCGAGTGACGCGCAGCCCGCGCATCTTTCACCGTGAAGAAGCGCATCAGGATGTGTGGCATGGCGGCCGTACCGAGCACGAGAGCAAGTCCCAGCGACAGTAGTTCCAGCGGTTTGTTGAGGAACAGACCAGGTTCAAGAAAGCGCCAGCCGAGTTCGTCGCCGCGCAACGACACCGCAGCCGACATGCTTGCGACATGTGCCTGCACGAGAGGGCTTTGTACGACGGCATTCATGAACGCCGGCACGCGAAAACCGAACGGTAGCCAGGCGAGCACGACGAGGATGAATGACGCACCGATCAGCAGCATTGCCTTGATTACTTGCACCCAGGTTGTCGCGCGCATGCCGCCGCACGCCACGTAAATCAGCATCAAGGTACCGACGCCGATGACCGAGACGACATAGTCGATACCGACCAGTGCTCGCACGATCACCGCGCCGCCGACTATCTGCGGAATCATGTAGGCAAGCGCGACCACGACGCTTGAGACCGCCGACACCGCCTTGGTCGAGCGGAAACCGTTGCGCATGGCGAGTACGTCGCCAATCGTGTAACGCCCCAGGTTCCGGCACGGCTCGGCAATGAACAGCAACACGGGAATGAACGCTGCGAAAAAGCCGACCAGGTAGATGATCCCATCGAAGCCGTACAGCGCAATCAGTCCCGACGCACCCAAAAAAGCCGCTGCGGACAAGTAATCACCAGCGATCGCCAGGCCGTTCTTGGCGGGGCTGATCGCTCCGCCCGCCGTGTAGAAATCACCCGCAGTCCGGTTGCGGCGCGAGGCGTACCAGGTAATCAGCAAAGTGGAAAAGATCACAAGACCGAACACGACGAAGGTCAATGCATGATGCGTAATTGCTGTCGTGGCGACCGGCTCGGCGCTGGCCGATGAGGAAACGACGACGGCCGCGCCTGCAAAGCTGGCGGCTTTCTTAGAACGCATGGCTTTCCTCCTGCGACGCGACGAGCGGTTTCTCGGGTGCCAGCGTCGTCGCAGCGTTATCGAGTGTCGCAATGCGCCGCAGAAACACGCAGGCAATGACGCCACCAAATGGGTACTGCGAGACTGCAAACAGCGTCCCCAGATTGATGCCAGGAGCAAGGCGGATCTTGAAGAAGTCGGGCGCCCATGCAATCAGTGCAGGAATCGAAAAGTAGTAGACGGCTGCGAGCGCGCCGAGTGCGACGATCGTATTGCGCCGTCTGCGCGCCAGTTGCTGGAAACGCTCGCTGCCGTAGATGGCGTCCCAGTCGATCTCTGCGTCATTCATGGTGATTTCCCTGTGAGGTATGGGCGCAATCCAGCGCGCCGGGTGCGCTTGAACCGTGCGATGAGTTGAGTCTAAGGAGGAAGATCCTGCTGACAAACTTGAAAACAATCAGTGGCCTGTGCAATTTTGCACAGCGATAATCTAGGAACCGGACTTCTTTTGATTACTTCAGATGAATCTGAACCGCCTTAGTTGGGACGATCTGCGCATTTTTCTTTCGGTCGCGCGCGCAGGCAATCTCTCGAAAGCAGGCCGGGCGCTCACGATGGATCACGCGACGGTCGGGCGACGCGTTTCGGCGCTTGAATTCGCGCTGGGGACGCCTGTTTTCGAACGCGACCGGACGGGTTACCGGCTGAACGCGCAAGGCCGGGACATGCTGACATTTGTCGAAGCGATCGAAGCGAACGTGCTTGCACTCGGCGATACGCTCGACGCAGATCACCCCGACCTGACTGGGCATGTCCGGATCGCGACGATGGAAGGAATCGCATCGCTGTATCTGAGCGAACAGTGCGTCGAACTGAAACGGCAGCATCCGTCCATCGCGATTGAACTCGTGACGTCGGCGCATGACGTCCGCATCTCGCATCGCGAGGCGGACATCTTTCTGGGCTTCTTCGAACCGCTGGGACCCAACCTCGATATCCGGCGAATCGGACAGTTTCCGCTGCATCTGTACGCGCACGCGGTATATCTGCGCGAATCCGGTACGCCAAAGTCGGTGAAAGACTTGCGGAAGCATCGTTTCGTCGGCTATATCCCTGACCTGATCCAGCTCGACGCCGTCCGATGGCTCGATGACGTGATCGTCAATCCATCGGTCGGCTTTTTTTCGAGCAGCATGCTGGCGCAGATGTTTGCCGCGGCATCAGGCGCGGGCATCGTAATGCTGCCGGCTTTCGCGAGGGCGGAGCGTTTCGGTCTCGTGCGGATTCTCGACGGACAGATCGACGTCCGGAGAGATGTATGGTTGAGTTCGCATCAATATCTGCAACGGGTTCCACGGATGCGCAAAGTGGCGACGTTTCTCGCTGAAATTATGGAGCGTGATTATCCGATGCGCTGAGCGGCGGCGCGACGCGCGAACGCATGGATGTCGCACCCTGCAAGTTCCGCTCGGAACGGCATACGCATGGTCGATCAGACATTTGTATGAGATTGATCTGGCGAAAAAAGTCCATGGCCAACATATATTGGAAACCGAGGGCATTTGCACCGATACATTGATCTACGGATGCCCTTGCGCAGCCTGGCGACCTGCGGCCACGCCGTGCAGAAGAGCCGCCGTGGCTGTCAGAGCCGGGCCTGCTACGTGCCCGATAGCCTGAATCAGTCGGTTGTTTGGTAAGCTGCGCGTATATTTATCAAGATTCCAGGCAGAACCGGGATCATGATGCATTGTGCCCGACAACGAAAACATAACTGACAGGAGGCCTGATCCGATGGTTATCCAGGCGACGACGAAGGCTAACGAAAAAACCAAGCCGGAAATCCGTCGGCCGACTGAACCGCACCGGGAATCCCGGAGACTGGTTTGCTTGAGTTACGCCGCAATGGCGAACCCAGCGAGTTTTGCATAATAGGCGGCTTCCGCCTCGGCAGGTGGGATGTTGCCGATGGGCTCAAGCAGCCGGCGGTGATTGAACCAGTCGACCCAATCGAGCGTGGCCATCTCGACGGCCTGCAGATTGCGCCACGGGCCCAGCCGATGAATCACTTCGGCCTTGTACAGGCCGTTGATCGTTTCGGTCAGGGCGTTATCGTAGGAGTCGCCCACGCTGCCCACGGACGGCTCGATGCCGGCATCGGACAGGCGATCTGTATAGCGGATTGAAACGTATTGGACGCCGCGGTCGCTGTGATGGATCAGCCCGTCCTGCTGCACCGGCTGTCGTTCATACAGGGCCTGCTCGAGCGCATCCAGCACGAAGTCCGTATGCGCCGATGCCGATACACGCCAGCCGACAATGCGCCGGGCAAACACGTCAGTGACGAAGGCGACATAGATGAAGCCCTGCCAGCTCGATACATAGGTAAAATCTGACACCCACAGTGCATTGGGCCGTTCGGCCGTGAACTGCCGCTGCACACGGTCCAGCGGACATGGCCTCGAACTGTCGCTCACGGTCGTCCGGATAAATCTGCCTCGCCGCACACCACGCAGCCCCAGCCTCTTCATCAACCGCTCTACCGTACAGCGGGCCGCCCGGATGCCTTCGCGTGCGAGTTGCCGCCACACCTTGCGAACCCCGTACACCTGGAAGTTATCGTTCCACACGCGCCGGATGTGCACGCATAGCATCGCGTCACGCTGGGCCCGCGCCGGCAGATGTGCTGGATCGGCGCGCCGGGCCACATGCTGGTAATACGTCGACGGGGCGATCGGCAGCACCCTGCAGATCGGCTCGACCCCGTAGACCTGCCGGTGATTATCAATGAACGTGACCATCACTTCGGTCGGCGGTCGAGCTCCGCCTGTGCGAAATACGCCGATGCCTTGCGCAGGATCTCATTGACCTGGCGCAGTTCACGGTTCTCCCGTTCCAGTTCTTTCAGGCGTTCCTGATCGGCGCTGTTGCCGTCGGCCCGCAGGCCCCGATTGCGTTCGTCCTGACGTACCCAGTTACGCAGCGTCTCGCCGGAACAGCCCATCTTCGCGGCAATCGACGCGATTACTTTCCATTGCGATTCATGTTCGCCGCGATGCTCGTGCACCATCCGGACTGCCCGTTCACGGACTTCCGGCGAATACCTTGGTGATTTCTTCTTGATGTTTTCCATGACTCCATTCTCTCAAAGGTTGGAGTCTCCGGAAAACCCGGTGCGGTTCAGTCACGCGATGATTGTCGCATCGACGCTATCAAATTTCAACATTATAGGATTAATGTCAAAATTAAAGGAAGAGTGCGTTACAAAACAATCGGTTTACGTAGTAATATTAAGGAAAATTCACCAGTGAAGATCCTCATGAGTGACGTCCTGTCCCCTGACGCGGCGCTGGCCGCCGAGATCGAGCGCCTGAAGGCGGCGTTCCCGAAGACACGCGAGCTCTATCGCGAGGTCTGCGCGCTGCTGTTCTTCCGTTATGGCATCACGCCGACCGCCAACCGCCTGTATCAGCTGGTCCGGCGCGGTAGCATGGGCACGCCGACAGGCGTGCTCGGCGAGTTCTGGGCGGAACTGCGCGAGAAGAGTCGGGTACGCATCGAACATCCCGACCTGCCCGCCGATCTCGGTGCGGCCGCCGGGGAACTGGTCGCCACCCTCTGGTCGCGCGCCACCGCGTCAGCCGAAGCTGCGCTCGACGCGCTGCGCGCCGAACTCGAGGCGCAGCGGGTCGATGCGCAGCAGTCGGTCGTTGCCGCCCGCGATGAGCTGGGTCGCACCGAGAGCGCGCTCGAGCAGCGCACCGCCGCGCTGCTGGCCGCGCAGGTTGAGATCCGCGAGCTGGAAAAGGCGCAGGCGGAAGGCCACGCGCAGCGTCAGGCGCTGGAGGCGGAGCTGGCGCGGATCAGGGCGGCGCTGGCCGCGCGCGACCGCGAGCTGGTGGAGGTCAGGGAAGGGTTTTCGCGCGATCTGGCGAAGCAGCGGGAAGCGGCGGAACGCGCGGAAGATCGGCTCCGTGCGTCCGAGAAGCGCGCCCTGCTGGAGATCGATCGCGAGCGAAGCGCCGCAACGAAGCTGCAGAAGGAGCTCGACGACGCCACACGCCGGGCGGACCGGAAGGATGCCGACCATCGCCGTGCATTGGAAACCATCCAGGCGCAGGCGGGCGATGCACGTCATCAGGCGGGCGTGCTGCAGGGGCGGCTGGATGCTGTTCAGATGGAGAATCTGCGGCTGCAGGCGGAGATGATGACGCTGCGGGAGGCCGAAGCGCGTGCGCGGGAAACCCGGCCATCGGTCGCCCTGGCCGTCCCGGCCGGAGTCCGGAAGGCACCACGGCCAACCCGGTCGCCTAGCGCCGTGCCGAGCACCAAACCAGCAACGCGTCGCAAGAAAACGGTATAAACACACGGTAATTCGCCACCAGGGAAATGGACTGCATGGCTGATATCTACCTGCTCGCCGGACTGACGCTGCCGCAGGGCGTCGCGCATGAGTCCCTGCCCGGGACCGTGACGCGCTTCATGTCGGATTGCTGGCACGGCATGAGTCGCACGCAGATGATCGCCCGCGCGAAACGGCGGGGGCTGCGCCTGTCGTTCCGCGCAACGGCGCCGTGTCCGGCGGGTGAAACCGGCGTGTTCGAGTTGCGCTTCAACGATGGGGCAGTGGAATGCCTGATGCTGGCACGGCTGCAGCGGGTCGGAGACAGGCGCGGCAAACGCCGGCAAACCAGCCGGATTGATGTTTCCCGGCCCCCGCCACGTGATCCCAGGCAGACCCGGTTGTTCTGACGCGATCGTGACGGTTGCCGCGCAGCGCGATATGCTCGCAGGCTTCAACGGATCAGGAGTCAGAAGTGCGGCGCGTGACGGTCAGGAAATCATCGGTGCATGGGCGAGGTGTGTTCGCGCTACGCGCGATTCCAGCCGGCCAGCGGATCTTCGAATATCGCGGTGAGGTGACCTCGTGGCGACGGGCCTCTGCCCGCTATCGGCGCTCCGGCATGCCCGGCCACACGTTCATTTTCGGACTGGCTGACGGGCGGGTGATCGACGGGAGCGTAGGGGGCAACAGCGCCCGCTGGCTGAACCACTCCTGCCAGCCGAACTGCGAGGCGATCGAGGACGAGCGGGGGCGGGTTTTCATCGAAACACTCAGGGACGTGATGCCGGGCGACGAGCTTTGTATCGCCTATGGACTCACTATCGATGACGCGATTACTCCCGAACTGATCGCTGACTATGCCTGTCGCTGTGGGGCGAAGCGATGTACTGGTTCGATGCTGGCGTTTGCGAACAGATATCAAGCGCGCCCCTGACAGACGCATCCAGCTTTTCCTTCGAAAGGGTTCGCCGCAGGAAGATCCGTCATGCTGTGCGCCGTCCCGTCGCGCGCAGCTGCTATCGTCATCTGTGCAAGGCCGGCGCGCCTTGCCAGCCCCCCGTCGACGGAGTAGGATTAAATCCTGTCAGCTTGGAGAGCGCCATGCGTACCACACAGCAGTTCAGCATTACCCTGCCCAACGAGATGGCCGAGCTCATCCGCACCAAGGTCGCCAGCGGCGAATATGCCTCTGAAAGCGAGGTGATCCGCGACGGGCTACGCACCCTCGCGGCCCGCGACAGGGCCATCGAGGCCTGGCTGCGCGACGAGGTGGTGCCTGCGGCCGAAGCGTTGCGCGCGGAGCCCGCGCGCGCGCTCACGCCCGAGCAGGTGCGCGCTCACCTGGCGAAGAAGCGCTCGGGCGCCGCATGACCTACCGGGTGCAGTTTGCCCCGGAAGCGCGGGACCAGCTTGAGGACTTGGAACGGTTCATCATTGAAGCGGGTTCGCCCGTCACGGCGGCTCGCTACGTGGACGCCATTGTGAATTTCTGCCTGCGCCTGCAGACGTTCCCTGAGCGCGGCGTCCCGCGCGATGATCTGTTGCCTGGCCTGCGCGTGACCCACTACCGGCAGCGCGCCGTCATTGCTTACCTTGTGGATCCTGAGGTGGTGTCAATCGTTGGCGTGTTCTATGGCGGACAAGCCTGGGAACCGTCTTTCGCAGAGCCGACGGAACACGACCACTGATGACGCGCCCGCACCGCGGTCCCCGACGCGAGCGGTCGGCGCGCAATCGTCGAGTCAGTCGATGAGCACGACAGGAAATTGAGATGCGCGGTCAAATGGATTAATCTCTTCAGCCTGACCAGCCAACTGATCTGAATCCAACGGATGCAGCTCGACATTTTCAACGACAGCCGCGACGTGATGCTGCGCAATGACGTCCTGTCAGCGTTGCAGCGGTACGATGCCGCGGGCGCGCGGCGCGCGCTGCAGGCCCTTGTGAACGAGTATCCGGACGATGTCGCCCAGGTGTATTTCGGTCCGATCGTCAATGCTCTCGAGGGTCGATCGACGGTACCGTTTGACCGTCACGAAGCCGCCCTGCAGGCTCGCCAGTCGCTATCTCACGAAGTCCAGCCCGCCGTCGCGCATGTGTTCCCGAGGCAGACCGGGGCGACCTGGCTCGCACCGCTCTGGGCAGAACTGGCCGGGCGCGCCGCTGCGCTGCCTTTCCGTGCGGACCACGCGGATGCGCACGCGGCGCCGCTCTTCCTGCTTGCTGCGCGGTGGGCCGAGGCCTCCGATGCGATATCGCGCATCGCGTCCTGGCGACGGATTCCAGCGCCGCTTTGCTGGATGACGGAGGCACGTTACCGGCTCGATGGCCTGGACGCGGCCTGGCCATTGCTGGTGGAACTTGCGTGGCTTTCTCCATCAAGGTTTGACCAGCTTTTGAGCCGGCTTGGCGACGCGTGCGTCAACACGTTGCGGCGCAACTTCGATACGTCGTTCGACGGCGCCGGCGACATTGACGATCTCGCATGGTTTCCGGCGTGGGTACTCACGGAAAAGGCCGGCCTCGCGCCGCTGCTCAGACAGGCAGAGCCTTCGCGACGCAATGCGCCCGAGCGGGCGGCGAAGGTGATGCTCGAGTTACTCGGTCTGGAGCGTCAAGGCCGGCATCACGAACTGCTGGAAACCCGGCGCGAACTGCAGGCGCTCAACACGGCGCTGTACGCCGCCTATATGAAGACGCGCTGAGCTGGTACCCCGGAGCATGACACGCACAACCTCTCACAAATGGGCGTTCGCCACGCGGTTCAGACGTGGCGCCTTCGGCTGGAAATCCGCGTTGCCGATCCAGCGTCTGAAAGAAGCGCTGGCGGAGATCCGGCAGATCGCCCGTGCCGATCCTGTTCTCGCCGCGGACGGCGCGGTCGTTTTGCTCGAAAAGCTTTCGCCAGCGCTTGAACACGTAGACAGCTCCTCGGGGGCAATTGGCACCGCCGTGAATCGCGCAATCGACGCGCTTGCGCCGGTCATTGCCGGGGTGGACGTGCCCGCTCCGGTCCGGATGCGCTGGCTGGAACGCCTGTTTGACGCGCTCCAGGATGACGCGATGCCGTATATCGAACAGCTGGGCGATCGCTGGGGTGACCTGTGTGCTTCGCCCGACATCGCGTCCTCATGGGCAGACCGGTTGTTGCCGATAACAGCGCGCGTGATGGGCGCTGAAGGACTGGGGGAGCATTTCGCGGGTACCACCGCCTGCCTGAGTGCGCTCAATGCCGCCCGGCGCCATGCGGAACTACTCGCTCTTGTGGATGGCGCGCGCCTGAACTGGTGGGGGTATCGCCAATACGGGGTGGATGCACTGATCGCATTAAATCGTTCGGCTGAAGCACTGCGTTACGCGGAAGCGTCGAGGGAGCTGAATGCGCCCACTGCCGCCATCGCCCGCAAATGCGAAGCGATCCTTCTGTCGTCGGGCATGATGGACGAGGCCTATCGGCGTTACGCAATCGAGGCCAATCAGGCCACCACGCATCTCGCGACATTCCGTGCCATCGCAAAGAAATATCCGGACAGGAGTTCCGACAGCATTCTCCACGACCTGGTCGCGAGCAGTCCCGGCGCAGAGGGGAAATGGTTCGCCGCCGCGAAGGACGCCGGCCTGCTCGATCTGGCGGCGTCGCTCGCGATGCGCGGCCCCACCGACCCGCGAACCCTGACGCGAGCCGCACGCGATTTTGCGCAGCGCAAGCCTGAATTCGCAGTGGCCTGTGGCACGGCAGCGCTGCACTGGATGGCCGCAGGCTTCGGGTACGAAATCACGGGGAGCGATGTGCTGGATGCCTACGGGGCGCTGGCGGATGCGGCCCTTGCTTCCGGCATGGAACGTGACCAGCTCAACAGGCGTCTGCGGGAGCAGTTTGCGGCCATTCCGGGGCATTCGTTAGTCGCCACGGTGCTGGCGCATCATTGGGTCGCATAACGTCGCGATGCATCCCGGTTACGGGATGGACGGTTTTTGCATGGCCCGAGCCCCGGCGTGTTGTCATCACAACGGGTCCCTCCCGGTCGTGTGGGACAGGCGCCCGTTTTGTCGCCGATGACTGGACTCAAGCGCAAAGTGGCTGGAAATGGCAGTTTTACGACAGGCAGAAGTCAGCACAGGACTTGCATCATGGAAGAGTACAACCCCGGGTGTGCGCCCGAACCTGAATCATGGCTCGAACTCGACGAACAGGAGCGAATTGCTCTCGTCGAAACGTATCACCGCGTTGCCCGGATCAAGCCTCCCAACGTCACGGCACACGCTGCACTACACGCGATCGTCGAAAACCAGATCGCCCTGAACCTTGAGCCCGTGGTCCGGGCGATGGATCGCCTCGGGAAAGAAGGACTTACGCGACACGACGCGGTTCACGCGATCGGCTCAGTCGTCGCAGAGCATCTGTTTGATATTTTGAAGACGGATCAGAACGACGATGCTGCGACTTCGCAGGCGCGTTATTACGCGGCGGTGGAGCGGTTGACCGCCGCAAGCTGGCGCAGAGGTGAACACTGATGCCGATACCATCGAAACTTCAACCGTGGTTTGAAGCGAGGCAGCGTTTCAGATTGAGCCATGCTCATATCCAGATGGCGCGCAACCTGGGATTGAATCCCCGAAAATTCGGATCCCTGGCTAACGGGCAGCAGGAGCCGTGGAAGCGCCCCCTCGCAGAATTTATCGCGCGCTGTTATCACAAGCGCTTTGGTCGTGCTACGCCCGAACACGTGCAATCTCTGGAAGAAGTCGTGAAGCGTGCGGACGCCCGGCGCAATGAGCGGCGGGAAAGAAAAACGAACAGAGCGGTTCCACCGACAGGGCCGCAACGTAGCGATGACGGATCGAGCGATAAGTTGCCGGAGCTCTGCGCACGCGGCGGTGAATAGGGTTCGAACGGAACGGACATGACGACCGTCTGGGTGAGCGACGTGGACCACTTGCGCCCAGGCTGCTTCTACTTTTACTTCCAAAACGCTTCTACTTTCGCTTCATTGCACGGCTGCACGTCGCTGTGTCTGCGAAACGAGCCAGGCGTCGCTGTCGTTCGTCGACCATCCGGCGCGCCTTGTGGGGCGGGCTTCGGGACAGGATCGATCAGAAATGTACCCTCTTCCCTGTTAAAAGTGAAGGGTATGAAAGTTGCAGCTTTCATACCCTTCGTTTGCCGACACTGTGCGGAGGAGGGCGCGGACGCGCGATTGCAGGGTGCAAGTTGAGGCTCACGATCTGCAAGCGCCGGCCGCGTCGACGGGCCGACGGCGCTTCGCGAGATATTTTGAATCCGCTCTACACATAGCGGCCCTTCCGCCGATACCCAAAATGCGGTCGTCGGCCGCGGCACCCTTGGGCTGCTCTCCCTCAATATCGAATGGAAACTACATGACGAAGAAATTCAGTCGGCTCGCCTTTGCTCTCATTCTGGTTGGCCTCGGCGCGTGCTCCCGCGAACCGGTCACGTTTGTGGCGACGTCCACGCTTGAAAACTCGCCCCCAGGACTGAAAGCGTCGCTCAAGCTGAACGGATTCGGCCCGACTGCGAACGGCGGCGACGGCACACTGACGGTTGAACGGGAACCGGGAAGCCACACGACGACGCCGGAGGGCTCCTACCCCGTCAAATGGCAATGGATCGCTAACGACAGTTCGTTTGTTGTCGCGGTCCCTGAGGTTCACGCAGGGCTCAGGTTTCGCCCTTCGCCCGTGTCAGGGGATGTCACGCGTGCTGCCCCGGCCTTCTGGTGCCTCGAATGCGAGCGTGATCTTCCAGGCGTCGGCGATCTGGTCTGGCTGCCGGGCATCTTTTCAAAGAAGAGTTAGACACGGGTGAGCGGCGCGGGCACCCGGGCGTCGGGCTTGGGACTGGACAGGCAGGCGTCGACCCGAGCCGCGAAGATGCGTTTTGACCTGGTGGCCCGGTGCTGCCCGGTCAAACTCACTCGTTGCTCAGCGCGGCATGCCCTTGACTTAGACCGGACAATGCGAAAATGGACGGTATCTGACGAGTGGGGACCTACAGTCGAATGATTGAATATGTAAGCGACGAGCTGCTCGCTGCGCTGTTCCCGGCCGATGCGGGCGGCCCCGGAGTGTTGCGCATCGCCGGGCCGCTTCAGGTGGACGCGACGATCGAAGCGAGCGGTATCGACTTTGACGGCACGCGGCACCTGGTGTTTTTTGCCGACGTGACGACCTACGCGGGACATGACGAGCAGTTTGTGCGGGAGACCGCCGCCGCGTGGAATCGAGGCTTCGTGCCGGCGCCGGCGTCACGGCTGGTCAAGTTCTTCCGCGCCGAGGCAGACCGTGAGACTATGTTTTATCCGGACGATTGGCCGCTGCCGGACCGGCCATGATCTGGCAGTTCAGTGAAGCTTTCGGGCTTGCCCTCGTTGCGCACGCCGACGCATACCCGGCGACGTCGCAGTACTTCTACATGCCACAGACGGGCAAGCTGGACGCGCTATATAATAGGTTGGCTAGGAAATTCGAGCGTGGCGCGATGGGAGCAACTTTCCGCTGCGTGACCCGGCCCGCATCAGACGAAGGAGGTTTTTATGGCTTTGAACGCATCTAGCAAGCTTCGCCCGAAGGTGATTGCGCTGCAAAAGCGCGGGGTTGCTGTGCTCCTTCAGCGTACGGAGGCTGCGGCCGAGAGCGGCGCACTTGCGGGGAAGAACGCCCGCGAGACCTATCGCGCGACGGTGCGAGTCCGGACGCGGCGTACTGCGGACTCGGAACCGTAACGGGTCGACGCTCGTGTTCTGCTAAACAATGCGCCACCGGAAGGTGGCGTTTTTGTTTTGTGTCGTCGAAATGCCAGGTTTTGGAATGAAACAAGAATATTCTACGAGGTGCAGGTGGCTGCAAAACGAGGGTCGGCCGGGATTCGTGAATACCCGAAGCTTCAGATATTCACGATTACCCACACCGGCAGATTAGGCGAAGTGACGGCCAGGGAGCCCTTTGAAGCAAGAAACCCCAGCCGTTGCGGTGCGCATAATCAGAGGGTTTCGAGGAACGCCATGACCTTGTCAGTTGCGTGGAAACGTGGCGTACGCTGGCCGGCAGGTCGCAGGCGGCCTAACGCTTCCTCCTTGTGCGCAAGATTGGCCTCCATGTAGATGTGCGTCGTGTCGATGCTTTCATGACCGAGCCACAATGCGATGACACTGATGTCGACCCCAGCCTGTAACAGATGGGTCGCCGTCGCGTGCCGTATGACGTGAGGCGAGATATGCTTTTGGGAGAGACTCGGACAGGTATGCACCGCGCCGGCGATCGCCTTCTTCAGGATGCAGTCGATGCCATTGCGTGTCAGTTCCTCGCCGCGGTAGTTTGTGAACAGAAGCGTCGTCGGCGCAGCCTCCCGCTCGCGCATCCATTTCCTGATAGCATCGGCTGTCCTGGTCCAGAGTGGCACGGTTCGCTCCTTCCTCCCTTTGCCGTGGAGTTGCACGAAACTGCTACGAACGCCGAGTTCGACCTGGCTGCACGCCATTGTTGTAATCTCGGGAACACGCGCACCGGTGTTATACATCGTCAGCAGCATCGCGTGGTCACGTCGTCCGCTCGACGTCGAGAGGTCGGGGGCCCCGAGAATCGCTTGAATTTCGGGTCGCGATAACGCGCAGATCAAACGATGATCAGTGCGTTGGTCGGGATGGCCAGCACGGAAGTGGAAAGTCCGGCAAACTCAGGCTTGGATATGGCGACCCAACGGAAGAACGAGTGGACGGCCGCCAGTCTGGCGTTGCGAGATCGCACTGTGTTATTGCGCTCCACCTCAAGACTGTCGAGAAAGAGCTAAAGTCGAAAGTGGTGTACGGGGGAATTGAGGCGGGGGATTGAAGGCGGTGGAGGTTTCGGCTGAGAATCTGATTGTCGAAGTCGGAAACCAGCAAACAACAAACCATCCACCATGAGCAAGTTTACGGAAAAAGAAGTCCTGGGTCTATCGGAAGTCGGTCTGGGCCTGGACGATCTGGTGCGCCAGGGCGCGCGGCAGGTGATCCAGCAGGCAATTGAAGCAGAGCTGTCGGCGCTGCTGGAGCGATTCGAGAACGTCAAGACCTTGCACGGCCAACGTGCCGTGGTGCGCAACGGCTATTTGCCGGAGCGCGAAGTGTTGACGGCAGCCGGCCCCATTCCGGTAAAGGTCCCGAAGGTTCGCGATCGATCAGGATCAGGCGTGAAATTCAATTCATTGATTGTGCCGCAGGGGGACGCATGGCTCGAAGGCATCGAGATTCCGGCGCGGGAGCCGCACCACACCGTGGCAGTGACGCGCGTGGCATGACATGTTCCACCCCAGCCCGAGCTTGTAAACGTGGCTCGAGTTGGGCATCATGATGCACATGCCACCCACCGCCGTCACTGTCGCGGATCTTCCCGTCGAGCCCGATGCGCTGCAAGCATTCGCGCTGGAACAGAACCGACTTGCACGGGTGTTGTGGGAGCAGCTGGAAATCCTCCAGCATCAGATTGCACAGCTGAACCGGGCGCGCTTCGGCGTGAGTTCCGAGCGCCTGGCCGGCCAGGCCGAACTGTTTGATGCCGCCGCGGAAATCCCGGTGCCGCCCGTGGCCGACGCAGTACCTGTGGAGGGCCACACTCGCAAAGGGCGTCCTGCTTTGCCGAAGGACCTGCCACGCACACGCATCGAATACGATCTCAGCGATGAGCAGAAGATAGCTTTCGATACGCTCGACCGGATCGGCGAAGAACGCAGCGAGACACTCCATTACGAGCCGTCCAGGCTCACCGTCATTGAACACATCCGCTTCAAATACGTGGCGAAGAAGGATGGCGAGTCGACCATCGTGACTGCAAGCGCGCAGCCGTCGCCGCTACCGAAGAGCAATGCCAGCGCGAGCCTGCTCGCCAATGTGCTGGTCAACACCTATGTCGATCATCTGCCGTTGAATCGTCAGGAAATGCGCTACGCGCGCCGTGGCGTGTACTTGCCTCGAGCCACGCTGTGCGAATGGAAGCTGGCATCGGCCGAGCTACTATCGGTACTGCTGCCCGGGTTGCGCGCTCACCAGTTGAAGGCGCCGCGAATGCACGTGGACGACACAACACTGCCTTTGCTCGAGCGAGGCCACCCGTCAACGCGTACAGCGCGATTATGGGGCTACCTTGGCGCGGGCCAGTGTTGGGCTCATTGCCGCCGACGGTTCTTCGAGATTGCCAAGGCTCAGAAGGACCCAGGGCTCGCGGCTCACGCGCTGCAGTGGATCGCCCGGCTGTATGCGATTGAATCGCGAGTCAAAGACCAAACGCCAGACATCAAGCTTGCGGTCCGGCAGGCAGAGACGTTGCCCGTGCTTGCGCAGTTTCGTCGGTGGTTAGATGCAAACGTCATCGGTTTGCTCCCACGAGCGCCGCTGGCCAAGGCCTTCGGTTATACGCTGCGACACTGGGAGGCGCTCTTCCGATATACGGAGAACGGTGTCCTGTTGCCTGACAACAATGCGCTTGAGCGGCAGATCAGGCCGATTGCCCTCGGAAGGTCGTACTGGATGTTTGCGGCATCTCCTCGCGGCGCCCGTGCAGCTGCAACGATGTACTCACTCATCGGTACGGCTCGCCTGAACGGTGTCGAACCCTACGCGTGGCTTGAGCGAACGCTCGAACAATTGCCGTCGTATCCCGTCAATCGCGTGCACGAATTGCTGCCGCTCGCCCGCTAAAACACCTCTGCACATGGACATTCCAGACTCGCTTCGCCAGGCGCCTAGCGCCGAGCTCTATCGCCTCTATCTTGCGATCGGAAAAATGCTTGACGATCCCCGCCGCATTCTCGAAATACGTCAACGCCTCCATCTGGGGATGGCAGTCAACTACATTGGCGACAACCCGCTTGGTCCGCCGGCACAAGGCACGATTGTTGAACTCCGGCAAACCCAGGCGGTGGTTCAGGACAGCGCGACGCGACGCCGGTGGGGCGTGCTCTATGCGGCGATCATCATCCCGCAAACTTCAACTGGTCAGCCTCACGTCGAACCGGCACCGCCGTCGAGAACACAGCGCGAAGAGTTCTTCATCGGCGACACAGTCGGCTTCACCGACAAGCACCTGAGCGAACGCGTCGGCATCATCGTTCGGCTGAATGCGAAGACGGCCTCGATTGCCGTCAATGACACCGATGGTCACTGGCGTGTTTCCTACGCCTTACTGCGAAAAATCGTCGACATCTAGCCGCGGAGAACTACGCCGACGGGTTCCGCTGACGGATACCTTGCTCATCGGCGCAGTGAACGACCGCCCCGAGCCCGCAGCAAGCCCCGCGCAGTATGTGCCGACGGGCCCAATCAGTTGTTCAGCTGGGATATTACTTACCTGCCAACGACAGTTCGCGGGCAGTATTTCTATCTCTATCTGTTCATGGACGTGTTCAGTCGAATGGTCGTCGGCTGGCAGGTCTACGCCGAAGAGAGCAGCGCCCAGGCCAGCGAGCTTCTGAAGGATCTATGTGCGCGTGAAGCGATCAAACCGGGCCAGGTGATTTTGCATTCGGATAACGGCGGCCCAATGAAGGGGGTCACGATGCTCGCCACCCTGCAGGCTCTGGGTGTCATGCCGTCATTGAGTCGACCGGGCGTGAGCAACGACAACCCGTTCTCGGAATCGTTGTTCAAAACACTGAAGTATCGGCCGGCCTATCCTCTGCAGGCGTTCGACACCCTATTTGCCGCGCGCGCCTGGGTCACCGGGTTGGTGCGCTGGTATAACCACGAACATCGTCACAGCGCGATCCGTTTCGTCACGCCTGCCCAACGGCACGCCAACCTCGACCAGCAGATCCTCGATCGCCGCGCGACGCTCTACGAGGCGGCAAAGCAGCGTAACCCGCTCCGATGGAAAGGCCCCACGCGAAACTGGAAGCGCGTACACACGGTCCATCTGAATCCCGATCAGACAGACAACTTCGAACCCATCAAACGCGACCACCGACAGGAGCAAAAAGCCGCCTGAATTTAATCGTTGAGGCGACATCTAGCTTGAAAATTTCCGGTTACCATCGCCTGGTATGTGAATCCGAAATCAGTAGCTCAAACCCGCCAGTTCTCTCCGGAGCCCGGCGGGTTTTTCTTTGCCTGTGGGGCGCGAGCTACATATGGCGGTGGAGTCGCTCAACCGTTCAGTTGCGATTCGACGTTCAGGACGATCCGTGCGACCGGGTTGTTGTCTGCGGATTGCGGCGCGAACTTGATCTGGGCGAAGGTGACGATACCGAGAGCGACGACCAGGAGTGCTCCAGACGCGGCGATGCGGGTAAGGTATTTCACAGGGACCTCATTTTGATGATGTAGACAGAAACTGGACGTAGCTGACAGGCGTGTCGACTCAACTTCAGCGGCATCTCGGTCCGCAACCCGGCAACGCTCGACGCGGTCGTCGGATCGCGCTTGCCGATCGGACGAATTTTGTGCAATGCAATATAACACAACTATCAGATCGCATTTACCGATCACACGGGCTTGTGCAGTGCACTATAAATGGTTTATCCGTATGCCCAGTGCGACATCCCGTCGCGAGCGGATGCTTAATTGCTTGAGCATTTCGTGTATGAAAGACTTCTTCAGGCACGTGACGTGCCGTCATGCCATGTGGGCGATTCTCGCAGGCAGGGACGATGTCGAGGAGGCCGCCTCGGCAGTCTCCCCGCTGAAGCCTGCTAGTTGAAGATGGGTTTGCGGACAGTATCAATTGCGCTATGATTGGGTATCAACTGATACTTTAGTCGGGAGTCGCATGTCACTGATTACGCCTGAGGCAGTGGCCGCAGTCATGGAACTGCGGCAGGTCCCGCACACGCTCGCGGAACTCGAAGCACTTGTCCGCGACGGACTGCCCAAGTCCGCGCTGCGCGCGGGCGTCGAACATGCGACGCAGGGCGCTGATGCCCGGCGTGCGCTACTTGCCCGCATCATCCCCGAAGCAACTTATAAGCGGCGTCGCGATCGGCTGACGCCAGACGAATCGGAAAAGACTGAGCGGCTGGCCAGGATTGTCGCGACGACGGCCTATGTCTGGAACGACGAAGACGACGCGCGGGAATTCCTGTCGACGCCGCACCCGGAGCTCGAAGGGCGGGCGCCACTCGATGTTGCGCTGACCGAGCTCGGCGCGCGCCGGGTCGAAGAACTGCTCTGGAAACTGTTTTACGGGTTGCCGGCGTGAAGTTGTTTCGGATCGCCGACACTCGACATACGGTCTGGAGCGGCACCGGCGCGATGCTGGTGGGCGGCCGCTTCAATAGCCCGGGACGACCGGTCATCTACGCCGCGTCGACCTTCGCCGGTGCGATGCTGGAGGTTCTTGTTCATGCGCGCATCGGCAAGGTACCGAAGACACACGGATGGGTTGAAGCAGCGGTTCCCGACGATATTCGCGTCGAACTCCATTCGGCCGGATCGTTGCCAAGGGGATGGGATGCGCCAGCACTGCAGGCGGCAAGGGAGTTCGGCGACGCCTGGCTGACCGAGTCGCGTACCGCACTTCTGATGGTACCTTCTGTCGTCGTCCGTGCAGAGTTCAACGTGCTGGTCAATCCCGCACACCCCGACGCGACGCGGATTGTTGTGACCGAGCCGCAACCCGTGGTGTGGGACGAACGCCTCTTTGTGATGCCGACGGTCGGACACTCCTAGATTACGATGGTGGTCGGCTGGCCTCGCCTCGACGCTTTGCTCCTCAACGGAAATGACTGGGACGTGGCTTCCGGTTTAGCTCGCAATCGCTACTCGCAATGGCCAGTGCAGCGTCTTCTTGTATTCTCCATGTCTGTTTGCCAAAGCCGACACGACTGTCAGTTTCCGTTAATTGCCTTTACTATTTGACATAAGATAAACCGTTGTGCCCCCGATTTGCTGAAGTTGCGCGGCTTGCGCGGGTGAGGGTGTCACAAAATTTATGACAACCGCGAAGACAAGCGCCGCGCTAAGTCCCGCCATCTTCGGTGTAAAAATTTCCCATAACGATTTTTGGCCTGATTTTTCCGCTCGATCAATGTCTGCCGCGATGATTATGGGAAGCGGATTGTCTAGGTCGAGTTCGCTGGCGAGTCGGAGACATGTCTCGTTATCCATGACACGCTTTCCGGTCCGGTAATGGCTGGCAACCGAGTGCGACCATCCCATGTAGTCGCACAGAGCCTTGTCGTTCTTGAGGCCCTTCTTTGCGATGACTGCATCTAGATATTTCACGCTCTTCATATACGTTCCCCTTGACATCTACAGACCGTAGGATATTCTACGGACTGTAGATTTTCTACGGTCTGTAGATGTTCCGCAGTCTATCAGCATGTACAAAAAGGTAAACCCTGCCGCAGTCGGGGAGTTGTAAGCCACTAACGGGGGTTAGCTGTGCCTGCATACGAAGTCCACGCTTTCACTCAATGCGCCCATACGCGCATTGCCAAAATCGAAGTCTCTGCGCCGGATGCCGACTCCGCACGCGGGAAGGCGCGAACGGAACTTGTCCGTCAGGGCCGTCAACCCGATTTCCTAACGCTGGTGCCGATTGAAGTTGGTGCGCCCGCGAATCCTTTCCGCTGTTAATCCACGATGACCAAATGTGCGTCCGATCACGTCACGCCCGATCTGTTCAACGGTCGGGTGAGTGAGCCGGTCCGCTTGGTTGCGTGCGAAGTGCGGCGCCGTGATTTCCGTTTAGTGCCGGTTGAGGTTGTAGAGGAGTTGTGCGCATGGTGCGGTGTTGACCGTGCGGGTGGTTGTGGTGCGTGTAGTGACCTGAAGCAAGCTGAGCGTTAAGCCTTGCCGGTGGATCCGGCGTTCAAACATACTGAATCGACTACGCGTAGTAGTCCTAATTGGAGTGCATAAGATGGCTAGCGAAAAAATCCGCGTTCTGAAGATCGATAACGAAAAGATCACCAGCAAAAAAACGGGACAGGTGCGCGATATGCGCGTGCTTCATTGCTTCGTTGAGTCGAGCTATGAAAACGAGTCGGGCGAGCTGGTCGATGGCTCGTTCGTCGCGAAAACGTCGCTCTTTGACGACAAGATTCAGATCGAGGTAGGCGCTGAATACCTCGTGCAGTATCGGCTTGGTGAGGGCTATGGGCAGGACGCGGGCCGCATGGTGCCGCGCATTGTGTCGTGGACTCCTGCGAACAAGCCCAAGCCGGTGCCAAAGCCGGGTGCGGGCGTCGGTGCGGCTGCGTCGTGATTACGCCCGGTTGCGGCTGTCAGGCATGCGCCTATTACGCGGGCATGCGTCGGCGGCTGCTGTTGAGTTTGCGCGATGGTCGCCGCGATGGTGCGCGCGATTGTCTTTCGGGCCTCGGTGGCCTGTTGGGGTGTGGTGATGGAACGGCTTTCGTCGTACGCGGTTGATCCGGTGTCGGCGCAGCTGATGTTGCTGAACCTGCTGTTGTCCGTGAACTTGATCTGCAAGGGGGTGGCGTACGTGACACGTACCGTGTTCCGTCGCGATCCGCCGTCGAAGTCGATTCGCTCGAAAGTGGCCCGCTCGGGCGAATCCTAATCATCGGGCCGCGAGGAAGACCAAAATGAAAATGCTTAAGAAGTTGTTTGTTGTCGCTGCTGGTGTTGCCGCCTCGAGCGGCGCGTTTGCGCAGGCGTCGGGTGTGGATGTGACCAGCACGGTGACCTCGATCAGTGGTGTTACCACGTCGATTGAAGCGATTGGCGGGGCGGTACTGGCGGTGGTGGTCGTGGCGTGGGGTTACCGCGTCGTGAAGGGCTTCATCGGTCGTTGATCGACGGGGGAGCGGCGATTAAAGGCGTCTGGGAAACCGGACGCCTTTTTTTCTGGCGAGGGCCTTTATGGCGGTGTCTGCAATTGTTTGTGGTCCTGATGGTGTGAGCGGCGTCACGTATGCGCAGGCGAACGGTCAGGAGGTGAGCTGCGGCACGGATTCGACAGGTGCGACGTTGTATTTGCAGGTTTCGACGTTGAGCAGCGATCAGCCGGTGTCCGGTGGCGAAATTGCCGGGTTGCAGATTGGCGGTGCGGTGCTTGGCGTGTTGGCGGCGGCTTGGTGCGTGCGTGCGATACGCGATTTCTTGAACTCAGCAGGGGAGCTATAGCGATGACCTGGTATTACGAGTGTGTGGCGATTGTGGTGGCCACGTGTTGGCTGGCCGGTGCGATTTTGTTTGTGTGACGGGGGGGTGTCCGGTGTCTCTTAAAAAGGTTCTTTGCGTGGCGCTGGCGCTGTCGGTGTGTGGTCGGGCTGAGGCGACGCAACTGACGTTCGATTCGAACGGAAAAATCATCGGGTCTGTGCCGGATGCGTATGCGAGCTATGGCAAGCCGCAGGAGGAGGCATCGGGGCTGCTTTATAAAAAGATGGCTTCTATGGGTTTTGAGCCTTCGTCTGTGGAGGCGACGAGCACGATTCAGGCGGTGGAGTCGGTCGGCGTTGGTGCTGCGACCGGTGCGCGAGCGGGTGTCGGTGGTGGGTGGCTCGGGATTATCGCGGGTGCTGTGATTGGTGCCGTGGTGAATGCTGCGATAGGGCTGGGGCTTGATAAGTTGGTGTCGTGGCTGTTCGGCTCGGGCGATAGCGTGACGGCAACGATGGCGAGCGCTCCGCCGTCTGGTGATTATGTGTACTTTGCGGACTCGCGTATTTGGCCGGAGAACTGTAGCAAGACGGTGGAGAAGGACTATTTGACGGATGTGGACGCGGCTAACGCGGAGATTGCAGCGGTCGGCAGCAATGGGTCTCCGGTTGAGTGTTATGGCGTTGAACCGTCGAAGGCGACCAACTGGATTCTTGATAGTTGTAATGGCCAGGGTGTGTGTACGGCGCACGCCACGAGCCCGGTGAGTGGTAGCACGCTCACTACGACCTTTACGTTTGCGCAAGGTTATGGGATTGCGCCGAATCTTCAGGTTACTTCTGCTACGCCGGTGGTGTCAGATTTTGCGACCGCTGCGGTCAACGTGCCGGATTCTGAGAAGGCGCAGCCGATTAATCCCGAGTTGATGGCGGATGCGGTGAATGGGCTTTGGCAGACGGCGGCGCAGCAGGCCGGTTATCAGGGGGTGCCGTATGACCCGGCGAATCCGATCACGGCGCAGGATGCGACCGACTGGCAGAACGCCAATCCTGCCTATACGGGGACGGTTGGCGATGGTTTGGGGACCGGGACGGGTTCGGGTACGCAGGGGCAGAGCGGATCGGGTGTTTCGGTCGGGGCGCTGCCGATTAGTGGTCAGCCGGGTGGGACCGATACGACGCCTGGTGTGAATACGGGCACAGGCACAGGGACTGGCACAGGCACAGGCACAGGGACAGGGACAGGGACCGGCACAGGCACAGGGACCGGCACAGGGACCGGCACAGGCACAGGTACGGATACGGGTGGGGCGAGTGGGACGACTGCGACGAGTGATCCGTGTGCGATTGATCCGAATGCGTCGGCGTGTGCTCCGTTGGGGACGGCGCCTGCTGCTCCTCCAATTCCGACCAGTTCGGTCGATGTGTCTATGTCGCCTTGGAACGTTGGGGCGGCTGATGGTTCGTGCCCGGTGCCGGTGACGTTTGAGGTGTTTGGTTCTCAGTATTCGATTTCGTTTGATCCGCTCTGTTCGCTTGCGCGGAGCATCCGGCCGCTGATTCTGGCGCTGTGTGCGCTGGCTGCGGCGTTCATCGTGGGTACGGGGGTGATGGCATGAAGGTATTCGTGGTGTGTGGCGTGGTGATGGCTGCGTTTTTTCTCTATGTGTTCGTGTCGATGGCTCATGAGTATGAGCGCATGAATGATGCTGTTGGCCAGATGGCGGCGAGGTATGCGCGATGACATGGGCGACGTGGCTGCTTGCGCTGGTGCAGCCGCTGATCGTCAATGCGTTGATTGCGTTGGGGGTTGGTGTGCTCACGGTGACGGGGATTGATCTGGCAGTGAATCAGACGTTGGCGTGGTTGCAATCTTCAGTCGGCGGGCTTCCGGCTGACCTTGCGAGCCTGTTGGCGATTGGCGGGGTTTTTCAGGGCTTCGGCTATATCGGCGGGGCGATCAGTGCACGTGTGGCGATGGCGGGCGCG
Organism: Paraburkholderia sp. TE9906; assembly: GCF_056279605.1. NCBI lineage: Bacteria > Pseudomonadati > Pseudomonadota > Betaproteobacteria > Burkholderiales > Burkholderiaceae > Paraburkholderia > Paraburkholderia sp. TE9906. Next base: position 36,608 of record NZ_JBWCCT010000023.1, read on the forward strand.
TCGAGCATGAAGAAGTTTTTTATCAAGTAAGGCGGCGCTATGGCTATCACGTTGGTGACGGGGGTGCCGGGTAGTGGCAAGACGTTGTGGGCGGTTGCGTCGCTGGTGAAGGAAATCAAGGCGGGGCGTCGGGTTGTTGCGAACGGCATCAGGGGACTGGCGATCGATCACGAGCTGTGGGACGACGACATGGTGCGTGAGTGGCACAAGCACTGCCAGCCCAATGATGTGATCGTGGTTGACGAGGTGCAGCGCATCTGGCCTCCGGTGTCGGTTTCGGTGAAGGCGAGCGAGGATATCGAGAAGTTGCATGTGCATCGTCATTTCGGCGTGGACATCATCGTTATCACGCAGCATCCCAACCGGATGAATAAGACGATTCGTGATCTGGTGGGGCGTCATGTCCATGTGAGGCGGTTGTTCGGTGGTCGTCGCGCGATGATCTACGAGTGGGACAGCGCGCATAACCCGAATAGCGGTTTGCGTGATGCGGTTAAGCATGTGTGGTGGTATCCGAAAAAGGTTTTTGAGCTGTACACGAGCGCGGAGCTGCATACGAAACCGAAGGCGGTCGTTCCTAAGGCGCTGTTCATCCTGCCGGTTGCGTTGATCGTGGCTGGGGTGATGGCGTGGAAGGGTTTTAAAGGCGTTTCGGGCGGCTTTGGTTCGCATGGTCAGGAGAGGGCCGCTGAAGCGCCTGTCGCGGCTTCTGGTGCGTCTAGTGGGGCGGTGGTGCCGAAGGGTGAGGCGTCGAAGAAGTGGCGTGTGGCGGGTCGGTATGCGGTGGACGGACGCGGGTATGTGCTGCTGGCTGATACGCAGGGGCATTTTCGGCGTGAGGGTTCGGAGGACTTTAAGGGCGAGACGCTTGGGGTGACCGGTACGGTCGATGGTGAGCGGGTTGCTGTGTGGACCGGCTGGGCTGGTGGGGCAGCTGGTGGGACAGCGGGTAACGATAAGAAAGCGGTTGGGGAAGGCAAATGATGCGGGTTATCGGGGCGGTGTGTGGGGTGCTGTTTTCGTGGTCGGTGTTTGCAGCTGAGTCGGTGTCGCCGGTTCCGACGCTGCCGCCGTTGCCGTCAGCGTCCGGGGTGAGCGTGCCGGTGCCGGCTGAGGAGTTGCCTTCGGTGGCGCTTAAGCCGTTGCCTCGTGTGAGGGGAGGGGCGTTCGATCTGCGGTTCGTGAATGTGGGCCAGCTCGTGGATCTGCTCTATGGCGATGCGTTGCATGTGCCGCACGTGATCAGCTCGGATGTGCTGGACGATACGCGGCTGGTGTCGTTCCAGTACGACGGTAAGTCGGGCGATCTGCGTTCGTTTGTGAAGGTGTTTTTGGATGCGGAGGGGTTCAAGGTCGACACGCGGGATGGGGTGGATTTCGTGTCGAAGAAGCCTCAGGAGGAACAGAAGCTGCCGGAGCATGAAACGCTTGTGTATCACCCGCGTTTTCGCACGGCGGCTTATCTGGCGCAGGAGGTGCAGCCGCTGTTTTCCGGGCGTATGACGGCGTCGGCGCGTCCGGTTGGTGGTGTGGTGCCTTCCGATGTGGCGGCGGCTCCTGTGGGCGCGTCTGGTCTGTTGGCTGCGGTGCCTTTGCCTTTGCCGGTGCCGCCGCGTTCGGGCGTGTCGGTGGCCGATGACCTGGTGTTTAGTGGGACGGCGGCGGAGATTCGGGACGTGAAACGGCTGTTGCCGGAGCTGGACCGGGCCGCTGGTGAGGTGGTGGTGCGTGGCTGGGTGTACGAGGTGAGTACGGAGAATGACCAGAACTCGGCGTTCTCGATCGCGGCCAAGGTGCTCAACGGCATTGGTGGCCAGGTGGCTTTTTCGAACGGGCCAACAGATCAGGATTCGACGGCGCTGCGTTTCACGAGTAATTACCTCAATGTCGCGATCTCGGCGTTGAACGCTGATACGCGCTTTAAGCAGGTCAGCGATCCGCATGCGCGTGTGCTGTCGGGGTCGAGCGTGCGGCTTAACGTGGGTTCGCAGGTGCCGACGCTGGGGAGCATCAGCTATCAGGGGACGAGCGGTACACCGGTTCAGTCGGTCGAGTATCAGGACGCGGGTCTTATTTTTGATGTGCAGCCTACGGTAATGGCCGATGCGATACAGGTGCAGCTGCAGGAGCAGATGTCGAGCTTCGTGGCGACTACGACCGGCGTGAACAATTCGCCGACGAAGAACACGCGGCAGATGACGACGACTGTGAGCATGAAAGATGGCGAGGTCATCGTGATTGGTGGGCTGGTGCAGGACACCGATTCGTCGACGCATAACAGCGTCGGCTGGTTGCCGCATTTCCTCGATGGTCACGGCGCGTCGAAGGGGCGCACTGAGGTCTTGCTGGTGTTGCAGGTGCAGAAGGTCTGAGCGTCTAGCGTCAGGAGTGCCCGACAGGTTCCCGGAGCCGCTGGTACGTCTGCGGCGCGTCTGCGGAGTCGTGGCGGTTGTCGCGCGGCTCAGCGCGGCGGTCGGGCCGAGTAGCGGGTATCGGCAGGATGGTATGTCGTGAGGCTGGTGCGGTTATCGAGCCCGCCCCTCACTGCAAAGCCGCTTTTTCCGGGGCTGGTGTAACGGTGACATGTGAATCGCGCGGTACGCGCCGGTCGCCGGCGAGCCGGGAGGCCGCAGCGGCCGGCGCGCGAAGCGCGCCTAAACTTGTACCTCTAACACTTAACGGAAATGGTTAGTGCAGGGGTATGGGAGTCGGGAATGGTAGGGCTGTAGAAAAAGAAAAACCCGGCAATCGTTGGAGCGATTCCGGGCGGTGACCAACATCGGATAACAGGATATCCAACGTGAGTGAAGCCATTGTAGGACACGATTTGCCGACGTACCAGGCATTGCTTAATGAATGGGGTTCGTCGGCGCTGCTGAATCAGGCGCGTATCGATGGTCGCGAGACACGAGAAACGCAGGAATGGTCGCCGTTTAGCGACGAATTTATCGTGCGCACGCGCCGCTTCGATGACGGACAGCAGGAAGTCGTGGCGTTCAGTACGCGGGTGCAGCGCCAGCTTCAGGAGCTTCGGCTGCGGCCTCGGGCAGTGCGTGGCAAACGTGATGCCGGGAAAGGTGAGGATGGACAGAATGCGTCCACCAGGGCGGATAAGGCGTTGCGTACCTCTGTTGAGCGGTCGAAACGGATGATCCGGCAGCGTTGCAAGGCGATCCGGGCAGACCGGATGCTGACGTTATCGACGCGAGCGAATGAGACACGTATCGAGGTATGGGCGAAGTGGTGGGACGCCTTCCGGCGTCGGTTGAACCAGTTGCAGGACTTTCATTACGTGGCGGTGCTTGAACGTCAGAAGCGTGGCGCGTGGCATATCCACGTGGCGGTAAGTGGTCGGCAGAACTGGAAGCTGCTGCGCTCGATCTGGCTCTCCGTGATTGCAAAGCATGGCACGGACGGCGCTGTGAACGACAGTGTTGAAGGCTTCAAAAAGTGGTGCGTGTTCCGCAAGATTGGCGGCAAGGGGCGCGCTATGCGTCACCTGATTGCGACATATATCGCGAAGTACGTCGGCAAGGGCGCCGGGGACGTTGGTTTTAACAAAAAGCGCTACTGGACGAGCCGGGGCATTGTGCTGCCTGAGCTGACGACCTATGCGCACCTGGGGGCGGATTCGAGCCGGGGTGAGGCGGTGGCGGCGGCATATGAATGCGTCGAGACCAACGGGGCGGACTTTGGTAATGCGCAGCTGTTCTGGAATCGAGGTATCGGGGTGTTCTGGATGGCGACGGGGAACGTTCTTTAAGTCCTGTCGGCATTTAGCAAGCAATGTAACAAATTATCACAGTTTTAACTGCTCACTTAATAAGCGAGCGATATTCGCCCTTTTGTCGGCGAGGTGCTTATGCATGGGGTGACGTTGATTTTGGTGGTAGTCGCTGTGGGGGGTCTGATTGCCGCGTCAAGCGGCGGAAAGGCGAAGTGGCCACCGTCGGCGGGATCGTTGGTGTATGTTCGGCGCAATTTGATGACCGCAAGGGAGCTTGAATTTTTTCGGTTGCTGTGCACAGCGTTGCCAGACGCGACGATCCATTCGCAGGTCGCGATGGCTGCGCTTGTGGACGTTAAAGGGGGCAACCGGTCTTCGCGTAATGCATTTGACCGAAAGATTTTCGATTATGTGGTTTGTCGTCCAGATGGATCGGTGTTGTACGTGGTTGAGTTAGACGATAGGAGTCATAGCGGTGATGCTAGCCGCAGGCGTGATGCGGTTAAGGATGAGATCGCTAAGTCGGCGGGGCTGCGCCTTGTGCGATATCAAAGTGTACGGACTGACCCTCAGGTGCTGAAACGGGATTTCGATGCAATGCAGGCCCTTGCAGCATCTTTGGGCGGCGCCTAGCTGCGTGAGACCGAATATGGTGCAGCTAGAACTGTGGGAACGCGATAGCTTGTCGGTGAGCGATCTGTCTACGATCGTGCGGGAGGTGCGCAACCTGTACTGGCATATCAGGGTTTCGCGACGCGGCGTTCATGACGCGCGCCGTCGTCGTGTTTATCGTAAGATTGCTGTGCAAAAAAAACGCCTGCTCGAAGCAGGCGTCACGAAGCGCGAGATTCTGGATTTGCTAGCTTGTTGCCGGTCGAAGCGATGCGTTGGCAAGGGCTGTTTTGATTGCCCGGAGCGCACGACGGAGGCTCGCCATCCAATTTGACATAAGATAAATTATCAACCAAAATCGTGTAGAGGCTAAGTTGTAATGTCCGCTTTTAGCCAAGTTCAAATGTCCGCTTCGAGGCGGCATAAGCTTACCCGGCGTCGATCCTCCGGCGCCGGAGGCTGGGATGGCTGCGACGGACAGGATCACCATGACGATGCGTGAGCTGGACAGGTTCAAGGTCATTCAGGCCGTGGCGGACGATCTGCTCAAACCGTGGCGCGCTGCACAGCGGCTCGGCCTGACGACGCGACAGATACGACGGCTGGTCGCGCGCCTGCGTGGAGATGGCCCGGCGGGTCTGGTGTCCGGCCGATGCGCGAAGCCGAGCAACAACCGGCTCGATGCCGGCACCGCGGCTCGCGCGCTGGCGATCATTCGCGAGCGCTATGCCGATTTTGGCCCGACGCTGGCGTGCGAGAAGCTGCGTGAATGCCATGGGCTGCGGCTGGCCAAGGAAACCGTCAGACGACTCATGACCGATGCCGGCCTGTGGATTCCGAGGCGTCAGCGGCCGCCGAAGATCCATCAGTTGCGCAGTCGTCGGGCCTGCGTGGGCGAGCTGGTGCAGATCGACGGCAGCGATCACCGGTGGTTCGAGGAACGGGCGCCGGCGTGCACGCTGCTGGTGTACGTCGACGACGCGACCAGCCGGCTGATGGCGCTGCACTTCACGGCCACCGAGTCGACCTTCAGTTACTTCGAGGCGACACGCGGGTATCTCAGGCAGCATGGCAAACCGGTGGCGTTCTACAGCGACAAGGCCACTGTGTTCCGCTCGGCGCAGACGTCGACGACGGCCGGCAAGGGATTTACGCAGTTTGGGCGGGCCCTGTACGAGCTTAATATCGAGTCATGGTGTGCGAACAGCAGCCAGGCCAAGGGGCGGGTTGAACGGGCGAATCTGACCTTGCAGGACCGGCTCGTGAAGGAACTGCGGCTGCGTGGGATCGATACACATGAAGCCGCGAACGACTATGCGCCCCACTTCGTGGCCGACTACAACACGCGCTTTGGCAAGCCACCGAAGAGCGCTTTTAATGCACACCGGTCACTGCGCGACGACGAGGATCTCGACCTGATCCTGACGCACCGGGCAACACGCTGCGTGTCGAACACGCTGACCGTCCAGTATGACCGGGTGATCTATCTGCTCGAAGACACGGCCGCGAACCGTGGCCGGATCCATCACTACATCGACGTCTATGAATATCCGGACGGCCGCATCGAGATCCGTGCGGACGGCAGCACTCTGCCCTGCTCCCGCTATGACCGGCTCTCGGAGATTGATCAGGGGGCGGTCATCGAGAACAAGCGTCTGGGGCACGCGCTCAGGGTTGCCCAGCAGGTGCAGGCCGAGCGCGATAACCGGCGCGCGGCAGGCTCGCCATCGCGCACCAATCGGGGTGACGAAGTTCGACCCAGGGTCCGTCCCACCGGGACGCGCAAGCAACGCGAACTCACCGTGGGCGACCTGAACGAGATCGTGATGGGAACCGCCGGCGAACGGGCAGGCTCGGTGCTTAAAACCCCTTCCAGATAGAGATATTTAACCACTCGGAAGCGGACATCTGAACTTGGCCAGAACCCGGACATCTGAAACTGGCCTCGACAATCGCGGTTGTAATTTATATGAAAGATACGAACTCACTTCGCAAAACGCTACAGAAAGCCGCTCCCACCGGGCGGCTTTTTTGTCTGTCGCGCACACTGCGCAAGCCACAGCGAGACCAGCATGAGCACACGCAAACCCAAAATACTGACGCGCTACAACGCCGCGTCCCCCAGTGAATTCCTGCACTACGCACGAAGCCTCCCGATGCGCCACCTGTGCCGGACGCTCGGACGACATGAACGCACGGTCAAGGACTGGATGAGCGGCAAGACCGTGATTCCGCCCTGGGCGGTCGCCGTGCTACGCCTGCACGCGCTCGAATATGAATTGATGCGTGACCAGATGGGTTTCAGCGCCCTCGAGCGTGAGGCGGAACGTTGCGCACCGCAACCCGTCATCAAACCACGCCCAGCGGCAAATGACACTCTGTTTGCCCATCAGCTGACGCTCGATATCAGGGCAATGTAGGCGTTGCCGCGAGCTTGGGATCATGGGTACGGGCAAACCGCCGCCGCATGGCAACCACCTGGCCCGAAACGCCCTAATTCGTCCGATGTTCGCGGCTATGCCAAACCCGCGTAACGATCACGTCACCATCGTCCAGAATCGCGTACCGCAGGACGTAGGCGCTGCGGCCGAACGGCGCGAACCATTCGCGGAACTCGGCCCGAGGGACGCCAATCGTTGGGTTTTCCGCAACCCGGTCAGCCGCTTCAAGAATCACCGAAGCGGCATGTCGTGCAGCGGCAGGACTGTTTGGAGCAAGGAAGTCATAGAGACGCGCCACATCATCCAGCGCGTCGGGATGCCAGATTAACGCGGGCATTCAGTGCGCTTCCCATCGGCCAGATCAGACAGCCACGCCCGCGCCCGTTCGTGCGCAACCCCCGGCGTTCCCGACAAAAACGAATCGAGCCGCGAGCGGTCTATTTCAAGCGACAACGCGTCAGCAAACACGGCGGCCACGTATTCATCCACCGACTGCCCAGACCGATGCGCTGCAGTCACCACAGCCACCTCAAGCTCATCCGGCAACGCCACAGTAAGCATCACAACCCCCAAGTATCTAACCAGATTCTATTGTAGCCGCAGACCCATCCACGACAGCCCCGCTGAACACGGCCTAATTAGAAACACTATTCCCAAGGCGGGCTCGATATTGTTGCACGAGCACTCGCATCCTCAGGCTTGGTGACATACGCGGCCGCACCGCGCATAACTTTAAGCCGGCTACTGATCCCACGAGCCCACGGCCGAAAAGTCGGATCGAGATAAGCGGCCTCTCCTGCGAGCCCCATCAATTTCTCGGTCAACGCAAGGCGATCAATCGGATTCTCCGCAGACGCAATCGCCGCTTCGATTCGACGCCCCTTAAGTCGGCGCTCGTGCGGCACGCTCACAACTCCATCCGTTACCACGACACCCGTAATGATGCTCGCCTGCCCCGGACTGTAGAAGCGTGTTTTCCGCTCCTTGATGCAGTGCCCATGCCTTCGAGCGATGCGGCCGATCGCGCACGCCAAACCACGTCGCACAGCAGATCCCGAAAAAGTAATATCGTCCACGTAGCACGTGAACGTCAAAGAACCCTCAACTGCAATCGCCGCCATTTCATCGAACATTGGACGATTGCAATGAAACGAAAGAAGCGGGCTGACTGAACTTCCCGTTGCCAGTACCCCGCGCCACGTTAACAATTTGGCTATGAGCCTTGAAACGTCGGGCGCACACAGAAGGACCTCACGAAAAAAATTAAAAACCCGTGACTCTCCCGTCGATTGGTAGAAGTCCTGTACATCCATTGTGAGAATAGAAGCGCCGACTTTGGCATGCTGAAGGGCGTTTGTTCGATACGAAACGCCCTTCACCGCTGAATGCAGATACTCAGGCACCTCGACATGCTTGAGTAGTCTAGCTACGCGCTCATGGACAGCTTTCAGAGCCGGTTTAGGTTCCTGAATCTCGCGCGGCTTCCGACCACGCAACGCAAATGGATCCAAATCGTCCTTCTGAAAACTCTTGTAGTTGTCACTCCGACAAGCTAGCGCCTGTAACTTGTCCAACGGAATTTCCAAAGTCTCCGATAGCTTCGTCGGAGAGCCGACGCGATATAGACGGCACTGGGTAACATCATATCGATAACTACGACCCTTTCTTACGTACTTCTTCGGTGCGCCGGGCATTCTTGTTCTCCACCCATTGAAGCAGCGAAATCACCTGGCTCGCAGCAACCTTGCGAAGCCTGTCCGTTGGTCGCGGATCACCTAGATTCTCCGCAAAGAAGAGCAACGACGAAACCGGAATATCAAACGCGGCCGAATACTTTTGCAATAACTCTAACGTTGGCTGTTTCTTGCCCGACTCAACTTCCGATACATACGAATTGGACACACCCAAGTCCGAGCACAACTGAGATTGAGAAAGGTCATGATAAACACGAACCAATCGAAGCGCCTCGCCTAACATGGCAGTACTCCCAAAGAGCGAGTGAAAATAAGGGGGTAAGTCCGTTATGAATGTCCTCCCAGCTTAAGCAGGTCGGCAATAAGCTTGTCAACCGCGCTAAAAAGGTGGTGCAGCAATGCGCCAAACCGTAGAAGAAACCGGATTAGCACAATCCACTTAGAGAACCCCACATCGGACGGACACTGTTCTGCAGCTTGTTTAAGCTTTTGCATACACTTTCTCCCAAGGATGACCGCCACTACAACGTTGTTCGCACGACGCGTTCAACAGTGACAGCCTCTCGCACACCTTCGGAAAGCAAAAGCACGGAGTGAACAGCGCCTTGTCCCCCACCTACCTCACCGAGTTCCGCTCTCGCGGAACTCGCCTATCCCCTTCCGTGGCGAAACCACAAGAGGGGGCAAACATTAGGAAGTTACCTTCCCACAGGGCTTCCGCCCCAACAACACGAGATTACGTCTCCGCTAACTGCTGAACACAGCATATGCCTGCCGTCGATGAAAGTCAAAATTATTTTCGCTGGTAGCGAAAATAATTCCAGATAGGTTGCCGCTAAATTTCTCGAGTAGAGAGCCAAAAGCACCCCAGTTCCTGACGCCAGAACGTCTGACACCGGTCGAGCGTGGCTCCGACGCGCTTTGCCGCCGCGAACGCGATCTTGAGCGCTTCGGCAGGATCGTCCGACAGGATATGTTCGATGGGCATACGCTCCGGCACGACCACGCCGCGACTGGTCCAGTAGCGCTTTTCGTTCATCGCGTGTTCCGAAAAGCCCTTCGTGATGTACTTCGCCAGATAGCCCGCAAGCTTGTGCCGCAGGCCTTTTTCCTTGAACGGATTACGGACGTGCACATTGCCGTTATCGAAGCCGACGATGTTATGCCAGATCGAACGCAGGACACGGTAGGAGCTAGCGTCAAGAGTGGTGTATGGGCTGCTTGATGATCGGCGATTTCAAGCGGCGAGTTTCTGCTGAACCGGTCGATCGTCCTGCACCGGTTCGCCGTCCCTGAAGGCAATGCCTTCCAGCAACAGCTTGATCTTTTCAGGCCCGTTGACGCGGCGCCAGGTTTTCTCGGCTTCCTCGATCAGCTTGAATGCCAGACCAAGGAAGGTCGGTCGTGACACGCAGTTGCGCGTACGCGTCGTTCGATGGCGCACGGTCGCGAACGTCGACTCGATCGCATTCGTCGTCCGCAAATGCTGCCAGTGCTCGGCCGGAAAGTCGTAGAAGGCCAGCAGGCTCTCCCGGTCCTTCTTCAACGTTTCTGTCGCCTTCGGATATTTTGCCGCGTAGACCGTCACGAAACGATCAAACGCGGCATACGCGTCGGCGCGCGTGGCGGCCATCCAGATCGCCTGCAGATCTGCTTTGGCTTTGCCTTGCTGTGACTTCGGTAGCGCATTGAGCACGTTGCCCATCTTGTGAAACTTAGGCCGATATCGGCCTAAGTTTCATTATGCCGACCTCCGGATTATGCCGGCGTGCAGCCGCAATGCGGCGGTGCTGGCGGGGAACGCGCTGTAGGCATTGGCATAATCAGAGCGATTCCAGGAAGGTGAGAAGTGGATCGGAGGGACGATACCGGCCCGGGTTCGCGTTCGGCATTCGGGCCCGGGCGAGAGCTTGCTCCTTGATGCCTAGATGTGCATGAAGGTAGATGGTAGTGGTGTCGACATGTTCATGGCCTAGCCATAGAGCGATTACCGTGGGATCGACTCCCGCTTCGAGAAGCCGCATTGCAGCCGTATGTCGAAGCACATGGAAAGTGACGTTCTTGTTTGCCAAAGTGGCACACGCAGCGGATGCTTTAGCTGCATGGAGAGTGATACGGCGCTCAATCGCGTCTCGACTGAGAGGTGTACCGGTGCGCGTTGGGAACAACCGCGCAGCTGGATTGGCCTCACACTCGGCAAGCCATACGCGCAGCACCTTAACCACAGGGACGGTCAAGGGTGTGATGCGATCCTTTCGGCCCTTACCCTGACAGGCGACATGTGCGCCAGCGCCGAGGTGAACGTCAGTCCATAGCAGGCCGATCACCTCTGAGATTCGCAAACCGGTTTGCACCGCGACCAGTAGCATCGCGTAGTCACGTCGTCCTGACCATAAGGTGCGATCGGGTGCCGCAAGCAACGCTTGCACTTCAACTTCGGTAAGGAAGGTAACGATCGCACGCTCAAAGCGCTTGGGAAGTATCGCCAGCACCCGAGCGATGGTGGCTGCGTGTTCGGGGTGACGTAATGCCGCGTAGCGAAACAGTGAGTGGATGGCGGCGAGCCGAGCGTTACGAGTACGCACGCTGTTTTTACGATCCCGTTCGAGGTGGTCCAGGAAGGCGCAGACAAGCGAAATGTCGAAATCGGTAAAATCAAGTGCCGACGGTGATTTGCCTGTTCGCTTTGCGCAGAAACCAAGCAACAATCGCCACGTATCGCGATACGCCGCAACGGTGCATGGGCTCGCGTGACGCTCCCGGATGAGCCGATCAGTGAAGAATGCTTGCAGAGTAATGGCAAGTTCAGTCATGTTTGCTCTCCGTGCAGATGCTCCAGACGCTCGGCTGCCTTAGCGAGTAGCTCCGGAGCTGCCGACAGATACCAATAGGTCGATGCCGGGCTTACGTGCCCGAGATAAGTTGAAAGCAGCGTGAGGCGTTGCTGCGTGTTCGAACCATCCCGGTAGGCCTCGAGCATCGTGTTAACGGCGAACGCATGACGCATGTCATGAATACGGGGGCGACAATGAGTGGTGCGCGACACCAGACCTGCTTGGCGGGCGACTCGCTGGAAGGTCCACTGAACGTTGCAGTACAGGAGCCGGTTGCCCGTCGGAGATATGAACAGTGCCGAGGTTCCCTCGGCGCTGGCCATTCGGTTGCGGCGGGCGAGATAACGCTTCAACGACGCGACCGTTGTTGGGTGCAAGGGAATTTCTCGCATCTTATTGAACTTCGCACGTCTGATGATCAGTGTGCCGTTGCGCGCATCGAAGTCTTGCAGATCGAGGTTGATCGCCTCACCCACTCGCATCCCGGTCACGGCAAGCAATCCGATCAAGCTCTGGTAAGTTGCTACTCGTAGCGGTGAGCTGAGCGCGCTGGCGGCCTTGATTAGCGCGATGATCTCTTCCTCACGATACAGATACGGGCAGGCTCGGTGCGGCCGCCAAGGCAATAAGTCAGATGGTGGAACCTCGATGGAAGGATTGGTGGCTTGCAGATACTTAGTGAATCCACGAACGGCCGATAGACGATAGGCCCACCAGTTGTTGCTGCCGTCGTTTGGTTGGCACGCCCACGTTAAAGCGTGTTGAATGGTGATCGCCGGTGCTCCTGTGGTCAGGAAAAAATCAATGAATTGCTTCAGCAGCTTCTCCGACCGCCGCAGCTTGTAGCCCAGCGAGCGGCGCAAATTCAAATACTCAGCCAGAGCACAATGTAATTCGCTCATGCCGCACCTCCCGGCCACGGACGGGCGAGCAGGCGCAACCCCTCCCGGTCGACCTTCGCGTAGATTGACGTGGTCATCAGGCGCCGATGACGCAACACCTGGGCGACCTCGGGAAGTGCAACACCCGAGCGAACCATCTGGGTTGCAAGTGTATGACGCAGTCGATGGGCGCTCATGTGAGGGAGGCCCGCGCGTGAAGCCGCGGCGGCCACCGCTTCTGTGACACCTGCGGATGAGAGCGCACGGTGAGGAGCGCGTGTACGCACGAACACAGTACGGCCTTGTGCGGTATCGGGGCGGCCACGTCGCAGATACGATGCCAATGCCTGGCCTACATCCGCAGGCAAAGGAAGGCGTTCGATGCGCTGACCTTTACCTCTCACCACGAGTTCACCCGCGCGCCAGTCGATGTCGTCAAGTTTGAGCATACGCACCTCTCCGGCACGCAAGCCCAGACGCGCGAGCAGCATCAGCATAGCGAAATCGCGTTGTCCGTGATGAGTGCGCCGATCGCAAGCCGCCAGCAAGCGTTGCACGTCGCGTCTCTCCAGTGCGCATGGCAGCCCCGCAAGGCGCCAGCCGGCGACCGACGGAACTGCTGTGTCAAGCGGCTGCGCGATAAAACCTTCGATATGCAAGTAGATGAGCAAAGAGCGCAGTGCCGTTACTGTTATCTTCGCTGTGCCGGTTGAGCGACCGCGGCTAGCAGAGAGCACAAATTGGATCAGGTGCTGCGGTCGCAAGCACTTCCAATCGAGTTCGCCATCGACGACTCTGGTCACGGCAAAGGCACGAGCTACGTCGACATATCCGCGAGCGCTGGTCGCGACAAGCCCGCGCACATCGACAAGGTATTTGCGATAGCGCTCCAGCATTGATTCGCTGGGACTTAACACCGCGTGCGCGCTTGCCACCGCGATCCCAACGTTACTGAGGTAGCTGACCAGCGGCGCCAGTGCTTTGGATGACAGCCACAACGTGTAGCCCTGCGCGCGCCGTGCATTCAGGAATTCGTCCAGGACCGGAGCGGTGAGCGTCGTCGCGTCTTGTCGCCTGGAAGCAAGCCACCGGCTCAGATGCGCAAGAAGCTGCAGTTGATTTGCAGCGGCATTGGGCCGGTAACCTTGTTTGCTCAACTCCGCAGCGAAGCCGTCTGCGAACGAGGCGAGCGGTCCGGTGATACGGACACGAGATGGATTTGACATGAGTTGTCTCCTTCTCCGAGTTGTGGAAAAGGAAGCATCGCTCAGTCACCGAGATTATGCCGATGCCTACAGCGCGTTCCCCGCCAGCACCGCCGCATTGCGGCTGCACGCCGGCATAATCCGGAGGTCGGCATAATGAAACCAGCAGCGCTGGCCGCGAGTTGCAGGAAACACTTCCTCCAGTGCGGCCCAGAATCCCATTGCGCCATCTCCGACGGCCAGCAGCGGACCACCCTGCAAGCCACGCGATTTCAGATCGAGCAGCAGCTCCTGCCAGGACGCCTTCGACTCGCGATACCCATCGCCGATTGCTACGCGCTCCTTGCGCCCATCCGGCCTCACGCCGATAATCACCAGCAGGCACTGGCCGTCTGAGTTCTCACTGCGCAGGCCGGTATGAATGCCGTCGACCCACCAATACACATAGCGCGACTTCGACAGATCACGCCGGCTCCAGCTGGCATGCTCGTCGGCCCATTGCGCCTTCAGACGACTCACCACGTTCGCCGACAAACCCTTGGCGTCCTCGCCCAGCAGCACGCTCAGTGCTTCGCTCATGTCGCCCGTCGAAATGCCCTTCAGATACAGCCACGGCAGTGCGGCGCTCACGCGCGGTGACCTCCTCACGTACGGTGGCACAATCGATGAATTGAACTTCACGCCCGATCCCGATCGATCACGAACCTTCGGCACCTTCACTGGAATCGGTCCGGCCGCCGTCAACACTTCGCGCTCCGGCAAATAGCCGTTGCGCACCACGGCACGCTGGCCGTGCAATGTCTTGACGTTCTCGAACCGCTCCAGCAGCGCCGACAGCTCCGCCTCGATTGCCTGCTGGATCACCTGCCGGGCTCCGTGCCGGACCAGTTCGTCCAGACCCAGACCGACTTCCGATAGACCGACGACTTCTTTTTCCGTAAACTTGCTTATGGTGGATGGTTTGTTGTTCGCTGGTTTCCGACTTCGACAATCAGATTCTCAGCCGAAACCTCCACCGCCTTCAATCCCCCGCCTCAATCCCCCCCGTACACCACTTCCGACTTTAGCTCTCGCCAAGGCAGCAGGGATTTCCGAAGCACTTCTCTACAAGCACTTCTCGGGAAAGGAAGCGCTGTATGCCGAGCTCGAAAGCCATTGCGTCGACGCGAACGCGTTCGGCGGCCCACTCTTTGACGGAGCAACGCCGTCAACGGCAACGTTGGTGATGGGCGTCGCCGTGCTGGTACAGGCCGTCTTCCCGGGCATCGGCGCGCGGCAGGTTCATGAGAACACCAAGCGTCTTGTCACGTCGAGCCTGCTCGATGACGGTCGATTGGCGAAGGCGTTCCTGGACCGCCATGTAAAGCCGTGGATCGGCGTTTTTGAAAGGTCTCTTCGAGCCGCGCGGGCAGCCGGCGATGTCGAAGACGGTGTGCGCACCACCAAAACCGACATCTGGTTTGTCCATCACCTCTCGAACACGCTGCACTTGATCAGCCTGCCTGACGTCGGCGTGATCGATTACGACATGCCCCAGGAAGAACTGGTCGAATGCGCCTTCCGACTTCTGCTGCGAGGCCTCGGACTGAAGAACGCTGCCATAGATCGCTATTACGACCCGCAGGCAATCAGAAACATCCTTTGACCCATCACACGGGAGTAGCGATGCGACAGATAAAGAAGATAGCCGTGATCGGGGCAACAGGCCGTCTCGGTACGCCGGTCGTCGTGGAACTGGCCAAAACCTTCGAGGTACGGGCAATCGTTCGCGCGCCGGACAAGGCGAGGATCAGACTCCCGGCCAATGTAGAGATCGTCCAAGGGGATCTTCGGGACATTCCAGGCTTACGCGCCGGCCTCGATGGAATGGACGCGATCTACATCAATCTCGCTACCGAGACGGTGGACCTGAACCTGCCCTTCTACGAAGAACGGGAAGGCATAAAGAACCTGATAGCCGCCACCGAAGGGCTGGACATTCAGTACATCGCGAAGATCGGGGCGCTTGGCGCCTATCCTCCGGCGCTCCCGACGATCCGAAACAACATGGTCCCGAACCTCATCAGGATGGAGGGGCACGATATCATCGCGGCGTCCGGCATCCCGCACACTTTTTTTGCACCGACCCATTTCCTGGAGTTGCTGCCAAACATGATCGACAAGAACGCGCTTCAATGGATCGGAAACACCAGCGTGAAGGTCTATTGGATCAGCGCGGCCGACTATGGGCGACAAGTGGTCAGGGCCTTTCAGCGTCCCGAAACGATGCCGGAACACTGCCCTATCCAGGGACCTGAAGCCGTCACCGTCAAACAGGCGATGGAGCAATTCGTCCAGCACTACGAACCTGCTCTGAAAATCCGGATCGCCCCCCTATGGGTGATCAGGGTCCTCGGCCTCTTCAGCCCGCGGATCAAGTTCGTCGGACATCTGTTCGCCTATTTCGGGAGCCATGAAGACCCCTTCTATGCAGACCAGACCTGGCGAGATCTCGGCAAACCGAAGACAAGCGTCGAAATGTTCGCGAGAGGCCTACGCCAATCCCCGACGGCCATATGAAGAACGACTTGACTCCCTTTGCCGAACCGAGTGGATTCGACGATTGGGCACACGCCCGGGGCACATCTGCTCGTCACTCGTCGGTGCTTGCGTGTCGCAGTATCGCCCGTGCAGTCCAGCGCACAGTCTGCAGGATTTCTTCGAGTTCGAGGTGCCAGATGTCCTTCAGCACGAGAAAGACTTCGGTGCCGTAAACGAGGGACAGCGCATACAGTACACGCTGGAAACGCTCCTCTCCGAGTTTGTCGCGTAACGGGCTCGCTGCAGAACTGAGCAGTTTGATACGATGTCCGCGCACGAGTGGTTCCTCGTTGCCGCCTTTGCCCGCACGGATCTGAGCACCCTGCTGCAGCGAGACCAGTATGGCCGCACGCAGTTGCACCTCGTATTCTTCCATGCGCGGATAGGCGTGGAGCAACAGTTCGTCGACGCGAGTGACCGCGTCTGCCGATTCGGACTTCCATTCGAGAATCGGCCCGAGGCTCTCATCGACCACCGCCGCGACGAGCGCGCTTTGCGTCGGGAAGTATCGGTATGCCGTGGCGCGCGACACCTCTGCCGCCTCCGCGAGTTCGGCCACGGACGGCGTCTGGCCACTCGCCATCATCTCCATTGCCTTTGCAAGCAGCGCGCGCCGCATGCGAGCACGCGGTCCGCGCTGGGCTGTCTCGGCGTTTTCTTCCACTAGCGGGCTTATCGGCTGGACGGTGGTGCGTCGGTCCTGACTCATTGTTTACCCTGAATTTTCAGAAAAAGAGACATGGGTCTCATTGTAATCCTATAGACTCATTTCGAATCTGATGTCTTGTACTGTGAACTACGATCGCTACCGAGTCTACCGGCGCAGCAAACGACATGACAACACGCGATAAACAGATCTACCTGATCGGCACGTTTGACACCAAGGGTGCCGAGGCGATTTATCTACGCGATCAGATACGGCTCGCCGGCGCGCCGGTCGTCACCGTGGATGTCTCGACGACGCCAACTGGCGATGGTGCGGACATCCCCGCGCAGGTTGTCGCGCAGGCTCACGCTGGCGGTCCCTCCGCCGTCTTCACGGGGGACCGTGGCAGTTCGGTGGCGGCGATGATCGACGCGTTCAAACGGTTCCTCGCGAGCCGCGACGACGTGGGCGCCGTGATCGGCCTTGGCGGTTCCGGCGGAACCGCGCTCATCACCCCGGCAATGCGTTTGCTGCCGGTTGGTCTGCCCAAACTCATGGTGTCGACCATGGCGTCCGGCGATGTGTCCGCCTATGTCGGCCCGACCGATATCGCGATGATGCACCCCGTCACGGACATCGCCGGGCTAAACCGTATCTCGCGCCGCGTGCTGGCGAACGCGGCCGGGGCGATCACCGGCGCGTTCCGCCAGGCGCAAGGCTACCAGGAGCCATCCGATGCGCGCCCGGCGGTGGGCCTGACCATGTTCGGCGTCACGACAAGCTGTATCGGCCACGTGCGCGCGAGTCTTGAGCGGGACCACGACTGTCTGGTGTTTCACGCCACCGGCATCGGCGGAGCGTCGATGGAAAAGCTGCTCGATGGCGGCCTGCTGACCGGTCTGCTGGATCTCACGACGACCGAAGTTTGCGATCACCTTCTCGGCGGTATCCTGGCTTGTACCGATGATCGCTTCGGCGCTGTCGCCCGGACGCGAGCGCCATACGTCGGCTCCTGTGGGGCCCTCGACATGGTGAACTTCGGCGCGCCCGACACGGTCCCGCCGCACTATCGCGGCCGCACGTTATACACGCATAACCCGCAGGTCACTCTTATGCGCACGACTGCCGACGAAAATTCGCGCATCGGTGCCTGGATAGGCGAGCGGCTAAACCGCTGCGAAGGCGACGTGCGCTTCCTTCTGCCCGAAGGCGGTGTATCGGCGCTGGACGCGCCCGGTCAACCGTTCCACGATCCCGAGGCCGATGCCGCACTCTTCGAGGCTCTCGAACGCACCGTATCGCAGACAGCGCATCGCCAGTTGTTACGCGTGCCCTATCACATCAATGACCCACAGTTCGCCGAGCTGGCTGTCCGGCTCTTTCGCGAACTGCCCCAACCCGAGGATCGAAACCTTGCCACGTTTTGAACGCAGCGAACTCTTGCAGAAATTTCAGTCGATGGTATCCGCTCGCCAGCCCATTGTGGGCGGCGGCGCCGGTACCGGTTTGTCCGCCAAATGCGAGGAAGCCGGCGGGATAAACCTGATCGTGATCTACAACTCGGGGCGTTACCGCATGGCGGGCCGCGGTTCGCTGGCTGGCGTGCTCGCGTATGGCAACGCGAACGAGATCGTGATGGACATGGCGCGCGAAGTACTGCCGGTAGTCCGGAATACCCCTGTGATAGCAGGCGTAAACGGCACGGATCCCTTCTGCAACTTTGACGCCTTCCTCGACGACGTGCGGCGCGTAGGCTTTTCCGGCGTGCAGAACTTCCCGACGGTGGGCCTGATTGACGGTGTCTTTCGCGCCAATCTCGAAGAAACCGGCATGGGCTATGCGCTGGAAGTGGAGATGATCCGCCTCGCGCATGCCAAAGGATTGTTCACTACGCCCTATGTATTCGACCCCGACCAGGCCGTCGCGATGACGAAGGCAGGCGCCGATATCCTCGTTGCTCACATGGGACTGACGACGGGAGGGACGGTCGGCGCCGAGACCGCCATGACGCTGGATGACTGCGTGAGCATGATCGACCGCATCGCCGAAGCCGCGCTGCAAATTCGCGACGACATCATTGTCCTTTGCCACGGCGGCCCGATTGCGATGCCGCAGGACGCCCAGTACGTACTGCGTGCCTGTAAGGTCTGTCACGGTTTCTACGGCGCCAGTTCCATGGAACGGCTGCCCGCCGAACAGGCCCTGACTGCGCAGACGCAAGCGTTCAAGCAACTGAGCTTCTAGCCTACCGGCCTTGTTCAGCCTCCCTTTGCGAGATCAACCATGTCTAACACCGTTTATATCAGCGACGTCATCAATGCTCCCATCGAAGCCGTGTGGTCGATCATGCGCGACTTCAACGGGATGCCCAGTTATCACCCCGGCATCATCCGCAGTGAGATGGAAGCCGGGGCACAAGGCGATTCCATCGGCGGCGTACGGCGGCTGACGCTCGGGCCCGACGCATACGTGCGCGAGCAGTTGCTGATGCTCGACGACCTTGCCTATGCGTTCAGCTACAAGATCATCGAAGGAACGCTGCCGGTACGCGACTACGTGGCCGGCGTGCGTCTGTCGCGCGTGACGGCCGGATCGCGGACCTTCGCCGAGTGGTGGGCGGATTTCGAAGTGACTGGCGGCGCCGATCGCGTGCAGTGGATCGAACAGATCGGCAATAACGTGTTCGGCGCCGGCTTTGCTGCCGTTGCTGCCAGGCTGAGCGCAGCGTGACTGCCCGCCTGCTCGTCAATGTCGCGCTCAACGGGCTGACCCTGGCCGCGCTTTATTTTATCGTCGCGAGCGGTTTCTCGATTGTCTTTGGACTGCTGCGCACGGTCAACATGGCGCATGGGGCGCTCTACCTGCTCGGCGCCTATATCGGCTACGACGTCGCGGCGGCGCACGGATGGTGGTGGGGCTTACTTGCCGCGGCCGTCGCGGTCGGCTTGCTTGGCGCCGCGATGCAGAAGTGGCTGCTCGACCGCATGCAAGGTCAGGATCTTCGTCAGGCGCTCGTGACGATCGGGCTCTCGATCGTTCTAGGCGATCTGCTGCTCGCACGCTATGGCGGTCTCACCTTTCAGTTCGATCCGCCCGATGCGCTTTACGGTAGCGTGCGGCTGCCGGCGGATCTAGGCGGCTACCCTACCTTCCGGCTGTTCCTGATCGGCGTGGCACTGGCGGTCGGTCTCGGCTTGTGGCTCCTCATGTACCGGACCAGGCTCGGCATGGCGATCCGGGCCGGTGTCGATGATCGCGCGATGCTGTCAGCGATGGGTTTCAACGTACCGCGACTGTTCATCCTTGTGTTCGCTCTGGGCGCGGCGATGGCTGGGCTAGCGGGGGTGATTGGAGGCTCAGCGCTATCGGTCGCGCCAGGAGAGGACGCGCGGTATCTGATGTCGTCGCTGGTCGTGGTCATTGTCGGCGGTATGGGCAGTTTGGGAGGCGCGGCACTGGGGGCGCTACTGGTGGCTTATGCCGAGCAGATCGGACTCGTGCTGTTTCCGCACTACGCGATTCTGCTCACGTTCGTCATCATGATCGCGGTACTCGCCGTGCGGCCGCGGGGGCTCCTCGGCCGGACATAAGTCTCGCCCGACTACGGCGGGTCTGCCGAAAGACCGGATAGCACTCGTTCAGGACAACGGCGCGCGGCGCCTGCGGAGTACTACTAATGAAGAATAGACGCTCGCTGCGCTGGCTCGTGATAGCTGCGCTGGTGCTCGCGCCGCTTGTGTTGCCGGCGTTCTGGCTGCAGAACATCGTCGCCAGGGCCGCGGTGTTCGGCATCATCGCGTTATCGCTGAGCTTTCTGAACACCTATGGCGGCATGGTGTCGATGGCCCAGATGGCGGCAGGGGGACTCGCTGCCTACGCTATGGCGTACACGTCGGTCAACGGCAGCGGCCTGGGTGTGCCACTTCCCTGGCCTCTGGCCCTCGTGATCGCACTCATCGTCGGGACCGTGTTCGGCGCACTGACGGGATGGATCGCATCTCGCACGCGAGACGTGTACCTCCTCATGCTGACACTGGCTATTGGCATGGGCGTTTTTTCATTCGCTCAGCAGAACAATGAGTTGTTCAACGCCTTCGACGGCATCAATGGGGTCGCCGCGCCCAGGATCGGCCACCTCTCGTTGAATGCACCCATTCCCTTTTATGTATTGAGCGTCGGGGGGGCGTGGCTGCTCCTCGTCCTGGTAAGCCATGTCGTTCGCACGCCATTCGGCCTTGCGTTGCAGGGCCTTCGCGACAGTGACCGGCGCCTCGCCGCACTCGGCTACCGGGTGACGCTGCATAAGGTCGCTGCCTTCGCCCTGGCCGGATTCATGGCTTCCGTCGGTGGTGTCCTGATGCTCTGGTACCAAGGGCAAATCGCGCCCGGCTCCGTTGGCCTCGCCGCAGCGACCAACATTCTGGTCATTGCCGTGCTGGGCGGCCTGCGGCGCCCAGCCGGCGCTTTCGCGGGCGCACTCGTCTTCGTCCTGCTGCAAACCTTCGCGACAGACCTGTTCTTTCGCGATCGCTATAACACGCTCATTGGCGCCGTCTTTCTGTTGGTGGTGCTCTTTCTTCCATCCGGCGTATTAGGGCTGACAGACCTGGTTTCCTGGCTACGCCGCGCCATCCGGACGCGTCAGGCCGGCGAACAATCATCAGGCATTCCCTGATTCATTCACCAAAACCAAAAATCATGAGACAAATGAAAATGCTTAACCAAACCTCTTTTAGCAAGAGCGCGCTTGCAATCGCTGCGGTATCGGGCGCCTTGCTTGCCACTCCGGCGTGGGCGCAGGTCAAGATTGGCGTGCTGGCCACGCTGGAAGGCCCATTTGCGTCGCCTGGACAGGACAGCGTCCGCGGGGTCCAGCTGGCGCTCGACGATGTCAAATCGACCGCTGGCGGCAAAAGCATCACGATGATCGTCGAAGGCACCAACGCAGAACCCGATGTGGTCGTGGCCAAGGCGCGCAAACTGGTCGAACAGGACAAGGTCGACGTGATCATCGGCCCGCTCTCGGGCAGCGAAGGTATCGCCATCAAGAACTACTCGAAGTCCGTGCCGGGTGTCACCTTCATCAATGGATCGTCGGCGGCTGAAGACACCACACTGCGCGATCCGTCGCCGAACTTCTTCCGCTTCATGGGCGATGGCACGCAGTGGATGGCCGGCCTTGGCAGCTATGCGTACGACGTCAAAAAATACCATCGTGTTGCCATTGTCTCGGAGGACTACTCTTTCCCCTATTCGCAGGTGAACGGCTTCATGCAGGAATTCTGCGCAAAGGGCGGTAAGGTACCCGCGAAGCTTTGGGTACCGTTGGGCACGAAAGACTACAGCAGCGTGATCGCCCAGTTGCCCAGCGACGTGGATGCCGTATTCGTCGTGCTTGGCGGCTCTGACGCCGTGACGTTCATGTCGCAGTACAACCAGGCCGGCGGCCAGGCGCATATGATGGGCGGATCGATCACGGTCGACCAGAGCGTGCTTTCGGCACGTGGGCCGTTCCGCAAGCAGATCATCGGCATGCTGAGCTCCGGCCCGACCGCAGACAACAACAACTCACCGGAGTGGAAGTCCTTTGTCGCGGACTATCGAAAGAAATTCCCTAAGGGTCTGCAATCACCATCGCTGTTCGCCAACAACTACTACACGGCCACCAAAGCGATGACACTTGCGCTCGACCAGGTGCACGGAGATCTGTCCGACCATCAGGCGGCGTTCCGCAAGGCCCTCTCGAACCTCACGGTGGACTCCCCTAGCGGTGAGGTCAAGCTGGATGGCAACCGTCAAGGGATCGTGGACGTCTACCTGACCGAAGTCGATCAAAACGCCCAAGGGCAGCTTTTCAACAAGCTGGTGAAAGTGACGAAGGGCGTCAATCAGACGTTGGGTCAGCCGCGCGAGGCCTATCTCGCCAAAGGTGAAGCCGGCCGGAACAATCCGTCCTGCCCATGATGGTCAGCCATTCGCTACATGGGCCGACAGTAGCGCTGGAGGTCCAGGAACTAGGCATGCGCTTTGGGGCCGTGACGGCCATCGACAACGTTTCGTTGGTAGTGCGGACCGGCGAGCGCCATGTGCTGCTTGGAACCAATGGCGCTGGTAAAACCACGCTGTTCAATGCAATTTCCGGCGACTTGCGTGCCACCTCGGGAACGATCCGTCTGTTCGGCGATGACATCACCCAACTGCCGTCCTGGCAACGGGCGCGGCGGGGGGTTGCACGCACTTACCAGAGTTCCCTGCTGTTTGGCGGACTGACCGTCCAGGAGAATCTGTATGTCGCCCTGCGGGGAGTCTCCGCCGGCCGATTTTCGCTTCGACGTGAAGGTCCCGCTTCGTTGCATTGGCAGCGCGCACGGGCACTCGCAGAGCGCGTCGGGCTGGCCTCGCGATTCACGGACGGAGTGGCTTCGCTCTCACACGGGCAGCAGCGTCAACTGGAGATCGGCATGGCTCTCTCGGGCGACCCACGTTTGCTGCTGCTGGATGAACCCGCAGCGGGTTTGTCTCCCGCGGAGCGCCAGTTGCTCATCGAGTTGATCGAGGGCCTGCCGTCCTCGCTGACCATCGTGCTGATCGAGCACGACATGGATGTAGCTTTGCGGCTAGCGCATCAAGTCACCGTGATGAAGGACGGACAGCTCGTGGCGCAAGGCGATCCGTCCAGCATCCGCGGGAATGTACAGGTGCAGCGTATTTACTTTGGCGACGGACTTGGGGCAACTCATGAATGAAGAGACAGTCCCGGCGGACCTGAAGGTGCGAGGTTTGCAGGTACACATCGGCAAAAGTCACGTGCTTCAGGGCGTGGATCTGGACGTGACGCGTGCGCCCCTCGCTCTGGTCGGACGAAACGGTATGGGCAAGAGCACGTTGTGTAACGCCATCATCGGGTTGCAGGACATCTCAGGTGGCTCGATTCAGTGGCGCGGCGAAGAGCTTCGCGGGCGCCGTCCGCATGAGATCAGCAGCGGGGGCATCGGATTTGTGCCGCAGGGCCGCCGGGTATTCCGTTCCTTGACCGTCGACGAGCATATGCGGCTTTTTGCGTCACGAATCGTCGAAAAGGGCACAGGGTGGACCATGGAGCGGGTCTACGACGCATTTCCACGTCTCGCGGAGCGGCGCCGCAACCGCGGTCATGAACTGTCGGGCGGCGAACAGCAGATGCTAGCTATTGGCCGCGCCCTCCTGCGAAACCCGCGGCTACTGGTGCTCGATGAACCCTCGGAGGGGCTCGCTCCCGCTATCATCGGACAGCTTGTCGAGCTGCTGCGCAAAGTTAACGCCGAAGGCATAAGCATTCTGCTTGTTGAGCAGAATCTCGGCATGGCCCTGGCGGTGGCAGACTCGGTTGCCATCATGACGGCCGGGCGCATCGCACTAACATTGACGGCGGCGGCCCTGAAAGCGGACAGCGGCTTACAGCAGCAGTATCTAGGCGTAGGTGCCGCGATACATTAGGCACCGATTGTCCTTTTCCGTCCCCGCGTGGGCGACGGTCTTGCTAGAGGCGGTGACACAAGGCAGCCGCTCAGACGAGCCCTTGACCCACGTGAGCGGCGGCTCGCCACCCGGATGCGTGCCATAACTGCACACAAAGGACTGCGGGACGTGGGCTGGCTGTCGCAGGCCCAGGCGCATGCTTCACACTAAATCGGTACGCGCGCGGCGGTAATCGATGAGAAGCAGCAATGTGAACATCGGATCGACGCGTAAGGCGAATGGCGCTTCAGGGCCGGCCCTGCTTTGCCGGACGTTCCGCGCGATCATCTGGAACACCTCATGTCGCGAGTCGTGATGTCGCTGGCGCGCGTGGCCGCCAACTACCTCTGCGCGCTCGGACTCAAGAATACCCCCGCACCTACTGGCTGGAATACCGTCTTATTCAATAAATAAGGCTTCCTTATGTATCGGAGCCGGCTCGGCTTCACCGGCTGTCCGTGCCAGAACCGTCTTTCCACAGCCATTCGAGTGCTTCGGCCAGGGTTTGCGCTTCGGTGGCTTCGTCGACATGACCGGCATTGCGGGAGAAGACGAATTGGTAGTGGTAGCCCTTGGCCGCGAGGACGCGGGCCATGTCTTCGTTGGCCGCGGTCCAGTCATGCATGCCATCGGCAACTGGGCCGACCGGATAAAAGAGATCGCGATCGCCTGCCTCGAACCAATACCGGATTGGCTTGCGCGGCGAATTCGGAATCAGCGGGATGCCATTGGACGCGCTTGAAGGCGTCACATTATTTCCCGACACGGTGAGGTTCGGCTTGAGCGGCCCCGGCCACTCATCATGGTACTGCCAGGCGCCGCCTGGAAGTGCCGTGTCGTGCGGCCATTGCTGGTTCACCATCGTTGGCGAGTAGCCAAGCACGCGGTGATAAAGATCGGGACGGAACCAGGCCATGGTAAAGGCGGCAGCGGCACTGGAGCTGAAGCCCATCGTCGCACGACGATCGGGATCCTTCGTCAACCGAACATGCGCATTCTGTTCGACGCGGGGCAACACCTCCTGCTCCACCCATTCGGCGTAGGTGCCGGACACGGTGTCATATTCGCGGCCCCGTTCGCTGCCCTGCGCGTCCTGCCCACCGGCGCCTATGCCGATGGCCACCATCGGTGGCAGCTTGTGCGCGTGAATGAGGTTGTCCAGCACGTTGAACAGCATCTGCTCCTTGAAGAAGCTGTGCCTGCCGCCATCACCGTACACGATGAATGGCGCTGCCGTGCCCGCGACGTAACCGGCCGGCACATAGACGTCGACCTCGCGAGTCCAACTGCCAGGATGGCTCGCGGGCACCAGAAGATCGGATTTGTCGCCAGGAGCGGTCGAAGCGGAATTCACCGCCGAATTCTTGCAGTCGAGCATATCGTCACGAACCATCCCGGGCCGGTAGATGACGCTATCTGCCGAGGTCATGATGAAGGTATGGACCGTGCCGTGCGGCACATTGGCCTGAGCAACAGTCTCTGGCGACGGACGATGCGTCGGACCGATGATGAAGTTGCCGTCGCTATCGATCGACGGAACCGCCCCATCGGGCAATTCTGCCGCTTTCGGATAATTCGGATTGTGCGGGTCGCGAGTAGGCGGAGTGGTCTTCAGATCGAGCCCCGTCGTATCGATGAAGAACGGTGCCTTCGGATCGGTTGTGTTGCCACCAGCCGGAACCGACGCATTGGGCGGTACGCAGGTGGTATCGGCGGCGATGGCCGGCATCGCGGCAGCCGTCGAGAGTAGTGCTAACACGAGAACAGTCTGTGCCGTGGTCATCTGCAATCGCCTCCTTCTTCGGGCACCGGCCCGGTTCCGTTTTTGGACGAAGTGATTCATACATTAGTCGTATGCGGGTGACAACGTCAAGTCTGGTATACGGGCAGTTGATCGGCCCTTCACAGACCGAACGCACCCTCGCTGGTCGAGCCTTCCGAGTTATCGGGGCTCGTGCGCCGCGTGTCCGCTACGGGTCTCTGACAAGTAGCTGACACGCGGCGTGCCATCACAGACATCTTCGAGTTCAATCACCGCTGCTACGGATATCGATGGGTACGGGCGGCCGCGCGATCCGGCCGCGTCCGTCAACCGCCGAACATCAATGCGGCAATGCCGGAATCATCCAGCTCAATACGTGCTGCTGCAGGAACACGAGCATGCCGAGCAACAGCGTCAGGAACACGCTGTGCCAGAACGTTCGGGCGAACACCACGCCCTCCTGCCCCTTCAGGTCCGTCGTCGCGACGCCCGTTGCGATGTTCTGCGGCGAGATCATCTTGCCCATCACACCGCCCGACGAGTTGGTCGCCGCCATCAGCACCGGATCGAGGCCGAGTTGCTTAGCCGCCACGACCTGCAGGTTGCCGAACAGGGCGTTGCCCGAGGTGTCACTGCCCGACAGGAACACCGCGATCCAGCCGAGCGACGCGGACACGAGCGGGAACATCGCACCAGCCGAGGCGACGCCCATCCCGAGCGTGTAGCTCATCCCCGAGTAGTTGAGCAGGTACGCGAGCGCGACGATCATCATCACGGTGGCAATCGCGATACGCGTCTGCTTCCAGGTCTGCGCGACGCAGGCGAAGAAGCCGCTGACGCCGACGCGCGTCCAGAGCGCCGTGAGCACCGCGGCGACGAGGATCGCCGTGCCGGTGCCGAGTGGCTGGAACGTCCAGACCGCCGCATAGGATTTGTGATAGAGCGTCATGTACACGGCATTGTGCAGACCGGGCCACTGAATGTTCGCCTGACCGATCGACGCGACGTTCGCGTGAACCCAGACGATCACGATAATCGACACGAGGATCCACGGCATCCAGCCACCGTAGCCGACGCGGTCCGCGTGATTCGTCGCGCGCTTCGAGCTGCGTGCGAGCGCAAACGCCGGATCCGGCTCCGGCTTCCAGAACTTCAGGAAGACGATCGTGATGATCAGCGACGTCATCGAGGCAAGGACGTCCGTCAGCTGGTAGCCGAGGAAGTTCGACGTGATGAACTGCGCAAGTGCGAAGCTGCCGCCCGAAACCACGAGTGCGGGCCAAAGTTTGCCGATAGAGCGAATGCCACCATAGATGCCGACGACATAGAACGGCAGCAGGAATGCGAAAAACGGCAACTGGCGGCCCACCATCGCGGCGAGCGTCTCGGCAGGCAGCGACGTGACGGCGCCGAGCACCGTGATCGGCACGCCGAGCGCGCCGAAAGCGACAGGCGCCGTGTTGAAGATCAGCGTGAAGGTCAGCGCTTCGAGCGCCGGGAAGCCGAGCCCGATCAGCAGCGCGCTCGTGATCGCGACCGGCGTGCCGAACCCGGAAATCCCTTCGAGCAGACAGCCGAACGAGAACGCGACGACAAGCAGCACGAGACGCCGGTCATCGGGCAGGTGGTCCAGCATCCATTGACGGAACTGGTCGAAGCGTCCCGATTTCACTGCGATGTTGTACAGCAGCAATGCGTTGACGACGATCCACATCACCGGGACCAGCGCGAGTGTCATGCCGGCAGCAACGGAGTCAAACGCGAGACCGACCGGCATGCCCCAGGCGGCGACCGCGATCACGAGGCCGGACACAAGTCCTCCGAGCGACGCCTGCCAGGCCGGCCGGCGTAAGAACCCGAGCATCACGAGCGCGACGGCGATCGGGATAGCTGCGACGACAAACGAAAGGGCGAGCGAGTTACCCACCGGAGTCAGCGGCTGGGCAAACAACGTACCGGCAGGTAGCTGCAATTCAGTGTTCATCTAGTCTCCATTTTTCCCATAGACGGGATTTATTTCCGCAACGCCGTCGAGATCGAGGCAAAAGCCGCACCCTGCATGCGCGGTCCTTCGTCGAAGCGACAAAAAAAAGCGGGCGCCGTAGCGCCCGCCTGAAACGATCAGCCTGCTGGCTGGTGCTGCTTGAATGCGAGTCTGTATTGATGCAGCAGCGGCTCGGTGTAGCCGCTCGGCTGCTCCTTGCCTTCGAACACGAGTGCGCACGCGGCCTTGAACGCGAAGGACGCATCGAAGTTCGGCGCCATCGGAAGGTAGTTCGCGTCACCGGCGTTCTGCTGGTCAACCACGGCGGCCATCCGGCGGAACACGTCGAGCACGAACTCGCGCGTGATGACGCCGTGATGCAGCCAGTTCGCGATGTGCTGGCTCGAAATGCGCAGCGTCGCGCGGTCTTCCATCAGGCCGATGTTATTGATGTCGGGCACCTTGGAGCATCCGATACCTTGTTCGACCCAGCGCACGACGTAGCCGAGAATGCCCTGCGCGTTGTTCTCGACCTCGCGGCGGATTTCCTCGTCGCTCCACTGGGTGCGCTCGACGACAGGTACCGTGAGCAGCTCGTCGAGAAGCGCTTCACGCTCTTGCGCGTAGTCGATCCGTTCGAGTTCCTGCTGGACGGCCTGCACATCGACGTCGTGATAGTGCATCGCGTGCAGCGTCGCCGCGGTCGGGGACGGCACCCACGCCGTATTCGCGCCTGCGCGCGGATGCGCGATCTTCTGTTCGAGCATTGCGTGCATCAGGTCCGGCATCGCCCACATGCCCTTGCCGATCTGCGCGCGCCCGCGAAGCCCGGCGGACAGGCCGGCGAGCACGTTGCTGCGCTCGTAAGCGCCGATCCACGCGGACGCCTTCATGTCGCCCTTGCGGAGCATCGGGCCCGCTTCCATCGCGGTATGCATTTCGTCGCCGGTGCGATCCAGGAAGCCGGTGTTGATGAACGCCACGCGCGAGGCTGCAGCCGCGATGCACGCCGACAGGTTGACGCTCGTGCGACGCTCCTCGTCCATGATGCCCATCTTGATCGTGTCGCGCCCCACACCGAGCAAGTCTTCGATGCGCGAGAACAGATCGGCGGCGAATGCCACTTCGACCGGGCCGTGCATCTTCGGCTTCACGATGTAGATCGAGCCCTCGCGCGAGTTACGCCTGGCTTTCAGGTCGTGCATCGAGCAGAGCGTCGTCACAACGCCGTCGAGGATGCCTTCCGGGATCTCGTTGCCGTCGCGGTCGAGCACCGCGCCCGTCGTCATTAGGTGGCCGACGTTGCGCACGAAGAGAAGCGAGCGGCCAGGCAGCGTCAGCGTCGAGCCGTCCGGCGCGCGGTACTCGCGATCGGCGTTCAGACGCCGCGTGAACGTGCGGGCGCCCTTCGCGACCTCCTCAGTCAGCGTGCCCTGCATCAAACCGAGCCAGTTGCGGTAGAACTCGACCTTGTCGCTCGCGTCGACGGCCGCCACCGAATCCTCGCAGTCGATGATGGTGGTGAGCGCCGCTTCGAGAATCACGTCCTTCACGTGGGCCGGATCGCTCGCACCGATCGGCGTCGATGTATCGATCTGAATCTCGATGTGCAGGCCGTGGTGCTTGAGCAGGATCGCGCTCGGCGCACTGGCGTCGCCTTGGTAGCCGACGAACTGCGCTGGGTCAGCGAGTTGCATCGTGCCCGACGCAGTCGTAACAGACAGCTTGCCGCCCTCCACCGTGTAGCCCGCCGCGGCGCGATGCGAGCCGCTCGCGAGCGGCACGGCGCGATCGAGGAAGTCACGCGCGTACGCGATCACGCGCTCGCCGCGCACCGGGTTGTACGCGCCATCGCGCGTCGCGCCGCCGTCTTCGGGCAGCGCATCGGTACCATACAGCGCGTCATACAGACTGCCCCAGCGCGCGTTCGCCGCGTTAAGCGCGTAGCGGGCGTTCGACAACGGCACGACGAGCTGCGGACCGGCCTGCGAAGCAATCTCGTTGTCGACGTTCGTGGTGGTCGCAGCAACGCGCTCAGGCGCAGGTACGATATAGCCGAGTTGGGTCAGAAACTCTCGATAGGCGCGCATGTCTCGCACCGGTCCCGGATTCGCGCGATGCCATCCGTCGAGTTCCTTCTGCATCCGGTCGCGCTCGGCGAGCAGCACGCGGTTGCGCGGCGCGACTTCGTGCACGAGCGCCGAGAAGCCGTGCCAAAACACGCCAGTGTCAACGCCTGTACCCGGCAGTGCTTCCATTTCAATGAACCGGGCGAGCCCTTCGTCGACCTGAAGTCCGTAATGTTCGATCATTTCCCTACCTTTTCTTGCTTCCTGCCTGAACTAAGTAAGCTGCCGCACTCACGCGGCAATGCTGTTTGCGCCAGCCTTCGCGACCTGCGCGTCCTGGTCGGGCTTCACCCCGGAGACGCCGACGGCGCCAATCACCTGCCCATCGACGATGACCGGCACACCGCCTTCGAGCGTCGCCACGAGCGGTGCGCTCAGGAACGCAGTCCGGCCGCCGTTGATCATGTCCTCGTAGGCCTTCGACTCGCGTCGGCCAAGCGCGGCGGTGCGCGCCTTCTCCTGCGAGATGTACGAACTCACCGGCGCGGTGCCGTCGAGGCGCGCGAGCGCGAGCGGATGGCCGCCGTCGTCGACCACCGCGATCGCGACGGCCCAGCCATTGCGCTGCGCTTCGTCACGAGCGGCTTCGAGGATTCGGGTCGCTTCGGCAATGCCGAGTACGGGTCTCATCTGCATCTCAGTCTTTCTCCAG
This sequence comes from Paraburkholderia sp. TE9906, assembly GCF_056279605.1. Lineage (NCBI taxonomy): Bacteria > Pseudomonadati > Pseudomonadota > Betaproteobacteria > Burkholderiales > Burkholderiaceae > Paraburkholderia > Paraburkholderia sp. TE9906. Next base: position 67,252 of record NZ_JBWCCT010000023.1, read on the forward strand.
TATTGACCGGAGTCAGGTGTTTGCCCCTAACTCCGGCCACATCAAAAAGCGGTGCTATTCGGGTTGTAACAGCGAATCGACAAGCTCGACCCAGTGCACGACCTGAGCCCGGCCCGCGCTGTTCAGGTGCGTCTGGCAGCCGACGTTCGCCGTTACGATCGCGTCCGGACTGTCGGCTTCGAGTGAATCGAGCTTCCTGTCTCGCAATTGCCTTGCAATTTCCGGTTGCGTGAGCGAATAGGTGCCGGCCGAGCCGCAGCACAGGTGGGCGTTCGTTATGCTCGTCATGTCGAAGCCAAGGCGCGCGAGCACACCTTCGACTGCGCCGCCCAGGCGCTGTGCATGCTGCAGCGTGCACGGACAGTGGAACGCGATCCGTTGACCGGCGGCGGGCCTGAGCGTGTCGAGCGGCTCGGCGGAGATCACCTCGACGAGGTCGCGCGCAAGCGCGCTGACACGCCGAGCCTTCTCCGCGTACGCCTGATCGAAACGCAGCAGGTCGCCATATTCCTTGACGAACGCGCCACAGCCGCTCGCTGAAATCACGATCGCCTCAGCGCCCGCCTCGACGGCGGCCCACCACGCGTCGATGTTGTGCCTTGCGCGGTCGAGCCCGGCCTCCTGCGCGTTCAGGTGGTATTCGTTCGCGCCGCAGCAGCCTGCCTGAGGCGCTGGAGTCACACTAATCCCGAGCCGGTCGAGCACGCGCGCGGCGGCCGCGTTCGTGTTCGGCGCGAGCGACGGCTGCACACAGCCTTCGAGCATCAGCACACGGCGCGCATGCCGCGCATGCGGCCGGGGCCTTGCCTTCGGCGCCTGTGCCGGAATCTTGTCGCGCAGCGACTCGGGCAACAGTGCGCGCACCGCGCGGCCCGCGCCGAGCAGTGCGGCAAATGTGTTCGGCCGCGATACGGTGTGGCGCAGCCCAGCGCGCAGCCAGTGCTCGCGTAACGGCCGCGTCGTGCGGCGCTCGACTTCGGCGCGCCCGATGTCGAGCAGCGCGTGATAGCGCACGCCCGACGGACACGTCGTTTCGCAATTGCGGCAGCTCAGGCACCGGTCGAGATGCAGCTGCGTCTTTTTGGTGACAGGCTGCCCCTCGAGCACCTGCTTGATCAGATAAATGCGGCCGCGCGGCCCGTCGAGCTCGTTACCGAGCAACTGGTAAGTCGGGCAGGTCGCGTTACAGAACCCGCAGTGCACGCAGGCACGCAGGATCGATTCGGCCTCTTCCGCGCGCTTGAGAGACCGCGCTGCTTCACTCAGATTGGTTTGCATCGGATAAGGTATTCAGTGTCAGAGATCTGCGTAGAGTCTGCCCGGGTTGAGGATCCCCAGCGGGTCGAGCCGCGCCTTCAGGCGCTTGTGCAATCGCATCAGCGGCTCGGGGAGCGGCTGGAACGGCGTGTCCGTCACACGCGGCGTGAACGCGCTCGCGTGACCACCGAGTTCGCGTGCGATGCGGCGGACTTCGCTTGTATCGGCGTCGGTCTTCAACCAACGCTGCGCGCCTCCCCAGTCGAGGAGCACGTCGCCCGGCAATGCCGGATGCGGCGCATCGACGGCCACCGACAAGCGCCAGAGCGGGCGAGCATCCGCGAAGAACGGCAGCGTAAAGCCGCGCAATCTGGTCCAGAATCCTGCATCGCCCTCGACGCCGCCGATCGCCTCGCGCGCGGCGCGCACAAAGCCCACGCCGCCTTCGAGACGCAGTTGCAGAACGCCATCAGCGTGGCATGCGCCCGCGACGGGCAGGCCCTTCAGGCGCCAGTCGGCGAGCCGCTTGCGCGCAGCGTCCGGAGTCAGTTCGAGCGCGACGTAGCGCGTCTCGCGCGGTTTCGGCAGCACCTTGAACGACACTTCGGTCACTAGCCCGAGACAGCCGAAACTCCCCGCCATTAGCCGCGTCACGTCATAGCCGGCGACGTTCTTCATCACTTCTCCGCCGAAGCGCAGGTGCTTGCCGTCGCCCGTGATCACGCGGCAGCCGAGAGCGAAGTCGCGCACCGCGCCGACCCACGGACGCCGCGCACCGGACACGCCGCTCGCGAACACGCCGCCCATTGTGGCCGTACCGCCGAACGCGGGCGCTTCGAACGGCAGCATCTGGCCGGCGTCATCAAGCGCAGCTTCAGCATCGGTGAACGGCGTGCCTGCACGCACCGTCACGACGAGTTCGGTCGGGTCGTAATGAACGATGCCGCGATGGCTGCGCGTATCGATCTCAGTTGCGTCAACCACGCGTCCGAGAAATGCCTTACTGTCGCCGCCGCGAATTCGCAGCGGCGTGCGCGCGGCGCGCGCCGCCTCCACCTGCGCGATCAACGCGACGCTGTCGTCCATCGAATCCAGTTCGCGACGCATCAGAACCGCTCCAGTTCAGGAAAGGAAAGTTTGCCGTGGTGGACGTGCATCTTGCCGAATTCGGCGCAGCGATGCAGCGTCGGGATGTTCTTGCCGGGATTGAGAAGACGCGATGGATCGAATGCCGCCTTGATTGCGTGGAAATACTCGATCTCGTCGCTGTTGAACTGCACGCACATCTGATTGATCTTCTCGCGGCCAACGCCGTGCTCGCCCGTGATGCTGCCGCCCACCTCAACGCACAGTTCGAGGATCCGGCCACCGAGTGCCTCGGCGCGATCCATCTCGCCGGGCTTGTTTGCGTCGAAAAGGATCAGCGGATGCATGTTGCCGTCGCCTGCATGAAACACGTTGGCGACCTTCAGGCTGAATTCATCCGACAGTCTGGCGATCTCCTTCAGCACGCGTGGCAACTGGCGCCGCGGAATCGTGCCATCCATGCAGTAGTAGTCGGGCGAGATGCGGCCCACGGCCCCAAACGCGTTCTTGCGGCCCGCCCAAAACCGCTGCCGCTCGGCCTCGTCGCGCGCGACGCGCAGCTCCGTTGCACCGGCTTCCCGCAGCAGAGCGCCAACGCGTTCGGCGTCCTCCTCGACGTCGTCCTGAGATCCGTCCAGCTCGCAGAGCAGGATCGCCTCGGCATCGACCGGGTAGCCGGCGTGAACGAAATCCTCGGCCGCACGGATCGACAGGTTATCCATCATTTCGAGGCCGCCTGGAATCACGCCCGCGCCGATGATGTCCGCCACCGCCCCGCCCGCACACGCGACGTCATCGAAGCTCGCCATCAGCACCTTGACGCTCTGCGGCTTCGGCAGGAGCTTTACAGTCACCTCGACGACGACACCGAGCATCCCCTCCGAGCCCGTGAAGAGGGCGAGCAGATCGAAGCCAGGGCTGTCGAACGCATCGGCGCCGAGCGTGATCAGCTCGCCGTCGATCGTCAGCATGTCGAGCTTCAGGATGTTATGCACGGTGAGGCCATACTTGAGGCAGTGCACGCCGCCCGCGTTCTCGGCGATGTTGCCGCCGATCGAGCATGCGATCTGCGACGAAGGATCGGGCGCGTAATAGAGGCCGTGCTGTGCGACTGCCTGTGAAATGGCAAGATTGCGCACGCCGGGCTGTACGCGCGCGATGCACGCGTGCGGATCGACTTCGAGGATCCGGTTGAATTTCGCCATGACGAGCAGGATGCCCTTCTCGAGCGGCATTGCGCCGCCCGACAGGCCTGTTCCCGCACCGCGCGCCACGACCGGCACGCCACGCGCCGCTGCGATCTGCAGCACGGCGCGCACTTCGTAGACGGTTGACGGCAGGACGACGAGCAGAGGCACCGTTCGATAGGCGGCGAGGCCGTCGCATTCGAACGGCCGCAGATCCTCCAGCTCAGTCAGAATTTCCAGTTCGGGAGCGCCCGCCCGCAGTGCTGTCGCAAGATCTGCGCGGTCGACCGTCGGCAGCGGGCCGTCGATCTCTTCGTCATACATGAAGCTCATTGCCTTGTCCCGCTCTGCGCGCAGCGCAGAGCGCCCTATTGCCGAGAATGCAGCGATTCTCCGGGTGCCGGCGCGGCTGTCGAGTGCCAGCAGCGGTGGTAATACCAGTTTTTTCCAAAGGCACTGGACGTGGGCTATTGCACGACCTCAAAAGCCAATACAGACGGGAGTTCGTGCGAAAATTACCCCAGTCGCCCTAACGTGGTCATACCAGTATGAAAATGAATGCAGAAGCCGCTGTCGCGCGGCGTGTTGCCGATGTGGCGGCCGAGCGCATCGAGAAGCTGATCGTCGAAGGCATCCTCAGGGTCGGGCAAGCTCTGCCGTCCGAGCGGCGCCTCACGCAGAAGCTCGGCGTGTCACGCACAGCGTTGCGCGAGGGGATGAAGTTACTGCGCGCACGCGGCGTGATCGAGACAGTGCACGGCAAGGGATCATTCGTCGCCAACCTGACCGAGCAGGCACAGATCACGCCGATGATGCACTTGCTCGCGTCGCAGCCGCGCACGCTCTATGACCTCTTCGAGGTACGCGGGATGCTTGAGGCCGAGGCGGCCCGCCTCGCAGCACGGCGTGGAACCGAGGCCGATTTCATCCTGATCACGCGGCGCTATGAGGAAATGATCGCGCCCGATGCCCAGGACCTGCCGCCTGACGAGCGCGCGAAGCTCGACCACGCGTTTCATCGCGCGATCTGCGAGGCGTCGCACAACCCGATCCTCGTCAACACGCTTCAATCGCTGACGGACCTGCTGCTGAGCTCCGTCTTCGCCTCCGTCAACAATCTGTATCACCGCGCGCCACTCAAGAAGCAGATCGACCGGCAGCATGCCCGCCTCTACAACGTTGTCACCGGACGCCTGCCTGAGCAGGCGCGCAAGGCGGCGAGCGAGCATATCCGCAACGTCATCGACTATCTGCGCGAGATCGAGAATGAGGAGCAACGCCTCGTGCGGGCAACGCTTCGGCTCGAAGGGTGGAAGTAAGGGTGGACAATCGGTTCCGATACATGCGAATGACATCACGTCACGTATTGGCGCAGCCATCCGTCCTGAAAAAGATGTCTGCATCACCGGTTCATGCCCAGTTCAGCGCGTAAGACCTTCCTTACGCAATAAGGCTTCCCGCAGCGACCTCACGCTGTACAACGGGGAGGAGCACCTCGGTGAACGCTTCCGCATGGCGTGATAAAGGCCTGTCAAGGGAATGGAGCAACCGGCCGCTGATATGCGTGGTCGGTTTAAACGGCCTTACCGTCAGTCCGGCGGGAACACCGGCCTTCCGAGAGCCCGACCGCGCGCAGCGCCTTGACCAGGTTGTCCTTGTCGAACTCGTGGATGCCGGCGAAGTCGATCGTGCCGATGGCCGAACGCTCCTGCATCGTCGTCACGGGCTTGCCCTGTGCATCCGCAAGCGACGTGACGCACGAGCGCACCGCCACGCCATCGAGATGGACGGTGCACGCGCCGCATGCGCCCACGCCGCAACCGAACTTGGTGCCATGCAATCCCAACAGATCGCGCACCGCCCACAGCAGCGGCATGTTCGCGTCGGCGTCGACGTTGTGATGCACCCCATTGACAATCAGCTCCATCCGTTCACTCCTCGTTGTGGACGCGCTCGACAACTGCCCGCGTAGCCTGGTGATTCAGCTTACCTGCACCCGCCGTTCATGCTCTTGCCTGATACGCGTTGCACCATCCGGCGCCGCTCACCTGCTTTGCACCGAACAGTGAACAGAGCGCGTTGGCGTCGGATGGCTTGCCATGATAGTAGACGCAGTTTGCGCAATGCTGGTTATTGCTGTAATGCGGGTATTTCGTGCGGTCGACCTGGGCCGCATTGGCCTTGTAGCCAAGGCTCTGCGCCGCGGGATCGCTCTCCTGAAGCTGCAGCGGTGCAGCCCAGATTGAACTTCCGGTCATCGCTAGCGCGGCGGTGCCGACCGAATGAATGATGAAGGTGCGTCGACTGGTTCTCATGTTCAATACCTTTGTCATGCTACGAGCAAACGTTGAGGCGGCGCCACGAAAGTGCGATCGTCTGCCTGTGATCGAGCACCTAGCGCACGCCCAGCGCGAGCATGTCCATCACAAATACACGCCGACTAATGCCGACGTGCTCATCGGACACACAAGCGAGCCGATTATTTCAGCGGCACCCGACGATCACAAGAAGGCACCTGACGGTTTCATACTTTCTCCGCGGAAACTAATTGCTCCGGCGGCACTTGCGCACACGACAATGCGCAATGGAAAAAAACGATGGCCGGCGCTGATCGCATTGCCAGGCGCCCAGCAAAAAGACAAAAGATTGCCCATAATTGCCCGCACTCTTCGAACCACTGTTGGGACATTTGATGAAAGCAGTTTCGGGCACACCGCAGTCCCCGATCGCATTTCTGGCCGTGGCATTGGCGTTCGCTATCAATATGATGGGCACGACCTTGCCGACGGCGATCTATCGGTATTACCAGCAGCAGTACGGTTTCACATCAACTGTCATCACCGTGATCTACGCGTCGTACGCGCTCGGCGTGCTCGGTGCGCTGCTGGTGTTCGGCAACTGGTCCGATCAGCTGGGCCGTCGTCGCATGCTGATGGCGGGGTTGTGCGCGTCGGCCGCATCGTCGCTGACCTTTCTGGCCAGTGACGGGCTGGCTCTGCTGATGCTGGGCCGCCTGCTGTCGGGCCTTTCGGCTGGCATCTTCACCGGAACCGCCACTGTCGCCGTGATCGAACTCGCACCGCCTGCATGGCGCGGTAAAGCCATGCTTGCGGCGACCGCCTCCAATATGCTCGGGCTCGGTTGCGGGCCTTTGCTGAGCGGCATCCTGGTCGAGCTATTTCCATGGCCGACGCGGCTGCCCTACGTGGTGCATCTCGCGCTGGTCGGCATCGCCGCGCTCGCTGTTCTCAGCGTGCCGGAAACCGCCGCGACTCCCGCGCGGGTGAAGCTCGGCATCCAGAGAATCTCGCTTCCCGTCGAGGTACGTCGTGCGTTCATTCCTGCCGCGCTGGCGGGCTTTGCCGGTTTCGTCGTGGTGGGCTTCTTTGCGGCGGTCGCCCCTCAGCTGATTTCGGTCGTGCTCGGCATTCACGGCGGTATCCTGACCGGCTCGATCGTGTTCCTGCTGTTCGCATGCTCCGCTGTCGGGCAAATCGTGCAGACGATGATTGGTGCTCGCTGGCGGCAAGCGGTTGGCTGCATCGGACTCGTCGTGGGACTGGTCTGTGTGGGCCTGTGCGGTCCGCAACAATCGCTAGGCGCGCTTTTGCTCGGCACCGCTCTGGCGGGAATAGGACAAGGCATCAGCTTCCGCGCCGGGTTGGGCGAGATCGCGTCGGTGGCGCCCGCGCATCGGCGAGCTGAAGTCACGTCGAGCTATTTCGTCGTGCTTTATGTGGCGATCTCACTCCCGGTGATCGGCCTGGGTATCGCCGTGCAGCTCGCCGGCATTCAACACGCGACACTGCTATTTGTCGGCCTGACGATCGTCCTCGTGCTGATCGCGCTGCTCCTGCTGCTGCGCGGGCAGCTGTCTCAACCAGGTCCATCGACCGGCAAACTTCGCTCACCGATAACCCCTGGTCCCGTACCATCCGTACCACTTCCAGCTTGAAGCTGGCGTCAAATTGTCGGCGCCTTCTTGTCATCTATCGTTTTTCCTCGTCGATTCAGGATTGTCCTCCTATCGACCTGTCCGAGGAAATTAGACCACTACATGTTGCGTGCGCTTTCCTTGTGTACATGCTGTCGCCACTACCCCGGCGCAGCGACTGGCGGCACGGCTTCGCTCATCCATCCAGTCGTATCAGCCTTCCCCGAAAGGGTCGCCGGGTCGGCCTGCGCATCGGCATTTTCGAGGCTTGCTCAGCGTTCACTCACGTTACGGCCTGCACACTCGCGCTGTCACCAATTCGTGACACGCTTAACCGAAGGCTTCAGCCATTTCGTTACCTTCATGACTGCTCCGAATTAGAAAGGACTTTCCCCATCCCTTGGCGTAGATATGCCACGATGGTTGGTGCTGGCAATCCATCTGAGAAGGGGAAAGTCATGGACAAGATTACTCGTATCGGCGTCGATCTCGCCAAGAACCTGATCGTGGTACATGGAGTCGACTCAATGGAGCACGTGGCAGTCAGAAAGGCGATCCCAAGGCAGAAGTTTCTCGAATGGTTTGCCAATCTCGAGCCCTGCCTGGTGGCCATGGAAGCCTGCAGCGCGGCCCACTACCGGGGCCGAAAGCTACGCGCGCTCGGCCACGAAGTCCGCCTGATCGCCCCGCAGTTCGCCGCAGCCTACCGCAAAGGCGGCAAGCACGTGAAGAACGACCGGCTGGACGCAGAAGCCATCTGTGAAGCGGCGAGCCGCCCCCATATGCGTTTCGTCGCGCTGAAGACCGCTGACCAGCAGAACGTGCTGGTGCTGCACCGGATGCGCAGCGGCTTTGTCGAGGAACGTACGGCACTCGTCAACCGCCTGCGTGGAGAACTGTTTGAGTTCGGCGTGTTCCTCCCGCAAGGCATCGACGCGTTCCGTGGCCACTTCGTCGAAGCACTGGAGGACGGGACCACGGAGCTGGACGGTATCGCACGCGCCGCGCTCCTCGCAGGCTGGCATCACATCCAGGCCCTCGACGAGCAGATCGCGTGGTGTGACTCGCAGATTGCCGCGCGGGTCAAACATGACACCAACGCGCAACGGCTGATGGCCATCGTTGGCATCGGGCCGCTCACCGCGTCGGCCGCCGTCGCGACCGTCGGTGACGCGCGCGTGTTCAGGAACGGACGGCAATTCTCCGCCTGGCTTGGCTCTGTGCCCAAACAGGCCAGCAGTGGCGGTAAGACTCGGCTCGGCCACATCACCAAGCAGGGCAACACCTATCTGCGCACCCTGCTGTTCCAGGGTGCGCGCTCGGCCCTGACTAGCGCCCACCGGCGAACCGATCGGCTCTCGCGCTGGATCGTCCAGCTGCATGCACGGGTAGGCTGGTATCGAACGCTGGTGGCCATCGTCAACAAGCACGCGCGAATCCTCTGGGCGATCCTCGCCAAAGGCGAGCGCTTCGACACCTCCTATACCCCAATCCGTCCGTCGTGACTCATGAGCCGCACCACCACCCCTGAAACGCAGGAGACCAGCGTACGGCACCCCAAAGGGGCCACTCCCAACACAAGGACGCAATAGGCATGGATAGCGACAGGTCAGACCGGCAGCAGGCGAACTCGCGGAAGCTCCAGGCGACGCATCTCATGCGTGGCGCCGCGCTCCGGATGGAGTCCTGCTGCGCGGTTACTATCCGGGCCCGGGCACAGCACCGACAGTGCCCCAACAAGGCCGTTTATAGGTGTGCAGTCTGCCCCGCCGCCGATCCGCCATCGCGTCCGCCACAACATCGGAATCAATCAATGACCGAATGAACCCCAAGCTTGCAAAAAGGGGAACGTCCTTATAGGTTGCTTCCGGCTGGAGCGGTTGCCGGGCGGGACTTACACCCGCTGGAAAACGCCGCCTTTTCACGGCGCACACCCACAACTGCCATTCGGACTCCTGACGCCGCAATGACAGCTTCCGGGGGCGGATTCAACCGGTGGATGCAATAGTTTGCTGGAATCGTTCGGCTGGCGTTTCGTAGTCCAGCGTCTTTCTCGGGCGCTCGTTCAGCCGTCGC
>NZ_JBWCCT010000024.1:0-46324 GCF_056279605.1 Paraburkholderia sp. TE9906
GGCTTTCCCGCTTCTCTGTGCCCCGGTATCCGAAGCACGAAAGAGCGGAATTCTAGCGAGCCCCAAGGGGACTTGCAAGCGTTATTTTGACAAGCGTATTAACGATGCTTGAAAACCGGCTTGCGCTTCTCCACAAACGCGGCCATCCCCTCTTTCTGGTCTTCGGTGGCGAAGAGCGAATGGAACAGACGGCGCTCGAAATGCACGCCTTCCGCGAGCGTCGTTTCATATGCGCGGTTGACCGACTCCTTCACCATCATCACTGCCGGCAGCGGGAATTCCGCGATGGTCGCAGCCGCGGCTATCGACTCATCAAGCAGGGAGGCGGCCGGAATAACACGCGAAACCAACCCGGCGCGTTCAGCCTCAGCCGCATCCATGAAGCGGGCGGTCAGACAAAGATCCATCGCTTTCGCTTTCGACACGGCGCGTGGCAATCGCTGCGTGCCACCCGCCCCCGGCATGATGCCGAGCTTGATTTCCGGTTGACCAAACTTCGCGGTATCGGCGGCAAAAATGATGTCGCACATCATCGCCAGCTCACAGCCACCGCCAAGAGCAAAGCCTGCCACCGCGGCAATGATCGGCTTACGCACCGAGCGAACCGTTTCCCAGTTGCGGGTAATGTAGTCGCCCTTGTAGACATCCATATAGGTGTAGGTCGACATCATGCCGATGTCGGCGCCGGCGGCAAACGCCTTCTCGCTCCCAGTCAACACAATCGCGCCGATCGCGTCATCGGCGTCGAACTCGCGCAGCACGGCCCCCAACTCGTCCATCAATGCGTCATTCAAAGCGTTCAACGCCTTCGGACGATTCAACGTGATCAGCCCAACCCGCCCCCGCGTCTCAACCAGAATGTTCTCGTAAACCATGCCGCCTCCTAATGGTTAATCACACGCGAAAACGCTTCGCGCGGCTCTCTTAATAATGCTACCATTCACCAACCAACCGGTCGGTCAATTATTAGACAGGCTTTTCCCCAACGCACAGCCAAGCCCCTCTGCCATGACACATCCGCTATTCACCAAGCACGAAGACACGCTGCAAAAGGCTCTCACCGCGATTGAAACGCGCGGCTACTGGAGCCCGTTCGTCGAAATGCCCAGTCCGAAAGTGTACGGGGAAACAGCCAACGCGGACGGCGAAGCCGCTTTCAAAGCGCTGCTCAACACGACGTTCGAACTGGATCAACCGTCGACGGGAGAAACGGTCGGCGCCGAAGTTTCTCCGTTCGGCTTCCCGCTCGGCGTGCGCTATCCGAAAGCGGACCCTGCCGCACTGATCACGGCAGCCGCCGCCGCGCAACGTGACTGGCGCGCGGCCGGCCCGCAAGCGTGGATCGGCGTGAGCCTCGAAATCCTGGCGCGGGTGAATCGCGCCAGCTTCGAAATTGGCTACAGCGTGATGCACACGACCGGCCAGGCGTTCATGATGGCTTTTCAGGCCGGCGGCCCGCATGCACAGGACCGCGCCCTCGAGGCAGTGGTGTACGCATGGGACCAGTTGCGCCGCATCCCCGTCGACGCGCACTGGGAAAAACCGCAAGGCAAGAACCCGCCGCTCGCGATGCACAAGCGCTATACCGTCGTGCCGCGCGGCACCGGCCTTGTACTTGGCTGCTGCACATTTCCGACATGGAACGGCTATCCAGGCCTCTTCGCCGATCTGGCCACCGGTAACACGGTCATCGTCAAGCCGCATCCGGGCGCGATTCTGCCGCTCGCGCTGACCGTGCGAATCGCGCGCGACGTTTTGCGCGAAGCAGGCTTCGATCCGAACGTCGTCACATTGCTGGCCACCGAGCCGAACGACGGCGCACTCGTCCAGGACTTGGCCCTGCGCCCGGAAATCAAGCTCATCGACTTCACGGGAAGCACCCAGAACGGCACGTGGCTCGAGCGCCACGCACATCAGGCACAGGTCTACACCGAGAAAGCGGGCGTCAACCAGATCGTGATCGACTCCGTCGACGACATCAAGGCAGCCGCCCGCAACATCGCATTCTCCCTGGCGCTGTACTCGGGCCAGATGTGCACGGCGCCGCAGAACATCTACGTGCCGCGCAGCGGCATCCGCACCGCCGACGGCTCGCTCAGTTTCGACGACGTCGCTCAAGCCATTGCCGGCGCGGTGCAAAAGCTCGTCGCCGACCCGGCCCGTGCAGTCGAACTGCTCGGCGCGATTCAGAACGAAGGCGTGATTCAGCGCATCGGTGAAGCCTCAAAACTCGGTCGCGTCCTGGTCGAGAGCCTGGCGCTCGAACATCCGGCGTTTGCGGGCGCTCGCGTGCGCACGCCGCTCGTGCTCCAACTGGACGCCGCCAACGACCACGCCCAGTTCACCAAGGAGTGGTTCGGCCCGATCTCGTTCGTTATCGCGACAGACTCGACCGCGCAGTCGCTCGATCTCGCCGGCGCGATCGCCGCCGAGCATGGCGCGCTGACACTGTCGGTTTACAGCACCGACCCGGCCGTGCTCGACGACGCCCATGAGGCCTCGATTCGCGGCGGCGTAGCCCTGTCGATCAATCTGACGGGCGGGGTGTTCGTCAACCAGTCCGCCGCCTTCTCCGACTTCCACGGCACGGGGGCGAACCCCGCAGCCAATGCCGCGCTGGCCGATGCAGCCTTTGTCGCCAATCGCTTCCGCGTCGTTCAAAGCCGGGTTCATGTTGAACCGAAAGCGGCACCGGCGGTAGCTGGCTGAATGGCATAAGAGACAGAGACAGCGGCATAAGAAAAAGCACGGCCTCGTTCCTATGCCGTTTGGCCGAATGGACCGGGTCGTGCGCCCCAACTAACATGAGACATCGGATCGGCATTGCGCGCCGCTCCGTCCAGCGGAAACTCCAATGAACGACGCCTTCATCTGCGATGCGATTCGCACACCCATCGGCCGCTACGGCGGCGCCCTGAAAGACGTCCGTGCCGACGACCTCGGCGCCGTGCCGATCAGGGCATTGATCGAGCGCAATCCCGGCGTCGACTGGCGAGCCCTCGACGACGTGATTTACGGCTGCGCCAATCAGGCCGGTGAAGACAATCGCAACGTCGCTCGCATGTCGGCGTTGCTGGCCGGTCTGCCTACGGACGCGCCGGGCGCCACCATCAACCGCCTGTGCGGCTCCGGCATGGATGCGCTCGGCACCGCCGCGCGCGCGATCAAGGCAGGCGAAGCGCGCCTGATGATTGCCGGCGGCGTCGAAAGCATGACGCGCGCGCCGTTCGTGATGGGCAAAGCAACGAGCGCGTTCTCGCGCCAAGCCGACATTCACGACACGACCATCGGCTGGCGTTTCGTCAATCCGCTGATGAAGCGCCAGTACGGCGTCGACTCGATGCCCGAGACCGCGGAAAACGTCGCCGTCCAATTCGGCGTGAGCCGTGCGGACCAGGACGCGTTCGCGCTCGCGAGCCAGCAAAAAGCAGCCCGCGCGCAACGTGACGGCACGCTGGCCGAGGAAATCGTCGGCGTCGATGTCGCGCAGAAGAAGGGTGACCCCGTGCGTGTCATGCTCGACGAGCATCCGCGGGAAACGTCGCTCGAAAGTCTGGGCAAGCTCAAGGGCGTGGTTCGTCCGGACGGCAGTGTGACGGCCGGCAACGCTTCCGGCGTGAACGACGGCGCCTGCGCACTGTTGCTCGCGAATCAGCAGGCAGCCGATCAGTACGGCCTGCGCCGCCGCGCACGCGTGGCAGGCATGGCAACCGCGGGCGTCGAGCCGCGCATCATGGGTATCGGGCCGGCGCCGGCGACGCAAAAGCTGCTCAGGCAACTCGGCATGACGCTCGAACAATTCGACGTGATCGAGTTGAACGAAGCATTCGCGTCTCAAGGGTTGGCCGTGCTGCGCACGCTCGGTCTGCGCGACGACGATCCGCCCGTCAATCCGAATGGCGGCGCCATTGCACTCGGCCATCCGCTGGGCGCCTCGGGTGCGCGTCTGATCACGACCGCGCTGTATCAACTGGAACGGATCAACGGCCGCTTTGCACTGTGCACGATGTGCATCGGCGTGGGCCAAGGCATTGCGCTGGTCATCGAACGGCTTTAGGAGCAACGCCGCGGTGACCATCGGCTAAAGAGACTTTGAGGAGACACCCAATGTCATATGAAGCGATTCGCCTGGATCTCGACACGTCGAGCCATGTCGCAACCATCACGCTGAACCGCCCTGACAAGCTCAACAGCTTCACGCGCGCCATGCATCGGGAATTGAGCGATGCACTCGATCATGTTGAAAAATCGGGCGCGCGCGCACTCGTGCTCACAGGGGCGGGGCGCGGCTTCTGCGCCGGCCAGGATCTCGCCGACCTCGACTTCACGCCCGGCGCAATGACGGATCTGGGCAATCTGATCGACGAGCATTTCAACCCGCTGATCCGCCGTCTGCAAGCGCTGCCGTTGCCGGTCATCGCCGCGGTCAACGGCACGGCTGCCGGCGCCGGCGCGAATCTCGCGCTGGCCTGCGACCTCGTGCTCGCGGCGCGCTCCGCGAGCTTCATTCAGGCTTTCGTAAAGATCGGCCTCGTGCCGGACTCGGGCGGCACGTGGTTGCTGCCGCAGCGCGTCGGCATGGCGCGCGCGCTGGGGCTTGCGATCACCGGCGACAAACTCAGCGCGGAAAAAGCCGAAAGCTGGGGCATGATCTGGCAGACGCACGACGACGCGGAACTCGCCGCCGCTGCGGCCAAACTCGCGGCTCAGCTCGCGCAGCAACCCACGCGCGCCATCGCCGCAATCAAGCAGGCGATGCGCGCGGGCGCGACGCAAACCCTCGACCAGCAACTCGATCTCGAGCGCGATCTGCAACGTGAGCTCGGTGCATCCCATGATTACGCAGAAGGTGTGCAAGCCTTCGTGGAAAAACGCGCACCACGCTTCGAGGGCCGCTGATATGTCCACCCAAACCACTCACGCCAAGCAGATGACGCCGGATGAACTCGCCCGTGCAACCGCAGCTGCGATGTACGAGAACGATGCTTGCAGCCGTGCGCTCGGGCTCGAAATCCTGGAAGTGCGTCCAGGCTATGCACGCCTGCGCATGGCTGTACGCGACGACTTTCTGAACGGCCACCAGATTTGCCACGGCGGCCTGATCTTCACCCTCGCCGATTCGACGTTCGCGTTCGCCTGCAACACGTACAACATCAACACGGTCGCGGCCGGTTGTTCGATCGAGTTCCTGAAAGCGGTACGCGGCGGCGACGTGCTGACAGCGGAAGCGGTCGAGCAGACACTGAGCGGCCGCACCGGCATCTACGATATTCGCGTCACCAATCGTGCCGACGAAACCGTCGCCATGTTTCGCGGCAAATCGGCACAAATCAAGGGCAACCTGATTCCCACGGGCGATTGAAGGGCCAGCGCGCGGCGAACCCACGGTAAAGCAGCGGCCAACGCCGCAGTGGTGCCGCGGCAAACGTGCGACGCAGCGTCGGTTCATCGACGCTATCCAAAATAGCAGCCAGTCCCCGGTTTTTAGCGCACAAGCGCACCATAGACTCAAGCATTGAGGCAGCAAGGAGACATTCAATGACGACCGCCCTTCCGCTCGATCCGATCGAGACCGCCAGCCGCGACGAACTTGCCGCGCTTCAACTTGAACGGCTCAAATGGTCGCTGAACCATGCGTATGAGAATTCGCCGGTCTATCGCCGCAAATTCGACGAAGCCGGCGTGCACCCGAACGAAGTCAAGACACTCGCGGACCTGGCGCGCTTTCCGTTCACCACCAAGAAAGACCTGCGCGACAGCTACCCGTTCGGGATGTTCGCCGTCCCGCAGGAGCAGATTTCACGCATTCACGCGTCGTCCGGCACGACCGGCAAGCCGACCGTCGTGGGCTACACCGCGCGCGACATCGACACGTGGGCGAATCTCGTCGCGCGTTCGATTCGCGCCGCCGGCGCGAAGCGCGGCGACAAGGTTCACGTGAGCTACGGCTACGGTCTGTTCACCGGCGGCCTCGGCGCGCACTACGGCGCCGAGCGCGCGGGCCTCACCGTGATTCCATTCGGCGGCGGCCAGACCGAGAAGCAGGTGCAACTGATCCAGGACTTCCGCCCGGACATCATCATGGTGACGCCGAGCTACATGCTCTCGATCGCCGACGAACTCGAACGTCAAGGCATCGACCCGGCCACTTGCTCGCTGCGCCTCGGCATCTTCGGCGCGGAGCCGTGGACCAACGACATGCGTCAGGCAATCGAAAAGCGGATGGGCATCGATGCCGTCGACATCTACGGGTTATCCGAGGTGATGGGCCCAGGCGTCGCATCGGAGTGCGTGGAAACGAAGGACGGCCCGACCATCTGGGAAGATCATTTCTATCCCGAGATCATCGATCCCGAAACCGGCGAGGTGTTGCCGGACGGCGAACTCGGCGAACTGGTGTTCACCTCGCTGACCAAGGAAGCGTTGCCGATCATCCGTTACCGCACGCGCGACCTCACGCGTCTGCTGCCAGGCAGCGCTCGCACGATGCGCCGGATGGAAAAGATCACCGGCCGCTCGGACGACATGATGATCGTGCGCGGTGTGAACGTATTCCCGACGCAAATCGAAGAACTGCTGCTCAAGCAGCACGCGCTCGCGCCGCATTATCAGATCGTGCTGACCAAGGAAGGCCCGCTCGACGTGCTGACGTTGAACGTCGAACCCTGCCCGGAAACCGCGCCGGATACGGCAGCGCTGAACACAGCCAAACAGGCGCTCGCCTACGACATCAAGGCGCTGATCGGCGTGAGCGCGGTGGTGAACGTGCTGGCGGTCAACGGCATCGAGCGTTCGGTTGGCAAGGCACGGCGCGTGGTGGACAAACGCAAGCAAGGGCTCTAAGCCGCCCCTACAAAAAAGGCGTCACGTCCGGAATCCCAACCGGGTGTGACGCCTTTTTCAATAATGCAGCGTAGCTCTCCCCCAAGCGGGAATCATGTTGAATGCTCGTACTGCGGCACACGGTGTGCAAAGCGAAAGCACGCGTCAGCGGTTCCGTTATCAGAAAGCCGCAGCTACACCGATCACCCAACACTCACGAATTCGGCAGCAACAACCACATCCGGCCGCCCTGCTTCATCTTGCCGGCCAGATCGCCGGCGTCGTCGCCGAGTCCCCAGAAGTAGTCGGCGCGCACGCCACCCTTGATCGCGGAGCCGGTGTCCTGCGCGAACACGAGGCGGTTCATCGGCGAGTTCGTCAACGGACGCGTGGTCTGCAAGAACACAGGCGTACCCAGTGGAATCGACGTCGGATCGACCGCGATCGACCGCTCCGGCGTCAACGGCACACCGAGCGCGCCAACTGGACCGTCCGCGCCGCCGCTCGGTGCGCTTTCACCGGATGGCATCTCACGGAAGAATACAAAGCGCGGATTCGTGTCGAGTAGCCCATCGACGCGCGTCGGGTTCGCGCGCGCCCATGCCTTGATGCCCTGCATGGTCGCCTGTGCCGGCGTGAGTTCGCCGCGATCCAGCAGCCACCGCCCAATCGACTTGTACGGCTGATTGTTGGTGCCGCCAAAGCCGACGCGCATGACGCTGCCGTCTTCCATCACGATTCGCCCAGACCCTTGTACCTGCAGGAAGAACGCTTCGATCGGATCGTCGACCCAGACGAGTTCATTGCCGTTGAGCACGCCCGAGCGCTCGAGCTGCGCACGCGCCGGCAGCGCCGTGCCCGCACGATACGTGGCGGGCCAGCGATACAGCGCCGTCTGATACACGCCGTGCCGCGTACGCGAGCCACGCAGCAAGGGCTCGTAGTAACCGGTGACGAGCCCGTCGAGCGTGCCGTCGTTATTGGCTAGCTGGAACGGCGTGAAATAAGCCTCGAAAAAAGACCGCGCGCTGGTGACGTCGAGATCGTCGATTTGCGAAGCCGCGGCACAGGCACGCGACCAGTTCGGTTGACGCGCGAGCCTGGCGCAGTTCTGCCGCAACGCGGCCGTCGCACCGATCAGCGAATCGTCCTGCCAGCCCGGCACCTGCCGCCAGGCGACTGCCGTGAGGCGCGTCGCAGCAATCTGTCCGGGTATGATCGCGGCACCCGTGGGCGGCGCAACCGACGGCCGGACCGCCCCGCCGCCGCCGCAGGACGCCAGCAGCACCGCAACCGAAAGCGCGCCGAGCCATGCTCCGGCCGTGCGGACAAAACGCATACAATGTTCGTTCTTGATGGAAACCGCCATGTCTGATCTGTTCGACGAATACCCGATGCTCATCTTCGCGCTGGAAGCGCTCCTCGCGCTTTTCCTGCTCGTCTTCATCGTTGTATGGACATCATCCGGCAGGAAGAAAGCCACGCGCGCCGCCCGAAGCGAACAACCGAAGCAGCAAAAACCTCAGTAACGCTATGCGATAAACCGCGCGCCGAAGCTGAATCAGGGGCTCACCTGCTCGTTCAATCGCGCAGTTGAATGCGCATTTGAATGTTTAATGACCGCGGGCCCGCCCTCCGGTTCAATGCAACGTGCGCGGCATGCGCAGAATAAACTCCGGCACCGGTGCGTCGAAACGCTCACCGTCCTCCGCCACGCAGAAGTAATCGCCACGCATGGTGCCAACCGGCGTCGCGATGACCGCCCAGCTCGTGTATTCGAAATGCTCGCCCGGCTTGAGCAGCGGCTGATGGCCGACCACACCCAGGCCCTTCACTTCCTGCACCGTATTTTCGCTATCGGTGATCACCCAATGACGCGCAATCAACTGCGCGGGGACCTGGCCGGTATTGCGGATAGTCAGCGTGTATGCGAATGCATACTGGCGGCGCTCCGGGTCCGACTCTTCAGGCAGATATTGCACCTGCGCCGAGACGCTGAATTCGTACTGGCTCATCCTGATTCCGGTCTGATGAAACGGGCTGTGAAAAATCTCGGGAAACCCCGAACGCCAATGGTTTGCCGTACATCGGCGAAGCGATATGCATGGATTGGCATTCTGCTTGATGCGCGGCATGCCCGCAACCGGACATATCTTTCGGCCAAGGGCCGCTACGGAGCGTTGTCACTGTCACCGCGGCCGCGGTGAGCCCGCAATCGACCACAAACCGCCCGCGCGCCGCTTCGGGGCCGCTACAAAACGGTAAAATGGCGCTTTCCCGCTTGCACCCGCTCCCGCCATGACGCAATTTCGCATCGCCCCCAGCATTCTGTCCGCCGATTTCGCCCGCCTCGGCGAGGAAGTCCGCAACGTCGTCGCCGCCGGCGCCGACTGGATTCACTTCGACGTGATGGATAACCACTACGTGCCGAACCTGACCATCGGCCCGCTCGTGTGCGAAGCGATCCGCCCGCACGTCGACGTGCCGATCGACGTGCATCTGATGGTGCGCCCGGTCGACCGCATCGTGCCGGACTTCGCGAAGGCCGGCGCGAACCTGATCAGCTTCCATCCGGAAGGCTCGGACCATATCGACCGCACGCTGTCGCTGATCCGCGACCACGGCTGCAAGGCCGGCCTCGTGTTCAACCCGGCCACCTCGCTGAGCTATCTGGACCATGTGATGGACAAGCTCGACCTCGTGCTGATCATGTCGGTGAATCCGGGCTTCGGCGGCCAGTCGTTCATTCCCGAAGCGCTCAATAAGCTGCGCGAAGCCCGCAAGCGTATCGACGCGTACAAGGAACGGACCGGCCGCGAGATCCATCTGGAAGTGGACGGCGGCGTGAAGGTCGACAACATCGCGGAAATCGCGGCGGCCGGCGCGGACACGTTCGTGGCCGGTTCGGCGATCTTCGGCCAGCCCGATCACAAGGTCGTGATCGACAAGATGCGCGCCGCCCTCGCGAATATTCAGCACTAAGGTTCAGCACTCAAGCCCGCACGCCCTATGACCGCTCCGTTCCCCGCCCCGACCTTCAGCAGCCCGCGCCTGCAAGCCGCGATCATCGACCTCGACGGCACGATGATAGACACCGCCGACGACTTCACCGCCGGCCTGAACGGCATGCTCGCGCAACTCGACGCGCTGGAAACCTCACGCGAGGAAGTGGTCGGCTATGTCGGCAAGGGTTCGGAGCATCTGATCCGCAGCGTGCTCGCGCCGCGCTTCGAAGCGGACCATGCGCAGGATCGCTTCGACGAAGCGCTCGCGATCTATCAGGCGGAATACGCGAAGATCAACGGCTTGCACACGCGGCTTTATCCCGATGTCGAAGCCGGGCTGATCGCGATGCGCGATGCCGGCGTGAAGCTGGCGTGCGTCACCAACAAGCCGCACCGGTTCGCCGTCGAGCTGCTGCAACAGTACGGGCTCGCGCAATATTTCAGCGTCGTGCTCGGCGGCGACAGCCTCGCGAAAAAGAAGCCGGACCCGCTGCCGATGCTCACCGCCGCGGCACAACTGGGTGTCGAACCGCAAGCCACGGTGGCCATCGGCGATTCCGAAAACGACGCGCTGGCGGGCCGCGCGGCCGGCATGGCGACGCTCACCGTGCCGTACGGCTACAACCACGGCCAAGCTATACAAACAATAAAATCCGATGGTATAGTTGCCTCGCTGCTCGACGCCGCCAAGGCGATCGCAGCGCACCATTCCACGACTTGAAAAGTCCTTCATCCTCATGTTTCTGAATAAAAAACGGAGTCTGATTAGCATCGACCGGGGAGCCTGGCCCTGGCGTCGCTGGTCGCGCTAACCTCGCCTGAGGTACGCTGAAGCTCGTCTTCGGCAACCGTTTTTTACTTCGCTGCGCTCACGCGTTTTTTCCATCGTCTAGTTTCGCTGCATTGGTTGATTCGGCCTGCGTGTACCCGCAAAGTACAGCTGTGCGCTGAAACCCCTTGCACGCGTCGATGGGAAACTCGCGCCGGTCGGTATCATCGCGTCGCAACGTCGACGCACGCTCCGTCCGGTCGCGCAACGCCCCGCTTTGTCCGACGCACGCTGCCGCCGGACCACCGTACAGGATCGGAACATGACCGAACTCGAATTCCAGTCCCTCGCCAATGAGGGCTTCAACCGCATTCCGCTGATCGCCGAAGCGCTCGCCGACCTCGAAACGCCGCTCTCGCTCTACCTGAAGCTAGCGCAGACCGAGCGCAACGGCGCCAACTCGTTCCTGCTGGAATCGGTGGTGGGCGGCGAGCGTTTCGGCCGCTATTCGTTCATCGGACTGCCGGCGCGCACGCTGCTGCGCACCCGCAACGGCGTATCGGAAGTGGTGCGCGACGGCAAGGTCGTCGAAACGCACGAGGGCGATCCGCTCGAGTTCATCCAGCAATTCCAGGGGCGCTTCAAAGTGGCGCAACGCCCCGGCTTGCCGCGTTTCGCGGGCGGCCTCGCCGGTTATTTCGGCTATGACGCGGTGCGCTACATCGAGAAAAAGCTCGCGCACAGCGCGCCGAAAGACGATCTGAATCTGCCCGATATCCAGCTGCTGCTCACCGAAGAAGTCGCCGTGATCGACAACCTCGCGGGCAAGCTCTATTTGGTGGTGTACGCCGATTCGACGCAGCCGGAGGCCTACACGAAGGCGAAACACCGTCTGCGCGAACTGCGTCAGCGTTTGCGTACGACCGTGCAGCCACCGGTCACCTCGGCCAGCGTGCGCACCGAGACCTACCGCGAATTCGCGAAGGACGACTATCTGGCCGCCGTGCGCAAGGCGAAGGAATACATTGCCGCCGGCGAACTGATGCAGGTGCAGGTCGGCCAGCGTCTGACCAAGCCGTACCGCGACAATCCGCTGTCGCTGTATCGCGCGCTGCGCTCGCTGAATCCGTCGCCGTACATGTACTACTACAACTTCGGCGAGTTTCATGTGGTCGGCGCGTCGCCCGAAATTCTGGTGCGCCAGGAAAAGCGCGGCGAGGACCGCATCGTGACGATTCGCCCGCTCGCCGGCACGCGTCCGCGCGGCAACACGCCGGAACGCGACGCGGAACTCGCGACCGAACTGCTGAACGACCCGAAGGAAATCGCCGAACACGTAATGCTGATCGACCTCGCGCGCAACGACGTGGGCCGCATCGCGCAGATCGGTTCGGTGGTCGTGACCGACAAGATGGTGATCGAAAAGTACTCGCACGTGCAGCACATCGTGAGTTCGGTCGAGGGCAAGCTGAAGCCCGGCACCACCAATTTCGACGTGCTGCGCGCCACCTTCCCGGCCGGCACGCTGTCGGGCGCGCCGAAGGTCCGCGCGATGGAACTGATCGACGAACTGGAGCCCGTGAAGCGCGGCCTGTATGGCGGTGCGGTCGGCTATCTGTCGTTCACCGGTGAGATGGATCTCGCCATCACGATCCGCACCGGCGTGATCGCGAACGGCAATCTGTATGTGCAGGCGGCCGCGGGCGTGGTCGCGGATTCGGTGCCGGAATCCGAATGGCAAGAGACCGAGAACAAGGCGCGCGCCGTGCTGCGTGCTGCCGAACAGGTTCAAGACGGCCTCGATAGCGACTTCTGACCGGAGACACACCATGCTGCTCATGATCGACAACTACGACTCGTTCACCTACAACCTGGTGCAGTACTTCGGCGAACTCGGCGAAGACGTGCGCACCTACCGCAACGACGAAATCACGCTGGACGACATCGCGAAGCTCAACCCCGAGCGCATCTGTCTGTCGCCCGGTCCCAGCAATCCGCAACATGCCGGCATCACTCTCGACGTGCTGCGCAAATTCGCCGGCAAGACGCCGATTCTCGGCGTCTGCCTCGGCCATCAGGCAATCGGCGAGGCGTTCGGCGGCCGCGTGGTGCGCGCGCAGACCATCATGCACGGCAAGGTCAGCACGATCGAAACCGACTGCAAAGGCGTGTTCGCCGATCTGCCGAAGCATTTCGTCGTGACCCGCTACCATTCGCTCGCGATCGAACGCGAATCGCTGCCGGACTGCCTCGAAGTATCGGCATGGACCGAAGACGGCGAGATCATGGGTGTGCGGCACAAGGAACTGGCCGTCGAAGGCGTGCAGTTCCATCCGGAATCGATCCTGTCCGAACACGGCCACGCGCTGCTCGAAAATTTCGTGAAGCAGTCGAAAACCGCCCACCGCACCGCTTGATGAAGAGAGACGAGATCATGTCGATTACGCCCCAGGAAGCGCTGCAACGGACCATCGAGCACCGCGAGATTTTCCACGACGAGATGCTGCATCTGATGCGCCTCATCATGCGTGGCGAACTCTCGCCCGTGATGGCGGCCGCGATCATCACCGGCTTGCGCGTCAAGAAAGAGACCATCGGCGAAATCACCGCCGCCGCCACGGTGATGCGTGAATTCGCCCGCCACGTCGACGTGCAGGACAACTCGAATTTCGTCGATATCGTCGGCACCGGCGGCGACGGCGCGCACACCTTCAACATTTCCACCGCCACCATGTTCGTGTCGGCCGCGGCCGGCGCGAAGGTCGCGAAGCACGGCAATCGCGGCGTGTCGAGCAAGTCAGGCAGCGCGGACGTGCTCGAAGCGCTCGGCGTGAATATCGATCTGCAACCGGATCAGGTGGCGGCGTCGATTGTGGAAACCGGCATGGGCTTCATGTTCGCGCCGAACCATCACCCGGCGATGAAGAACATCGCCGCCGTGCGCCGCGAACTCGGCGTGCGGACCATCTTCAACATTCTCGGCCCGCTGACCAATCCCGCCGGCGCGCCGAACCAGTTGATGGGCGTGTTCCATGCGGACCTCGTCGGCATTCAGGTGCGCGTGATGCAGCGTCTCGGCGCGAAGCACGTGCTGGTCGTGTACGGGATGGACGGCATGGACGAAGTGTCGCTCGGCGCGGCCACGCAAGTCGGCGAGTTGCGCGACGGCGAAGTCCGCGAGTACGAGATTCATCCGGAAGACTTCGGCATGCAGATGGTGTCGAACCGCACGCTGAAAGTGGCCGACGCGAGCGAATCCAAAGCGATGCTGCTCGAGGCGCTCGACAACAAGCCGGGCGTCGCGCGCGAAATCGTCACGCTGAACGCGGGCACGGCGCTGTATTCGGCGAACGTGGCGGCGTCGATCGCGGACGGCATTCAACTGGCGCGCGAAGCGATCGCGAGCGGCAAGGCCCGCGCGAAGGTCGACGAGCTGATTCGCTTCACCCAGCAATTCAAGTAATCACGTAGCGAGATACTTATGAGCGACATCCTCGACCGCATCATCGCGGTCAAACGCGAAGAAGTCCGCGCGGCCGAACAGAGCGCGCCGCTGGAAGAGTTGCGCCTCGAAGCGTCGTCGCGCGATATCCGCGATTTCGTCGGCGCGCTGCGCGCCAAGCACGCGGCGGGTCTGGCCGCGGTCATTTCCGAAGTGAAGAAGGCGAGTCCGTCCAAAGGCGTACTGCGCGAGCACTTCGACCCGGCCGAAATCGCGCGTTCGTATGAGAAGCACGGCGCGGCCTGTCTGTCCGTCCTCACCGACGTGCAGTTCTTCCAGGGCAGCGTCGCGTATCTGCAGCAGGCGCGCGCCGCGTGCCAGTTGCCGGTGCTGCGCAAGGACTTCATCGTCGATCCGTACCAGATCGTCGAAGCGCGCGCGATGGGCGCCGACGCGATCCTGCTGATCGCAGCCGCGCTCGACACCGCGCAGATGCAGGACCTCGAAGCGCTCGCGCATTCGCTGGGCCTCGCGGTACTGGTCGAAGTGCACGACAGCAACGAGCTTAAGGAAGCGTTGACGCTGAAGACACCGCTGATCGGCATCAACAACCGCAACTTGCGCACTTTCGAAACGTCGATCGAGACGACCATCGGCATGCTCGACGCGATTCCGGATGACCGCATCGTGGTCACCGAATCGGGCATTCTGTCGCGCGCCGATGTCGAGCGCCTGCGCGCGATGGACGTGCACACGTTCCTCGTCGGCGAAGCGTTCATGCGCGCGGACGAGCCGGGCGTGGAACTTGCGCGGATGTTTTTCTAGACGCCGCGTCGGTACACGCAAGGAAACGCATCATGGGCATGGAACGCGAAATCAAGCTGGCGCTGCCGGCCGGGCAGGTGCAGGCGGCGCAACAGTGGTTCGTCTCGCGCACCGGTAAAGAGGGCAGCCCGGTCAAACTGGTGAACATTTACTTCGATACGCCGCAGCTTGGGTTGGCGAGTTCGAAGAGCGCGCTGCGTCTGCGTCAAACACCGGATGGCTGGCTGCAAACCTTCAAGACGGTGGGCAACGCGAAGGATGGTTTGCACAGCCGGCACGAATGGGAAATGCCGGTGGCGGGCCCGAAGCTGGAGATCGACGCGCTGCTGCGCGCTTGCGATGAGCCGGCTGCAGCAGATGCGTTACGCCAGGCGGCGTCCACGTTGATCGAACTGTTCCGCACGAATTTCACGCGCACGCTGTGGCACGTCGAACTGGGCGGTGCGGAAATCGAAGCCGCGATCGATCAGGGCGACGTGCTCGCGGAAGTCGACGGCGAGAACCGCCGTGCGCCCATCTCGGAAGTCGAGCTTGAACTGAAGTCCGGCGCAGAAGCTGCGCTGCACGCGCTCGCGGCGGAACTCGGCAAACAGATAAGCGGACTCGCGCCGGACAACGTCAGCAAGGCGCAGCGCGGGTATCAGTTGCGGGCGGGTTGAACTGAGGCGTTGAACGCGCCCCGCGTGGCGCCGCCGCACCTTGAGCCGAAGCCCGTTTGCTGCGACACTCCCCCGCCATGACCTCCGCTTCCCGAACCCGCTCCAATCCGTCGCAGGCTTCCCTGTTCGGCGACGCCGCATCCACATCGGCCAGTGAGATGACCACACCATCGCCGACCGACTTCGCCACACCGACGCTCGAAGCCCAATTCGCCGCCCTGCCCCCGGCATGGCGCATGCATCTGAAGCCCTTCATCGACAGCGACGCATACGCGCCGCTGTGCCGTTTCGTCGACGGTGAGCGCGCGGCCGGCAAAACCGTCTATCCCGCCGACGTGTTCCGCGCGCTGCGCCTGACGAGCCCCGACGAAGTCAAAGTGGTGATCCTCGGCCAGGACCCGTATCACGGCGAGGACCGCGGCACGCCGCAAGCGCACGGGCTCGCGTTTTCCGTCGCGCCGAACGTGCGCACGCCGCCGTCGCTGCGCAATATCTTCAAGGAAATCGCCACGAGTCTCGGCCACGAAACGCCGCGTCACGGCTGCCTCGACACGTGGGCCAAACAAGGCGTGTTGCTGCTGAACACGGTGCTGACCGTCGAACGCGACAGCGCGGCGAGTCACGCGAAACGCGGCTGGGAAAAATGCACCGACACGCTGATCCACGAACTGGCGATGCGCCACGACGGCCTCGTGTTCATGCTGTGGGGCGCGCATGCGCAAGCGAAGCGCGCGCTGCTCGGCGGCAAGTCGCATTACGTGCTGGAGGCGCCGCATCCGTCGCCGCTGTCGGCGCATCGCGGCTTTCTCGGCTGCGGCCACTTCGTGAAGGCCAACGAGTATCTCGTGAAGCATGGCCGCGCACCGATCGACTGGCGTCTGCCCGGCGAAGCGCAAATGCTGGCGTGAGAACCGCGAGCCGCGCCGCAATAAGAAAACGCCACGGACTCACATCCGTGGCGTTTTTCATTTCACCGCTATCCGCAGCTATCCACCGTTATTGACTGCTTCGAAGCAACGGCGTCGAAGCAGCAACAATCTTACGCAGCAGCAATCGCTTCACGCGCGGCAGCCAGCGCGGCGGTGGCCGCGTCAGGGCCCATGTTCAGGCCTTCGGCGTAGATGAAGTTCACGTCGGTCATGCCGAGGAAGCCCAGGAAGCTCGTCAGATACGGCGTCTGGCTGTCGTTCGGCGTGCCCAGGTACTTGCCGCCGCGTGCCGAGACGACATAAACCCTCTTGCCCTTCACGAGACCTTCCGGACCGTTCGCCGTGTACTGGAACGTGATGCCAGCGCGGGCGATGAAGTCGAAGTACGTCTTGAGCTGCGACGAGATGCCGAAGTTGTACATCGGCGCGCCGATCACGATGATGTCGGCGGCTTGCAGTTCGGCGATCAGCGCTTCGCTGCGGGCGGCAATGGCGACTTGCTCGGCCGTGCGCTGTTCAGCCGGCGTGAAGAACGCGCCAAGGACGGCGTCGTCCAGGTGCGGCAGCGGTTCGGCTTGCAGGTTGCGGACGACGACTTGCGCGCCCGGATTCGATTGTTGCAGCTTTGCGGTCAGCTCGTTGACGAGCAGCGTCGAGTTCGCGCCTTGCGAGCGGGCTGCCGAGTTGATTTGCAGGATCGTGGTCATGGTTGACTCCAGTAGGGGCGCGCAATGTTGCGCGAGTGGAGGCATTGTGTTTTTTTACCGACCTGGGAAAAAGCCATCCGGCAGCGAAGGAT
Source organism: Paraburkholderia sp. TE9906 (assembly GCF_056279605.1). NCBI lineage: Bacteria > Pseudomonadati > Pseudomonadota > Betaproteobacteria > Burkholderiales > Burkholderiaceae > Paraburkholderia > Paraburkholderia sp. TE9906. Next base: position 17,251 of record NZ_JBWCCT010000024.1, read on the forward strand.
TGTTGCGCTGGTAGGACAATCCCCCCGCCCTCGCCCGCCAATGAATGCCGCAAAGGCTGACGATCAGCTTGCCAGCCAGCGTTCGCGCGCCTTGCGTGCGGCGGCCCGCTTGTCGGTGACGGCGAGCTTGTAGCGCGCCACCTCCGGGCCGTCCAGCTTGACTTGCGTGGTGCGCAGCTCGTCGCGACGGAACGCATGGATTTCGACCTTCGCACCCGGCTGGTAACGCGCGAGCAACCCGTCAAGATTCGCGCCAGTGACGCGCAGGCCGTCGAGCGCGATCAATACGTCGCCGGCCGAGAGTCCCGCTTTTTGCGCCGCGCTGCCTTCGTGGACCGCCGCCAGCGTGCAATCCGCGCCGCCGCGCAGGCGCACGCCGAGCGAAGGCTTACCGTTATTGTCCAGTTCAGGCGCGAGCGCGACGCCGAATGGCGCGAGCAACGGCCCGAGCGGCAGATCACGCGTGCCGTGCACGGCTTGCGCGAACATTTCGCCCAGGTCCGCCCCAGTCGCTTCCGCGAATATCGCTTCGATCTCGCTTTCGGCGACGCCGACCGGTTTGCCGCGATAGAAGTCGCGGCCAAAGCGCTGCCACAACAGACGCATGACGTCGTCGAGCGATTTGCGGTCACCGGTCTGCGCGCGAATCGTCAGATCGAACGCGAGCGCGACGAGCGAGCCCTTGGTGTAATAGCTGACGATCGCGTTCGGCGCGTTCTCGTCCTGCCGGTAGTACTTGACCCACGCGTCGAACGAGCTTTCGGCAACAGTCTGCTTGAGCCGTCCGCTGCCGCGCTGCACGCCGCCGATTACCTTCCCGAGCATGCCGAAATAGTCGTTCTGCGAAATCAGGCCGCTGCGCACGAGGATCAGGTCGTCGTAGTAAGACGTGAAGCCCTCGAACAGCCACAGCAGCGACGTATAGTTTTCGACGCTCAGGTCATACGGTGCGAACACGGCCGGCTTGATGCGCTTGACGTTCCACGTGTGGAAATATTCGTGGCTGCACAGGCCGAGGTAGGTTCGGTAGCCTTCGCTCATCGCTTCGCGGCCTTCCACGGGCAGATCGCCGCGATTGCAGATCAGCGCCGTGGACGCGCGGTGTTCGAGGCCGCCGTAGCCGTCGGTAACGGCTTGCGTCATGAACACATAGCGGTCGACCGGCGCTTTCTTCGTCTTCGGTTCGAACAATGCGATCTGCGCTTCGCAGATGCGCTTCAGGTCGGCGCTCAGGCGCGCCATATCCAGCCCAACCACGCGACCCGCGATCACGACGTCATGCGGCACGCCATGCGCGTCGAAGGTCGCCAGAGCGAATTCGCCGAGCGTGACCGGATGATCGATCAGCTCGTCATAGTTCTGCGCGCGATACTCGCCAAAACCGTAACGCTTCGTGCCGCGCGCTTCCGGCAGCGCGGTCGCGACCCGCCAGTTGCGGTACGCCGCGCCTTGCGGCTTCTGAATGTCGACCACGCACTGCGCTTCCTCGTGACCGAGCGGCGACAAGAACACGCTCGTGCCGTTGAAAAAGCCCGTCGTGTCGTCGAGATGCGCGGCGCGCACCGACAGGTCCCACGCGTACACCTCGTAGCGCAGCGTCAGCGCGCCTTTGACCGGCGCGGTCTGCCACGTGTGCTTGTCGGTCTTTTCCACCCGCACCTTGCGGCCCGCGTCGTTGGTGGCGCGCAGCGTGACGATGTTGCGCGCGAACTCGCGCACCATGTAGCTGCCCGGAATCCACACCGGCAGCATGAAACGCTGGCCGGCCGGATCGGGATCGGCGACGGTCACGGTGACTTCGAACAGATGGGCGGCGGGTTGCTTCGGAACGATGGTGTAGCGGATCGGCTTCATCGGCGGCGATTAGGAGATGGGGGACGAAAAGTTGATCAACGCGTCGAATGCGTCGATCAAGGCGTCGGATCTAGGCATGAGAATCGACGCGTCGGCATGGCTGCGGCGGGCCGGACGCGAAAGGAGGCGCCCTGCGCGCCTCCGTGCTCCTGCATGTGCCGCGTGGTTCAGTGCACGGCGGACATTTCGCGGTCTAGCCGGTCGGCCGGCACGGCGCCCGGCAGGCGGCGGCCGTCGGCGAGGAACACCGTGGGCGTGCCCTCGACGTTCATCGCGTGGCCGAGCGTCAGGTTCTTGTCGATCGCGGCGGTGTCGCAAGTGCCGGCGGCGGTGGGCGCCTGGTGGTCCTGCATCCAGGCTTCCCACGCTTTCGCGCGATCCGTCGAGCACCAGATCGACTTCGACTTGGCGGTCGAATCCGGCGACAGAACCGGGTACAGGAACGTGTAGATCGTCACGTTGTCGAGCGACTTCAGCGACGTTTCGAGCTGCTTGCAATACGGGCAGTTCGGATCGGAGAACACGGCGATCTTGCGTGCGCCGTTGCCGCGCACGACCTTCACCGCGTTCGCGAACGGCAGGCTCGCGAAATCGATCCGGTTGGTCTCGGACAGACGCGCTTCCGTCAGATTCTTGCGGGTCTTCGCGTCGACCATGTCGCCGAGCATCAGGTAATCGCCGTTCGCGTCGCTATAGACGATCTGGCTGCCGAGGTTCACTTCGTACAACCCGGCGATCGGCGACTTCGTGATGCTCTTGATCGTCACGTCGGCCAGACGCGTTTGCAGCGTGGCTTTGAGCTTGTCGGTCGTCTGGTCGGCCTGCGCCGAGCATCCGATCGTGAAAGCGGCAATCGCGAGCGCGCCCGCCACCATGCGGAAGGTTTTTTTCATGCTGAATTCCTGGGTTTCGATCGCGCGTCGCGCGCGTTGTGTCACGTGCCGGGTCGGACCGGCACGCCGTCAATCCGTTCATGATACCTGTGTTGCCGGCCGTGGCCGCCGGCCCCACGTTTACCCCAGCGCGGCCGACACCAGCCAGCGCTTGATGAACGGCTGCGCGCCGACGAAAGCCATACCGCTATTACGCAGTGCCTTCGCGAACGGACCGGGCACGGAGAAAAGCTTTTGCAAGCCGTCCGTGGCGATCATCAGCGCGCGGATATCTTCGCGGCGGGCGCGCTCGTAGCGGCGCAGCAGCACCATGTCGCCGAGATCGCGGAACGATTCCTTGCCCCCGACCGTCTCGGCGAGCGCCGCTACGTCGCGCAAGCCGAGGTTCATGCCTTGCCCCGCCAGCGGATGAATCAGATGCGCGGCATCGCCGACCAGCGCGACGCGCGGCGCCACCAGCCGGTCCACCGTTTGCAACGCGAGCGGGAAGCCCTGCGCGGGCGTCACGCATTCGAGCGCGCCGAACTGGCCGCCGCTCACGCGTTCCACTTCGGCGGCGAGCTGCGCCGGATCGAGCGCGAGCAGTTGCCCGGCGTGTTCGGTGCGCGCCGACCAGACCAGCGACACATGGCCGTCCGGCATCGGCAGCAGCGCGATGATCTCGCCGTCGCGGAACCACTGGTAGGCGGTTTCGCCGTGCGGCTTCTCGGCCTTGAAATTGGCGACCACGCCGGTTTGCCGGTAGTCGCGCCGGTTCATCTTCGAGCCGATCTGCGCGCGCACCCACGAATGCGCGCCGTCCGCGCCGACCACCAGATCGGCCTCGACGACGTTGCCGTTCGCGAGACCGACGCTCGCGCTTTCGGCAGTGAAGCCCAGCGCCTGAGCGCGCGAGTCGATCCAGGTGAAATTCGGCTGGAAGCGCAGCGCCGCATCCAGCGCGCGTTCGATCACCGACGACTCGACGATCCACGCCAGTTGCTGCACCGACGCCTGAAATGCGGAGAAATGCAGCTCGGCATGAGCGTCGCCGTAGACCCGCATGTCGTAGACGGGCCCGAGCCGCGACAGATCGAGCGCCTGCCAGACCCGCAAGCGCTCGAGCAGCGCCTGCGAACTCGACGACAACGCGTAGACCCGCGAATCGAAAGCGGCACCGGCGGGCAATGCCGCGCAAGCTTGCGCGAGCAGAGCCACGCGCAGGCCGCCTTGCGTGAGCGCGAGCGCCGCGGTCTTGCCGACGAGCCCGCCGCCGATCACTGCGGCATCAAAGGTCTGGTGGTGTGCGTTCATCCGCGCATTATAGCCGCGGGGGTTGCGGGGGACGGATCGGCGGGTGCGGCAATTGCGCCCGAAAAATCCGGCCTGGCGCCCGCCTGAGGGCTAGTGCGGTGAACCCGACGCCATCGCCGCATTCGCTTCGCGCAGACGCATGAAGCGCGGGTCGGACTGGAGAATGCGCCATGCGCTCGCTTCGAGCTGGGCTTTGCGCTCGCGCTGGTCGCCGCGTACGGCGCAATCGGGGAAAACCTGGTCGTACACGCGCCAGAGTGATTCGAAGTCGTTTTTATCAGCGAACTGCGCGATGCGCGCCCGGTCGTCCTGCGTCAGGTGGTTCGTGAGGCACTCGACCGTCTGCCGGTCCGTGTTGGCCTGTGCTTCGTCGAAATTCTGCGACAACCACGTCGCGACCGCACCGCCGACCAGCACCACCGCCACGCCGGTTCCCAGCCATCTCACTGCTCGCACAGCTATCCCCCGAAAAAGAGCTCTGACGGCCCTAAGCCGTCGATTCTACAGTGGCCGCCCAAAAACAGACCCTAGATCGCGTCCGCCGCACGTTCGCTCGGCGCGCCCGGCTTTCCCGCCGGCGCACCGGTACGCCCATCCGAACGGGTTACAATTGCGTTTTCCGTGAAAACTCGCACCCAATCGTCGAGCCAACGCCCCGATTCGGTGACCTGTCCCGCTCCGCTGTGTTTGCCCCCACGCCACACGCGAAGGCTTTCCGAAGCCGCACTCAGCGTCGAGCGCATCACGCAACTTACTGATTCACTGAAGGATTTCCATGAGCCTCAAATGCGGCATCGTCGGCCTGCCTAACGTCGGCAAGTCCACCCTGTTCAATGCGCTGACCAAGGCGGGCATCGCCGCCGAAAACTATCCGTTCTGCACGATCGAGCCGAACGTCGGCGTGGTCGAGGTGCCGGACGCGCGTCTGAAGGCGCTCGCCGAGATCGTCAAGCCGGAGCGTATCCTGCCGGCGGTGGTGGAGTTCGTCGACATCGCCGGTCTGGTGGCGGGCGCCAGCAAGGGCGAAGGGCTCGGCAACCAGTTCCTCGCGAACATCCGCGAAACCGACGCGATCACGCACGTGGTGCGCTGCTTCGAAGACGACAACGTGATTCACGTCGCGAACAAGGTCGATCCGCTGTCGGACATCGAAGTGATCAACACCGAACTGGCGCTGGCCGACCTCGCCACGGTCGAAAAGGCGCTCACGCGCTATTCGAAGGCCGCCAAGTCGGGTAACGACAAGGAAGCCGCGAAGAACGCCGCCGTGCTGGAAAAGGTGCGCGCGCAGCTCGACCAGGCCAAGCCGGTCCGCGCGCTCGATCTGTCGGACGACGAAAAGGCGACGCTCAAGCCGTTCTGCCTGATCACCGCGAAGCCGACCATGTACGTGGCCAACGTGAAGGACGACGGTTTCGAAAATAATCCGCACCTCGACGCCGTGGCGAAATTCGCGGCCGCCGAGAACGCGCCGGTCGTCGCCGTGTGCGCGGCGATCGAAGCGGAAATCGCCGACCTCGACGAAGCCGACATGGCAGTGTTCCTCGCCGACATGGGCATGGAAGAGCCGGGCCTGAACCGCGTGATCCGCGCGGGCTTCAAGCTGCTCGGCCTGCAAACCTACTTCACCGCCGGCGTGAAGGAAGTGCGCGCATGGACGATCCATATCGGCGACACCGCGCCGCAGGCGGCGGGTGCGATTCACACGGACTTCGAGCGCGGCTTCATTCGCGCGCAGACCATCGCGTTCAACGACTTCATCACCTACAAGGGTGAACAAGGCGCGAAGGAAGCCGGCAAGATGCGCGCGGAAGGCAAGGAATACGTCGTGCATGACGGCGACGTGATGAACTTCCTGTTCACCCCGAAGTAGGCGCGCATTGACATTCACACCAGATTTCCTACCCTACTGACATGGCCAAGGGGTAGTGACGCTTGTCTTGCTTAAAACAAGCTGAGGGCCCGTCGGGCCCGCCCCAGTGCACTGGAAGGCAACATGTCCTACCTGGTCGACGGTGTTAAATTGGGGCAACGACGAAAGCTCGCCACCCTTTATTCCCCCTTCTTTATTTGCTTCGGAGAATCGAAGCGCGCAATAACTGGCGTCACCCTTCCCTCTCTCACCCAGCCATCGCGTCCACTGCTTTGCCGAAAGCAACATTTCGCTTCCAGCCCAAATGGTGAATGCAATGGCGAGGCTTGAATATATCCATTACGAATTCTTCGATGCTTCGTATTGCGAACAGCAAGTTTTATGGGCAAAAAACCCGTCGAAATCGCTAGATCGCTTACCGCAGATTTTTTGGAGCGATGGGTGCGGATGGAATGAGGCGAATCTCTGGGCTCTAGACAGAGCGACATCGTCGCACTTGAATCCCGAGACGACGAAGCGCACGATGAAGCACTTGAAGCGATACGCTGATTTTCTTGAGGATCGGAATGTCGATTGGAAACATTTTCCTGTACGAAAAGAAGAACAAGTTCTCAGGAAATTTAGGAAACAACTCATTGACGAAGTCCACGAAGGCCTCATAGCAGGCGCGACTGCGTCAAACTGCATGAGCGCAGTGGTTCAATTCTATAGATTCGCCAGTTCACACGGTCTAGTCTCTGCCGATAATCCGATGTGGGTCGATCGGCTTACGGTGATTCCTTTCCACGACACGGCGGGCTTCAAGCGAAGCTTGGTGCGCCTAAGTAACGACCTCAAAATCCCGAATCGAAGCCGCGTCGGAACTTCGCTGGAGGGAGGTCTTTTGCCTTTACGCTCGGACCATATGAGCGAGCTTCTGACATATACGGCCGAGCACGCGATCAAAGAGCTGCATCTGATGCTCGCGACGGGTTTTTTGACCGGCGCGCGGATCGGCACCGTCACCAGCTTGACTGTGACCAGCCTCCTCGCAGCGAGAGAGGATCCACTTGCACCCGGGATATATCTACTTCCAGTAGGACCCGGGACTGGAATTGCAACTAAGTTCTCAGTATCCGGTGAAATATTGATACCGGCGGCGCTCTTGGTAGACTTGAACGCCTACGCATCCTCGACCGCTCGCCTGTTGCGAGAATCAAAGGCAAATCACACAAATAAGAATCTTTTGTTTCTGACTCGAGCGGGGCAGCCCTACACCGTCGAGACGGTGAACCGATTAGTGTATGAAATGAGACACCGAGCTGTAGCAGCAGGGATGACGTTCATGCAGCGCTTTCACTTTCATCAGACTCGCGCCACTTTTGGAACCTGGTTGATGGAACTCTTATTAAATTATGGTGCAAAAACGGAAGCGATCCGAGTTGTGAGAGACGCGATGCTGCATAAGAACGAACAAACGACGTTGAAATACATTACATTTCTTGAGAACACCCGGGCGAAGCAACGAGCGGCGGCAGCTTTTAACGAGGCATTCACTGGTCTTCAAGGTCGTTCGTGGGACAGTGCAGATGCATAAAGATATTCGACTTCCTGATTTGAGATTCCCGGACGTTGAATTCGGTCGAACTGAAACGCCTTGGAATCTCAACATCTTGCTCTTCAAGGGAGGAGCAGCCGTCAACGTCAGGTATGCTGGATCTCAAATCTACTACGGAAAGCTCGGGCATCCGCAATCCGATCGCGTGCCTCTTGTCGTGAAACTTCACGAAGAAATTTCTGCGGGTCTCGGCAGTGGCAGTTCTCGGCATACAGCGGAAGGACAGATTCGTTGTTTGCGGAATTTCTTTAAGTTTGCTGACCGCAATGAGCTTCCGCTGACACTCAACACTGTCGTTGAAACTTATTGTGCCTGGGCCGATTGGTTATTCCATCGAACCCGAATCAAGACTGTTGCTGCGGCAAGCGAACAGAGGTTGTCGATCGGCGTCTCGTACACCTATGGAGCGACCGTCGGCACATTGCTAGATCGCGTCCTTAACAGGCACACACGCATCGTAGAATTGACCCGACTCGAACCGCAAAGGCAGCGCAAAAGCGCGACCGGCAGTCAGGCAGAAAAGCAAAACCTCAAAAATACCTTTGCGTTTGGACATTTTTTGCAAGATATCTGCGATCAGATCACTGTCGCAAGCATATCTGCAGCGACAAATCCATTCGAAATTAGACTAAGGGGCGGTAGAACGCTGACTCGCCGAGGCCACGTCGGCGGCCCAATGAGTTCACGTCAACCAAATAGGATGGGTCATCGAGAATCCGCGCTTGCTAATCTGCGCATTGAGGCCGAACTTTTTGTTTTCATCGCACAGACAGGCATGAATTTGGCACAAGCTAGAAATTTGAGCCTTCGGCAATTTTTTTATGTTGGCTACCTTGATGGATATCAAGTCAAAGACTACAAAAATCGACGAGGTGGCGCAGTTTTATTTGAAATCTTCAAGGACTATAAAGGGCATTTCGAACGCTATCTTGAATGGCGGAGAACTTTCTTCTCGGACTCAGTTCATCTTTTTCCCTTCATTGGCATTAGAGGCAGCAGGCACGAGAAGAGAAGCAATGGAGCTCGAATAAAAGCAGCCTGCAGAAAGTTAGAAATTCCTTACGTCTCGCCTCAATCGCTCCGGAACACGAGGGTGAACTGGCTGCTCAGAATGACGTCCGATCCAGACCTCACCGCTGAGATGGCGCAGCACACGAAACAAACGTTGCTTAATGTCTATGAGCGACCTAGCCTTCAAACAGCGATCGTAGAAGTGACCCGGTTTTGGTCCAAATTTGACCCTCATTCCAAGCTGACGCAGTCCGTAGCACCTGGCAGTTGCACCGGAGCGCCTCATCAGTTTGACGATACTCCGAAAGCTGCCCCAAGGCCTAACTGCACAAGAGCGTCTGGTTGCTTGTGGTGCGAGAACCATCGCGACGTGGATTCGCTCGACTATGTATGGGCGATGGCAACCTTCTGCCACTTAAAAGTTATCGAATTAAGTAGAGCTCATCCACGTCGAAGCGACCCGGATGTACCACCTTCGAAGCTAGTCATCGATCGGCTCGGCGACAAGCTGAAGTGGTTTGAACAGTCCAACTCAATCCGACGCGAGTGGGTAAAAGAATCTCACGCGCGGGTAGCCGAAGGAGATTTTCATCCGGACTTTCGAGATGAAATTTTAGCGTTAGAGGGCGAGTTGTGAGCAAACTTACCGCAGAACTCGGGCTGAAAATTATCAACTCTCCGATCGGTCATGGACATTCCTGCTACCGACCGCCTCGTTGGCCCCCTCCGTCCGACTGGGTGATAAGTGAAGATGAAGACGGTAATCCCATTTCGTCATGGGGTTCACCTGTATGGGATTTTTCGGCGTGGGCCGGCACGCTCTTGAAGCTTGACATAGCCGGTGGTCTACATGGACGTAGTGCCGCTCCACTACGCGATGAAAATCAATATTCGCTTAGGCTTCTTGCGACGTGGTTAATTTGGGGCTATCGCGGCGTTAGAAGCTGGCTTTCTCTCAAACTGTGCTTCGGTTACGTAAGACGTATTGTGGTCCTCTGCGAGCGAGAAGGGGTTCGTGCAAGCGACCTGACTCGTTTCCCGCACGTACTCGAACACATTCCTGCGTTATACGGACATCCCATCGAACGAAAGCGCCTGCTCGTAATTCTTGACCGTCTGCTTCGCGCAAAAGATTATATCGGCTTCGCTCTGGTCGATGAAAGCGGACTTAGTCATTTGGCTAGAGTGTTCAGAGAAGCAGAAGATCTAGAGACTGAACAGACAGCTTATATTCCTCCGCGAATTTGGACCTATCAAATTGCGAGGCTTCGCGCATGCTTGGATGACTTCTTGCTCCACAAGTCGCAGATCGAGAAATGTTTCGAGTTTTGCGTGGATGCCTATGGCTTGAACTTTGGATCGTTGGAATCCGCATTTGATCGCCGGATCCACTCAGGTCCCCTCCTTCCGTTCTCCGCGCAGCGCAAGAGCGCAGGCCTCCGGACAGGACGTAAGTATTACGGGGGATTTGAACTCACGGCGCAAAAATTCGGAATCGAAAAACTTCTGCGAACATGGCTTTGTCGTATCGACGCTGAAGGGCTCGATATTAAGGCCCTCAGTTCTTACCTAACCCTCATCCAGCTGACTGGCCTTGCTTACATAATTAACTTAACGCTGCAAAGGAAGGAAGAGGCTGGATCTTCAAGATCGGATTGCCTTATCTGGGATGAAGATCCGATATTGGGCTCTCTGCCTATCATTTGCGGTGAGACTACAAAGACAGATCCGGATAGCGATGCTCGATGGCCTACCAGTCCCAGCGTACAAGTAGCCGTTGACTCGATGGTCGCAATTGCAAGATTGCGAATGCGTTGCGCAGCGGCAAATCGCAAAGTGGGCTGTACAGAATACGATAAGTCAAATCCTTATTTACACCAGACGTCGTATGAGCCATGGTCCAGCATTCGCTGGAAACCGTACTCAATGCGTACGGTTGTTCCGAGTTACCAAAATTGGAGCATAAGGTATCCCAATCTTTTCGACCCAGATAGGTTGCGGATAACGGAGGAAGACCTAATTTCAGCCCGAATGTTCACTCCGAATTTGGATAAGAACGGAAAATTCTCGATCGGGAAAATCTGGCCCTTGGCATTTCACCAACTTCGGCGAACCGGTGCTATCAACATGTTTGCGAGCGGCCTGCTGAGTGATACGTCCATCCAAGTCTTGATGAAACATATCGGGCCTCAGCAAACGAGATATTACGGACAAAATTACAGTCGAGTTCGTTTTAGTGAGGACTTTGAAGCGATCACGGCTGCCGCGCGATACGAGGTTATGGCTAAACAAATTCAATCGCTTGTGGAAGATCGCTATGTCTCACCGTTAGGCGCACAACGCAAGCAGGAGATCATTATTAATCTCATGTCTACTGGCGACTTCGTCAAACTTTTGGATGCAAGCCGTAACGGAGAAGTCGCATTCCGAGAAACCCGACTCGGGGGATGTGTGAAGAGAGGACATTGCGAGTATGGTGGCATCGAATCCGTTGCCCGGTGTACCGGCGGCGATGGCGAACATCCGTGTCGCGAAGCAATCTATGATAAGTCAAGGCGCGCGTCGGTAGAGCGCCAGCTTGAAAGCATGGTACGGCGCATTGACCTCACGGACTCAAGCAGCCCAAGGGCAAACGCTCTGCGTGCTGAAGCGCGCGGACTAAGGAGCTTCCTTGATAGCACACGCGACTGAATCAGCAGAGCAGCGATTTCGCGCAGCGTTCGAACGCCTTAAGATCGGCAGACCCCGCATCTTGCCGCAAGGCGCCACTGTGAGTCAAAACAACGTTGCCAAGGAGGCTGGCACCGATCCCAGCGCTCTTAGAAAAGCGCGCTATCCTGCGCTGATCCGCGAAATACAGGCATGGGTGGAAATCGATACTCACCAACAGACGCTTCGGCGTGAACGCAGCAAGCAGCACAGACGTGCTCGTGCCAATCTCAATGAACGAACAAAGATTCTGGAGCGGCAGCGCGACAGCGCACAATCACAGTTAATGAGCGCACACCGCCGTGTACTTGAACTCATGCATGAGAATGCGATGTTGAAGTCCAGACTTGATGAGCTACTTCCTCCAACCATACCATTACGGAGCAAGCATTCGACAGCGCTATGAGCAAGCGATAGTTGTCGCTGACCGGCCGCATTGACTCATCAGAATTGCAACTCGCGCTGACCTGTTGCCTCACGTAGTTTGCTACCCGTCGGATTGTCCGGCGGAAGCGGCACGAGGAGACGAAGCAAATCAGCATGACGACACGCAAGGAGCTGGTAGCAGCATTGCAATTGCGGTAGCGTCGACATTGCGTTAATCGAGGCGCCTGAAGGAAAGGCGGCTATACGTCGCACCCAGCTTCTCGTGACGTGCCGACGCGGAGCCGTTCGATCCAGGAAGCATCAGGCAGCGTTCGGCCACAAGCCGCCGTTCACATGCGTCGTCGGTCGGACATTCAGGCGTCGGCTAGGCTCAGCAATCGACCGTTCAATTTGCAAAGCTGAGCGGTTTTTTTCGGTTTTTCGGGAAAATCCGACCGCCCGCGACGGTTACTTTTTGTTCCAGAACAGTGGACTATTGAGGAGCCATTCCCGCCTCCTGGCCTGCCGCGACTCCCGTCCAATTTTGTCAGAAGTCTCGGCCTCCCGTTGAAGGCGTCTTTCAGTCTCGGCCGCCGGCTCACTGAGTGTTGTCTCAATATGCCCACTGGATACCCGTTCCGCTCTGATAGATTGCCGTTGTTCTGCCTCAGGGGGCGCTTTCCGGTGTCCGAATGCGGTACTAGGCTTCCACGTCCCCTCCTTGTTGGGCCCCCCGGCGGGGGTCTTCCCGGTCCAGACCGCTGCCCGTTCCTTCTTGATACGCATCCCCGCCATGGTTTTTCCTCTTATACAGTTGACTTTCCTGTTGTCTCGGATTGTAGACACGAAGCTGGGAAAACCGCTTGCGCAATCAATTCTGTTGCTACCGTTTGTGCCTCAGCATTTCGAGCAAAGTCTTACCCAGACAGGCTCGAGCGTTCACTCCTACGACAACTGAGTTTATTGCTTCTGGACGGGAAGGCGGCAACTGATCTAAGACGAACTGGGCGCTCTCAAAAAAAATTTGCCTCCCAATGCCATCCCCAGTGTCGATACCTAGCAGCTAGAACGGCCGCCTCGCGGCGCGGCTCGCGTCAGCATCGGGCTCAACCCGGGCATCTGCGGCCAGCGGGCGCGGTTGCGGTGGCGCCGTTCGAGCGTCGCCAGTCCCTTGGTAACGGATGTTCGAGCTCAATACATCTATTGCGAGGCCAAAGAAGTCGCTCGTAGTTCGTCCTATCTTGCAACTGCGAGTGACCACTATGACGGCTTTTGCGATGTGAAATGCTGTCTATACCGATCCAGCACTGTTCCGAACGCGTCCCGAAGCCACATTTCCTTGCCGTCAACAACTAAAATCAGAAACTCAGTGCCAAGTGAATCCCCCGCTCTAGTCACGCCAGCGAACGCACCTTGTCGTCGCTTCTTTGTGTATGCGGGCCGATTCTTATTGTTCAGCGCGTGATGCTTTGCATTATTTGCGGCACTGATTACGGCTTGGAGCTCCTCCAATCCGCAAATCTTAAGCACTAGATTCTCCTCAACCGACCGGTTCTTCGCCTCTTTCGATTCGATCGCTTTTTTCCCTCAGTCGGCACTGCCATTTTTCGCAAGCCAATCCAGGAGATGAAACAACGTGACCGACACCAAGTATGCACTTATCGGCGATTGCGCATGATAAAACTGCTCGTATTGTTGGCAGGCCAGTCGGAATAGGTCCAGCGCAGTCAGATCAAAGAACCCCTCTGCCGGGTATGCTTGCTCCATGGTTCGCGCCTCTGTGGGAACAGCCCGTTCTAAAATGGTAAGTGAGTCAGAGTGGCTTTTTAAGAAGCGTTTCATCTTCGCCGGCCATATCGGACATTAACACAATGAACTTCTAACTCACGACACTAGGTTTGCCTTTCGATAGCGCCGATGGATCGGGTTGCGGACTCAATTTCACGCGCAGCACGCTGAATTTCGTTGCTAGTGACCACGTGTGCGTTAGCGAACACAGCGATCATAAAGGCGTCCTCATTGGCGACGAACAGTGCTAACTTAAAAGCTTGCTTCGTAAACTACCGCCGCTTGTCCGGGTTCCTGCTCGGCTAATTAGCTAAAGAGGACCGCGATGCCATTTGCTTTTTTTCACGGGATCGCCCAGGAAGGAAGAAGTTCCGATGCCCTTCGCAAACTCTGGATCGACAGTCTTGATGTTGGCTTGGATCAGGCACGTAGCCTTGTATCGCTGCACAATGCATTTGTGACGGTGCCCTTTTACGGGGATCTGCTTGCGGGCGGCTCGAAGCGCGAGATCGAGGCAACACAACGTGTCGATCAAGACAGGACATACCGAAGTGGCGAAGCTCTGTGGCCTATATCTGCCGCAAATCAGATCGAAAAAGAGTTCTTATCTGAAATCAGTAGAACGCGAAGTCGACGAATAGATAAAGACAAGATCGATCGCAGCTTTGGCAGCGGGATGTTGCGAGCGCTGTCATCGGTACTGCCAGACGCCGCGCAAGCACGGCTTGTTGACTTTGCGATTGAGCAGGTAGCAGTCTATCTGACATCGCCTGATATCCGAAAGCACATTAGCGGACTCGCTGACGCCGCGTTGATCGAAATTGAACAAGCAGGGCCGAAATCCGACGACCGTCTAGTGGTCGTCGGGCACTCGCTAGGTTCGATTGTCGCGATTGAAGCACTATGGAGGTGGACGGGTAAGCCAATCGACCTGCTTGTAACGATTGGCAGCCCTTTAAGTGTCGGTTGCATCAATTCACGTCTCACGTTGCAATCGCCACGGTGGCCACAGAAATTGCGCAATTGGGTCAACGTGGCTGACCGGGAAGATGTCGTCGCTCTGCACGGCGCAATTGATAGAACTAACTTCTTCTCAAGTTGCACAGCTGCAGATAAAACGGAGCGAGCGGACGTCTTAAATATATTGGACGTTCCAAATCACATTGATAACCATCACGGTATAGCAGGATATCTTGACGATCCGGTAGTAGCGCGAATCGTTGCATTGTTTCCAGAATAAAAGCGAGGGCGCGAAAAATGAAAGTCTTCTATATAGCATCAAATCCGGACGGGGCGTCGGAGTTGACTCTTGAAAGAGAGATTACAGATTTAGAAAGGCAAGCCACATACGCGAGTGGCGAACCAATCCAGTTTAAGTTCCTGCCGTCATTGTCGATCGAGAAACTGCCAATCGAACTATTGTCGCATCAGCCGGACGTCGTCCATTTTTCAGCCCACGCGGAGAGTGGCGAGCTTATATTCTCGAACGAGAAAGGCGACCCTGTTAGAATGACGGGACCTATGCTTCGAACGTTCCTCAACTACGAACGGCCGCCGAAACTGGTTTATTTCAACGCATGCGAATCCAATACGCTCGCGAAATCCGTGGTGGGAGTCGTCCCTGCTGCGATTGGCACAACGGCTTTAGTTACTAACGCAGCGGCACGATCGTCCGCTGTCGCCTTTTACCACCGGATTCTTCATGGGGCAACCGTTTATGATGCTTTCGAAGTTGGACGAAGCATCATCGAGGCGCTACAAGATGGAAACGCATCTTCCGTTCTAGAGGTCTCGAATGGCTATAATCCGACAGAGCATCGGTTACATAACGTGCCAAGAATAGTCGCCCGAGGAGCATCTGCGCAATTGAGGTTCACGAGAAGCGGGATACTGACTATTGAGATTCTACTTATAGGGTGCCCATCCAACACTTCTCAAGTGGTGTTTTTTACCGACGACGAAGGTTTCGTACTCGATGATGCTGGCAAGGAGGAGATTGAATCGGAGTTTCTAGCCCGTAGTCTCTGCCAAGTCGTTCGCAGCACTCCACGCCGGGGCCGCATTGAATCAGACATAATGTGGTCGACAGGCGAGGATTTTCGCATTTATGCCTGCGGGACGACCGCTGCAGGAGAAACTTTTACCGTCGCCTCGACCGCGTGCCGCGCGCTTGAAGATTATGCGCGCTATGTTCGTTGCGTTGCACTCGGAAGCTCCGAAATGAAAGATGTGCATGAGGCGGTAGCGCGTCTTACCAATCCGGATCAGCTTAACATTCGGCCGGAGTCGGTGGGACGCGGCGAAGTCACTCGCGCGGCTCCGAACAATCGCAACCTAGCCCAGCCGGTCTCCAAGGTAGATCCAAAGGCAACGAGCCGACGCCCGCCGAGGCGACCCCCGTGACAGCCTCGGCGGGTAGAAACCGGGGGCACTAATTTACTCAAATGTATTCTTTTGTCTCGGCGCTCAGTATTTTATCTTCCGGTGAACTGGCCTTCGTTTTCCCGGAGCAACCGATTTTGGCCGAGATGGACTCGCCGGATCCTTCGACCAGAGAAGCCCATAACTCAGCCCGGGAAGTGGACGTTCTATAGAAAGCATGACAATGCCGGCATCTCTCATATACATGAGTTTGTTGGACGCATATCTCTTCTCTGCCTGATCAAGACGGCCTTGACCGTCCATAACCGAGACCCAAGGTTGTGACGAAGGAAGCCAGCCGCTCGGAAATACCACCGCAATTTGGAGATTCTCTGGAAACACCGAGCGACAACTCATATACACATGTTCCGTTTTGTCTTTAGCTTTGGTCGCTTGAAATTCAAATGCCCTTGCGACACGATATGAAACGCAAAAGTCGGCTGTTTCAGATGCGCGAAGAGGTGGCTCAAACGTGACAAAGACCTCTTGTTTATCGTCTCCAATCGACGTAGGAAACTTCAACACGGGTTTCGAAGTTAGTGGTGTCGCTCCCGAATGTGTAGGCAGCACTAGCTTGCATGTCCTTCTGTTGAACGCGGTCTTGCTGTTGAAGGAGGCGAGTCTGATACGAGTTAGTGACTCCCCCACCGCGCGGAGATTGGTCAAGTGAATGGAAACATGTGCATCACCGTTCTTTGTTATTTTTACTACTCTTGTAACAATCCCGACGTAAGCCCGCCCATCGCCTGGTCCATTTTCGATTTCGCTTCCAACGTTCGATACAGAATTGCGAAGGTTTCGTAGAATGTTGCGGCGCCGGCTTTCAAATCGTTGAATTCGAAGACGATACTCCCCCATCGAAATCCGTCTACTCTCTACCGAGTGCATAAAATTTTCGGAATCAATCGCTCGATGTTCGACCTCGATGTTCCCCGTGTTATGTAGTCGAATAATGTTGTACCGGAATTTTGAGTTGACCGCGTGAGCCAGACTTCCCGCGCCAACGACTAGCATTCTATTGCAGTTGTCTGAGTGCTCGTGTTCAAGCACCTTGAAAAATGGGCGATGTTGATGCCCGTGTAGGATTAAATTGACACCATGTAAGAGTGCGAATGAAGTGAACATTCCCGCGTTTACAAAGGTGTCGGCGAAGTTATCTCTGTTATTTTCTCTTTCGACTGCGGTAGAGTTCGGCGAGCCGCTCTTCTGGGGCGCGGTCGAAATCTCGTCTAAATTTGTTGCATCTAAATCGTGTCTGTATGACATGCGGACTGAAGAAAGCGCGCTCTCTGGGATAGGCAAAGGATGATGGTGAATCAAGCAGATGGTAAAGTCTTCGCCGCTTTCTTCTGCAAGTCTTTTTGAGTCAGCTAGACTTTTTTTAAATTCAATAATGTGGTCACGAGAAACGCCGCCGCGCACGAAGTTTACAGTAGGGCTGACATCATTAGAACTGATACAAAAAAGTCGGATTCCAATGTCAACCCCGTGAGCGTGCCCGAAAACTAACTCACTATCACAGTACTGAGGTCCGAAATATTCGTTAAAGGAGTCTAGAGCTGTACTGTCGTAGTTAAAACTATCAATGTTCCCTCCATTGTCATTAGAAACAGCCTCCAAATCGTGGTTTCCCGGAACTACAAATACGGCTTGGCTATATTCGATTTTCCATTCGTCACACCATTGCTTAATCTGCTCTCTCGCAGCCAGGAACGATTCGCTAATCCTGCTTCTTCTGTCTTTCACCTTCGCTGTTGACATTGACGATGGGGCCGTGCAAGTCGCCGTGTTTGCCCAACTGCCGATTGAATTGCCAACGATATCTCCACTGACACAGAGCAAGTCGATATTTTCCTCTCGTAACTCGCGGCCGAACGCTTCCATAAGCGTTGTCGTCAGATCTCCTCCTTCGTTAGCGGGCGACTGGAAGTGCGTATCCGACACATGAACTATGGTCACGCAATCCGTACTCTTTCGTTGAATAGCATGCCGGCGCGCTCGCAACGCGCTTACGGAGGCTGATGTCGGTGCGTCCATGAGGTCTCCGTGACACCTGCGGATGTTTTGCGAGAGCTGGCGCTCCAACGACATATTCGCCAATCATCAAGTAGAGCGTAGTCATTGCTTGCAACACGCGCAAGGATGGCTTTCATCTAATTGAATGAACAACTTTCCGCGCATTCACCTCGATTCATGTTTTAGGCCGGCTTAAAGGCCGCAGGTGCATTGCCTTAAGGTTTCTTCATACACTAGCAGCCGCCGATATTGCTCTAAAAATATATTGATAAGCAGCACGCGCAACGCGTCCGTATGGCGACCGGGAAGGTCCACTATCGGGGCCGTTGGGGGCTGTACAGGGTTGGAAGCCGAAGTTTGCGAGGCGGGTCGAGGCTACCGACATCGATGTGGCTCTCCGGGTTCGGCCAATATCAGCCACTCGCGCAGCGGCGTAGATCGCTAACAATAGCTAGTCTCTTCCACAGAAACTTTTAAGAAGGGGATCAAATATGAAATTTGACTGGCACCGAGACCCGATTAATCGATCATGGATCTACCGCTCAGCTTGCAAATGCAGTTCGATTTCCGGGTCGCCGTTGCCGAAGGCGGCATCGTTTCGATCGAGACGGGACCCGACTGCGATCAGACGTGGCTCGAGGCGGAACTGACGAAGCTTGGGATCGCTCGAGCCGCCTCCCAATAGGCGGCTCTATCCGCCTGCACCGGAACTAGTATTCGGCGAAATTCGGCCATCAGCGGCCGCTCGAGGTCGTCGTCCAGTTTGGCTAGCAGAGGGCTCGTCCGCCCTCGCTCAATGGCCGGTTTCCGGCGAGGAGGTTGCGGATGGGACCGCCTCTACCCGGCCATCAAGCGTCATTCGCGCCTCCCGTCGGATGGACGTTCAGACGTCCGCTCGGGATTTGCAAACGGTCCCTGGCCTTGAGAACGCAAGCGCTGCTATCTGCCATCCCCATCTGCTGTCCGAAGCTCATGAACCGACACACTAAACACAGTCACGTCCTTGAGCACGTTGACCTCGGATCTACCCGCGCCATCAGCGCCGCCACACGATAAACCGTCGCAACGGTCCGATCCGAAGGCGGAAAACGCAGAGGTATTGGCATGCATCGGCGACTTGGATGTCTATTCTTCAGACGCTGCGACCAACGCGCTTCCGGTCGGCTCTGCGGGTCGCTGGCAGCCATTCTGCGCCCGCGCGGAAAAGGGGACGTATGACACGTCCAGAACTACGTCGGCCCGCGCGACGCGGACCGCATCCTCGGCAGCCAAACGAAGTCCTCTGGCTCGCCATCGGGCTTTCGGTTGCTGGGCTCTGCTTCACGCATGCGACGCTCGCAGCGGGCCCTCTGCCACAAGGCGGCACGTACGTGGCCGGCGCCGGCACGATCGCAAGCCAGGGAAACGGCATCGTGATCACACAACCGGGGTCGACGCGCGGCGTGATCGACTGGAGCAGCTTTTCAATCGGCGGGAACAACAGCGTGACGTTCGACAATGGCTCCGGCGCGACGCTGAACCGGGTGACGGGTGGTTCACCCTCTGCCATCCTCGGCAGGCTCAGTGCGACGGGCAGCCTCTATGTGATCAATCCGCAGGGCATCGTCGTCGGGCCATCGGGAGCTATTACAACCGGCGGACGTTTCGTCGCGTCGACGCTCGACATCTGCAACGACGCGTTCATGCAGGGCAGCGGCTCGCTCGCACTGTCGGGCAGCTCGAACGCAGCCGTGATCAATCTCGGCAAGATCAGTTCGAGCGGCGGCGATGTGTTCCTGATTGCGCGAAACGACGTCATCAACGCCGGGACCTTGGCGGCGCCCAATGGCACAGCGGAACTGGCCGCCGGCGAGCAGGTGCTGTTGCAGGACGCAGCCGGCAGCAGGCAGGTGTTCGTGCAGGCGGGCAGTCAGGGTACGGTCGTCAACCGGGGGCGGATAACCGCCGCGCAGATCAGTCTGCAGGCCGCCGACGGCAACGTGTATGCGTTGGCGGGCTGGGGCACGCGCATCCGCGCGACGGGCACCGCGAGCCGCGACGGCCATGTGTGGCTCGTCGCCGACAGCGGCCGTGTCGAGCAACTCGGCAACATCGCCGCAAGCAACGCGGACGGCAGCGGCGGAACCGTCGATACACAAGCGGCACAACTAGCGTTCGGCAAGCACGCAGTGGTTCACGCGGAACAATGGAATCTGTCGACGCCCGAGTTCACGATCGACGATTCGGCCGCGCACGCGTTGCAGGGCAGCCTGAACGCGGGCACCTCGGTCGATGTCACCATGACGGGCGCCAACGGCGCAATGGGCGACCTGGAGGTCGCTTCGAGCCTGCGCTGGCACGGTCCGGCCTCGCTCTCGCTGGCCGCCTATCACAGCGTCTCGCTGACGACGGCCACGACCGTCGCGAACAACGGAGCGGGCAATCTGACCTTGCGCGGCGACGCGTCCGGTATCGACAACGGCGGCAGCGTCATCAACAACGGCACCGTCGACTGGTCGAAGAGTACGGGCATCGTCAGCGCACTTTACGATATGAACGGCAGATACAATCCCGGCACGATCGTGGCGAACAGCGCGTGGACAGCAGCTCCGTATAGCGGTCTCATCGCCCAGGTGACCGGCTACAAGCTGGTCAATTCGGTCGGCGATTTACAGAACATCGCGCTTGATCTCGGCGGCGCGTATGCGCTCGGCAAAAACCTTGACGCCAGTTCGACCGATACGTCTTTCGCTTTCTCTTCGCTCGGCAATGCGACCACGCCTTTTTCCGGTCAGTTCGACGGGATGGGCCACGTGATCGACAGGTTCACCGAGTTTGATCAGAGCTCGACCGAGCAGCCGGCGACGGGATTGTTCGGCGCGATCGGGCCGACCGGTGTCGTGCGGAATGTCGGGATGACCAACGCGCGGGTCGTGACGAATATCTATTTCCCGGGCGGGATCCCGCTTGGCATTCTGGCCGGCGAGAATCAGGGCTTGATCACCTACGCCTACACTACCGGCAGCCGCGGCTCCGGCGCGTTCGAAGGTGCGTTGCTCGGCGGCCTGGTGGGACGCAACGACGGCCTGATCGAGCGCTCGTGGAGCAGCGCGTTCGTCGGGTCGGCCGGTGTACTCGGCGGACTGGTCGGCCTCAATGAAGGGACCATTCTGCAATCCTATGCAACCGGCGATGCGAGTGCGGGCTATCACGGCGTGGCCGGAGCGCTGGCCGGCTTCAA
The DNA here is from genome assembly GCF_056279605.1 of Paraburkholderia sp. TE9906. Classification (NCBI taxonomy): domain Bacteria; kingdom Pseudomonadati; phylum Pseudomonadota; class Betaproteobacteria; order Burkholderiales; family Burkholderiaceae; genus Paraburkholderia; species Paraburkholderia sp. TE9906. The sequence continues at coordinate 38,292 of NZ_JBWCCT010000024.1, forward strand.
CGCCGGTACAATTTCGCAATCGTATGCAACGGGCACCTCGTATGGCGATCTGAGCACCGGCGGCCTCGTCTATTCGAACTCCGGCACAATCGAGCAGTCGTTCGCGGCCGGGCTGGTACAAGGTTATTGCTGCGCGCCGCCGGATACGGTCACCAGCTTCGGCGGCATCGCGGCGTATAACGAGCCGGACCCCAACGCGGGGATTGCCACCAACGTCTACTGGGACAAACAGACGACGACGCGCAGCGTCAGCGCCGGGACCGGCCCGCAACTGCCGGCATCCAACGGTCTCCCTACCGCGCAAATGAGCGATCCGGCCAGCTTCGTCGGCTGGGACTTCGGACCGACCGGCGCGTGGGTCATGCCGGCCGGCGCGAGTCACCCGGTCCTGCGCTGGCAACAGAGCCATTAACTGACCATTGACCGCTAGCTGCTGCTAGTGATCGCCCGCCCGGTCGCGGGACAAGCCAGCGATTGCCTCCATGCACGGAGCTGGCCGGCCAGCAAGCGAGTCCTGCGTGTGTTTTCGCCCAGCATCCGCTCTCCGATGTGAGCAATCGAATGGCCGTTGGGCCTCGGACACTGCCGTCAAGGTTGTGCAGGTTCTACGTCCGCAGTGGGTCGGGAATGCGCGTTGACGACTGGCTGCTTTCAGGCAGCGGAAGACCAATGGCCGCTTTCCGGCGATGATTTCGGGGAGCAGAGTGCCGCATCTCGACCCGTTACGGTCACACGAACATCTCGATAGCGGACAGTCAGTCGAACCATGGGTTATCGAACTGGAGCAACTCAAGGCAGCCGTTGGCAAGCTCACACAACCGGCCAGTTTCAGTCGCTCGCATGACATTTTCGAACGTCGGCTTCCTGTTCAGAATGAGACGAAGCACAATAGCGACGGACGGCAAGGCGTCGAGTGAAACACTTTCGCCAAAACGATCTCCAGTTGCATTGTTACGCGCGGCGAGCGGCAAAGTTTGAATTTGTATCTGCGGTCGATTTGAAGGTCCTCCTGCGTCTTGCGATGGTGTACCGGGTCAGTAGTTCGTTCTGCCGCGTGTCGGCTGCGTTTTCGGTGAGGAACTGCCAGAGTTCGAATTCTTCATCGCCCGGAAGCCACAGCGCAAGCAGGTCGTACACCCCGAAAAACGCCTCGTCGGCGACGTGCTGCCGCTGCCGCTCTCCGTGCTCGCGCATGAACGCCGGCAGTAGGCAGAACTCCATGAACCGGTCATGGCGGAACCACCATCGTGTGACATCCTTCGTCGCGTCGGCGCTGCGAACCGGTACCGTACGCGCGACCATCAGTTTGTGCTCGACCAGCATCGCCACTTCGGCATCAAAGCCGGTTGGGTCTAAGTAGGGCGCACCGGATGCCCGCCACGCGTAGACTTGTTCGGCGAAGCGCGGGTAAGGAAAAGGCCGGTTCTCCCGCGCGCGAAACTCCTCCTCCATCGCGGCGAAGCGCTGCTCCACCAGCCGGAGCAGGTCGGGACGTTCACCGCGCGAGAGCAATTCGGCCACGATATTGGCCTCCATCGGATTGCTGAGTATCCTAAGTGCGCTCGTGCCGTCGTCTATTTTCACGACGAGTTCAGCAACATAGGCCCTTACTGCCTTGCCGTAGGCGTCTTCGTCAAGCGCGGCGCTGCGGGCGAGCGCCGGCCATTGCCTAACTAGAAAATCCTCGATCTGGTCCGTTCGCAGCGGCTGCAGTGTCAGCACCCGGGCAGTGCGCGGCGGTTTCCAGTCCATCGGCTGGGTGGTGATGACGAAGTTGCCGCGAAAAGACTCCTCAATGAACTGCACGATGCGCGACCGCGTATCGGGCGTGGCCTCGTTGAGGCCGTCGATCAGCACGTCGATTGCCCCCAAATGGACCAGCGTCCTCAGGTAGGACTCGTCGCTGGCCTGGCCCTTGAGTCTTGCTTGGATGGCCGTCACAACGCCCTCCCTGCACTCGGTCGCCGTCAGCAGAACAGCGATGTGCCCGGATGTTGAGGCTAGGCGTTGTAGCGCAGTCGTCTTGCCGAGCCCGGATTCTCCTTCAAGCACGACCTGGCCCTCGAACTTTTGCAATATTGCCGACAGCGGCAAGCGGGCACTTCCTCCATCCCGAGCGCCGCGCTCGATGACCTCGCTATCTGGAAAGTACGATCGCTCGTCGAAGCCGGCGAGGGCGCCGCGTTGCACTAGCGACGCCCTGAACGGAATGAACATGCGTCGTCGTAACCACGGAACCACGGCAATCAACAATCCCACATATCCCAGTCCGACGAACCAGCGTCCCCACCGGTTCCAGAAAAAGAAAGCTTGGACGGGTCGCCAGCGCGGATAAGCCCACAACAGAAGAATCCACAACGCGCCGTGTCCCGCTACTGCGAGGGCCACCTTTATGCCTACGATTTCCGTCTTGTGAACGCCTTCTATCCGGTTGCGGACCTCCCGCAAACCGGCCGCTTCTGCATTGAAGTTGTCGTTAGTCAGTTTCCGATCCCAATCGTCGATCAATTGCACATCTGCAACAGTAAATCGCGCTGCCTGATCATTCACGATCTGCGCGACCTTGGCTGCCACCCGCTGCCGCAATGTCGGATTCAGTGTTGCCTTCCTTTCTGCGTCTATCGCGTCAATATAAGGCCATTGGGACTGCAGTGCCGTAAGCACCGCTATTGCCCCGTCCCTGTTGAGCGTTTTCGGGTCGACGAATGCTCCGGTTTCGCCGTTGTTCGCCCAACTCATCATCGCGAGCTGTTCTTTGGTGAGGGGGCGCAGCAAGTAGCACGTGAGGCGGAACCATGCAGCCTGGTCCCGATTCAGCAGGGCACCGTCGAGGCAGCTGGCGAAGAGAACGGGCGTGCCAATCGGTCCGATATCATCCGCCAACGTTTGGAGAGCGAGGGCAGCAGTCTCGCGCACTGGCGGACTGCGATCCTTCAGCAGCGCTACAATGTGCTGCGGGTAGCTCGCAGCCGCCGAACCCATCTCCCCCAGTGCCTGCGCTGCGATCTTGCGCACGATCGGGTCGTTGTTCTTCAGCAGCTCAGCCATCTGCGTAGCGACCGATGCGTGGGCCGCGCCCATCGTCCGCAACGCCTCCATTGCGGCTGGAAGCATGTATGGGTCTAAGTCGTTAGAGAGCGTCACCACTATTTGCGACGCGTAGCTCGCTCCGGCCGCGCCCATCGTCCCGAGCGCCAACGCCGCAGCACGGCGCACGGATCTGCTCGAATAATCACCGAGAAGAGTTACCACCTCCGACGCGTGACTCGCGCCGGCCGCGCCCATCGTCCCCAGGGCTCGCGCTGCGGCCCCGCGCACGTTTTCATCCGAATCCTTCAGCAGCCTCGCCACCTGCGACGCGTAGGTCGCGCCGGCCGCACCCGTTGTCCCCAGCGCCTGCACTGCGGCAGCGCGCACGGACGGATCGCCGTCCTTCAGAAGCTCTGCCATCTGCGCGTAATCTGCGCCTGCGGGGCCGATCGCCCCCAGCGCCTGCACTGCCTGAGATCGTACGAGCGGATCGCGGTCCTTCAGAAGCGCTGCGATCTGCGGCGCGTACTTTGCACCAGGGGGGCCCATCGCCCCCAGCGCCTCCACCGCGTCGGAGCGAACTGATGAATCGCCGTCCTCCAGCAGCGCTGCGACCTGCGGCGCGACCGATGCGTTGGCCGCTGCCATTTTCGCTAGCGCCAGCGGTGCGGTGGCATAGCGGATGGCAGTATCTGAATCCTTGAGCAGCGTTAACACCTGCGACGCGTAGCTGGCGCCGTCCGCGCCCATCCCCGCCAGCGCCTGCGCTGCGGTGTAGCGCACGTCCGTATCCGAATCCTTGAGCAGCGTCGCCACCTCCGACGCGTAGCTCGCGCCGGCCGCACCCATTGTCCCCAGCGCCCGCACTGCCGCAGCGCGCACGGAGGGATTGTGGTCCTTCATCAGCGCTGCAAACTGCGGCGCGGAGCTAACATCAGCCAATGCCATCGCCTTCAGCGCCTCCTTCGCGGCTAGGCGCACGGACTGAACGTCGTCTTTCAGCAGCGCCGCCACATCAGGCGCGTACCTGGCGCCAGCCGAGCCGATCGCCCCCAGTGCGTAAGCTGCGGCCTCACGCACTTGGTGGAGGCTCGAATCCTTGAGCAGCGCCGCCAACTCCGGCGCGTAGTTTGCGCTAGCGGGGCCCATTGCTCCCAGCGCCTGCACTGCCGCATAGCGCAGCAGCAGATCGTCGCCCTTTAGCAGCCTTACCACCTGCGGCGCGAATTTGGCACCAGCCGCACCTAAGGAAGCCATCGCTTCCAACGTGATGTCGGCCCTCGGCCGGGACAGCCTGGCGCCAAGCTCATCTAACAAGGCCGGGGGAACATGATCTGCCCGATCAGGGCGTCCGTTCTCCCTGAGCCAAATGAGTGCGGAAGTTTGGGTCTCGTCGACTGGATCCCGCAGCGCCTGAAACAGTGCCTGGTATTGCCAATCTTTGAGTGGAGGCTTTGATTTTTCGGCAGGTGTCCACCATTCAGCGTTGGCGGCAAGCGACACGCTGGCTAACACTGTGGCGAGCAGAATCCGGCCGTACCACTTGGTGCTCTTCCTGCAAACTGCGTCGACGTTACGGTATGGATGCGGCCACATAGATCCCCCTCAGACGAGGTTGGGCATTGTCTAATCGTAGGCACCGCGAGCTGTAACCGCACGAGTTCAATGGAAAATTCCTTCCCAGGCTGGGGAACCGACTTTTGAGCTATTCGAGCGCGAATACAGATCGGCCGCTCCAGGTGCATCCGATCGGCCGCAACGGCTGCTATGGAACTCTGTAGCGACATTTGAAGAAACTAACCGACAGGCGGAGACGGGTCGGCATGCGGCAATCGGCTCTGCGAACGCATCGCCGGAAAGCGGCCATTCGTTTTTCACCGCCCGACAACGGCCAGTCGCCAACCCGCACTTTCGACCCGTTGCCGCCATCCCACAAAGAGAGGGGCCGACGGCCGGTCTCGGATCAGTATCGGGCGGACCTTACTGACCCGGGACCCTGTGGCAGTTCCTGTATTTCTTCCCGCTCCCGCACGGACAGGGCGCATTGCGGTGCACCTTGGGGAAGACGACCGGCGCAGCCGCGGTGATCTGGAGCTGGCCGATCATGACACCGGGGCCGTTCGATCGTCCGTCCACGATGTCCAGCAGTGGCAACTCGTTTTCGACGATGTCGCTCTCATAGCCGGTGATTGCGGCCAGCGGCGACTGGAAATCAAGCCTTCCAGTGTTGAGGCGTTTACCCACCGTGCCGCCGGAACGGTGCCGGCTTGAGATATCCGCGACGATTGCGGCGGCCTTCGCGCGGATCGCGGCATGAGAAGCTCGTCTTTCAAGCAGCGCGCGCAGCTCCCGTTCGTCCGCCTCCGTCATTGCGCTGAATGCACCGATCGCCTGAATCATCGTCGGATTTCTGGGTGCCGGGTCTCTGCTGCGTTCGCAATGAACTGTGAATTTTGCTTGCGCGACGGGATGGTTGATGAAGTTGATGAAGTCTTGGAAGTTCGAGATCAAAGCGTTGGTGATGGAACCGTCCGCAGTGTATCCGCTGATCATCACCGTCAGCTTTCGATTGCGAACATCTATCGAGAGCACGTCCGGATCTGACCTGAATTTCTCCGTCGCGATCTCGGCGAAGTGTTCGATGGCCTCGCGGAATCGCGAGTCTTTCCTCGATGCGGCTTGCAGGGCCTCCATTAGCCAGGTCGACGTCTTGAATTCATTGATGAATGCTAGGCCGGTGTAACAGTAAAGGGCAGAGGCATCGTCACAAAGAAGATGTCCCGCCTTGCCCGATGCTTCTGTCACGATGCCGCCGGTCCAGCCTGTAAGGCGCCGATCGCTGACTTGAATGATTTGATCCGCGTTGGCGGCTACGAGAGCAAAGGTCATGGTGGCGTGCAGCTGTTCTGTAGGAAAAAGTGATTTATCGCGGAAATGCCAATCGGACAAGGCTCTGGCGGCAAACAATGTGACAAAATCCGACAGCCGGATGTTGCGCTTGTATTGCCGGCTGGAGCCGGTTAATGATAGGCGCCGGGTAACAACCAAGGAACGGGATCTCGTGGAATCTTCCGCGCACGACAATCTGGAGCTTTCCCTTGACCGGTGGCAGGAATGCCACTGGCATCTGCACCAAATGGAAGGCAATTACCATCAGCCGGACGGGTTTCGCTATTCCCTGAATTCGTTCGTTCGTGCCGTTAAGGAAGTACCCCTGAAACTGCACAACGATTTGCAGCGCCATCCTGAAGTGAGGGCCAAAATCAAGCCGCTCCAAGAGGCGGTTTCCGAGAACGATCTGTTCCAGAAGCTCGGGAAACAGCGCGATTTTATCGTTCACCACGGAGCGCTTAACCCGCACAGCCGCGGCCAGATTGGCACGACCGAGGGCGCGAAGATCAAATTCACTTTTCCCTTCGCCGTGCATCCGTGGGAATCGTCCGATGAAGCATATGAGCGGTACAAGGCACTGTGCAAGACAAATACCGTGATGCGCGGTCTTGGGCCGGATTGCGATTCCGCCCCGGCGCTCTGGCGCACCTGGATGATCCCGGAGTTTCCTGACAGAGATTTGCTCGACGTCGCGTTTGAGGCCTGGACGCTTCTCGGAGAATTGCTCTCCGGCGCCGTTGAAGCTTTCGGCGGAGAAAAGCTCGATCTCACGATGCCGTGCCGACACGATCCTAACCTCGTACGGATCAAGCGATACAGCCAGCGACAATTCTTCCTCGATGTCGACGGGATCGACCTGCAAGAGGAAGAACGTAAATGGCGCGAGCATAAGGCTCAGTGACAGAAGGAGAAGCTATGGACCGAGAGACCCTTCTTGATCACCTGACCGGAGCGCTTCGCGCCATCACTAGGCCGCGGTTCTACCAAAACGAGCACGGATTTCAGGGTGAGTTGCTGGTCGAGCTGAAACAGGCCATCCCGGCAGATTTCCTGTCGGACGGAGCCATTATCGAACAGGAACACCAGAAAAAGCTAAAAGTGCATGGTCTAAGAATCCGGCCAGACATCATTATTCACGAGCCGTACGACGAGCACCGTCATGGCTCACGCAGGGACGGAAATCACGCCGTCATCGAGATCAAGCGGGCGGCGTCTCCAAAAGACGCGATCGACGATTTCGCGAGCCTGATCAACATGATCGAGATTCTGGACTATCCACTTGCGATCTTCATCAACATCGCGTCCGATAATACGCGGGCCGATCTCGTTCCGGCGGAATGGCGAGACCGGATCGTATGTTTCGCCGTCAATCTGCGAAACGGCGAGACCCATGTGATCCGGTCAGACGTAGGCTAATTTTTTTGTTTTGTTATCTAGCCGTTTACTTCCCCGTATAAAGGAACGGTCGAAGCGACTGCAGATTCATCGGTTGGTATGACGATACGCTCTGACGTTATTCGCAGGCGGCGCACTGCTCGTCCTAGCTGGACGATTAAGCACGGGGAAGACACCTCGTTAGTCGGGGCCCCAACCGAACGGCCGCGTTCTGGCATTGAAGCGACGCCTTAGCGTCGCGTCTCGTTCGAACCGAATGTCCCAAACTGGCCGATCAGCGCCTTATGCGATGGGCATTTCTCGACCCGTAAGGGACGTTCCCGTGGAACCCTACGGTCGGCAGATTGCGCGTCCGCAGCGGACGTAAGCGGCTCGGCCCGACCGTTTCGCCATGCTGACTTTTCCGAAGCATGATGAGCGCGTTCAGATCAACGGAGCCAGTTAGCCATGTCGAACGCAGGAGGCGGAGCCCATCCGCGTCGCACGTACGCGCGAGAATTCAAGCAGCAGGTGATCAGAGAAACGTTGGAGCCCGGCATGTCGGTATCGATTGTTGCGCGCCGGCACGACATCAACGCCAATGTGGTGTTCGGATGGCGCAAGCAATATCGTGAAGGCAAGCTGGTCGTCCCTGCACTCGACGCTGCGCCGAGCATGCCATGCACGGAGCTGCTGAGCGTCGACGTAATCGACTCGGCATTAGTACTTCGCGCGCC
>NZ_JBWCCT010000025.1:0-45100 GCF_056279605.1 Paraburkholderia sp. TE9906
TAGTGCGGATTGCCCGTGTGAAAGTAGGTAATCGTCAGGCTCCCTAGCAGCAACAGAAACCCCACCCCCAAAAGGTGGGGTTTCTGCGTTTACGGTTCTTAATCTGACTTGAACGAGTAAACAGGCTCTATCGCGAAGCGCGAGGGACCTCATAACACTGACTCGTACCTCGATACGCGCCTCAAAGTCCTTTAGCGACTCTCATCGCAGCATATCCGATCCCACCCATCCGACTCGCGCCTCAGTCGCAAGCAAGTCCGAATGGAGTTGACCCTGTAATTCCGGACACAGCGTCACACTAGGTTGCTGAATCCATCGCGCGGCGAAACGCTCGTGGCGAGCGGTATTTCAACGCGCTATGGGGATGCTTCTCGTTGTAATGCTCGAAGGCGATAGCTAGGTTCTGCGCAGCGGTTGCAGCATCCGGCTTCGGCATGAAGGCCACGTAATCGCGCTTCATCGTTTTCACGAAGCTCTCGGCCATGCCGTTACTTTGCGGGCTGCACACGGGCGTGGTCAATGGCTTCAGACCGATATCCACTGCAAACCGGCGTGTCTCGTCGGCCGTGTAGCCCGAACCGTTGTCGCTCAACCACTCGATTTCGGATGGCGTATGCAACGCAGCACCGAAGCGATTTTCCACCGCCGTCAGCATCACGTCGCGCACGATGTCACCGCTGTGGCCTGCCGTCGTGGCCGCCCAGCTCATCGCCTCGCGGTCGCAGCAGTCCAGCGCGAACGTCACACGCAACGGCTCGCCGTTGTCGCACCGGAACTCGAAGCCGTCCGAACACCAACGCTGGTTCTTCCCGATTGGTTGTGCCGCCCCCAGAGGCGACACGACAACAAGTCATGCCTGATGACCATAGCGAGTCGGTACCACCCCTTCCCATCCCGAACAGGACCGTGAAACGACTCCACGCCGATGATAGTGCGGATTGCCCGTGTGAAAGTAGGTAATCGTCAGGCTCCCTAGCAGCAACAGAAACCCCACCCCCAAAAGGTGGGGTTTCTGCGTTTACGGCGCTCAACTGACCGGGGCGCCGGTCCTGCGGGTCAAAGGTGCGGACGTCGCGCCGTAACAGGCCACCCGATCCCGATCCCGCTCCGCCACGCGCAACGCATGGCACATCAGCCGCCTGGCGGCCACCTATCTCAACCCGGCCGCCAACTGAAGGCCGGACCGTTCGCGGCATGCGCGTCGTCCTGAGCGCGCAGTCAGAGAACTCCCGCCGCTCTGGCGCCTTGCTCTAACCCGACTTGTACCGCACCTGCTCAAGAGCTAACCACCAAGCTACCCGAGTCCCCCACACCGGCGGATTCCAGAAACCTGCCGACAAACTCTCCTCGCAGTTCATCGCCTCTCATCCCGACTAAGCTTGCTTACGCACTGGTGTCTGATCAGGCACACCAGCGACGAGGCGATTGAGTCGTTCGCTCGCCGCCGTGATGGCCCAAAGAGGCGCACTGTGCAGTTGCCGGTCATAATTCGTGGCGAGCGACGCAAAAAGCGCGAACCCCGCGCCGTCCAATCGCCACTCGCCGGTCTCCCGGCCAATATCGAACACCGCCGACACAGCGCGGTCCGCCGCGCCGAGTTCCGCGCCGCTAATCAAGCCGAAGCCGGACTCCGCCAAAAAGCCAGTCAGCAGCACGATCTGTGTAAGCGTCTGCGCGTCGGCCTTGCTGCCGACGCCGCGGCGCAATGCGTCGAGCGCCAGGTGCACCCGCAATGCGAGGTCGTCGGCGATCGGCCGGGCGATCGGCAACAGCATGGCCTTGGCATGCCGCGCGCGCGTCGCACCTGCGTTGCGGGAAAAGGGAATAGGTTGTGCCATGAAGGTCCGGTGTTTGTGCCTGTGCAGATGCAATAACGGCGCGGCCCGAAAAAGGTTGAGCCCTCGTCGTCGATCCCACCGACTCCCGGTTGAAAACACCGGTTGCAGCCACCGCATGAATCGTGCTCGCCTCGCTGGAGCCCGTGCGTATCTTTTCAATTCAGTCGGGTGACGCGTTTCGGCCAATCCCCATGGTGCAGCGTGCTTCACCGCGAGACCTTCTGTTACGAACGGCGATGACAGAATGAGCCGAGAGTCGCTGACAGTGCCCGCTCCACGTCTGCGGAAAGTTAAACGCCAACCATCCCGAAACCCGTCACCTGTTGCCGACCAACCCCATCACTGTTCCCCATCCCCATCCGACGGCGCCACACTGCGCGCCCGCACCCGTCGACGGATCTCGGAATCCAGAATCAAACGTCCCCGCAGTTTTCCCTTCATCCGCTTCACGTAGCGTGGCGCCTCGGTCATGTGGATCACCATCAACTCACGCACCTTCTCCGCATCGCGCTCACGCGCCGCTTTCGTGATTGCTTTGTGAATCTTGACGTTCGCCTGACCGAACCGTTCATGCTCGGCTTGCGGCGTGTCGTTACGAAATTCGATGAGCTGCCGGATCATTTCATTGATCAGCTCACAACTGAAACGCAGAAACGGATTCGGATTCGCTGCTGCCAGAATGTCATGAAAGTTCACGTCTTCCTGACGTTGCCGCACGATGTCCTGGCCGCCACGCGAAGACGCGGGTCGATCGCAACACGCAATGCTCGCTTCGAGTGCGTCGAAGTCCTGCTCGGTCAAATGCGGGACGGCGCCGGCCGCGAGTTCCGGCTCCAGCAATTTGCGCACGGTGTAGATGTCGTCGATCGACACGTCCTTGAAGAACAGATAGTTCTGCAAAAGCTGCAGCGTGCGATCGAGCGGCACTTCCACCACCATACCGCCACCACTCGGGCCAGTCGTCACCTTGATCAGACCTTGCACCTCGAGTGACTTCAACGCTTCGCGGATCGTACTTTTGCTCACTGAAAAGAGTTGCTGCAACTCCACCTCGCGCGGCAGGCGATCACCCGGCTTCAGGTCTTTCTCTGTGATGAGCCGCTTGATTTCTTCCGCGACCAGATCGCCGCGCTTCTGCTGTTTGATCTCTATCGCGGCGCGAGCCTTGGTTCGGTCCGTGGCCATATTCGATTCTCCCAGTTTGTCCCGCACGATTCCCGATCGATCCGCCGGCCACTTCACGGTCAGGAGCGACACTGGGAGACGGCCAGGAATTTTGCCTTATTGACACTCGAATTTATTGTACCTACGATCAAGTCCAACCTATTTATCATGATAAATAGAACAAAGCCGAAGAGGTGGAAAACTTCAAACGGCCAGCAAGCTCAAGCAGTCGGTCGCATCGCGTGTGCAGTTTCGTAGCCGGTCAGTGCGTGTCTCTTTCAAGGAGCGTCATTTTGAATCGCCGAAATATGTTGAAGCTGGCCGCGTTGTCGGCCGTTCCGGGGACGTTGGGCTCGCTGGTCGCGCGTAGCGCGTTCGCGCAGACGGGCACCGTGCAGTTCGCGTGTCCGGTGCCGATGTCGGGACCATTCGCCGCTAATGGCAAATACGCCGACCTCGGCATGAAGCTGGCCATCGAGCAATACGGCAAGGTTCTTGGTCAGCCACTTGCCTATACGGTGCTCGACACCGAGGGCAAGCCCGCTACCGCGGTGCGCCGCGTGCAGGAAATCGCGCAGCAAAAGAACGCTCGCTTCTTTGCGGGCGGTATTTTGTCCTCCGAAGCATTGGCGATGGGCAAGGAAGTGCAGAAGGCAGGGGGCATTTTCATCACGACCGCGGGCGCAGACGAAATCACCGGCAAGGACTGTAACGCCGCCACGTTCCGCTGGTCGGTGCCGACCTATGGTGCGATCGAGCAGACCGTGCGTCCGCTGATCCAGACGTTACCGAAAGCAAAGCGCTGGTACACCATCACGCCGCAATACGTCTTCGGCGACGGCTTGCTGTCGGCAGCCAAAGCGGTCTTCAAGGAGAAGGGCATCGAGCATGTGGGCAACAGCTACCATTCGCTCAATGAGAAGGAATTCAGTGGTTATCTGACGAATGCCGTCGCCGCGAAGCCCGACGTTCTGCTGATTCTGAACTTCGGCTCGCAATCGTCCGATACGCTTCGCCAGGCCGTGAGTTTCGGCATGAAGAACAATTGCACGATTCTGATGGCGTGGGCGTCCGGTCTCGAGCAATTCGAATCGCTCGGCGCGGACCTGTGCGATGGCGTCTATTTTGGCGCACAGTATTGGCATGGCATCGATTCGCCGCTCAATCGCGATCTCGTCAAACGCGCCAATACGGCATTCAAGGCGAACCCTAACTACAGCCTCGCCGGTTCCTATATTTGCACGAAGATCCTGCTCGACGGCATCATCAAGGCGGGGACGGTCGATCCGAAGAAAGTGGTTGCCGCACTCGAAGGCATGAAATACGACGGTTTGACCGGCCCCGAAGAGGTTCGCGCGGGCGACCATCAGGTGCTGAAGAACTACTATCTGCTCAAGGGCAAGGCGAAGAGCAAAATGAAGAGCGCCGACGACTACGCGGACATCGTGAGCTCCGGCCAGTCCTTCCTGCCGCTCGACAAGACCGGCTGCAAGATGTCGTGATGCCCTCGTGCTGCATGCAAGCGCGGCACGTTCATTGCAATCACGAGCCGGCATCGCGACACCTCTTTGCCACACCTATCGCACGGACGCCATGAACGTTTATCTTCTGCAGATCGTCAACGGCATCGGAGTGGGGATGCTGTATTTCCTGCTCGCAGTCGGTTTGTCGATCGTATTCGGCCTGCTGCGTTTCGTGAATTTCGCGCACGGCGCGTTCTATCTGCTAGGTGCGTACTTCTGCTATCAGGCGATGCAGTGGTCGATGAGCTTCTGGACAGCGCTCGTCGTCGTGCCGATTGCTGTCGGCGCGCTGGCCTGGGTCGTCGAGAAACTGATTCTGCGGCACGTCTATGCGCAGCAGCACGAGTTTCATATTCTCGCGACCGTGGGCCTCGCACTCGTCGTGCAGGAATGCGCGATCCTGATCTGGGGGCCGCTGGGCGATAACGTCGCGGTGCCCGACATACTGAACGGCGTGGTGATCTGGGGCAGCTTCGTCTATCCGAAGTACCGTCTATTCGTGATTGGTTTCACTGCCGTGCTGGCCGCGCTCTTGTGGTGGGTGCTGGAAGGTACGCGACTCGGCAGCGCGGTGCGTGCCGGCAGCGAATCGACCGAGATGGTGTCGCTGCTCGGCATCAACGTATTGCGCGTTTTCAGTCTCGTGTTCGCGCTCGGCGCGGCAACCGCGGCACTGGCAGGCGTGCTGGCCGCGCCGATTCGCGGCGTCGATCCGTTCATGGGCATCGAAGCGCTCGGGGTTGCATTCGTCGTGGTCGTGGTCGGCGGCATGGGTAATTTTCTCGGTGCGCTCGTCGGCGGCCTGCTGGTGGGGATCGTGCAAAGCGTGATGAGCACCTTATGGCCGGAAGGTGCGCGGCTGATGATCTACGTCGCGATGGCCGCGGTTCTGCTGCTGCGCCCGAACGGTTTGCTCGGGAGGGCGGCATGATCGACACATCGAAGCCCGCCATGCAAAGTATTCGCTCTTCCTCGGCTCAGCAGGGCATGAAGCACACGCTGCATCGCTATCGTTTCCTGCTGCTTGCGCTGCTGGTCGTGTGCGTCTTGCCACTGACACTGCGTTCCGGCTCGCTCGCCACGGAAGTACTGGTGTTCGCGCTTGCCGCGCTCGGCTGCAATCTGCTGCTCGGTCACACAGGCCTGTTATCGTTCGGGCAGGGTATCTTCTTCGGACTCGGCAGCTATTGCGCGGGACTGGTGCTCACCAGAACCGCATTGCCGCTGCCCGTCGCGCTGCTCGCGTCGGCTGTGACCGGCGCCGCGGCAGCCGCCGTGGTGGGCTGGTTTTCGATTCGCCAGCGCGGCACGTACTTCGTGATGTTGACGCTCGCGTTCGGCCAGCTCTTCTATTTTCTGGCCTATACCACGCCCGATCTGACCGGCGGCGACAATGGCCTGCTCGACATTCCGCGCCCTGCGCTGAGTCTGTTTGGCAAATCGGTCGTCCCGTTGACCTCGCCGTGGCAATACTACGGCTTCGTCGCAGTGCTGTTTCTCGTGGTGTTCTGGCTGCTGATGCGCGTATCGCATTCGGTATTCGGCCGCACGTTGCTCGCGATTCGCGACAACGAGGCGCGGGCAGCGGCGGTAGGCTACGACGTCAAGCGCTTCAAGCTGATGGCGTTCGTGATTTCAGGCGCGGTCACCGGACTCGCCGGGGCGCTTCATGCGCTGATGACCGGCATCGCGCCGCTCTCCAATATCGACTATCACACGAGCGAGATGATCCTCGTGATGACGGTGATCGGGGGCACCGGCAATCTGTTCGCGTCGGTCCTGGGCGCGGCGTTCTATGTGCTGTTCGCCGACTGGCTTTCGACGCTGTGGCCGCGCTGGCTGTTGCTGCTCGGCATCGTACTGATCGCGGTCAGCCTGTTCATGCAGCGCGGACTCTGCGGATTGGGCGAGCGCATCTGGCATGCACTGCGCCGCAAGCCATCCTCCGACGCGGACAATGACCCGGACAACACAGGCAACGGCGCGAACAAGGAGGCCGCATGAGCGAAGCCATTCTGCGAGCGAACGGCATAGTAAAGCGCTACGGCAAATTCACCGCGCTCTCCGATGTGAATCTGAGCATCATGCCGCGCACGGTGCATTCGGTGATCGGTCCAAACGGTGCGGGCAAGACCACGCTCTTTCACGTATTGACCGGCACGCTTCCCATTACTGAAGGCAAGATCGTCTTCGACGGCCACGACGTCACGCGTGAACCCGACCATAAGCGCGTGCGCCGCGGCGTCGCGCGATCGTTTCAGGTGACGAGCCTGTTTGCCAATCTGAGCGTACGCGAGAACCTGCGCCTCGCCGCGCAAGGCGTCGATGCGGTGCGCGCGCTGAATGCGTGGACGCCGCCGCACGGTGCGCTCGCGTATGCGGACACTGTCGACAGCGTGCTCGAGCGGCTCGCGTTGCAGCGTTTCAGCGAGGTCCCGGCGGCCGCGCTGTCGCACGGTCAGCAGCGGCGGCTCGAAGTCGGCATGGCGCTTGCGGCGCGGCCCAAGGCGATTTTCCTGGACGAACCGACCTCGGGGATGGGCATCGACGATCTCGACGACATGAAGCAACTGATTCGCGGCCTGCGCGACGATTACACGGTCGTGCTGATCGAACACAACATGGGCATCGTGATGGACATCTCCGACACGATTACCGTAATGCAGCAAGGCCACGTGCTGGTGGAAGGGCGCCCGGACGACATTCGCGGCGACGAGCGCGTGCGCAGCGCGTATCTTGGCAATATGATCACCGGAGGCCGCGCATGATTCTCGACGTGCAGCAGATTCACGGCTTCTACGGCAAGAGCCACATTCTGCAAGGCGTGTCCTTGCAGATTGGCGATGGCGAAACGGTCACACTATTAGGCCGGAACGGTGCTGGCAAATCCACCACGCTCAAAGCGATTGCCGGCGTCGTCGCGCCAAGACGCGGCGAGGTGACGTTCAGCGGCGCGCGGATCGGCGGCATGCCACCGCACAAGATCGCCTCGCGCGGCGTGTGCTTCGTGCCCGAGCATCGCGGCATCTTTCGTCTGCTCACGGTCGAAGAGAACTTGCGGCTTGGCGCACGCAAGGATTCGCCGTGGCAACTGGAGGACATCTATCGCATCTTTCCGCGCCTAAAGGAACGGCGCATGAACGGTGGCGCACAACTGTCCGGCGGTGAACAGCAGATGCTCGCGATTGGCCGCGCGCTGATGAATCACCCGCGTCTGCTGATGCTCGACGAGCCGGTGGAGGGACTGGCGCCGGTGATCGTCGAGGAAATCGTCGCGCAGCTCAAGCTGATCCGCGAAGCGGGTGTCGCGATTCTTCTGGTCGAGCAGAACCTCGAAGTCTGCACGCAACTCGCGGACCGCCACTACATCATCGAACAGGGCGTGATCGTCTATTCGGGCGACAACGCGTCATTCTCCGCGGACGAGTCGATCAAGGACCGTTATCTCGGCGTGGGCGTCGTTTGACGCCGGCGCTGTCTTCAATACGAGGAAGCATCGATGCAAGTTCATGAATCAACAACCGTCGCGACGCCCGCCCATCTGCGAGTCGACGGCGCGCGGCTGTGGGACAGTCTCATGCAACTCGCGCAGATCGGCGCCACCGATAAAGGCGGAGTGTGCCGGCTCGCGTTGACGGAGCTGGACCGCCAGGGGCGCGAGCTTTTTATCGCGTGGGCGAAAGAGATCGGCTGCACCGTGCGGATCGATGCGATCGGCAATATCTTCGCGCGCCGCGCCGGTTTGCGCGACGACCTGCCGCCTGTGATGACCGGCAGCCACATCGACACGCAACCGACGGGCGGCAAATTCGACGGCAATTACGGCGTACTCGCGGGTCTCGAAGTGCTGCGCACCCTGGCCGAGGCCAACGTGCAAACGCTCGCGCCGCTGGAAGTCGCGGTGTGGACCAACGAGGAGGGCTCGCGCTTCGTGCCGGTGATGATGGGCTCGGGCGTGTTTGCCGGCGCGTTCACGCTGGAGCATGCGCTGGCGCAACGCGATCGTGAGGGCGTGTCGGTGCGCGATGCGCTGACGGCGATCGGCTATGCCGGTGAGAACGGAAAACCGCATACCGTCGGTGCGTATTTCGAAGCGCATATCGAACAGGGGCCGGTGCTCGAAGCGCACGATAAAACCATCGGCGTCGTGCGAGGCGCGCTTGGCCAACGCTGGTACGACGTGACGGTGCAGGGCATGGAAGCGCACGCGGGGCCGACGCCGATGGAATTGCGCCGCGACGCGCTACTCGTCGCGGCCGATCTGATTCACGCGGTGAACCGCATCGCGCTCGACCACGCGCCGCACGGCCGTGGCACGGTGGGCTGGCTCGACGTGCATCCGAACTCGCGCAACGTAATCCCGGGCCGCGTGACGCTCACGGTCGATCTGCGTGCCGCCGACGACGCGACGCTCACCGCGATGGACACCGCCTTGCGCGCCGCGTGCTCGACGGCGGGCGAGCAGGCCGGCATCGCCGTCGACGTCGAACAGGTCGTGTATTTCCCGCCGCAGCCGTTCGCGGCGAACCTGGTCGCCGCGGTGAAGCAGGGCGCGGACGCGCTCGGCTTTTCGTCGATGGACGTGATCAGCGGCGCGGGCCACGATGCCGTCTATCTGGCGCGCGTCGCGCCCGCCGCGATGATTTTCGTGCCATGCAAGGACGGCATCAGTCACAACGAAATCGAAGACGCGCGCGCCGATCATCTCGAAGCCGGTTGTAACGTGCTGTTGCAGGCGATGCTGGATGCCGCGTGGAAGCTCGGGAGCGCAAACGCATGAAGATCCTCATCGCGCGGATGAATCACGAGACCAACACGTTCTCGCCGGTGGCGACGCCGCTCGCCGCGTTCGGCCGCAACGGCCCGAGCTATGGCGACGACGCGTTCAACGAGAACAAGGGCATGCAGACCGCGATGGCCGCGTTCATCGACGCCGCCGAGCGCGAGCATGCGGAGATCGTCACGCCGATATCCGCTTCGGCGAATCCGAGCGGACCGGTCGAGGCCACCGCTTACGATGCGATCTGCGACGCAATCGTGGCGGCCGCCGGCGGTTGCGATGCCGTGATGCTCGATCTGCATGGCGCGATGGTCGCCGAGAATTCGAACGACGGCGAAGGCGATCTGCTCGAACGCGTGCGTGCATTGCTGCCCGATGCGCCGATTGCGGTCGCGCTCGATCTGCACGGCAATGTCACGCAGAAGATGATCGACAACGCGGATGTGATCGTCAGCTTCAAGACCTATCCGCACGTCGATATGCACGAGACAGGCGCGCACGCGGCGCGTCTGATGTTCGATCTCGTGCATGGCAAGACGAAGCCGGTGATTGCATGGCGTCAGCCGCCGCTGCTCACGCACACACTGCGCAGTGCGACCGCCGAAGGCGCCATGAAACGCGCGGTGGACGCCGCGCGTGCGGCCGAAGCCGACGGCATGCTGGCGGTGTCGGTGTTGTCCGGCTTTTCGCTGGCCGATATTGCCGCGCCGTGCATCAGCGTCGTCGTGGTGAGTAACGGCGCGCGTGATGAGGCCGAAGCGGTGGCGGAACACATCGCGCGGCAGATCTGGGACGAACGCGAGGATTTCGTCTATCGCAGCGCGCCGCTCGCGGAGTCGGTCGCGCAAGCGGCCTTGCTCGCGCAGGGCGCCGACAAACCCGTGCTGTTGCTCGATCACGGGGACAACTGCATGTCGGGCGGCACCTGCGACACGATGGATCTGCTCGAAGAAGCGTTGAAGCAGAAGCTCGAAGGTATCGTCAGCGGGCCGTTGTGCGATCCGCAAGCGGTCGCGGCGTTGATGTCGGCGGGCGTCGGCAGCACGGTGACCGTGACGATCGGCAACAAGGTTGCGAGCGACGCGTTGACGCCGCGCCCGCCGCTGGCCGTGACCGGCGTGGTGCGTGCGCTGACCGACGGCGAATACGTGATCAGCGGTCCGACGTACACCGGCCAGCGCGCTTTCATGGGACGCGCCGCGGTGCTCGACACCGGCACCGTGAAGCTCGTGATGACCGAGCACACGCACGAACCGTGGGACCTGGGCGTGTTCGAGAGCGTCGGTATCGATCCGCGCCGCGCGCGCTTTCTGCTGCTCAAATCGCGCATGTACTGCCGGCCTGTTTTCGTGCCGATCGCCGCTGCGCTCGTGGAGTGCGACAGCCGTGGCGTGACGAGTTCCGATTACGGGCTGTTCGCCTTCGAGCATGTGAGGCGGCCGGTTTATCCGCTGGATACGGCCACCGAATGGGCGCTGGCGAATTGAACGGCTCGTCCGTGTGGGCCTGAATAGCGATAGGGGCTTGTGCTGTTCGCTCGGACTCTCTATAATTCGCGCTCTCTAAAGGCTCGTAGCTCAGTTGGTTAGAGCACCACCTTGACATGGTGGGGGTCGTTGGTTCGAATCCAATCGAGCCTACCAACGCATCAGTGGCGTAGACGAAAGCGGTTGCGCTTTCGTCTACGGTGCTGTCAGTTTCTCCCTTCTGCACTGCTCCCATTCGTTTTGTCGCCTGACTCCGTCACGAGTGCCATTGCACGTGCGCGGCCTCTGCATTGCGTCGCCTTTGCCAATGCGCGGTACAGTTGAGGCTTCCCATTCCCGTTTTCGCAACTGAATAAACTGCCGTCAGAGCATCACGCGGTGCCGGCAGCTTGAAAGGAAGCCGACGTAATGAAGAAGCTCATCAACGACGTCTGCGCCGTTGTCCCCGACATGCTCGACGGACTCGCGGCGCTCAATCCCCATCTCTCACTATTGCAAGGCAGCACGATCGTCGTGCGGGCCGATGCCGAGGCCGTTGTCGCGCGCGGCGAAGTCGCGCTGATCTCGGGCGGCGGCTCGGGCCACGAGCCCGCGCACGGCGGCTATGTGGGCCACGGCATGTTGAGCGCGGCGGTGGCGGGCGAAGTGTTCACGTCGCCGTCCACGGATGCCGTGCTCGACGCGATACGCGCGGTGGCCGGCCCGGCCGGTGCGCTGCTGATCGTGAAGAACTACACGGGCGACCGCTTCAACTTCGGCCTTGCCGCAGAGATCGCGCGCGCGGAGGGCATCCCGACCGACATGGTGATCGTCGCCGACGACGTCGCGCTGACGGCGAGCGGCGACCACGCAGGCCGTCGCGGGCTCGCGGGGACCGTGCTGGTTCACAAGATCGCGGGCGCGGCAGCGGCAGCGGGCCGTCCTTTGGGCGAGGTCGCGCGGATCGCGCGCGAGGTGGCCGCGTCGCTCGGCACGATGGGCGTCGCGCTCACGCCGTGCACGGTGCCCGCAGCGGGCAAGCCGGGGTTCGAACTGGCCGACGGTGAAATCGAGTGGGGGCTCGGCATTCATGGCGAACCCGGTGTCGAACGCGGCGCGATGGAGCCGGCCGAGGCGATCGTCGCGAGACTGCTGACGAAAATCGTCGACGATCTCGCGTTGCAGGCCGGCGAGCGTGTGGCGCTGCTGGTGAACAACCTCGGCGGCACGCCATTGAGCGAGTTGAACGTGGCGGCGGGGTCCGCGCTGCGCAATCTGGCGGAGCGGGGCATCAAGGTGGAGCGTGCGTGGGCCGGTACGTTCCTGAGCGCGCTGGAAATGGCGGGCATCTCGTTGACGCTTCTGCGCGTGGACGACGAGCGGCTCGACTGGCTCGATGCCGTGGCGCACACGAGTGCATGGCCCGCGTCGAGCGGCCGCGTCGCGCAGGTGTCGGTGCGGCCCGCGCCGCAGACGCCGGAGCGTACGAGCGGCGCAACGCTCGCGCGTGATGCGACGCTGCGTCGTGTGATCGAAGCGGTGTGCGCGTGCCTGCTGAAAGCGGAGCCGACGCTGACCGAGATGGATCAACGCGTCGGCGATGGCGATCTCGGCATCAGTCTGTCGCGCGGCGCGCGCGCCCTGCTGCATGAGTTCGACACCTATCCCGCCGCAACGATGCCGGGCGCCGTGTTGCGCAGCATGTCCGCGACGCTGCGCCGTGTGGTCGGCGGGACGTCGGGACCGCTGTACGCGGTGATGCTGTTGCGTGCCGCCGCTGCGCTCGAACAGTCGGGCGGCGCCACGGCGACGCAATGGGCGGCGGCATTCGGCGCGGGCGTCGAAGGATTGATGGAGTTAGGCGGTGCGAGGCCGGGCGATCGCACGATGGTCGATGCACTGAAGCCGGCTGCCGACGCGTTGCAGTCCGCGCTCGCAGGCTCGACGGAGATCGGTGCTGCACTACAGGCTACTGTCGACGCCGCCTCCGAAGGCACTGCGCAAACGGCGTCGATGCATCCACGGCGAGGGCGTTCGAGTTATGTCGGCGACCGCGCGCTCGGTCACGTGGACCCAGGCGCGCATGCGGTGGCGTTGTGGCTGGCTGCGATTCGGGACGTGTGGGTGAAGTAAGCAGCATTGCACCAGTGCTTGCGTGCCCGAAAAGAAAACGGCTAACAGTACGAACACTGCTAGCCGTTCAATCAAACAGTCGACGTCGCGTCTCTACAAACAGCATTCGCCGTCGAAGTAAGCCTTGCGCCAACGCGTGATCGTCACACGCTCGAACAGGCCGACCGATGAAAACGGATCGGCCGCAATGAATCGTTCGGCTTCCTCGCGCGTCTCCAGATCGACTACATATAAGCCGCCGCCCGCACCGCTGCCGTCGTCGTTCAGCTTCGCGCCGCACGCGAGCAGCAGCGCCTTGTTCTTCTCGAGGAACGCAAGGTGGGTATCGCGCTCACGCGCGCGGACCTCGGCATGGCCGGGCTTGTCGAATGTTTCGATGATGTAGGGCATCGGCTCTCCCCTTCAGTTCGGCACAATTGCGGACGGATGCTGCGCAAGCGGCGTCACGTTCACGCTCATGTACGGATAGAGCGGCAACGAACTGAGCAGCGTATGCAGTTCGTCATTCGACTCGACGTCGAACACGCTGTAATTCGCGTACTGTCCCGCCACGCGCCACAGATGACGCCATTTGCCCTCGTTCTGCAACTTCTGCGAGAACGCCTTTTCCTCGGCCTTCAGACGATCGGCCAACGCGCGGTCGGCGTCGGCGGGAATCTGAACCTGCATATGAACCAGATATAGCATTCGAAACTTCTCTCCATCGATGAGGCCGCGTACCTTGCGGCCGGATCCTTGCTCAACCCCAGGCGAGAATCGCCACCGTGTATACGATGCCGATCCAGAACATCATGATGACCGTATAGCCCATGATGTCCTTCAATTTCAGCTTCGAGAGCGCGAGCGCCGGCAGAATCCAGAAGGGCTGGATCAGATCGTTCCATGCGTTGCCGAGCATGACGGCGGTCGCCGTGTGTCCCACCGACGCGCCGATCGACTTGGCCGCTTCGATCATGAACGGCCCCTGAATCACCCAGTGGCCGCCGCCCGAGGGCGCGAAGAAGTTGATGAAAAACGAGCTGACCAGGCCCCAGAACGGCAGCGTGGCAGGCGTGGCGATGTTCACGAAGAAATGCGAGAACGTGTTGACGAGACCCGACGACGCCATGATCGCCATGATCCCCGCATAGAACGGGTATTGGAGAATGATGCCGCTGATCGTGCGAATGCCTTCGTTCAGCTTCTCCACATAGCGAATCGGCGTGCCGAGCAGGATGATGCCGAGAAACAGAATGATGAAGTTGATCAGGTTCAGGTCCATCGAACCGCCGCCGTGGAAATACAGCACCACGTAAATCACGCCGATCGCGCCGATCAGTAAGCTCAGCAGGCGGCTGTTGTTCAGGCGGTTGGCGATCGTGTTGCTTTCGTCGATATCGACGGCGGGCGTCGCGGCCTTCGCTTCGTACAGCGCCGGGTCGATTTCCGTGACCGGCTGGCCCGGCTTCGGATGCAGCCACGCGTTGAGCAGCGGCAGCGTAATAATGACGACGAGGCTCGTGAGCAGCATGGTCGGCGAGAAGATCGTTTCCGCGAGCGGAATCACGCCCATCTGCGCTTCCATCGGATGACCCTTGGTGGAGATCAGCACCGGAATGCTTGCCGACAGACCCAGGCCGTACATCGTGAAACCGCTATAGGCGGATGCAATGATCAGCGGGTAGTGCACGCCCTTGATGCTCATCGCGAGCTTGCGCGCGACGATGCCGCCGATCACGAGACCGAAGCCCCAGTTCAGATAGCTGCCGATGCCGCCGACCAGCGTCGCGACGATCACCGCCATGCGCGGATCATGAACCCGCGCGACGAGCCGGTCGAGGAAGCGTTCGGTCAGCGGCGCGGTGGCGAGCACATAGCCCATCGCGAGAATCACCGCCATCTGGGTGGTGAACGCGAGCAGCGCCCAGAAGCCCTTGCCCCAACTCAGGGTGAGCGCCGTGACCGCCTGGCCCTGAACGAGCACGGCGAGAAGCATCGTGAGTAGCGTGAGGCCGATGGCGAACACGAACGGGTCGGGCAGATACTTGCGCATCAGCTCGGTGAAGAACGCGGTGATTTTCTGCATGGGACTGTCTCTAGCTTTGGTCGAATAGTAGTTATCGGGTCATGCGGAGATTACGGCGGGATATAACGGCCGCGGGCTATGAATCGTTCGATAGGGATTCCTTGCGATACTGGGCCAGCTTCATCAGTGCACGATCGCGCCATGCGACACGCGCTTCCCATTGGTCGAGCGGCAACGCGCTGCGGCGTGCGGCGGCCACATCCGCGACGAGCTCATGAGTCCACGGATCGTGCTGGCCGCGTTCGGCGCCCATGCGCGCATACGAGGGGCCCATCTTCTGCGCGTGCGACGCGATGCCGCCGCGCGTATTCAGATCGGCGGTTTCGAACGGGCCGATCACCGACCAGCGCAAACCCAGCGCTTCCCGCACGACGGTGTCGATGTCGTCCACCGACGCGACACCATCGCGCACGAGGCAATACGCTTCGCGCAAGAGCGCGCCTTGCAGCCGGTTGAAGACGAAGCCTTCCACTTCTTTCGCGACGCGCACCGGCTTGAGGCCGGCGTCGCTGAACAGATCGATGGCGCGTGTGACGGCGTCGTCGTCGGTGAACGGCGCGGGCACGATTTCGACGACCGGAATCAGATAGGGCGGATTGCCCGGATGCGCGACGAGGCAGCGGCCGCGGCCCGGCAACGTAGCGTCGATAAAGCGCGACGCTGCGAGAAACGACGAGGCGCTCGCGAGGATCGCATGCGCGGGCGCGGCGCGATCGAGTTGAGCGAACAGTTCGCGCTTGATCTCCTCGCGCTCGGGTGCGCATTCCTGCACGAGGTCAGCGTGTGCTGCGGCGGCGTCGAGCGTCGCGACGATTTCGACGCGAGCGGCGACCACGTTCGCTGCTTCATCGAGCAGGCCGAAGCGCGTCAACTCTTCGAGCCGTTGCAGGATTTCCGCCGGCGCAAGCTCGCGCCGCTGCGCAGCCGGATCGAACAGACGCACCTGCCAACCGGCACGCGCGAACACCACCGCGAATGCAATGCCGATGCTGCCGCCGCCGACAATGCCCGCACGCCGCGTCTTCTGAGCGGCCATGCTCAGACTCCCGCGATGCCGACGGTCATGCCGCCGCACACGTACAGCACCTGGCCCGTCACGAAACCGCTGCGCGCATCGAGCAGATACGACGCGGCATGCGCGACGTCGGCCGGCGTGCCGACGCGCTTGACCGGAACACTGTCGATGATCGCGCGCGTGCGCGGCGCATCCGGCGGATTCGCGCGGTCGAACAGTTCGGTGCGGATCGGACCAGGGCCGATCGCGTTCGCGGTCACGCCGAACGCGCCGAGTTCGAGCGCCCACACACGCGTCATGCCGAGCAATGCAGCCTTGGTCGCCGAATAGGCGGTGCGCAATTCCTTGCCGAGCGCCGCACGCGACGACATATTGACGATGCGTCCAAAGCCTGCAGCCTTCATGCCGGGCAACAGCGCCTGCATGCATTGCAGCGAACAGCGCACGTTGAGCGCCCACGCGCGTTCGAGTTCTTCGAGCGATTGCTCCGCGGCGTTCGCCGGCACCACGACACCGACGTTATTGACGAGGCGCGTGATCGGCCCGCCTTCGAGCGCGCGTTCGAGTGCCTGTGCAGTCGCCTGCGGGTCCGACAGATCGGCGATCAGTCCGTCGCCCACGCGATCGATCACGACCACGTCATAACCATCCGCCTCGCAGCGCGCGGCGCATGCCGCTCCGATGCCGGCGGCGCCGCCGGTAATCAACACTCGTTCTTTGGCCATGTTTCAGATTCAGAAAGGGAAAGAGAGAAAGCTCAGACGGTCGCGATCGGCGTGACGGGCGAACCCATCGCGCCAGGCAGGCGCAGCGGCGGCGCCGTCAGCATGAAATGCGAGCGGCCGTTTGCGCGCAGCCACGCGGCGAGATCGCGCAAGTACCAGAGTTCGCCGAGCGGCAGGCCGAGTTTGAACAGGCAATGGTGGTGCAGCGGCATTAGCGGATGCTCGCCCGGCGTCGCGGGCGGGCGCGCCGGATAGCGTTCCACCGCGTAGTTGTCGGCGGCGAGCGCTGCAATGCCCGAATCGGTGAGCCATTGCAGCAGGCGTTCGTCGCGGCCGTCGAGCGCGCAGCAGTGACTGTCGAGTACGGCTTCGTCAGGATGACGATTCATTTCCAGCACCATCTCCGCGAAGCCGGTGCGCAGCACGAGCATGTCGCCGCGTTCGATCCGCACGCCGTCGGCCTCGATCGCGAACATCAGGTCGTCGTAGCCGACCGTGCGATGCTCGCGACCGTAATGCGCGACCAGATCGACCAGCACACCGCGGCCCTGCATGCCTTTGACCGCCAGGTTCTCGATGCCGAGCACGTCGGCGTGACTGTGTTCGCCGCCGCATGCGTGCGGCGCAAATCCTTCGTCGGCGCGATACTCGATCGGCCCGACGACATCGGCGTGCGCACGATAACCGTTGTAGTAGACGCTCTCGGGCACGCCGTCACCGTCCGCGTCGAAGCGCGCGCCCACGTGCGCGAGCGAATCCCATTGCGTCGAATATTGCAGGCTCAGCAACACCTGGTCGTCGCTGACGACGTCGGTGGCGCCGGGTTCGTTGCGCGCGAACGGGAAGTTCACGTAGGGCAGGCCGTCCCTGAACGTGGGTCGCAAGACGGGCGGGTGGCGGCGCACGTTCAGCTTGTTGTCGCCGGGAAAGTCGAGCGGCAACGACAGACAGAAGCTCAGACCCGCGCGGATTTCACGCGCGCCCGTCAGTACCTGTTCCGTGCCGATCAGATTCGGCCTGCCGAGTTGGTCGTCGGCTCCGAAGTCACCCCAGTTCGAGCCTTCCGGCCTGTTCTTCCAGCGCATTGCAAATCCTTCTGAGCTGGCCTGCGCACTGCACCGTTCGGATACCGAACGATGCGTGGCGGCGCGCCGTCACGCCAGGAGTCCTGGCGGGATCTGGCCGTAGATGTCGAGCAGCGCTTCGATTGCGCGCTGTTCGTTTTTGAGCAGCCGTGCCTTCGGGCCGCCGATTACCAGCGCGAACGCTTCGCCGTGAATCAGGAAGCCGCGTGCGAGACCGGCGACGTCTTCGACGTTTTCGCCCGTCGAGCGATGCCAGCCGTTCGTCACGCCTTGCTCGACTTCGGCGTCGAGTGTCTTGCGGTCGATCACCGAGCCGTCGGTCGATGCGGTCAACGGCTCGCAACTGTCGAGCAGCTTGCGGCGCGCATCCACCGACAGCGCGCCGAGCAGCGCCTTGCCCGCCGCACTCGCATGCACGTACATGAAGCCGCCGGGCTCGTCGCTGTAGCGAATCTTCTGGCGCGACTCCATCACCTCGAGATAGACGACGCGGTTGCCGGCCAGCGTGGCGAGCGCCGCGGTCTCGCCCGTGGCGTCGCGCAGCGAACTGAGCAGCGGCTGGAACAGCAGCGTCAGCGGGTCTTCGCTGCAGATGTCGCGAGCGACGTGCAGCAGCCGCTGGGTGGGGTAATAGCCGGCCTTCACGCCCGGCGCGTACAGGTAGCCCTTGGCCACCATGGTTTGCAAAAGCGCGTGGCAACTCGACAGCGGGATCTCGGTTCGACGCGCGATCTCGCTGTAGATCATGGGTTGCCGCACTTCGGCAAAGAGGTTTATCACGTCGAAGACGCGTACTGCTGTTTTCACATCCATGAGAACATTATCGACATTTCGATAATGCGATGGCAATAGGGGCGCGGGTATACACCTAGTCGGTTGCCGTGTTGCCGGAAGTTGTCGCAGGGTAATCCCTCGATTGACGCGTATCGCCGACGATCCCTATAGTCCGCCTCCTGTTCGGTAGAGAAAATAAAGTTCGTTAATCGAACAGCGAACGCGGGTCGGATGTGAGGTCCGTCCGCTTGCATTGGCGACTCAACATGGAGACGTACCCCGATGGCGCTCACGCTCGAAACGCAACACCGGAATGCCCGCAAGGCGGGTATCGCATCATTCGTCGGGACGACGATCGAGTGGTATGACTTTTACGCGTACAGCACGGCGGCGGCGCTCGTGCTCGGCAAGATCTTCTTTCCGACCACGTCGGCGCTGGCCGGCACGCTCGCCGCGTTCGCGACCTTCTGGGTGGGCTTTCTGGCGCGGCCGATCGGCGGGATCATCTTCGGCCACCTTGGCGACAAGGTGGGCCGCAAGAAAACGCTGATCATTACGTTGATGCTGATGGGTTGCTGCACGACCGGCATGGGTCTTTTGCCGACCTACAACCAGATCGGTTTGCTTGCGCCCGCGTTGCTGATTCTGCTGCGTCTGATGCAGGGCATCGCGATGGGCGGCGAGTGGGGCGGCGCGGTGGTGCTGTCGTCCGAACACGCACCGAAGGGCAAGGAAATCTTGTACTCGGCCTTCGCACAGCAAGGCTCGCCCGCCGGCAATCTTCTTGCAACCGTGGCGTTCCTGCTGACGTCGATGCTGCCCGACCACCAGTTCATGACGTGGGGCTGGCGCGTGCCGTTCCTGTTCTCCGCGTTGCTGGTGGTAGTCGGGATGTTCATCCGCATGAGCGTCGACGAATCGCCCGCGATGCAGCAATTGAAGGACCGCAAGAAGGTCGCGAAACTGCCGATCGCCGAAGTGCTGCGCGACCACAAAGGTCTCGTGGCGATGGGCGTGGGCGCGTGCGTGATCGGCTTGTCGGCGACTTATTTCAAGACGACGTTTGCGTTGTCGTGGGCCGTGACGAGTATCGGTTTCGACCGCACGCAGTTCCTCACGGTGATCACCGGGGCGATCGTCGTGCAGCTCATCGTGCAACCGTTCGGCGCCTTGCTGGCGACGAAAATGGACCTGAAAAAAGCGGTGATTTACATGCTGGTGCCGGAAATCATCGCACTGCCGCTGATGTTTTCGCTGATCGCAACCGGCTCGACGAAACTCGCGATGCTCGGCATGGCGCTCGCGTCGATTCCACACTCGCTGTACTACGCGGCGATGGCCGGCATTCTGGCGAAGTCGTTTCCGGTGCAAGTGCGTTACACGGGTATTTCGCTTTCCTATCAAATCTGCGGCATGGTGTTCGCCGGTACGACGCCGATTCTCGGGCAATACCTGCTCGGCGCGACCGGCTCGATTCTGTCGGTGGTCGCACTCGGCGTGTTGCACGTGTTGATTACGCTGTTCTGCGCACTGGGGCTGATCACGCGGATGCGTCAGGAAGGCGCGCGTGATGCGGCGCGCGAAGCGATGCTGGCGCAGAGCTGAACGTCTGCGCCGAACGGGGAAGGGTTGCGCAGGAAAGGCGGCGAGCCGCCTCGCGGCAGGCCGCGTTCAGTTCGACTGGAACGCGGCTCGCCGTCAGGGGCGCAGCAGATCGAAGCCGGCTAGCGCAACGACGGCACTGATCGCGATCAGCGCCACCGAGTGTTGTCCGACATACAGCAGGCCGGCAGCCGACCAGCTTGTCAGCGTGAATGCGGCGATTCGTTTCATACGCTTGCGATACGGAAAAGAAGCGGAAAAGAAGCGGAAATTCAGAAGCCCAAAGCAATCGCAAGCAGGCCGCTCACCACGCCGCACGCGACCACGGCCACTGCCACCGCGGTCAGCACGCGCCGCGGGAACGAGCGGCCCAGCATGGCCATCGACGGCACGCTGATCAGCGGCAGCGTCAACAGCAATGCGCCGGCAGGACCCGCGGCCATGCCGAACGAAAGCATCGCCTGGATGATCGGCACTTCGCCGGCGGTCGGGATCACGAACAGGGTGCCGGCGATCGCCAACGCGACGATCCACAGCAGGCTGTTGTCGATGTGCGGGCCGATGTGCGGAAACAGCCACGCGCGCGCGGCGCCGAGAATCAACACCAGCACGATGTATTCGGGCACGAGGCGCAGCGTCATGCTGGCGAGGATTTTCATCCAGCGCGTGAACGCGGTGCCGGGGTCGTCGGCGGTGATCAGTTGCGAGAGGGCTTCACGTGACGCTTCGGCTTCTTTCGGCGTGACCATGCGGTTCACCAGATAGCCGAGGCCGAACACCATCACGATGGCGAGCGCGAGGCGCAAGCCCATCCACTGCCAGCCGAGCACGAAGCCCATGAAGATCAGCGTGGCCGGATTCAGTGCGGTGTTGCCGAGCCAGAACGCGATCGCCGCGCCCGGCGCCGCCTGGCGCGCACGCAAACCGGCAACGACCGGCGCCGCGCAGCAGGTGCACATCATGCCCGGCAACGACATCAGCCCGCCCTTTACGACGCTGCTGAAATCGGTCCGGCCGAGCGCGCGCGCGACCCATTGCGGCGGAATCAGCGCCTGCACCGCCGAGCCGAGCAGCAGGCCGAGCACCATCGCTTGCCAGATGGCCTTGCCGTACGCAAACGCGTAGTCGATCGCGGCTTGCCACGATGCGTCCGGCGCGCTCGCCGAGGTGCCCATCAGGATCGACTTGCCGATCGAGTGCTGGCTCGCGGCGACGAAGGCGCGGTTGTAGTACGGGAACCACTTCACGTAGAAGAGGCCGACGACGGCGATCAGCAGGAAGACGATCCAGCCAAGCGCGATACGAGGTTGTCTAAGGGTTGATTGCATGAGTGGTCCCAGCGTGGTTTTTTGATCAGATCACAGCGGCAAGCGCGCGGCTGTCGAGCCGCGTCAATAACGCTTTCGCCTGGTCGACGACGTCGGCGTCGTTGGGGCGGAAAGTCAAGGGCAAAGCGTGCGGCAACTGGACGAAGTGCTGATGGCTGCTGCGCGCGTACGCCGGATCGTAGTGAAGCTCGATCAGTTCGTGCGCGAGTTCGGCGCGCTGGTCGGCGTCGACGAGCTGTTGCCAGCCCGTCACCCGTTCGCGGCTATGCAAGCCGATCAGCCGTTGCAGTTGCCCTTTCAGCGCCTCGGGGTCGTCGAACAGATGGGCGTAGTCGTGCAACAGGAACTCGGCGCGATCTTCGCGGCTCGACAGCACCTCGACGCACGCACCCTGATGAAACGTTTCCAGCAGCGCGAGCGGCAACGCGACCGAACCGATGCGCCGGCTTTCCGCTTCGACGAACACCGGCCGCCCCGGATCGAACTCGCGCAGCGCGCTCACGAGCAGCGTGTCGAAACGCTTCTGCGACGGCTGCGGCACGCCCGCCCATGCGCCGAGCAGCGAGCCGCGATGCGCGGCCAGCGCTTCGAGGTCGAGCGTCTGCGCGCCCGCCTGGTTCAGCGCCGCGAGCAGGCGCGTCTTGCCGCTGCCGGTCGGGCCGACCAGCGCGATGTAGGAGAAGGTTTTCGGCAGGGTGTCGAGCGTGTCGAGCGTGAAGCGCCGATAGCTCTTGTAGCCGCCGTCCAGCTGGCGAGCCGGCCAGCCGATCATGTTGAAGAGCGTCGTGACCGAGCCCGAGCGCTTGCCGCCGCGCCAGCAATAGATCAGCGGCCGCCAGTTGCGCGGCCGGTCGGCGAAGGTCGTTTCCAGGTGATGCGCGATGTTGCGTGCGACCAGTGCCGCGCCGATGCGCGTGCCTTCGAACGGCGACACCTGCTTGTACGTCGTGCCGACCAGCACCCGCTCTTCGTTGCTCAGCACAGGCGCGTTGAGCGCCCCGGGAATATGGTCTTCCGCGAACTCGAGAGGCGTGCGGACATCGATGATTTCATCGAAATCACCTGCTTTTTCGAGGCTGACGAGAAGGTTTTTCAAGGGGTACGGACGAAACGGGGCGGCGGAAGGGTGAAATTATCGCATGCGCCGCCAGGGCGGGCCGGTGTATGCGGAAAGGCGTTGGCGTGCGGGGCGGTTCGCGTGGGTTCTCGTGCCGGCCTGTGGCCTGCGCCAGGTGAGTGGAGCAAAAGCGTCGACAAGCTCGCCAAACAAACGCCTCAAACGCCTCAAACGACCTCGACGCGCCTTTCTCCCTCCACCATTTCGCCGATCACGCGCGCGTCGCCGAAGCCGTCGGCGTGGAACAGCGCGAGCACTTCGTCGGCCGATTCCGGTGCGCACGAGACCAGCAGGCCCCCCGAGGTTTGCGGGTCGGTCAGCAGCGCACGGGCCGTCGACGGCAACGTGGCGGGCAAGACGATGTCTTTGCCGTACGCGTCCCAGTTGCGCCCTGAGGCGCCGGTAACGATGCCGGCTTGCGCGAGGTCGACCACGTCCGGCAGCCAGGGCAGATCTGCATAACGCACGCGGGCGGTGAGATTCGAGCCACGCGCCAGTTCCAGCGTGTGCCCGAGCAGGCCGAAGCCGGTGATGTCGGTAAGCGCATGCACGCCGTCCAGCCGCGCCAGTTCCGCGCCCGGACGATTGAGCTTGGTCGTTGCGCCGATCATCGCGGCGTAGCCGGCGGCGTCGAGCCGGTCTTTCTTCAGCGCCGCCGACAGGATGCCGACGCCGAGCGGCTTGCCGAGAATCAGCACGTCGCCCGCCTGAGCGCCGGCATTGCGCTTGACGCGCTTCGGATCGACCACGCCAATCGCGACGAGGCCGTAGATCGGCTCGACCGAATCGATCGAATGGCCGCCCGCGAGCGGAATGCCGGCCTCGGCGCAGACGGACTCGCCGCCCTTCAGCACGGCCGCGATCACGTCGTGCGGCAGCACGTTGATCGGCATGCCGACGATGGCCAGCGCCATGAGCGGCTTGCCGCCCATGGCGTAGACGTCAGACAGCGCGTTGGTGGCGGCGATGCGGCCGAAGTCGAACGGGTCGTCGACGATCGGCATGAAGAAGTCGGTGGTGGCGACGATCGCCTGCTCGTCGTTGAGCTTGTAGACGGCGGCGTCGTCGGCGGTGTCGTTGCCGACCAGCAGGTCGGGGAAGAACGGCAGCGGCGCGCTGCGCTTGAGCAGATCGGCGAGTAGGCCGGGCGCGATCTTGCAGCCGCAGCCGCCACCGTGCGACAGGCTGGTGAGGCGGGGCGATGGGCTGATTTGGGCGGGGGTGTCGGTCATGTTGGCGCGAGTCTCGGGCTGCGGATGACCGCAATTATGCGGGTTGTTCGCCCGCGGCGCTGCCCAGACGTGCCTCGCGCATGCGGCTCGCGCGGGAAGGCGCGGCACTGCGCCATGAGCCACGCGCTATGGCGCAGTGCCTTAACTCAAAATAAACGGAGCCCTCAATGCGGGGCAAGCCGCAAAATACGTTCCGCAAAGGTGCGACAAATTGACTCGCGTCAATTGTCACTTGTTGCTGCCTGCGCCGGTGCCGTACAAGCCATTGTCAAAACCGCCCGCACCATGGGTTTTGTGATCCTTTTCACCGGTTTTGCCGCGTGAGGTGGCCGATCCGCCGTCCTTGGCTTGCGGTTTGTGCGACTCGTGGACCATCGAGGCCGCCGGGTCGGGCGTCGCCCCCATGGCAGACGTGCGATTTTCCTGCTGCTGCGAGCCAGCGCCCTGGGGAATTTGCGCGCTGCCGTAGGGACTCGCGACGAGCATCACGCCGCCCAGCACGACCGACGCCACCCGCGCCGGCGCCAATACTCGCGCTGAAGTGTGAAAATTGCCTGGGCGGAAATGGAACAGAGAACGGCGAGTCATAGGAGCGCCTTTTACCGAAGTTAAAGTTGGAGTAGCGCAATCTATGCAGCAGGAATGATGCCCGCGGTTTTTTAAAACCGGCTGTAAAAGTTCATATTTCCCCTGGTGTTCAAGCGTGCAAGTCTGGCTGCACGACGTCATATCGCACCCTATAATCCCTTCAGTACCCCAAAGAGCCGAGGCCATTAAATGACCCATATGTCCCGGCGACAATTCCTGAAAGTCTCCGCCACCACGCTAGCCGGATCGAGTCTCGCCCTGATGGGCTTCTCGCCGGCACCCGCGCTAGCGGAAGTCCGCCAGTACAAATTGTCGCGCACAACCGAAACCCGCAACACCTGCCCGTACTGCTCGGTAGGCTGCGGCATCCTGATGTACGGACTGGGCGACAACGCCAAGAATGCAAAGTCCAGCATCATCCACATCGAAGGCGATCCCGATCATCCGGTCAATCGCGGCACGCTGTGCCCGAAGGGCGCGAGCCTGATCGACTTCATTCATAGCGAAAGCCGTCTGAAGTATCCCGAGTACCGCGCGGCCGGCTCCAATGAATGGAAGCGTATTTCGTGGGAAGACGCGCTCGATCGCATCGCGAAGTTGATGAAGGAGGATCGCGACGCCAACTTCGTCGAGACGACCGAAGACGGCAAGAAGGTCAACCGCTGGCTGACCACCGGCATGCTGGCCGCATCCGCCGGCAGCAATGAAGTAGGTTATTTGACGCACAAGACTATCCGTAGTCTTGGCATGCTCGCATTCGACAATCAAGCACGTGTCTGACACGGCCCGACGGTGGCAGGTCTTGCCCCGACGTTTGGCCGTGGAGCGATGACGAACCATTGGGTCGACATCAAGAACGCGGATGTGATTCTCGTGATGGGCGGCAATGCGGCCGAGGCGCACCCGTGCGGTTTCAAGTGGGTGACGGAAGCCAAGGCGCATCGCAAGGCGAAATTGATCGTGGTCGACCCGCGCTTTACGCGCACGGCGTCGGTGGCGGACTATTACGCGCAGATCCGGACCGGCTCGGACATCGTGTTCCTGGGCGGTGTGATCAACTATCTGCTCACCAACGACAAGATCCAGCACGAGTACGTGAAGAACTACACGGACATGTCGTTCATCGTTCGTGAGGATTTCTCGTTTACCGACGGTCTGTATTCCGGCTACAACGCCGAGAAGCGCAGCTACGACAAGAGTTCGTGGGATTACGAGCGCGGCGACGACGGCTTCGCCAAGGTCGATCCGACGCTGCAGAACCCCCGCTGCGTTTATCAGCTGATGAAGCAGCACTACTCGCGCTACACGCCCGAGCAGGTCGAGAAAATCTGCGGCACGCCGAAGGAGAAGTTCCTCCACGTGTGCGAGATGCTGGCCTCGACGGCCGTCCCGGGACGCGCCGGCACGGTGCTGTACGCGCTCGGCTGGACACATCACTCGGTCGGCTCGCAGATCATCCGCACCGGCGCGATGGTGCAGCTGCTGCTCGGCAACATCGGCATTGCGGGCGGCGGCATGAATGCGCTGCGCGGTCACTCGAACATTCAGGGCTTGACCGACCTCGGCCTGATGTCGAACCTGCTGCCCGGCTACATGACGTTGCCGATGGAAGCGGAGCAGGACTTCGACGCGTACATCACGAAGCGCGCGGCGCAGCCGCTGCGGCCGAACCAGTTGAGCTACTGGCGCAACTATCGCGCGTTCCATGTGAGCTTCATGAAGTCGTGGTGGGGCGATAACGCGACGACCGAGAACAACTTCGGCTTCGACTATCTGCCGAAGCTCGACAAGTCGTACGACATGCTGCAGGTCTTCGAGCTGATGAATCAAGGCAAGATGACCGGCTACATCGCGCAGGGCTTCAACCCGCTCGCCGCGGCGCCGAACAAGGCGAAGATCGGCGCGAGTCTGGCCAAGCTGAAGTGGCTCGTCATCATGGACCCGCTCGCCACCGAGACGTCCGAGTTCTGGAAGAACTTCGGCGACTTCAACGACGTCGATACGGCGTCGATTCAGACCGAAGTGTTCCGTCTGCCGACCACCTGCTTCGCGGAAGAGCGCGGCTCGCTGGTCAGTTCGAGCCGTGTGCTGCAGTGGCACTGGCAAGGCGGGGAAGGCCCGGGCGAATCGAAGAGCGATCTCGAGATCATGTCGGGGCTGTGGCTGCGCATCCGCGCTGCTTATCGCAAGGACGGCGGCAAGTATCCCGATCCGATCCTCAACATGAGCTGGCCGTACTCGAATCCGGAAAGCCCGACGCCCGAAGAGATCGCGATGGAGTTCAACGGCAAGGCGCTCGCCGACGTCACCGATCCGACGGATAAAACCAAGGTGCTCGC
The DNA here is from genome assembly GCF_056279605.1 of Paraburkholderia sp. TE9906. NCBI lineage: Bacteria > Pseudomonadati > Pseudomonadota > Betaproteobacteria > Burkholderiales > Burkholderiaceae > Paraburkholderia > Paraburkholderia sp. TE9906. The sequence goes on from NZ_JBWCCT010000025.1 coordinate 26,775, forward strand.
GAAGAAGGGCGAGCAGCTGGCGAGCTTTGCGCAGTTGCGCGACGACGGCAGCACCGCGAGCGGGTGCTGGATCTTCTGCGGATCGTGGACCCAGGCGGGCAACCAGATGGGCCGCCGCGACAACTCCGACCCGACCGGTATCGGCAATACGCTGAACTGGGCGTGGGCATGGCCGGCGAACCGGCGGATTCTGTACAACCGTGCGTCGTGCGACGTGAGCGGCAAGCCGTTCGATCCGAAGCGCAAGCTGATCGCGTGGAACGGCAAGACGTGGTCGGGCGCCGATATTCCGGACTTCAAGGTCGACGAGCCGCCGGAAAACGGCATGAATCCGTTCATCATGAATGCGGAGGGTGTCGCGCGCTTCTTCTCGCGTGACGGTCTGGTCGAAGGGCCGTTCCCCGAGCACTACGAGCCGTTCGAAACGCCGCTCGGCTACAACCCGCTGCATCCGCAGAACAAGGCGGTCGTCAGCAATCCGGCGGCGCGCGTGTTCCCGGACGATCGGGCGGCATTCGGCACGCACGAGAACTTCCCGCATACGGCGACCACCTATCGTCTGACCGAGCATTTCCACTACTGGACGAAGCACGCGCATCTGAATGCGATCATTCAGCCGCAGCAGTTCGTGGAGATCGGCGAGGATCTGGCGAAGGAAGTCGGCGTGGTGGCCGGCGATCGCATCAAGGTGTCGTCCAATCGCGGCCATGTGTTCGCGGTCGCGCTCGTCACCAAGCGGATCAAAACGCTGACGATCGAAGGCAAGAAAGTCCAGACCGTCGGATTGCCGTTGCACTGGGGCTTCAAGGGCCTCACGCAACCGGGTTATCTCGTCAATACGCTGACGCCTTCCGTGGGCGACGGGAATTCGCAAACACCGGAATTCAAGTCGTTCCTCGTCAAGGTCGAAAAGGCATAAGGAAAAGAGATGGCACTGCAATCACTGGATATCAGACGTATTTCCGCCACGACCGTGCCTGCGCCGCAAGTGCGTGAGCCGGTCACGGGTACGGTCGCCAAGCTCATCGACGTGTCGAAGTGCATTGGCTGCAAGGCGTGTCAGACCGCCTGCATGGAATGGAACGACCTGCGCGACGAAGTCGGCGTGAACGTCGGCGTCTACGACAACCCCGCCGATCTGACCGAGCACTCGTGGACCGTCATGCGATTCTCCGAGTACGAGAACGAGCAAGGCGATCTGGAGTGGCTGATCCGCAAGGACGGCTGCATGCACTGCGAGGATCCGGGCTGCCTGAAGGCCTGTCCGGCACCTGGCGCGATCGTGCAGTACACGAACGGCATCGTGGATTTCCACGAGGAAAACTGCATCGGCTGCGGCTATTGCATCGCCGGCTGCCCGTTCAACGTGCCGCGCATTTCGAAGAAGGACCACCGCGCGTACAAGTGCACGCTGTGTTCGGATCGCGTGGCGGTCGGGCAGGAGCCTGCTTGCGTGAAGACCTGTCCGACGGGTGCGATCATGTTCGGCACCAAGGAGGACATGCACCAGCAGGCCGCGGACCGTATCGTCGATCTGAAGGAGCGGGGTTTCCAGAACGCCGGTCTGTACGATCCCGCAGGAGTGGGCGGCACGCACGTGATGTACGTGCTGCACCATGCCGACCGGCCGGGTCTGTATCACGGCTTGCCGGACAATCCGAAGATCAGCGTGATGGTCTCGCTGTGGAAGGGGCTCGCTAAGCCGCTCGCGCTGGCGGGTATTGCGTTCGCGGCCGTGGCCGGGTTCTTCCATTACACGCGTGTCGGTCCGAACGAGGTGACGGTGGAAGACGAAGCCGTGGCACAACGCGAAGCCGACGAAGCACGCCGTTCGAGGGAGGCATCCAATGAAGCACCCTGAGCATACCGAGCTGAAGGACGTGAAGGGCAATAGCCTGATCGTGCGCTATACGCCGAACGAGCGCACGAATCACTGGATCACCGCGATCACGTTCGTATTGCTGGCGCTCTCCGGCCTCGCCATGTTTCATCCGGCGATGTCGTGGCTCTATGCGATCTTCGGCGGCGGGCAATGGACGCGGATTCTGCATCCGTTCGTCGGCTGTGTGATGTTCGTGTCGTTCCTGATTCTTGCGTTGCGCTTCTGGCATCACAACTATCTCGACCAGGCCGACATCCAGTGGATGAGGCAGATCGACGACGTGCTCAACAATCGCGAGGAAAAGCTCCCCGCGATCGGCAAGTACAACGCCGGTCAGAAGCTGCTGTTCTTCACGATGGTGGTTTGTCTCGTGTTGTTGCTGCTGAGCGGCATCGTGATCTGGCGGCGCTACTTCTCGTTCTATTTCCCGATCGGGATCATCCGGCTCGCGGCGCTGGTGCATGCGGCCACGGCGTTCGTGCTGATCGTGGGCATCGTCGTGCATATATACGCCGCGTTGTGGGTGAAGGGCTCGATCGGCGCGATGACGCGCGGCACGGTCACGTACGGCTGGGCACGCAAGCATCATCCGAACTGGTTCAAGGAAATCATCGGCAAATAAGGCAGCGCGTTTCAGCGCCCTGCACACCGAGCCGCCGCCTTTGTTCGACGAAGCGCGGCGGCTCTTCAGTTTTTAGAGGTCGATACAGTGGTTCAACGCATTCTTGAAGCGGGCGACATCGAGGCGCTCGATCACACGGCGATTCCCCGCATCCGCATGCCGGAACGCCTCGCGGTGTTCGCGCCGCGCGCCGCACGCCTGCGCCAGCTCGCGGCTCTCAACAATCCGATCGCCGGTTACCTGCGCCTGATGGCCGTGCTGGCTGACGCGCAGCAGGCGGTGATCGCGGGCTTCAAGGCGCAGCCGCCGAGTCCCGAACTGATCGCAAGCGCGCAGCAGCATTCGATGCCGCTGATCCCCGCGCTCTCCGGCGCACGCGATCCCGCGTGGCGCGCGGTGCTGAGCCAGTTGCTCGACAAGCTCGAAGCCGCCGGTCCGCTCACGCCGCCGCTCGTGGAATTGATCGCGCGCTTGCGCACGCTCGACACCGCCGCGCTCGACGCTCAGGCCGACGCGATCTTCGCGCAGCGCTTCGACGAAATCGATCCGGCCAGCGCGCCGTTCATCATGGCCGCGCTGCAGGTGGTCTGGACCGATCTCGCCGCCGACATCGACAAGCGCGAAGTGCCGTATATCGAAACGCTCGGGCTCTGCCCCGTGTGCGGCTCGCATCCCGTGGCGAGCATCGTGCGGGTGGGCGGCGCGCATGACAATTACCGCTACCTGCAATGCGGCTTGTGCTCAACCGAGTGGCACATGGTCCGCTCGAAATGCTCGAACTGCGATTCGACAAAGGGCATCGCCTATCACGCGGTCGGCTCGCCGGACGCGGACGAAGCGACGCGGGAAGCCGAATCGAAAAACGCCGTATTGAAGGCGGAGTCGTGCGACGAATGCCATACTTACCGGAAGATCGGCATTCAGTCGAAGGACTACGATTTCGAGCCGTTCGCGGACGATCTCGCCAGCCTCACGCTGGATCTGCTGATGGGGGCGGAGGGTTACCGGCGCGCGTCGCCGCATCCGTGGCTGTGGCCGGAGCAGGCTGGCGACACGGATGAGCCCGCCGGCGAGTCCGGGTCCGACTAGAATCGGCCGGACACCACTTCAAAGGGATTGCTTCGTGAGCGATGTGAGCGGCTCGGAACTGCGCGCGCTGATGGCGCGCGTGCCGTCGGTGGAGAGGGTCATGGCGTCGGCGGAATTCGCGGCGCTGATCGGCAACTATGGCCGTACGCAGGTGCTGGGCGCGGTGCGTGCCGCGCTCGACGCGTGGCGCGCCAGCGCGCAAGCGGGCGATGCGTCCGCCAGCGCGCTCGACATCGCGCGGCTGCAGGCAGCGGTCGAAGCCGCGCTGCGCAAGCGCAACGCCTCGCGCTTGCGCAGCGTGTTCAATCTGACCGGCACGGTGCTGCACACCAATCTCGGCCGCGCGCTGTTGCCCGATGAGGCGGTGCAGGCCGTGATGAAGGCGCTCACGCAACCCGCCAACCTCGAGTTCGATCTCGGCACCGGCAAGCGCGGCGACCGCGACGACCTCATCGACGAACTCATTTGCGAGCTGACCGGCGCCGAAGCGGCCACCGTGGTCAACAACAACGCCGCCGCGGTGCTGCTTACGCTTTCCGCGCTGGCGTCGAAGAAGGAAGTGGTCGTGTCGCGCGGTGAGCTGGTCGAGATCGGCGGCGCGTTTCGCATTCCTGACATCATGAGCCGCGCGGGCGCCAAACTGCGCGAAGTCGGCACGACCAATCGCACGCATCTGAAAGACTACGCCGAAGCCATCGGTCCGCAAACCGCGCTGCTGATGAAGGTCCACGCGAGCAACTACGCGATCAACGGATTCACCAAGGAAGCCAGCCTCGACGAAATCGTGCCGCTTGCGCATGAGCGCGGCCTCGCGGTTGCCGTGGATCTCGGCAGCGGCACGCTGGTCGATCTGAGCCAATGGGGCCTGCCGCGCGAGCCGACCGTGCGCGAAACCGTCGAAGCCGGCGCGGACCTCGTCACGTTCAGCGGCGACAAGCTGCTCGGCGGCCCGCAAGCGGGCCTGATCGTCGGGCGGCGCGATCTGATCGCGAAGATCAAGAAGCATCCGCTCAAGCGCGCGCTGCGTGTCGGCAAGCTGACGCTCGCGGCGCTGGAGCCGGTACTGCAGTTGTATCGCACGCCGGAGAAACTCGTGGAGCGGCTGACCACGCTGCGCCTGCTCACGCGTGCCGCCGACGACATCCGGCTCGCGGCCGAGCGCGTGCAGCCGGCTTTGCAGCGTGCGCTCGGCGAGCGCTATGCGGTGGTCGCGGAGCCGATGTTCAGCCAGATCGGCAGCGGCGCGTTGCCGGTCGACGTGCTGCCGAGCTACGGCCTCGTCGTCAGGATGGCCGACGGCAAGCGCGGCGGACGTCATTTGCTCGCGGTGGAAAAGCTGCTGCGCGAGATGGCGCGGCCGGTGATCGGCCGGATCGCGGACGACGCGCTGCGCCTCGATCTGCGTTGCCTCGAAGCCGCCGATGAAGCGCAACTGATCGCGCAGTTGACCGAACAACTGAAGGGCGCGAAGGCATGATCGTCGGCACGGCGGGACACATCGATCACGGCAAGACGAGCCTGGTGAAGGCGTTGTCGGGCGTCGATACGGACCGGCTGAAAGAAGAGAAAGCGCGTGGCATTTCGATCGAACTGGGTTACGCGTACGTGCCGCTCGAGAACGGCGACGTGCTCGGCCTGATCGACGTGCCGGGCCACGAAAAGCTCGTGCATACGATGACCGCGGGCGCGAGCGGCATCGATTTCGCGCTCCTCGTGATTGCCGCCGACGACGGCGTGATGCCGCAAACGCGCGAGCATCTGGCGATCGTGGAACTGCTCGGCATCCAGCGCGGCGCGATCGCGTTGACCAAGGTGGATCGGGTGGATGCGCAGCGACTGCGGGAAGTGCGCGATGAGGTCGCCGCGTTTGTGAGCGGCGGCGTGCTGAAGGATGCGCCCGTGTTCGAGACCTGCGCGACGCGCGTTGATGACCCCGGCGTCGCCGCGTTGAAAGCGCATCTGCGTGCGGCGGCCGAGGCGTGGCATATGAAGCGCGCCGACGGCCTGTTCCGGCTTGCCGTCGATCGGGTTTTCACACTCGCGGGGCAAGGCACCATCGTCACCGGGACCGTGGTCGCCGGCAGCGTGACGGTCGGGGAGACGATGCTGCTGGCACCGAAGAATCAGGCGGTGCGGGTGCGCAGCATTCATGCGCAGAATCGGCCGACCGAGAGCGGGCGTGCCGGCGAGCGCTGCGCGTTGAATCTGGCGGCCATCGAGAAGAGCGCGATCGATCGCGGCGACTGGATCGTCGATCCGCGTCTGTCGCAGGCGTCGGAGCGGCTCGACGTGATGCTGACGCTGCTCGCCGATGCGCCGCTCACGCTCGAGCATTGGGCGCCGCTGCATGTTCATCTGGGCACGCAGCATCAGGTTGCGCATGTCGCATTGCTCGAAGGTGAAACACTGGGCGCCGGTCAACGCGCCCGTGTGCAACTCGTGTTCGAGCGTCCGGTGTGCGCGGTCGCGGGCGATCGCTTCGTCGTGCGCAATGCGCAGGCCGATCGAACCGTGGGCGGTGGGCATGTGCTCGATGCATTCGCGCCGTCGCGCAAACGGCGCTCGGCCGAGCGGCTCGCGTGGCTCGATGCGATCCAGACGATGCTCGACACCGGCACGCTCGACGCGATGTTCGCGAGGGCGCCGCATGGTTTGTCGCGCGCGTTGCTGGAAAGGCTGACGGGCATGCCGGCGGCTGCGCTCGCGTTGCCGTCCGGCACTCGCGTGGTCGAATTGCCTCGCCACGATGCGTTGCTGGTCGCCGATGCTTCATGGCAGGCGTTGGACAACCGGCTGATATCGACGCTGACGCAATATCACGAGCGCTCCCCGGACGAACTGGGTCCGGACGTGTCGCGCTTGCGGCGAATCGCAGCGCCCTTGGTGGACGATGTGCTGTGGCGCGCGCTCGTCGACGAGGCGGCGGCGCGCGGTGCGGTGGTCAAGCGCGGGCCATGGCTGCATCTGCCTCGCCACACCGTGACGCTCGACGACGCCGATCAGGCGCTCGCGGCAGCGCTGCTGCCAGCGATCAAGGCAGGGCGCTTCGATCCGCCGTGGGTGCGTGATCTGGCGAGCGCCCATGGTGTGCCCGAGGTGCGTGTGCGTCAATTGATGCGCAAACTCGCGCGCCAGGGCGAGCTTTTCCAGGTCGTGCATGACCTCTTTTATCACCCGGAAATGATTCGCGAGCTGGCTGCCATCGCGGCGACCGAAGCACAGAAGAACGTGGGCACGGTAGGGGCCGCGCCTTTTCGTGATGCCACCGGACTGGGGCGCAAGCGCGCGATCCAGCTTTTGGAATTCTTCGACCGGGTTGGGTATACTCGCTTCCACCGTGGCCTGCACCTGATGCGCACGGAGAGTCGTTGGCTCGATCTGCTGATCGAATAACGCGTAGTTCAATCACCGAAGGAAGGCATTCGTATCCGGTGGTGCGGCTGGGCTTCAAACCCAGTTGAGGGCGTCAGACGTTCTCAGGTCGGTTCGACTCCGGCTGCCTTCCGCCCTCGGTTCTATAAGGGTTTGCGAGCGATCGACTGATTTCCTTCAAACTGTTCTTGCCCCCACATTACCCCGCAGTACCCGCAGGAATGACAATCTCACGCCACTACTCCGTCACAGTCGATTCTGTCGTCGGCGTGGTCGGAGTTGAGAACATTGCGACTGCGCGACTGCCTGCACCGCGATCTGCTTCCGGCATCCAGCGGCCACAAACCCTGGAGATCATCGTCTGGTCGCGTTCTCGTCGCCGCAGCATAGTACGGCGCCCCTGAAGGCGCCGCGCTTTCCGATCCTCGCGGTCGATGAGCGGAAGCTTATGCCTGCGCTCGGTTACGTCTTCAACAGGAAGTGGCTCGATCCATGCGAGCCCCTCGTCTCGATACTGTGGAAGTTCGAGAAGGCGAATGCACTACCGGGCCACGTGGTTGCACGACTGCTGGGACCGGACGTCGATCCGTACGAGGGTGTTGTGCCGCAGCTGGGTATGGTGGACGTCGACCGGTTGCACGAAAGTCTTCGCGTGTCCGTTGAAACGCTGTGCGCGGCGTTGTTGCCTGCGATCCCCCTTGGGCAGGATGCATTTCAGGGCACTAGCGACTCTGGGGGACACGCCCTCCTGCCGCACGGCGACTGCGCTTGCGAGTGGCGGCTTCGTCCTCCTTTGCCACCGCAGCGTCTAACGCCAGTTTGAGCGCCTTCTGGTCACGTTCAAGCTGCATTCTCATGTGCCGCATGAATTGCCTCGCAGTTTCCGCGAGTGGCGTACCAGGGCGAAACACCAGCACTCCCGTGAACATGACCTCGACGTCAATCGGCTTCACGACAAGCCCCCGCTCTACGAAATCCAAGGTCACGATCGGATGAGCGATTCCTATACCGACTCCGGCAAGCGCCAGTTCGCATATCGTGTGCGAATACGGCGTCTCGACGACCGGTTTCAGGCGGAGTTCGCGCGCCGTGAGTTGCGTGTCCAGACGCAGCCTGGTGCTGTCTTCGGGATTCAGCGCGATGAAGGGAAATTCGGGCAGGTCTGCAACAGCGATGAAAGGACGCGCGGCCAAAGGGTGATGTGAGTTCATCACTGCGACACCCGGCATACGCGCGAATACCGAATGCTCGAGGCCGGCCATCGACATCTCGTCGGACATCAGGCCGAAATCCACCTGTCCAGCCGAAACCTTCTCATGCACTTCGCGAGAACTCATCACCTGTAGGGAAATTTGTACGTTTCTGGATGGAGCATCGAACGCCGCAATGACACGAGGCAGAAAGCCTGTGCCCAGTGCCGGCAGAGAGGCGATCGCCATCCGGCCCAATCCGTAAGACCGCAAACTTTAAAGTGAGCGAAGTGTTTGTTTGTAGAGGCTAGGTTGTCCGCTTTTAGCCTTCTGTTTGGCGGACCCGACTAACTGTCGTAGTCGACTAGCCTCGCAGAGAATGGCCTTGCCACAAACCAGCGGCTATTGTCGCGATGGTCGCCATTCCACAAATGACACCGTAATGCCACTCAGGTCCGCAGAACCCTTGTAGCACGGGCAAAAAGACCGGGCTTCAAACCCAGTTGAGGGCGTCAGACGTTCTCAGGTCGGTTCGACTCCGGCTGCCTTGGAGGCGTCCCCCGAGTCGATTGCCGTTCAACAGCGTGTCGGCGGAACCGCCTCTCGCCCTGCTGGCTGAGAACGTGACGAGTCCGCTCGAGTGTTTGCGTCCCGACAGTCTTTGCAGGCTGGGGCAAGACTTAATCCTGGACAGCAGCGGTGACGCTGAACTCCACCAGCAGTTCAGGCAAACCAAGTGTCGCCTGCACCGTACAACGCGCCGGTAGGTAGTCGGAATCGACCCACCGCTGCCATGCCGCATTCATACGATCGAAATCGCTCATGTCCTTCAGATAGATTGTCACAGACAACAGATTTCGCTTATCGCTGTTCGCCTGCTTCAGTAGCGTGTCGATCCGGCTGAACGCCTCCAGACACTGCTCCTCGATCGAGCGTGCCTGTTCCTGGCCGGACGACGTTTGTCCGGCCAGGAACAGAAGGTTTCCAAAGCGCACCATCTTGCTCATTCGTGCATTGCCGGAGGTTCTCAGGATAGGAGCATCACTCATTTCGGGACCCATTCGGTTGGTTTCGCTGCATTTTCATCGGGGATAAAGGAAGCCGCCAGCTCTCCGAGGCTCACAGGCTTGATAGGAGGGCGGATGTTGTAGTAGCCCGTCTCGTCCATTCGCTGCCCGTTCTGGTCGGCGAGCAACTCCGACACAGTCAGACCACAGAGACGGCCCTGACATGGACCCATCCCGCAGCGAGAAAAGGATTTGGTCTGACTAGGGCCGACGCAGCCGAGGCGAGCCATTTCACGGATTTGTCCTGCCGTTACCTCTTCGCAGCGGCAGACGATTGTCTGGTCCGATGGACGACGAAAAGGCGCGCTCGGGCGATACAGCGCGTCGAGAAACGGGCGTACGCGGCTGTGTTGATTGCGTTGGCGGCCCAGTGGCGCCGCATGTTCAATCAACAATTCGGTACTCAACGCCTCCACGCGATGCGCGACGGCAAGCGCGACCATCTCCCCGCTGATTCTTGCTCCGAGCGCACCGCCGATACCGGCGCCATCTCCCGCCGTGAAAACGTTCGGCACAGAGGTCTCGCCCCAGCCGTCGGTGCGCGGACGCCAGCAGAGCTGCGCTTCGTCCCAGTCGTGAGTGCAGCCGATCGAGCGCGTCAGTTGCACGTTCGGCACCACGCCCTGATGCAACAGGACGAGGTCTGCCACGACCGTGGCCGATTGTCCTCCGGACCGGTAGCTGATCCGCTCCGCTCGCTCGGCGCCTTCGATGTTGAGTTCGCCGATATTGCGAATGTGGGCGACGCGCGCTTTCTTGATCGCGCGCACCAGCTTCATGCCTTTTAACAGATAGTTGGGACTGCGCAATGCGGTGGGCAGATGCTTTAGCGCATGACGGTAATTGGCGGTTGGCGTGGTTTCCAGTATCGCGACGGGCGGCCGACCAGCTTGAATCAGTTGCCAGGCGAACAGGTAGAGCAGCGGCCCGCTGCCTGCCAGCACCGTCGGCACGTTGGGCAACAGGCCGGCGGATTTGACAAGTGTCTGAGCCGCACCGATACCCATGACCCCGGGTAGCGTCCACCCTGGCACTGGAAAGGGGCGCTCATAGGCACCATTAGCGATGACGAGCGCCCTGGCGTGTATCTGACCGCTTCCGGCCGTCTCGTTTCGACGTGTGAAGCTGAGGTCCAGCGATCGGCTCACTTGCCATACCAGCGTGTCGGGCCAGTACGACACGGAGGATGCTCTGAATTGAGTCACCAGCTCGGCGCCGTCTGTGTAATCCGCACCCAGGCGCGCCGGGTCGGGCAGAGGCGAACGGCTGACGTTGCGGTAGATCTGGCCGCCTGGTAATGGGTTTTCGTCTATCACCAGAACTTTCAAACCGAGGGAATTCGCTCGCAGCGCGCATGCCATGCCAGCGGGTCCAGCACCGATCACGACGAGGTCGACTGATTCGATCGTCATTGAATGTCCCTCGCGCCGTTCATGAAGCACACGCGCATACCTTCCTTGACCTTGACCATGCAGGATTGCCGGTTGGGCAGATCGTCGATCTGCACGAGGCAGTCGAAGCAGACGCCCATCATGCAGAACGGCGCTCGCGGCGCATTGCCGACCGGCGTTCGCCGGAAAGTGTGAACGCCGGCATAGAGCAGCGCGGCGGCTACCGTCAGCGATTCTGGCACGTCGACATGCCTGCCTTCGATCTCAATCCGGATCAGCTTCGGTTTGCTCCCTTCCAGGAGGCTAAACATGGAATCGCTTTGCATGGAAATAATCAAGAATGGCAGGACGTTGGCCGCCCAACAGCCACGGCACCAACAGCTCGCAATGGGCGGCGGCGAGCGTGACGCCGCTGTGGCAGGTCGTGAGAAATGCACCGGGACACTCGAGCGATTCCTCGTAGATCGGCATGCTGTCGGGCGTCATCACGCGTAGCGCGCCCCAGGCCCGCACCACGTTCACGCTCTGTAGAAAAGGGAACGGCTTGATGGCTTTGCGGGCGATGTGTGCGACGATATCCGCGGTCACGCCAGCATCCATGCCCACATCCTCCGCGGATTCGCCGAGCAGCACCGAGCCTTCAGCCGTTTGCCTCACCGACAGGGTGGGGTAATGAAGGAACGGTTGGACGCGCTCGGTCACCAGGATCTGGCCGCGCAGCGGAACCACGGGGGCGTCGAGGCCGACCATCGGAGCGAGATCGCGATTGCCGAGCCCGGCACACAACACGAGCTTTGCACTGCGGAACGTTCTCAATCCCGTGTCGATACGGAATCCGTCGCCGTGCCGCTCGATCGTGCTGACCGTCGCTTTCGGCACGTAGTCGCCGCCTGCTCTTTCGAATGCCGCGAACAGGGCACGAAGCGTGTAAAGCGGGCTGACATGACCGTCGTTCTCCGAATAGACCGCACCGACGACGTCGCCGGCGATGTCGGGTACCAACGCTTTCAGCGTGCGATGATCTAGCACGTCGTAGGTGAGCCGGGCATCCTGGCGATACAGGAAATCGACGTTCTCGACGCTTGCCGCGAGCGATTCCTCGGTCAAAGCGATGTTTAATCCGCCCGGTCGCGAATAACCGAGGCTCAGGCCCGCCGCTTCTTCCAGTTCCTCGGCGAACGCGGGCCACAGCCGCGACGACTCGAGCGACCAGCGCCCGTACTCCAGCTTCTTTCGGCCCTTGCCCGAGACCCAGATCAGCCCGAAGTTGCCACGCGCGGCGCGAAAGCTCGCATCTTCGCCGTCCAGTACGACGACGGTCTGGCCGCGCTTCGCCAGCCCATAAGCGATCGCCATACCGACCAGTCCGCCGCCGGCGATGGCGAAATCATAGGTGTTCTTCATTCACGACTTCTTCCGTGGTTGCCTGGAAATTGCTGGCGGGAACATTCGGTATCCGGAATGGTGGTTCCGATCACAACGACCGGCGCGCATCAACGCGGCGTCAGATCGGTTTTCATGTACTGCATGGAAAGCCGCGACAGCGTGCCGTCCGCCTTGACAGATGCGATTGCCTTGTCGAACGCGTCGCGCAGCGCAGTGTCAGACTTTCGCAGGCCGATGCCGACGCCTTCGCCCCAGATCTTCCCGCCAATGACGGACCCGATCAGCGACAGGTCACTGCCGGCGTTGTTGAGCAGATAGACGGTGTTCTCGACCGACGCATCGATCCGCCCGCTCTTCAGATCGAGATCGCGATCCTTGGAACTGCGGTATTCGCGTATTTTTGCTATATCGGCGAAATTTGAGCGAACGAACGGTACATAAGTAGTGGCTGCCTGCACACCGATCACCTTGCCTTTGAGTGCGGTGCGAAGCGGGGCGAGCGCGGTTTTCGCGTCGGCCTCGGAATTGATCGTTACGAATCCGCTCCCCAGCTTTCCGAAGTCGGCGGCGCGGTCCTTGGCGGTCACGAAGCTCGACGTGACGGTGGCGTAGGGAATGCTGAAATCAATCGCTTGCCTGCGTGCGTCCGTGATCGCCATGCCGTCCATGATTGCGTCGAATTTGCCGGTGTTCAGTGCCGGGATCATGCTGTCCCAGTCGGCGGCGATCTGCTTGCAACTGAGATGGGCGCGCTCGCACAGCACCTTGGCCAGTGCCGGTTCAAATCCGCCGAGCGTGCCGTCGGGGTTCGAAGAATTCCAGGGCGTGTAGCTGCCCTCAAATGCGATCACGACATCCTTCGCGTTAGCCAACTGAACGTTGGCCAGCGCGCAGAGGCTGCCGATGCCGATCAGACACACAGCGCGTTTCAATATCCTGTTGTTCATCATTTCCGGTTCCGTGGAGTCTCGACCTGGGTTGGCGGGCTGATGCCAGGCGCTGCGTCGTACAGCGTTGAACCATTGTCGGATCGGCTGGGCCGCGGGCTCAATTGCCGCAAAATTTGCCGGTCATTCCAAAAAGGTATGGGGCGTTGCGGCTCGGCTGTACGCCGTGTCGGCGAATGAGTGCGGGTCGCGTTCCGGAACTAGGCGCCATCATGCAACGGCAGATGCAGCGCAAACGTGAGATCGGCGGGAAAATCCGTGCGCGCAGGGCGGTGTCTTCTTTGCTTTATCTCGAAAGGTTATGATCGGATCAACCGGCGTGTGTGTGCGCCGGCAAGCGCCGACGACGGTACCGGATTGGCGGGCATGAAAAGCCGCGGACTTTGAGGAGTGTGATGTGGGCGATTTTACGTTGCGCGAGCTGGAGGTTTTCGCGGCAATCATGCAGCACGGCACGGTCACAAAAGCCGCGGATTTTCTCGATATTGCTCAACCCGGCGTCAGCAAACTGCTAGCGCGTCTTGAAGCCAAAGTGGGGTACAGCCTGTTCAACCGGCAGCGGCAGCGCCTGATCCCGACGCCCGAGGCGATGTCGCTCTATGCCGAGGTGGAGCGATCGTTCATCTCGGCCAAGGAAATCATGAGATTGGCGCGGGATCTCGGCGATCTCCGGGCAGGTCGCCTGAAAATCGGCATTCTTCCCGCACTGGGAAGTGGCTTGATGCCTGCCATCATCCACAAGTTCCAGGCTGACCATCCCGGCGTCAGGATCACGGTCAATATCCGCTCTACCCAGACGCTCGTGGAGTGGGCGGGGCGCAATCAACTCGATCTCGCGATCGGCGTGACAACCAGCATCGAGCATCCGGCGGTCGTTCGGCGCACGCTTCCGGCAGTGCCGGTAGTGTGCGTGGTGCCGGAAGGCCACGCCCTGGCGGATGTCGATGCGGTCACGCTGCAGCATCTGGAAAACGTGACGCTGATCTCGTTGCTCGCATCCGATCCGCTCGTGGCCCAGATCGAGCAGCACGCCGCGCTGGCGAACCTGAGAATCCCGATCGCAATCGAGACGAATCTTGCCGCGACGGCCATCGCGTTTTGTCAGGCCGGGGCAGGCGTCACCGTCGTGGATTATCTGTCCGCCAGCGCTACGGCGGCGAAAGGGGTGGTCATCAAGAAATTCGAACCGGCACTGTCGATCAACTACAGCATCTATCGGCAAAAAGGGAGCAAGGCCTCCGCACTGACGGATGCCTTGATCGAACGGGTCATCGACGAACTGACCCGGGAGATTGCGGGATTCGAAGCCGCAACCGCGTGAAACGCATCGACGATATCCCGGTCAACGGTTGATGCGGCAACTGTGTGGCTTCGCGGGGCCGTTCATTCGACGGCGCTGCGAAGCGCTCGGTGTGCTGTCCGTGTTTTTTAGCCGACTATTGGTGGACCGCTGTTATCAGGCAGCCTTGCGCTGATCACATAATTGATATGCGCGAAGTCCGCACTGTCCCATTGCTCATGGCTGACGGTCTCGCGGGCGTACTGCAGTGTGAACGGCCGCCGCACAGCGATAGACGCCAGCACGATCAGCATCAGTCCCGCATCGACGCGCAGTCGCACCGTGGCAATCGACCATTGCACATTGTTCGTGAGCGCATAGATCGTAAGTGCAACAAACAGCAGAACTGTGCCGATCTCCAGAAGCTTGATGTGGCGGCCCGGTGTCACCAGGTCGCGCACCAGAAGGGCGGCGGCTACGATCGCGCCCGCTGCGAGCCCCGCCGGCACGCTGACCAGACGCTCGATCACCACGAATGCGATAAAAGGGGAAAAAGCTAGAAGAATAGTCTTCTCGGACTCCAAACTACCCAGTCATTCACGCGCAGCGGTCCAGCTACCATGAAAACCATTCGGCGCGGTGTCGGGAAATCTCGACTGTTGCAAGCGGGCTGCCTGCGATGGGATTGGCTCACCAGCAGGAATGGGCCTCGCAGCGTTTCCAGTCTTCGCGGTTATTGACCTTCTGGAGCAGGGTATTGCTCGACATATTGTTCGTCTTGGCACCCGTAATAAGTAACGATGCGATTAACCAGGTCGACGTCGTAGCGGACGACGCCCGCGCGCCAGGACGCCTCCAAAAATTCTGGAAATGAGCTCTTTCCTGCCTGATCAATGCGCAGCGCTCTCACGAGTGCGTGCTGGTCGAAAGGTGGCACGTCCGCGGCGCCCGACACCAACGGCGTGCCCTGCATGACGACAGGCCCATCTTCGGTCAGGTACAGGCTCTCGCATGCAGGTAAGAACCACACATTGCGCGTCACGCCTGCTCGCCGAAGGGTATCAGCCTGGTACGGAAACCCGCCCACTTTCGGCCTGCCGGACATGGCACGCTGCTGGGCGGCCTCCAGATTCTCTATCGCCTTGCTCATTGCTGCACTCCTCATTAGGAAAACGCTGCTGTGGGAACGCGTGGTGGGTGTCGCGCGTCAGTCCACGGGTATCTTGTGCATTTGTTGGGCATCGGCCAGCTTCTTTAGTAACTTTTGAAGCGTCGCTCGTTCGGTAGCATCCAGAACACCAAAAAAATGCTCGTCGTTGCCGTCGGCGATGGTTGTAAGTTCGGGCAAAACACGTTTGCCCTGTCGGGTCACCGCAAGTAGCTGAACGCGGTTGTCTTCCTGGCTCGTCGCGCACGAAATCCATTCCTTGGATTGCAATTTGTCGAGCACCTTTGAAATGGCCCCGCGGGTCATACCCATTACGTCGGCGAGTCCAGCTGGACTCAGGATCGTCCCCCTCCCGATCTGGTTCAGTGCGACCCACTCAGCGACGGACAAGCCTTGCTCCTGCAACGCGCGGGCGCACGTGCCGGAAATGTGGTTGGAAACGAGTCTTACCCAGTATCCCAAATGCGCTTCGAGAGCGGGCGCAGGCTTTACCGAAGTCGTAGGGTCCACAGTGGATCCGCTTGATCTAATTTCCATGGAAACCTTTGTCAAGCGCCCCAGGAAAGGCCGAATGCGGTCGATCTTTAATGCGATCTCAACGCGATGACGAATGTCTGATCTACGGCAGTGGGGGCGGACCTTTCCCGAACGTGCGTCGATTGGCGGGAACGGGTCGACTACAGTCCCTCTCGTCCGATTTGCTATAACTTTGGTACGAAGATTGGCCAGTAGCTGCACCATCGCCGGTCCGGCCGCCTTCGCCAAAGCGAGCGACGAAAACTATGCGGTAACTTCATACTTTTTCCACGCACTCAGCCTGTCACAGCGAATCGTGCTGCCGGAACGCCCACACTTTGCATATGTGCGATAGCGCACCAAAACGCACCGACGTTCGAGGGAGCATGGCTTGGCACCCTCCTGCCTCTGATGGCAAATCAGCGCTGCACTCTCTATTCAGATTTCTTTCAGCTCCTGGCACCTTCCTGACATAGACTTGTAAGTCATTACGGGATCGAAAGATGTTAAACGTCAGCCTCAGGTCACAGCTGCAGACGTATCTGCGAAACATTCGCAGACCTGTCGAATTGGTCGTGTCGCAGGGCGGTAGTCCAAAATCGCACGAGATGCTGACGATGTTGAACGAAATCGCGTCGTTGACAGATCTGGTGACGGTAATCGAGGAGCAGCAGGGCAACTTACGCAAGCCATCATTTTCAATCAGGCAGGCGGGAGGAAGAGCCGGTATCCAGTTTGCCGCCATTCCAACAGGGCCTGAATTTTCGTCCCTTGTCTTGGCAATACTCCAGGTTGGAGGACATCCCGTCATAGCCGACAGTACGACCATTGAACAGATTCACGCGCTAGAACGTGATTACTATTTCGAGACCTATATTTCGCTATCTTGCAAAAGCTGTGTGGACGTTGTGCAAGGGCTGAACATGATGACGGTGATCAATCCACGGATTCACAACATTACGATCGACGGAGGAATTTTTCAAAGCGAGGTGTCGGCGCGTGATATTAGCGTTGTGCCGACGATCTACATGAACGGCGAGGTATTCGGGGAGGGGCGCAGCAGCTTTGTGGAGCTCGGCGCGAAACTTCACGACATAGAACTGAGCATGAGAGCAGCACTGCACGCGGCGGGCAAACAGTAGCATTGACCTGCAGGTCATATCGGTGGCGAGTAATCCCTGCAAATTCGTCCACGGGGCTGTTGTTATCTGAAACGCCGAAAGTCCGTCACGCGTGGACGTCAGCCGGCCGTGTCGGGCAGCAGTCGGCCGATACTGTTGAAAAAGTCGCTTCCTGGCTTTTGAAATCAGCTACCGAAAAAATCGACCGCTCAGATTGACCCACAAGCCCCTCGCGAACGTCGGTCAAGGGTAAGGAAGACCCCTGAAAACCTTGCGAGAACGACGATCAGCGACTTTTTCAACAGTATCGGCCAAGAGCGGCCGCTCGTCCTTGTGCCACAAAGCGGACATACGATGCTTGAGTCGCATAGGCCCGGGGCCTCCGATGGTCCCTGAACTCAAAGATTAGACCGTAAGAAAGAAATGGTACTTGACTATAAAACGATTGATTCGACCCTAGCGGAAGCGTCCGCAGTGTTTGCCAAATCGCGCAATGGACTGCAGACCGAGGTACCTGAGCTCTTGTTCCACTACACGACCGCCTCTGGCATGCGCGGCATTCTCGATAGTTCGCGCCTGTGGGCGACCAACTATCGGTTTCTTAACGATGCATCAGAGGTCGCGCATAGTGCAAGTCTCTTCGAAACCCTGATTCAAGAGCGGCTCGCCAAGGCACAAAACGATGTTGTTTCTGAGTTCCTAACTCGGACACTACGCACTGCAAATGGCTTCGATGGCATGCTTGATTGCTACATAGCCTGTTTTTGTGAGCGAGACGATTGCTCAACCAATGGCGCACATACGCTGGGTCTGGAGGCGGCTACGCCCTCGGTCTGACAACAAAGGAAATCGGGCGTCGTTGGGGCAAACTGGAGCGGGCGCAGGACTTCGTGCTTCGGCGAGTAGTTTATGACGTCGACCAGCAGAGAAGCCTGCTTTCAGAGGTAATCGATAAGACGATCGAAGCATTGGAGGCGGGTACCCAAGGCGTTTCGGTTGCCGATTCGAGTAATGTGATAGCTAGATGCTGCGAGTTTGTACGCGCCGAGGTGGCAGATTACCTGCTGTCGTTCAAGCATCCTGCCTTCGCTATTGAAGAAGAGTGGAGGCTATGTCACGTTGTGTCGCTAGGGGAAGAGGACCATGTCTTATTCCGTGACGGACAGTTTGGACTCACGCCTTATGTGTGCCTGGACGTTAGTGGAGTAGCCCCCTGAAACACCGGACACAGTCTCCCACTTAAAATAACGGGTAGGCATAAGACTGTGTTTTTGACTAACACCAGGCAGGAAATGA
>NZ_JBWCCT010000026.1:0-43076 GCF_056279605.1 Paraburkholderia sp. TE9906
GCACCGCTTCGTTCTGCGTCGCTGCATCAGCAGCAGAGAAACGAGATTATGGAGAACGGTCGCCAGGTCGTCAAGCCCCTTCTGTGAATTTTCTTTGAAGGCACACGCGGCACAACGCCAGAGCATGCGCGCCCTATATATAGATAGAGCCAGAGCGCCATAGATAGAGCCAGAGCGCCGGAACTGATCCCGTCGCAGGAGGCCAAAGGGTTCCTATATATGCAGAAAGCAACGTGCAACCTCAAAGCAGAAGTCGTCGCGTCGCTCAAAGGACGCCGCTGCGCGCGCTCCCGGCAAACTACAAGCGCCCCTGCAACAACTTGCACGATTAATTGGTGTGCCCCCATGAGCGCGAACGCGCAAGCTCGTATATAATGCGAGCCGCGCGAATTTCGCATATTTCTATCGGCCCGCTTCAAGCGGGCTCATCTTTTTTGCTCCCCAAGAGCACACCCAAACAACCGCGTTGAGTCACTCAGGTGATGTTGAGCCATGCTCGAAACGCCTGACGGTCGCGTCTTGCGTCTCATAGCGAAGCCTCTAGAGGAGAATACGTGAACCCTTTTGATCGCGAAGATTCGCAACACGAAAACGCCGGCTACAGCGGCAAAGCCCCCTCCGGTCGCACGGCCAAGGGCAAGGGCGCCGGCAAAGCGATCCCCGTTGCGGCCGAATTGCTCCCGCAACAAGCCGAAGAACGTCAGCGCCAAATGCGTGCGCTGATCCAGCTGGGCAAGGAGCAAGGCTACCTGACCCACGCGCAGATCAACGACCATCTGCCCGACAACTTCGCGCAAACCGCGGCAATCGACAGCATCGTCAGCGCGTTTGGCGACATGGGCGTGCAGGTCTACGAGCAGGCCCCCGACGCGGAAACGCTGCTGCTCAACTCGAACGCCCCCGCCGTGGTGTCGGACGATCAGGCGGACGAAGAAACTGAAGTCGCGTTGTCCACCGTCGACTCCGAATTCGGCCGTACGACCGACCCGGTGCGCATGTATATGCGCGAAATGGGCGCAACCGAACTGCTGACGCGCGCTGGTGAAATCGCCATTGCGAAGCGCATCGAAGACGGCCTCCATGAAATGGTGCAAGCCATTGCCGCCTGCCCGCTCGCGATCTCCGCGATTCTGGCGAGCGCCCAGCAGGTCGCCGACGGCGAACTGCGCATCGACGAGCTGGTCGACGGTCTGAATGAAGACACGGTCGCGGCGGAAGAGGAAGCGAGCGCCGACACGGCAGCCGACGTCGACACGAACGCCGACGAAGACGACGACAGCGATAGCGATGACGACGTCGGCCCGGCCGACTCGTCGGCGGCGGACGAAGCGCGCCTGAAGCAGCTCACGAGCGACTGCCTCGAAATCTTCGCGCAGGTCGGCATGCTGTCTGACCAGATGAACGCGTCGCACACGCGTGGCGATGTCACCTCCAAAGCCTATCTGCGCGCACGTGAAGAGATCCAGCAGCACCTCGCGAAGATCCGCTTCACCGCACGCACGATTGACCGCCTGTGCGGCGACGTCCAGCACCAGGTTGCGCAGGTGCGCGCGATCGAGCGCAACATTCTGCAAATCGTCGTCACGAAGAGCGGCATGCCGCGCGAGAAGTTCATCGAGTCGTTTGGCGGCCACGAAGCCGACCTCAGCTGGACGGAACGCGCAGCGCGCGGCAATACGTCGTACGGCGCGGCGCTCGAGCGCCATCTGCCGGCGATTCAGTCCGAACAGCAGAAGCTGATCGAGATCGAAGCCACCGTTTCGCTGCCGCTGAAGCATCTGAAAGAGGTCAACCGCAAGATGGTTGCGGCCGAATCGAAGATGCGCAAGGCCAAGAGCGAGATGATCGAGGCGAATCTGCGTCTCGTGATCTCGATCGCGAAGAAGTACGTGAACCGCGGCATGCTGTTCCTCGATCTGATCCAGGAAGGCAACATCGGCCTGATGAAGGCCGTGGACAAGTTCGAATACCGTCGCGGCTGGAAGTTTTCGACATATGCAACGTGGTGGGTCCGCCAGGCCGTGACGCGTTCGCTCGCCGACCAGGCCCGCACGATTCGCGTGCCGGTGCACATGATCGAAACGATCAACAAGCTCAACCGCATTTCGCGCGAGATCCTGCAGCAGACGGGTATGGAAGCCCATCCGTCGGTGCTCGCGGAACGCATGGAGCTGTCGGAAGAGAAGGTGCGCGGCATTCTGAAGATCGCCAAGCAGCCGGTATCGATGGAAACGCCGGTCGGCGACGACGGCGACGCCACGCTCGGCGACATGATCGAAGACTCGGCGGCTTCGTCGCCGGCCGATGCGGCGATGCAAGCCGACTTGCGCGCCGCCATCGACGACGCGCTCGACTCGCTGTCGCCGCGCGAAGCAAAGGTGCTGCGCATGCGCTACGGCATCAACACGAAGTCGGACCATACGCTCGAAGAAGTCGGCAAGCAGTTCGACGTGACGCGCGAGCGGATTCGTCAGATTGAAAGCAAGGCCATGCGCAAGCTGATGCATCCGAGCCGCGCCGATCGACTGAAGTCGTTCCTCGACCGCTAAATTAGCGATCGCGCTTGCCGTGCGGCCTGCACGGCAAGCGCCCCCTCCTCAAACAAGCAGCGAGACGATCCCGCCCACGGTGATGCCCGCTGCCAGCCAACGTCCAGCCGTGTAGAACGCATTGCTGTCGTCGTGAGGCTGGTCCGGCCGTTCAAGACCGAGCGTGCCGTATGCAAACGACTGCACCGCCGAGGCGCCCGCCGCCGGCGCGCTGTCTGTTCTCGTGAAATCGACTCCCCCCTCTTCCTGCCCTGTATTTCCGTCCCGATCCGCCGCTGCTGCGCCTTCGGCAGAGATATGGACAGCGTCATCCTGTGCGGATGTCGTCGATGCCGCGGATGTCGTAGACGTCGCGATCTGCGCGGAGGCGGCGTCGTTCGCCGCGGGCAGACTATTCGCCGCCGCGCGATCCGCTCCCTGTCGGGTCGACGACAATGCGCTGTCGATTTGCATGGCTATCTCCGTTCGTTACACTCAAGACATGTGCTGCGCCATCGCGCCACCGCAAGTCAAACCCGCTGTGTGATGGCGTCGCGCATGACGGGTCGGGGGTTCGACGCACCGCCGGTCACAAGATCTATCGACGCCGACTGGCCGCAACTTGAGCATCCGTAAGGGGCGGTAAGCGCAAGCCGGCTTTCGCCGCGGCGTATGACGTGACGGTGTGCCTGAAAACAACGCGCGCCGCCAACCGGGTCATCCAAACCACCCGAAGCAGCACACACAACCCGCGCGTCACTTTCACTTTCACCCGCCAGACGCGTGCGCAGTGGCCAATTGCGCGCCTCGGCGTCACCCGGCCGCATCACACGCACCTGCTTCACAGCTCGAGCCAGCGAGTCAAAGTCAATCCCGACTCTGCGCCGCTTTCCACCGAGTCCACATTCCCGGCTGGGCATGGTCGTTGCGCGTCGCTGTTCATGCTTTTTCACGAGGAGCACGTCATGACTACGCTCGATCCCCAAGGGCCGGCAGCCACCTGCGAGCAAGGCGCGAACGTCGTCGGAGCAGGTATGGGCGACGGTCCCGGACCGGATGTAATGGCCGCATCCACACTCGACGGCAACAAGGTAATGTCATCCGATGGCGAACATGTCGGCAAGATCTCCGCCATCATGCTCGACGTGCGCGGCGGACGGATCGCGTATGCGGTGCTGTCCAGCGGGGGCTTTCTCGGCATGGGCGACTCGCTGCACGCCATTCCGTGGAGCGCCCTCACGCTCGACACGGACGACAAATGCTTCCTGCTCGACGCATCCGCCGAGCGAATCAGGACTGCGCCGAGCTTTGACAAGGACAACTGGCCATCGATGGCCGATATGCAATGGGGCAGGTCCGTGCACGCGCACTACAACCGGTCGCCCTATTGGTCGGCAACGCGGGATGTGGTGGAAGAGCGGGAATCGGACTCGAATTTCTGAGGACGACCTGGCATGTGTGCGACTGCCGCTGAGCAAGATTTGTTATCCACAGAAATTGGGCACAAGCCTGTGGACAACATGCTCATGACTCACCCAACTCATTGAGCTCATTGGTTTTCATGCGCGCGCTCCCAATGAGTCGCAGGCTTCGCGCATAGTGCGCGAGCCGCCGCCCGTTGCTGAGCCGTCGACGCGCTTTCGTAAGGGGCGAGTCGCGATTGCGCGTCTCCTGCTCAGTGGTGCACGACGGCCCAGCAGAAATTCGAGCGCCTTGCCTGCGCTGCACGCCCGCTTGCCCGTCGACACGAAAAACGCGGGAGGGAGTTATCCCCAGCGCTCATCGCTCTGACGCCAATACCGCTCTATCCTGCCTCGACGAAACGTTCGAGCGCGAGCTTCATCCGCTGCACACCCGTTTCGATATCCACCACGCCCGGCGCGGCGAATGACAGACGCAATGCCGCCACATCGACATTGTCTTT
This sequence comes from Paraburkholderia sp. TE9906, assembly GCF_056279605.1. Taxonomy (NCBI): domain Bacteria; kingdom Pseudomonadati; phylum Pseudomonadota; class Betaproteobacteria; order Burkholderiales; family Burkholderiaceae; genus Paraburkholderia; species Paraburkholderia sp. TE9906. The sequence continues at coordinate 4,453 of NZ_JBWCCT010000026.1, forward strand.
ATAGAACGCGACGCCCGGCACGAACATCACATTCTGCTCGATACAGACACGCAGATAGTCGGCCGCATTCCCTCCCGCCTTCAATCGCGCCCATACGAACATACCGCCGTCCGGGCGATGAAACGCGATGTGCTGCGCCAATTGCGCATCGAGCGCATCGCACAGCGCGCGGCACTTCACCGCATACGCGTCGACGATGAGCGGCAAATGGCGCTCCAGCGCACCGCTCGCGAGATACTCTGCGGCAATCGCCTGGGTCCACGACGAACTGCATAGATCGACGGTCTGCTTGGCGACCACACAGCGACGCAGAATCTCCGCATGCGCGACCATCCAGCCGACCCGCAAACCCGGCGCGACGATCTTCGACAGACTCGAAAAATGCACCACCCAGTCGCGCGACCCCGGCACCTGCTCGCTCAACGCGAGCAGCGACGGCAATGCCGCGCCGCTGAAGCGCAAGTCGCCGTACGGGTCGTCCTCGACGATCAGAATGCGATGACGCGCCGCCAGCTTCAACAACGCCATGCGCCGCTCGAGCGACAAGGTCGCACCGGTCGGATTGGCAAACGTCGGCACCGTGTACAGCAGCTTCGGTGCAGCGCGCAGCGTGCCGGCTTCGAGCAGGGCGGCGAGCGCATCGACGTCGAGCCCGTGCTGATCGACGGGCACCGTCACGACGTCCGCCTGTTGCAGCTTCAGCGCCTGCAAGGTCGCCGGGTAGGCGGGCTGTTCGACCAGCACCACGTCGCCGGGAGCGACCATCACGCGCAGCAGCAGATCGAAGCCCTGCTGCGAACCGGTCGTCACGAGCAGGTCCTGCGGCGCGCATGGCGTGCCGCGGCGCGCCATCAGCTGAGCAAGCTGTTCCTTGAGGACCGCGAGGCCATCGGTCGGACCGTATTGCAGGCACAGCGTGGGCTGTTGCGACGCGCGCACGGTGGCGGCGTCGAGCCCTCCACGATCGAACAGATCGCTGGCCGGATAACCGCCCGCGAACGAGATCATGCCGGGCTGCGCGAGATACTTGAACAGCTCGCGAATTGGCGAGCCGGTCGGTGCTTCGAATGCGGGATTGAACGTGAACATGGTGACGGGCCGCTCTGGGTCGAGTTCTCTGTCGAGGGGAAGATCGGCGTCGATTGTGGCCATCGTCCGGGTGCGCGGCAAACGATATCTACGCACTACGTATTGCATTTTCCGCATCAACCGGGCGCGCGGCTACACCACGTTCTTCTCCACGATCGGCCGGTTGTCGAGCACGCGCGCGAAGCTCAGCGAGCCGAGGTCGAGCGTCGTGTAGCGGCCGTGCAGGATCAGTTCGCTGATGCCGCGTCCCGTCGCCGGACCTTGCTGCAAGCCGTGTCCGCTGAAACCGTTGGCGAAAATGCAGTTGTCGACGTCGGGGTGATAACCGATGATGGCGTTCTGATCGAGCACGTTGTATTCGTAGTAGCCGGACCAGCAGTTCTGCACGCGCAGCGCTTCGAACTGCGGCACGCGATGCGCGAGCGTCGGCCAGATCACGTCGTCGAATAGCGCGTGATCGACTTCGTCGAGCGGCAGGTCGTCGGGATCGCGATCCGCGGCGGGTGACGTGCCGCAAATGTACGCGTTGCCTTCAGGCCGGAAGTACACGCCGCTCGGATCGATCAGCAACGGACAGCGTTCGAGCCGCGCCGGCGAACTCACGTTGAAAATACTGCGGCGCCGCGCGTAGACCGGCAGGTCGATGCCGACCATCTGCGCGACCCGGCGCGACCAGGCGCCGGCGGCATTCACGACCGCGTCGCACGCATAGGTCTCGCCGTTCGCGGTCTGCACGTGCGTAACGCGTTTGCCGTCGCGCTGCACGGCGGTGACGTCCGCGGCGACGTAGCGCGCGCCGAGCGCCTGGGCCTTCTTGCGCAACGCCTGCACGAGACCGTAGCCGTCGAACCAGCCCTCGCCGCTTTCGCCGTATGCACCGGCGACGAGATCATCGGTATTGAGCCAGGGAAAGCGCGCTTGTAGTGTGGTCTTGTCGAGCAGACTGATATCCGCGCCGAGACTTTTTTGCAGCGCGTGATTCTCGCGCAGCGTGGACTCGCCCGCGGACGTCGCGAGAAACAGGTAGCCGCCTTCGTGCAGATCGACCGACGGACGCGTGCCGTCGACTTCGAGCCGCTCGCCGATCGAGCGCAAGAACTCGATGCCGAACAGCGACATCTGGATGGAAAGCGGCGTGGAGAATTGCTGACGGATCGACGCCGCCGACAGTGCCGACGACGAGCGCGCATAAGTCGGATCGCGCTCGATCACCGTGACGCTGACTGTCGGATCGGACAGCCGCAAGAAATACGCAATCGAGCTGCCGATCACCCCACCGCCGACGATCACGACTTTGGAACTCACGTCTTACTCCACGAGTAGCGTGGCCGCTCTGAAAACGCCGGGCGGCGCAAACGGATTGCTGAAGAGATGTGATGCGCGCGACGGCGATGGCCGCCGCGCATAAACGCGTTGCCGGCGCGCTCAGCCGATATTGAAGTCGATCCCCTGCGCGAGCGGCAATGCCGACGAGTAGTTGACCGTATTGGTCGCGCGGCGCATGTAAGCCTTCCATGCGTCCGAGCCCGACTCGCGACCACCGCCGGTTTCCTTCTCGCCACCGAATGCCCCGCCGATTTCCGCGCCGCTCGGCCCGATGTTGACGTTGGCGATACCGCAGTCGCTGCCCGAATCGGACAGGAAACGTTCCGCTTCGCGCAGGTCGGTCGTGAACACGCACGACGACAGACCGTGAACCGCTGCGTTGTTCGCTTCGACTGCGTCGGCGAAATCCGTATAGCGCAACACGTAGAGAATCGGCGCGAAGGTTTCCTTCAGCACGACCGGGGTTTGCGACGGCATTTCGACAATCGCCGGGCGCACGTAGTAACCGCCTTCATAACCCTTCACCTCGACACGCTCGCCGCCGAACACCTTGCCGCCTTCGGCCGCGGCCTGCTGCAACGCCTCCTGCATGCGCGCGTAGGACTGCTTGTCGATCAGCGGCCCCATCAGCGTGCCTTTTTCGAGCGGATTGCCGATCGGCACCTTGCTGTACAGCTGCTTCAGACGTTCGATGGTCTTGTCATACACGCTCTCATGCACGAACAGACGCCGCAGCGACGTGCAGCGCTGCCCCGCCGTGCCCACCGCCGAGAACAGGATGCCGCGCATCGCGAGTTCATGGTCGGCGGTTTGTGCGACGATGCCCGCGTTGTTGCCGCCGAGTTCGAGCAGCGAGCGGCCGAAGCGCTTCGCCACTTCCACGCCGACCGTGCGGCCCATTTCCGTGCTGCCCGTCGCGCTGACGATCGATGCGCGCGGATCCGCCACCAGCTTCGCGCCAACATCGCGCCCGCCGTTGATCAGCGCGGTCAGGCCGGCCGGCGCGTCGCCGAATTCCTGCAGCGCCTCGTTGAGGATCTGGTTGACGGCGAGCGCGGTGAGCGGCGTCTTTTCCGACGGCTTCCAGATCACCGCGTTGCCGCAGACCAGCGCGAGTGCCGCGTTCCACGACCACACCGCCGCCGGGAAATTGAACGCCGAGATCACGACGCAGGTGCCCATGGGGTGCCACGTCTCCGCCATCCGGTGGCCGGGACGCTCCGAGGCGATCGTCAGACCGTACAACTGGCGCGAGAGGCCGACCGCGAAATCGCAGATGTCGATCATTTCCTGCACTTCGCCCATGCCTTCCTGCAGGATCTTGCCGGTTTCGAGCGTGATGATGCTGCCCAGCGCCTGCTTCTTCTCGCGCAGACGGTTACCGAGCAGCCGCACCAGTTCGCCGCGGCGCGGCGCCGGCACGTTGCGCCAGGCGGTGTACGCGTCTTTCGCGCGGGCGAGGGCCGTGTCGACTTCCGCCACCGTGTTGACGGCCACACGGCCGATGAGCTCGCCCGTGATCGGCGAATGAACCGCGAGGTCGCCGGCTTGCGCCGCGTGCGCGATGCCGAGATCGGCGAGGATAGTGGAAGCGTCCATGAAAACCCCTATGATTTCCGATGCGAAACAAGAGTAAGTTCGGAAACTATACACGCGGGCTTTTATGGCTGCAAGAACATGTCGATGGCAGGGAAATGCTAGTTGACATGGCGTCAGATGTTTCCATAAGGAAACTTTGATGGTCCGCGCCGGTGTCGAAGCCGGCCGGAATCACACCGCCGCCATCAGCCTGTCGACGAGCACCCGCGCGAACGGCGGCAAGTCCTTGAGGCTGCGCACGCAGATCTTGAGCTTGCGTTCGGCCCAAGGATCGTTCAAGCCGACGATCGCGATCTGCATCGTCTTCCTGTGCCGCAGCGCGACCGACTCCGGCACGACGCCGATGCCCACGCCCGCTTCGATCATCCGGCACGCGGCTTCGAAGTTGCCGACCTGGATGCGCAGCTTCAGACGTGCGCCGAGCGCATCGGCGGCGCTCGTGATGAACGCATGGATCGCGCTCGACGTGGGCAGGCTCACGAAGTTGGCGCCGAGCACCTGCGAGAAATCGACCGACGCCTGCTTCGCCAGCGGGTGATCGCATGATGTGACGAGAACCAGGCGATCGTCGCGATACGGCAGCATCTCCAGATGTTCCGCATGCACGTTGCCCGCAACGATGCCGATATCGGTCGCGCTATCCGCCACGCCTTTGACGATTTCGCCGCTCAGCACTTCGCGCAGATCGATGTTGACGTCCGGATGATCGCGCAGAAAATGGCTCAGCACGGCGGGCATGAACTCGCTGATCGCGGTCGTGTTGGCCCAGATGCGCACGTGGCCCTTGATGCCTTCGCCGTACTCCTGCATGTCGCCCGCCAGATGCTCGACACGTTCGAGCACGAGCCGCGCATGATGCACGAACGCTTCGCCTGCGGGCGTCAGCGTCACGCCCTGGCTGGTTCGATACAGCAGCTTGACACCGAGTTGTTCCTCGAGATTCTTGACCCGGTTGCTGGCAGCCGGCGCCGACAGATGCGAGCGCTCCGCCGCGCGCGCGAGGTTCTGCGTGTCGGCGATATTCAGGAGCAGACGCAAATCCACGAAATCGAAATGCATGATGAAAGCCGGTGATGAAGCGCCGATGGGCGCTCGCAAGACAAACAGCAATCTTAACCGGGCACGAAGCACACGTTCGAAAAAACCGAATTCCCTGCGCTGGCGGTCTCTGTCAGAGTGAAGCGGTTCGCGCTTGCTGTCGATGCAGGCGTTTTATCTGGGGAGAGCGTGTTGAAGATTCTGGTGCCGGTCAAACGAGTGGTCGATTACAACGTGAAGGTTCGGGTCAAGTCGGACGGCACGGGCGTCGACATCGCGAACGTGAAGATGTCGATGAATCCGTTCGATGAAATCGCGGTGGAAGAAGCGGTGCGTCTGAAGGAAGCTGGTGTGGCGACCGAAGTGATCGCTGTGTCGGCCGGTGTTGCGCAGGCGCAAGAGACGCTGCGCACGGCGCTGGCGATCGGCGCGGATCGCGCGATCCTGATCGAGTCGACCGAAGAACTGCAGCCGCTGGCGGTTGCCAAGCTGCTGAAGGCGCTGGTGGACAAGGAGCAGCCTTCGTTGATCATTCTCGGCAAGCAGGCCATCGACGATGATTCGAACCAGACCGGCCAGATGCTCGCCGCGCTGGCTAATCTGCCGCAAGCGACGTTTGCATCGAAGGTTGTCGTGGCTGACGGCAAGGCAACCGTGTCGCGCGAAGTGGACGGCGGCGCCGAAACGCTGTCGCTGACGCTGCCGGCCGTGGTCACCACCGACCTGCGCCTGAACGAGCCGCGCTATGTGACGCTGCCGAACATCATGAAGGCGAAGAAGAAGCCGCTCGAAACGATCAAGCCCGCAGACCTGGGTGTGGACGTCACGCCGCGCCTGAAGACGCTGAAAGTCGCCGAACCGCCGAAGCGCTCCGCTGGTGTGAAGGTGCCGGACGTGAAGACGCTGGTCGAGAAGCTGAAGACCGAAGCCAAGGTGCTTTAAGTAGAACCCGGAGACGGACGAAATGACGAATCTTGTTAATCTTGTAATAGCAGAACACGACAACGCGTCGATCAAGGCAGCGACGCTGAACACGATTGCAGCGGCGCAGAAGATTGGCGGTGACGTTCACGTGCTGGTCGCGGGTCACAACGCACAAGCTGCTGCCGATGCGGCTGCGAAGATCGCGGGTGTGTCGAAGGTGCTCCTGGCCGACGCGCCGCAACTCGAAGCGGGTCTCGCGGAAAACGTCGAAGCGACCGTGATGAACATCGCGAAGGACTACACGCATATCCTGGCGCCGGCGACCGCTTACGGCAAGAACATCGCGCCGCGTATCGCCGCGAAACTCGACGTCGCGCAGATCAGCGACATCACGGCCGTGGATAGTGCCGACACGTTCGAGCGTCCGATCTATGCGGGCAACGCGATCGCAACGGTGCAATCGGCTGATCCGATCAAGGTCATCACGGTGCGCTCGACCGGCTTCGATCCGGTGGCAGCAGAAGGCGGCAGCGCGAGCGTGGAAAAGATCGAAGCGGCAGCAGACGCGGGCGTTACCCAGTTCGTGAGCCGTGAAGTGACGAAACTGGACCGTCCGGAACTGACGTCGGCGAAGATCATCGTGTCGGGTGGCCGTGGTCTGGGCAATGGCGAGAACTACACCAAGGTGCTCGAGCCGCTGGCCGACAAGCTGAACGCAGCGCTGGGCGCATCGCGCGCAGCCGTCGATGCGGGCTTCGTGCCGAACGACTATCAGGTCGGCCAGACCGGCAAGATCGTTGCGCCGCAACTGTACGTGGCCGTCGGCATCTCGGGTGCGATCCAGCATCTGGCCGGCATGAAAGACTCGAAGGTGATCGTCGCGATCAACAAGGACCCGGAAGCGCCGATTTTCAGCGTCGCCGATTATGGTCTCGTGGGCGATCTTTTCAGCGTCGTGCCGGAAATGGCGGGTGAAGTCGCCTGATGCAAGCTACAGGCGCGCCGTGTTCGACGTCGCGCCTGGTCGATAGAATGTTTTGGCTTACGCCCTTCCCACTTCGAAAGCCCATGTGCCGGATGCTGCGATTACCGGTAACGGTTGAATCGCTTACCTCGCGTAGCCATGCATCGTACTCACTTCGCGACGTCGGTCCGCCGCACTCTCCACCGCGCAAGCGCGCACTCCGCCACACACACCCCATTGACGCCGTCGCGCAACTCAACAACAGCACGCCCTCGCGACACCAACCAGGTCTCACGTACTCAAGCCATGACCGTCAGGCACATCCCTTGCTCGCTCAATCGACTCGACCGGACAAGACAAGTACGACCGTCTGGCTCGCATTCCCTGTCGTCGAGAGAGCGCCACGCGCTCACGACGACCGCACGCAAACCCGATTTTTTCCAGGCATAAGCATCATGAGTCGCGTTTTACTCGTGGACGATCAACCCGAAGCATTGTCCGCGTTACGTGCCGTGCTGGTCGGCCGTGGCTATACAGTGGCCACGGCGGCGGACGGTGTCGAAGCATTCGAACGTTTGCAACGCACGCGCGTGAGCGCCGTCGTGTGTGACTGGCGCATGCCCAACATGGATGGCGCCGAACTGATCGAATCGATGCAGGCCACGAGTGGACTCGCGTCGGTCCCTGTCATCCTGACGAGCGGCAGCGGCGAAGCGCCCTCGTTGCCCATGAAGGGCTTTCTTCGCAAGCCGTTCGCGCTGGATAAACTGCTGTCGCTGCTCGCCGAATGCGAGAACGGCGCGACAACCCAAGGCGTTTGCTGAACATTTGGCCTTGCCGCTCGCGCACGACAACGGGGCAAGCATTCGGCCCAACGGGCAAGCGTGCGCGATAGCAAGGCATGGCTTTGCGCTGCGCTTGCGTCAAATCGCGTCCCTGTCTGTGTATTTCGCCCCGGTGGAACACGGTTGCAATTGACGGCCCGAGTCGCCAGACCGTCTTCAGACATTCGCGCATTCCCCCGGCACCGCTACGCCGACTTCTCCATCAACTCCCCACGCGGCGTCAAATCGGCATCGGGCGAGATATCCTCCAGCGTCTGCTGACTGGTCTCGATCCGCAGCGCCAGAATCGCGACGCTGAGCAGAAGCAGCACGCCGCCGACCATCGTCAGCACACCCGTCACGCCGAATCGCGTGTAGAGCAGCAGCGCCACATAAGGCGTGGACATCGACGCCGCGCGTCCGCACGTACCCGCGACACCGGTTCCGCGCAACCGATGCGCGGTCGGGAACAACTCCGGGATATAGCCGAACAGTCCAAGCGTGCAGACCGTATAGATCGCCGTCACCAACGCGAAGCCCACGACCGAGATCGCCGCCGGCGAGCGCATCTGCACGTACACGAAGCCGAGCAGAATCGTCACGAGCGAGAACAGCACGATGCCATTGCGACGCCCGAGCCGGTCGGTCACGAGATAACCGACCACCGCGCCGGCCGGCGCACCGAACGACATCAGCAGCACGAAGCCGAGCGACTGCACGATCGTCAACCCTTCCTTCACGAAGAACGTCGGCAGCCACGCGACGAACCCATACAGCGACATGTTGATCGCCATGCAGGTCAACGCCGCCACCAGCGTGCGGCCGATCATCCCGCGCGCGAACAGCGCCGAGAACGGCGCGGCCGGCACCTCGTGGCTGACCACGCGTGCGACCGGCGGCAACTTGCCGACGCGCGCTTCGACTTGCCGCTCGATCGCCGACACCGTGGCCTCGGCTTCGTCGAGCCGCCCCACCGTTTCGAGCCAGCGCGGCGACTCCGGCATCCGATGCCGCAGAAACCACACGATCAGCGCCCCGAGCCCCGCAATCGCGAACATGTAACGCCAGCCGAGATGCGGAATCACCCAGTAGCCGATCGCGGTCGCGCCGAGCAAACCGGAGTTGATGATCAGCGCGAGCAGCGCGGTCCAGCGTCCGCGTGTGGCGGGCGGCACGAATTCGCACAGCGTGCCCGCCGCCACCACGAGTTCGGCGCCCAGCCCCACACCCATGATGAAGCGCAGCAGGATCAGCCAGTAGATGTTCGGGGCAAAGCACGCGGCAAGCGACGCGACACCGAAGATCGCCAGATTCGCCTGATACGAATAGCGCCTGCCGAAGCGGTCGCCGAGATAGCCGGACAGACCCGCGCCGATCATCATGCCCATGAAGGTCGCGGAGATGAAAAACGAGCCGAGCCGCAAATCGGTGAAGCCGCTCTTGACCATCGCCGCGAGCGCGCCGTTGGCCAGATAGATATCGAATGCGTCGAGGAAAGCGCCTGCGCCGATCAGGCCAAGAATGTTCCAGTGGAAACGGGTGATGGGCAGGCGGTCGAGCCGCGCCCCGGAATTGACTGTGACGGTTGCCAAACTTAGTCTCCTGAGAGGCCGCACGCGGTTGAGCCGCTTGCGCAAAACAGTTCCGCGTGGCCGCCTTTTTGCATGCAACGGCTCTGACGCGGGGTCCTGGGCGACACGGTTCGATGTCGCCGTGTCGTGTAGTGCTAAGAGTGCGACAGCCGGCGTGGTGAGGGAATTGGCATTATTGGAAGCCGATGTTTTGTTGCGGTTAAGGGTACGAGACGGTTCCGGCCCGGTGCGGGGCGGCATCCGACGGGACAGCGCAGTTTGGGTCGATCGGCCCGGCTCCGTTCCGCATGGCCCGCCCTGCGCGCAGCAAAGCAAAACGGCGCGGTGCATCTTCATGCACCGCGCCGTTTCACGCACGCGATCAGACGTCCAACGAATTCACACGCCGCGTGCGCGCGGCTTATCGACCCGCCACGATCCTGCGAGCCTTCAGAATCACCGGCATGTCGACCATCCTGCCGTCCACCGCCACCGCCGCGCCGCTGCTGGTCTCCACCGCCGCCAGCACGCGCCGCGCCCACGCCTGCTCGGCCTCGCTCCACGCATAGGCGCGATGCACCGCGTCGATCTGTTTCGGATGAATGCACAGCTTGCCGCCGAAACCGAAGCGCCGGCCGCGCCGCGCGTCGGCTTCGATAGCATCGGCGTCGGTGATGGTGGTCGACACGCCATCCACCGGCGCGCCGATTCCCGCGAGCCGTGATGCCAGCACGATCTGCGAACGGAACACATGCAACTCCTCGGCATCGCCGTCGATGCCGAGGTCGATCTGGAAATCGAGCGTGCCGAACACGATGCGCTGCACGCGCGGCGCGGCGCACAACACCGCCAGATTCGCAAAGCCTCGGGCGGTCTCGACGATCGGCAACACGCGCAACCCCGGATGCGCGTGCGCGAGCACCGCGTCGACCTGCTCGCGCGCCTCGGCCTTCGGCAGCACGATGCCGGCGACGCCGGTCTGGCTTGCGAGCGCGGCAACGTCGTCGTCGAACCACACGGTATCCGAGCCGTTGACGCGCACCCACGCGGGCCGTGATGCACCGTCCGATACAGCGGCCAGCACGGCCGCGCGCGCCATGGATTTTTCATCGGGCTGCACGGCATCTTCGAGATCGAGGATCACCGCGTCCGCGCCAGCCGCGTGCGCTTTCTCGAAACGCTCGGGCCGGTTGCCCGGCACGAACAGATACGAACGGGGCAGCGTGGCGTTCATGCGAGCACCGTCGCGTGCGATGTCGCTTCGAACACCGAGCCGACCTCAGTCTGCTCCGCGATATGCCATGCGTTGCCGAGCAAACGCGCCGCTTCGCCTTCGGTGGCCGCGCCCGCGAATGCCGCCAGCCGATGCAGCTTGGTCGCGATTTCATCGCGCGACAGCGTGTTGCCCGGATCGCCCTTCGGTTCGTCGACGCGGCCGTTGAGGACACGGCCATCGGTGGTCGTCACCGTGACCTTGCCGATCCAGCGCGCGGGGTAGGCTGCATCGACCTCGGCATCGAAGGCCATCGTGACGTTGTCGCGGAACGCGGCGATCGTATCCGCGTCGAAGCCGTGTTCGAATTCGGTGACGCCCGCATAGCCGTGATGCGCGACGAGCCCGAGCACGGTGCCCATGTTGAACTTCGCCTGATGCACCGTGCGCGGCGTGACGACCGCGCCGAGCACGTCGATCGCGCCCTGATGCACGTGCGCAACCACCTTCGCTATATCGCGTGGTGCGAGACGGTGGTCCTGCACGACGGCGAGCAGTGCGTCCGCGGCGGGATGCGTATGACGGCACGCCGCGTGATACTTGAACGAGGTTTCCTCGGTGGCCCAGCGGCTGCCCAGCCGGTCGACGAGGCGCGCCGGATCGGCGTCGCTCGACATGCCCGCCGCCATGCCCTTCGCGCCTTCGAGAATATGCGTCGCGCCCTTGAAGCCGTCGGCGGCGAGTTGCGCGGCCATCAGCCCGTTGGCGGCGGCCATCGCCGTGTGCAGTTGCTTCGAGTCGGCGGCGTCGCGCAGAAACTCCCACAGCCCGCTAGCTTGCGTCCCGGCCGACCCGAACGCGTCGAGCATCTGCGTCGGCGACAACCCGAGCAGCCGTCCGGCCGTGGCCGCCGCCGCGATCGTGCCGACCGTGCCTGTGGTGTGAAATACCTTGTAGTGCGAGCGGCCCAGAAATTCGCCGATGCGGATACCGACTTCATAACCCGCGACCGCCGCCGCGATGAAATCGCGCCCCGATGCCTGCGTGGCTTGAGCCAACGCGAGCGCCACCGGAAACACCACCGTTGCCGGATGAAACACCGAGCCGTTGTGCACGTCGTCCTGTTCGGCGAAGTGCGATGCCGCGCCGTTGATCATCGCCGCGAAATAGGGCGTGGTGCGGCTGCGGTCGATCAACACTTCGCACGGGCCGTGCTGCGTCGCGCCCGCTGCCTGGCGTGCGAAGCGCGCAATCGTTTCAACAGGTCGCGCGCCTTTACCGGCCAAGGCCGAGCCGAGCCAGTCGACGTACAGGTTGACGGTGCGCTCGACCACCGCGTGCGGAATGCTGTCGAAGTCGAGCTGCGCGGCGAAGGTGGCAAGCGTGAGACTGGGATGATCGTTCATGAGCGTGCGGGAGTCGGGTTCGTTCAGGGTTTGTTCGGATTGCCGGCATGGCGTCGTCCACACGCCGGCGCGAAAAGGCGCTTCAGATCGTGCCGGCCGCACGCAGCGCATCGATGCGCGTGCTGTCATAGCCGAGTTCGCGCAGAATCGATTCGGTATGCTCACCGAGTGCGGGCACCGGGTCCATGCGCGGTGCGAAATCGGCAGGCAGACCCGGCGGCAACAGCGCGGGCACCGCGCCCGCCGCCGTGCCGACTTCCCGCCAGCGCTCGCGCGCCTTCAATTGCGGATGCGCCCACACGTCGCCCAGCGTGTTCATCTGCGCATTAGCGATGCCGGCCTGATCGAGCCGCTCGATCACCTGCGCGGCGCTCAGCTTCGCAAAGGCCGCGACGATCACCTCGCGCAACGCGTCGCGCGCGGACGTGCGTTTCGAGTTCGACGCGAAGCGCTCGTCGGTGGCGAGTTCCGGTTGTTCGAGTACGCGCTCGCAAAACAGCTTCCATTCACGCTCGTTTTGCAGGCCGAGCATTACGGTCTTGCCGTCGCCGGCGGGGAATGGTCCGTATGGATAGATCGTTGCGTGCGCCGCGCCCGACAGCGCGGGCGGCGATTGACCGTCGATCGCGTAGTAGAGCGGATAGCCCATCCACTCGACCATGCTTTCCAGCATCGACACGTCGATGCGGCAGCCGCGCCCCGTGCGGCCGCGCAACAGCAATGCGCTGAGGATGTTCGAATACGCGTACATGCCGGCGGCGATGTCCGCGATCGAGCAGCCTGCCTTGGCGGGCGCGCCAGGTGAGCCGGTGATCGACAGAAAGCCGGATTCACTCTGGATCAGCAGGTCGTACGCCTTCTTGTCGCGATAAGGACCATCGGCGCCATAACCGGAGATATCGCAAACGATCAGCTTAGGGTACTTCGCGCTCAACGCGTCGTAGCCGAGACCGAGCCGCTCCGCCGCGCCCGGTGCGAGGTTCTGCACCAGGACGTCGGCATCGGCGACCAGCGCGCCGAGAATCTCCGCTGCTTCGGGCTGCTTCAGATCGAGCGCGAGACTCTCCTTCGAGCGATTGGTCCAGACGAAATGCGACGACAGTCCATGCACGCGCTCGTCGTAGCCGCGCGCGAAATCGCCGACGCCGGGGCGCTCGATCTTGATCACCCGTGCGCCGAGATCGGCGAGTTGACGCGTGCAGAACGGCGCAGCGATTGCATGTTCGAGCGTGACGACCTTGATACCGTCGAGTGGTCTCATGTCTATGTCTGCCTTCTGCCTGAATGTCAGAACGAACGCGGCAGCCCGAGAATATGCTCGGCCACGTACGAGAGAATCAGATTGGTCGAAATCGGCGCGACCTGGTATAGACGCGTTTCGCGGAACTTGCGCTCGACGTCGTATTCGCACGCGAAGCCGAAACCGCCGTGAAATTGCAGGCAGGCGTTGGCGGCTTCCCACGACGCGTCGGCCGCGAGCAGCTTCGCCATGTTCGCCTGCGCGCCGCACGGTTGGTGCGCATCGAAACGACGCGCCGCTTCGAAGCGCATCAAACTCGCCGCTTCGACGTTGATGAACGAACGCGCGATCGGGAATTGCACGCCCTGGTTCTGGCCGATCGGACGGCCGAACACGACGCGCTCTTTCGCGTACCCGGTCACCTTGTCGACGAACCAGTAGCCGTCGCCAATGCATTCCGCGGCGATCAGCGTGCGCTCCGCGTTCAAGCCGTCGAGGATGTATTTGAAGCCCTGCCCTTCCTCGCCGATCAGATTCTCCGCGGGGATTTCGAGGTTATCGAAAAACAGCTCGTTGGTCTCGTGATTGACCATGTTCAGGATCGGCTGCACGGTCAAGCCGTGGCCGATCGCTTCGCGCAGATCGACGATAAAGATCGACATGCCTTCCGACTTCTTCTTCACGTCGGACAGCGGCGTGGTACGCGCGAGCAGAATCATCAGGTCGGAGTGCTGCACGCGCGAGATCCATACCTTCTGCCCGTTGATCACATAACGGTCGCCGCGCCGCTCGGCGGTGGTCTTGATCTTCGTGGTGTCGGTGCCGGTGGTCGGCTCGGTCACGCCCATCGATTGCAAACGCAAGTCGCCGCATGCGATTTTCGGCAGATACTTGCGCTTCTGCTCTTCCGAGCCGTGACGCAGCAGCGTGCCCATGTTGTACATCTGGCCGTGGCACGCGCCCGAGTTGCCGCCTGCGCGATTGATCTCTTCCATGATGACCGACGCTTCCGTGAGCCCGAGCCCCGAGCCGCCGAAATCCTGCGGAATCAGCGCGGCCAGCCAGCCGGCCTTGGTGAGCGCATCGACAAACTCTTCCGGATAGCCGCGCGCTTCGTCGATCTTGCGGAAGTACTCGCCGGAAAACTGCTGACACAGATCGCGCACTGCTTCTCGAATGTCCTGAAACGAATCCTGTTGCGTGGTTTGCATAGTCGAATCTCTTGGAGTTCAGCCGATGTTCAAGCGAAGGTCAGGCAAGCGCGGCCGTCGCGCGCATGGTCAGATAGCCTTCGTGGTCTTTGGCCCATAGCTCGATGGTTTTGCCGTCGGCCGAGGGCTGGCCGCACACGGTGAAAGGCTGGCCGGCGAACGTGGGGCGCAGCGCCCTGAACGCGAAGCTTTGCAGCGTGGCGTTCGGCTGTTCGCGGCGCACGAGATCGACCAGCAGCGTCGCGATCAACGGGCCGTGAACGACGAGGCCCGGATAGCCTTCGACCTGCGTGACGTACGGGTAGTCGTAGTGAATGCGATGCCCATTGAAGGTCAGCGCCGAATAGCGGAACAGCAGCACCGCGTCGGTGTCAATCGTGCGGCGCCACGTTTCGCCTTGCGGCGCGAGTTGCGGTGTTTGCGGCCGCGCGCCTTCCTGCGGCGCGTCACGATAGACGATGTCGTGCTCTTCCTCGATCTTCAGCTCGCCGCCCGCTTCGATAGAGTGCTGCACCGTGACGAACACGAGGCGACCCGAACGGCCGGTCTTGTCCTCGATATTGGCGATGGTCGAGGTGCGCGTGGCGCGCTCGCCCACTTTGAGCGAGGCATGAAAGGTCAGCCGGCCGCCGGCCCACATGCGGCGCGGCAGGGGCACCGGCGGCAGGAAGCCGCCGCGCTTCGGATGACCGTCGGCGCCGACTTCGGACATCGGCGCGACCGGCAGAAAGTACAGCCAGTGCCACAACGGCGGCACCGTTGCGCCGTTTTCTTCGCGATCGAGCGTGGCGGCCAGCGCCGTCAGCGGAAAGGCGGTGATGTCGTCTTCGGTCACCGCCTCCTTGTTGAGCCAGTCGTCGAGTTTCTCTGAGGCCGCGGACATGGGCGAAGTCTCCGGATACGCTTGGTTAGCTTGGTAGAGCCCTACTATGAACGACGCGGTGCGTTCCGCGAAGTTTGCATTTTCGAATCGGGCCTTTGGTTTTGCTTAAGGCGTGCGGCGAGCGCGGCCGTTGGTTTGCCCGCTGGCCGTTGACGATCAGCCTTCGCGCAGATGCGCCGACGCTTCGTCTTCGATGCGTTGCCAGATTTCGATCGCCATCGGCTTCTCGCCTTCCTCCATGATATGACCGACGAGGCCGATCGCGCGCGCCATCACGCCGAAGCCGCGCACGATGCGCCACGGGAAACCGAACTCGCAGCAGATCGCGCCGATCGCGCCGGTTGCGTTGATCGGCAGCGACTTGCCCGACAGGCGCTCGGCCTCAGCGCCGATCAGTTGCATCAGCCTCACGTACTTGCCGGACATGCCGTTTTCCGCGGCGAGCTCGAACAGACGCGGCGTTCGCGGATCGATCGGCTTATGCAGCGGATGACCCAAACCCGGCACGCTCGCGCCGCGTGCGCGATAGGCGGCGACGGTATCGCGTGCGATCTGTTCGAGGTCCACAATCGCGGCGCCACTTTGCGCATCTTGCTGCGCGTCGTGCTGAGCAGCCGGCAGCGCCTCCGACAACATCCGGCACGCGCCCTCCATACTGCCGACGAATACCGACCCCAGCCCGCACAATCCCGCCGCCACGGCGGCCTGCAACGATTCGGGCGCGCCCGCGTAGGTCATGCGCGCGGCAATCGCGCTCGGCGTCATGCCATGCTCGACCAGCGTGATCAGGATCGCGTTGAACATCGCGGACTGCTCGCGCGTTGCGGTCTTGCCGGTCAGTTGCAGAAAAGCGAAGTCGCCGAGATTCATGTGGCCGAGCACTTCGTTGGGCAAATCCTTGCCGCGCACGACGATGCGATCCGGCGTGCTGTAGGCGATATTCGAATGAATCAGCGGCTTGGGCGTTCTGGACATGATGATTGTGAATCCTGTGAGCGGTTATCGATTCAAAAAACGGATTCGACGTGAGGCGGCAGGCGTGCGCATGCAAATGCAAATGCAAATGCAGCCAGTGCGAAGCTTCACTGCAACTCCGCGCGCCCGTTGTTGAGCACGAGCACGTCGCGCTCCAGCACGCGCGAGCGGAAATTCACCACGCCGTCGTCGAGCCAGAGCTCAGTGCGGATCGTTTCGCCAGGATAAACCGGCGCCGTGAAACGCGCATACAGCGACGCCAGGTTCTCGGGACGGCCCGCGCAGGCCGTCTTGAGCACTGCATGCCCGGCCACGCCCCACGTCGCGAGACCGTGCAGGATCGGTCGCTCGAAACCCGCCGCGCGCGCGACGGCCGGGTCCGCGTGCAGCGGATTGTCGTCGCCGGAAAGACGATAGATCAACGCCGTCTCGGGACGAGTGGGCAAGTCGCAGATCGCATCCGGCACGCGCTCGGGCATCGGCGGCGGCCCCGGAAGCGGCTCGTCGGAAGGCTGGCCGTTCGCGCTGAAACCGCCGTCGCCCCGGCAGAAATTCAGCTGCTCGACGGCGGCGAGCAGCTCGCCGCTGGTCTTGTCGACGATGCTGCGCTCGATCAGCACCAACGCGCCCTTGCCCGGCCCCTTGTCGACGATGCGCGCGACCCGCGAGCGTCCGACGATGGTCGCCGCCGCCGGCAACGGCCGGTGAATCCGCAGCCGCTGCTCGCCGTGCAGCAGCTTCACCCAGTCGATGCCGGTGCCGGGATGGCGTGCCCAGAAGCCCGGATAGCCGAGCACGGCAGCGAAGGTCGGCGGCACCCGCAGCGCTTTCTCGTAGACGAACGGCAGGTCGTCGGGATCGAGCGGATCGTGGCCATAGCCGAGGCCGAGGCTATAGAGGATCGCGTCGCGTTGAGTATAGGTTTGCTCGATGTCTTCGAACGGCCAGTTGCGCAGCGTGTGATAGTCGATCGTCATGATGGGCTCAGGCGGCGGGCCACTGGAACAGCGGCGTCGTTTTGTCCTTGAAGCGCTGCACGGCTTCGCGATGGAATTCGGTCGAGAACGCGATGCCTTGCGCGGCCGATTCGAGCTCGAGCATCGCGCGCAAATCCGCGCCGAGCGACTGGTTCAACGCGCGCTTCGCGAGCCCGAACGCAACCGGCGACGCGCCCGCGAGACTGGCGGCGATTCGCATCGCCCGTGCGTGCAGCATGTCCTGCGCGACGATTTCGAATACCGCGCCGATGCGCTGCGCCTCTTCGGCCTGGATCTCACGCGCGGTGAACACCAGGTCTTTCGCCCGCGCCAGCCCGATCACGCGCGGCAGTGTGTAGAACGCACCGCAATCCGGCACGAGGCCGACTTTCATGAACGGCAGGCAAAAGCGCGCACGCGGCGTGGCGAGCACGAAGTCCGCCGCCAGCGCGAGACTGAAACCCGCGCCATACGCGACACCGTCGACGGCGGCGATCACCGGCCGGTCCAGATCGAGCAGCATGCCGACCCAGCCGTGCAGATCGTCGAGACGATTGCGGCCCTCCTCCGCGCTCGCTACATTCATGCCGCGCAAGTCGCCGCCCGCGCAGAAGTCTTCGCCCGCGCCGCACAGCACGACCGCGCGGATCGAACGGTCCTGGCGGATCGCGTAGACGGCCTCGCGCAGCGCAACGCGCATCGACATGTCCATCGCGTTCTTTTGCTGCGGACGGTTCAACGTCAGCGTTGCAATGCCGGCCTCGGCGTCGACGTCGTAGAGCAATGCAGTGTCGCTCATGCCGTGACCTCCGCGTGATCGAGACTGGCCAGCGCGAGGTCGAGCGCTTTCAACAGATGCGTTGCTTCGACACCGGCGAACTCCACATCGTCACGTTGCAGAAACGCGTTGATGTGGCGCTCGCACGCTTCGCGCGTGGCGGGCAAACCGGTGAAACCCTGTTCGAGCCAATCGACCGAGCGAATCGGCCGTGGATGCCAGTCACCGTTGACAATGGCCCGCATCACCAGACCGTCGCGCACCAGCAGGCTCAGCCAGATCAAACCCGCAGGCGCTTTTTCGCGGCCCCGGCCGATGCGGTCGCCCGCGCGCATCAGGGGACCATAACGCACGGCCTCGCTCTTTTCGTTAAACCAGGCGTCGCTCGTCAATTCGCTCGCGAACTGCCGCGCGAGCGCTTCTTCGTGTGGGACCAGCGTACCGCCGCACTGCAACGGCGCGCCATCGAACGCGCGGCGCATGCACGCGTCGACCCAGGCGATCAATTCCTCGTGCGTGATCGAACGGTCGAGTTCCTTTTCCAGAAACGTGTAGCGCGAGCCAAGATCCTTGTGCTTCTTGTCGCGCGTTTTCTCGGGCGCAAGCGGCATCGCCTGCGCCGCGATGTCCGTGTTGATCGCCTTGATGTTCAGCAAGATGCGGAACGTCAGCACGCCGCCCTCGATCTTCAACGACGTCGCGACCAGCTTGCGCCCATCGATTTCGACATCGTTCAAAGGACGATACGACGCCGACAGATCGAACACTTCGCGCAAGCTGTCCGCGACATGGCCGAGGATCGTCGGAAAGGCAATTGCCGCGGTGGGCGGCACGCCGCGCACGCTGGTCGGCAGATAGAGCGCGAGAAACGCCGAGCCCTTGCCCGCATAGATCGCACCGCCACTGGTCTCGCGCCGTCGCGTGAGTACGCCATGACTGCGGCAGAACGCGAGATCGAGCACCTGCTGCGGATCTTCGTTGACACCGATCGTGATGCTGTCCTCGTCGAAGATGTTCAGATAGACGGTCGGCGGCGCCAGTCCTTCGGCCACCGCGCGCTCCACGGCCGGCGAAATCGAAATCGAAAAGTCCGCATAGCTGTGATGGCCGACGATGAAACGCCAGGGCGTGCGGTTCGCTTCACTGCTCATGCTGTGCTCCTTTGATCGGTGACGAGATGCGTGCCGTCCAGCTTCGCAACCGCTTCGACGGCATCCGCGCTGATGAGGGTTTGCTGTTTGACGCGCACGGCGATTGCGTCGAGCGCGGCGCGCGTGGGCGTGCCTTCGATCTGCAGCTTCAGGTGGTCGCCGCCGCCCGGCTTGCGCGACACCACGAGCCGGTACGCGCCGCTCAGTCCGTCGACGCCGAGCAGCGCCGTGCGCAACTCGGACGGATAAACCTTGACGCCTTTGATCTTCAGCATGGAGTCGGCACGGCCGAACACCACGCGCGGCAACGACACCGTGCGTCCGAACAGCGGTTTGGCGGTGCTCAATACCGTGAGGTCGCCGGTGCGATAGCGCACGAGCGGTTGTAGTTCTTTCTTCAGGTGCGTGAGCACGAGTTCGCCGCGCTCGCCTTGAGCGACCGGCTTGCCGCTATCGGGATCGATTACTTCCGCGTACAGCAATTCGTCGAAGACATGCACACCGGTGCCGCCCGGAAAGGTCCGCGCAACCGGCAGGCATTCGGATAACGAAAAGCTGTCGATCAGCAGCGTGTTCGGCATCGCGTCACGCACGCGCCGATACAACGCCTCGTTTCCGGTGAACGCCTCGCCGCCCGCAAAAAACACGCGCGGCACCGGGCAACCCGCTTCGATCAGCTTGAGCGCATGCGACGGATTGCCGGCCAGCACCGTCACGCCGCAACGCCGCGCGATGTCGGCAGCGCGTTCGGTTTCGCCGGGACCGTGCGGAATGCACGCGACGCCGCGCGCTTCCATCTGGCTCTGATAGAACAGCCCCGCGACGAACAGGTGATAGCCGAACGTGACCATGCACACGTCACCGGGGCCGATGCCGCACGCGTCGAGATGCTGGCCGCAGGCGGCTTCGATCGCGCGCAGGTCGGCGGCGCTGTGCAGGATCGGCACCAACGCGGCGCCCATCGGCGTGAGATGCACGCGAACCGGTGGGACGTGCGGCGCAAACGCGCCATAGCCGGGGCGCCCCATTTCGGCGACCAGTGCCGCGCGCGACATCAACGGCACGCGCGCGGCGAACTCCTCGGTGCTCGTCACGCGAGACGGCAGGCGTCCCCCATAGAACGGGTGCTCGCGCAGCCGCTCGAGCTGCGCGTTCAATCGATCGAGCATGTCTCCTGCTCCTGTTCTTTTTTGATTGCGGGTTGTGATTGCGCGCTGTGCTTACGGGTTGGACGGGCGGGGGCTCAGGCCCGTTCGAACACTGCCGCAATGCCCTGGCCGCCACCGATGCACATCGTCTCCAGACCATACCGGCCTTTGCGGCGCTGCAATTCGTGCAGCAGGGTCGTCATGATCCGCACACCGGTTACACCGATCGGATGCCCCAGCGAAATGCCGGAGCCGTTCACGTTCAGCCGCGACTCGTCATGCCAGCCCCAACCCTTCAGCACCGCCAGCACCTGGCAGGCGAACGCTTCGTTCAGCTCGACCAGATCGAGTTGCTCGAACGTGAGGCCGGTCTTCTGGAAAAGCTTGTGCACGGCGGGTACGGGGCCGATGCCCATCGTTGCCGGCTCGCAACCGGTGGCGGCCCAGCCGACGAGGTAACCGAGCGGCGTGAGACCCAATTCGTCGAGCTTGTCTTCGGCAACGATCAGACATGCCGCCGCCGCATCGTTCTGCTGGCTAGCATTGCCGGCGGTGACGGTGCCGCCTTTCACCAAGGGCCGCAGTTTCGCGAGCGATTCCAGCGTTGCGTCGCCACGCACGCCTTCATCGCGCGAGAAGCTCAACGAGTCGCCCTTGCGTTGCGGCACCTGTACGGGCACGACTTCATCGGCGAATTTGCCCGACTCCCACGCGGCCACCGCGCGCTGATGACTGCGCAGCGCGTAGGCGTCCGCTTCTTCGCGCGTGATGCCGTATTGCTTTGCGAGGTTCTCGGCCGTCTCGATCATTCCGGAGATGTAGCCGAAGCGCGCTTCAGGCTGCGAACGCTCCCGGCCGCGATCGAGCCGGTCGTGCAATTTCACCGAACCCGCGCGCGAGCCCCAGCGCATGTCGGTGCTGTAGTACTCGATGTTGCTCATGCTTTCGACGCCGCCTGCAATCACCGCATCCGCCGCCCCGCTTTGCACCATCATCGCGGCCGTGACGATCGCCTGAAGTCCGCCGCCGCAGCGCCGGTCCAGCTGCATGCCGGGCACGTGCACCGGCAATCCCGCTTCGAGCGCTGCCCAGCGGCCGACGCACGGCGTTTCGCTATTCGCGTACGACTGCGCGAACACGACGTCTTCGATACGCGCCGGATCGATACCGCTCTTCGCGAGCGTCGCGCGAATCGCAGTCGCTGCGAGGGCTTCGACGGGAACTGGCCGCAGGCTGCCGCCGAATGTGCCGACCGGCGTGCGAACCGGTGCGACGATCGCTGCTCGTTTCATCTGGATGTCCTTGTGCGTTGGATTGTCATGAGGAGATGGCTTCGCGCGCCGAGCTGTGTATGCTGTGGACGCTGTCATGCAAAGCGGCGGCGTGCGCTGCTGCGAGCGCGTCGCGCGCCTCGGGCGGCGCGATGTCGAGCATGCGCCGCGTGCGTTGCGCGAGCGACAGCCCGCGCAGATCGGCCACACCGTATTCGGTGACGACGAGGCCCACGTCGCTGCGTGGCGTGCTCACCGGTCCCGAGAGCCGCGCGACGATGCGGCTGCCGTGCCGCGAACGCGCGGGCAATGCGACGATCGGCAAGCCGCCGCGCGAGCGGGCCGCGCCACGCAGAAAGTCGACGGCGCCGCCCACCGAGCCGAGGTACTGACCGTTGGCCACTTCGGCATTGACCTGCCCGGTGAGGTCCACTTCGATCGCCGAGTTGATCGCGGCAAAGCGGTCGATGCCGGCCAGCACGCCGATATCGTGCGTATAGGCGGTCGAGCGAAATTGCACGGCGGAGTTGCGATGCGCGAAGCCATAGATCTTGCGGCTGCCCATCATCGCGCCCGCGATGCTCACGCCGCGATCGTTGCGCTTCTTCGCATTGGTGATGACACCGCGCGCCATCAGACTCGCCACGGCGTCGCCGATCGCGCCGCTATGAATGCCGAGATCGCGGCGGTCGCCGAGATGCGCGAGGATCGCATCGGGCAACGCGCCGAGGCCGAGTTGCAGCGTGGTGCCGTCTTCGATCAACGTCGCCACGTGCTGCGCGATACGGGTTTCGATCTCGCCCGGCGTCGCGCGCGGCGCTTCGAGCGGCGCGCGGTCGGTGTGAATCAGTGCGTCGAAATCGGCCTTGCGTAGCGCACGCTCGCCGTAAGTCCAGGGCGCCGCGTGATTCACTTCGGCGATCACGACGCGCGCCGAGTCGATCAACGGGATCAGATACTCGTGCGCGATGGAGAGGCTGTAATGGCCATCGGCATCGGCCGGCGCGACTTGCAGCAACAGCACGTCCACCTTGAACGGGCCGCGCGTCAACGCGCGATCGAACGCCGAGTAATGCGCGGGCACGATATCGAGCACGCCCGCGGCGGCCAGTTGCCGATTCGTACCCGAGCCGCAATACGCGCTCATGTCGATCGCGTCCGCGTGCTGCGGTTGCAGCGTCTGCGACCACGATGCGCCGACGAACACCCTGAAGCGTCCGCCGATCGCGCGTCGTTGCGAGACCAGTGCTTCGGTCAGCGTGCAAGGCTCGGCGCCGCCTTGCCCCCAACAAACCGTGTCGCCGGACCGCACGTAACGTGCGAATTCGAGCTGCGCCGCGTCGAGTTCGAGCGCGTCGCGCATGCTCACACCGGGTCCCAGCTGAACACGTCCGCGGACACGTCGAGCGAATGGAACGCGGAGCGCAGCGCCGGCATCCCATGCTCGGCGATGCTCGCGGGCGTCCAGCCTTCGCCGCGATGCACCGAACGCACCGGGCGCGGCTGGCTCATCACGAAGATTTCGTTGTTACGCACCGCGAAAATCTGGCCGTTCACGTCGTGTGCCGTATCGCTCGCGAGGTACACGGCGAGCGGCGCGATCTTCGCGGGCGTCATCTGTTTGATCTTGGCGACGCGCGCTTCCTGCTCCGCCGAATCGACCTTGATCGAACTGATCATGCGGCTCCAGGCGAACGGGGCGATGCAATTCGAACGCACGCCGAACTTCTGCAAGTCGAGCGCAATCGATTTGGATAGGCCCGCAATGCCGAGCTTCGCCGCGCTGTAGTTGGCCTGCGCGAGATTGCCGATCAGTCCCGACGTCGATGTCATATGCACGAACGAACCCGAGCCCTGCTCCTTCAAATGTGCAGCGGCGGCGCGCGATACGTTGTACGTGCCGTACAGATGCACCTTGAGAACCGCGTCCCACTCGTCGCTGCTCATCTTGTGAAAGAAGCGGTCGCGCAAAATGCCCGCGTTGTTGACCACGCAATCCACGCGGCCGAATACGTCCAGCGCGTTTTGCACGATATGCTCCGCGCCTTGCGCGTCGGCGACGCTATCGGTATTGCTGGTCGCGCGCCCACCGAACGTCGCGATTTCGTCGACCACGCTTTGCGCCGGACCCGCATTGCGGCCTTCGCCTTCGAGCGTCGCGCCGATATCGTTCACCACCACCTGTGCGCCCTCTCGCGCCATCAGCAGCGCGATATCGCGGCCAATACCGCCGCCCGCGCCGGTTACGATCACCACCTTGCCCGCCATCATCTGCTGCGTCGTCATGCGTGTCGCTCCTCGCTGTCTCATGTTTCGATGCAGCTTGACGCATCGTTCGCACAAGGACAATTTGGATATGCCGAAACCCCAATTCGGCTAGCATTAACCCGTAGTTCGCCTAATGTCGTAGAGCGCGCGACGGCGCAATAATGGGCTTGCCCTCCAACGGACACCTCCATGCATTTCGATCTCGTCGATCTCAAGCTCTTCATTCACATCGCTGAAGCAAGCAGCCTCACTCGCGGTGCGGAACGGGCGCACCTGTCCCTACCTGCGGCGAGCACGCGGATCAAGAATCTCGAGGAGCAGGTGAAGGTGAAGCTGCTGAGTCGCACGAGTCAGGGCGTCACGCTAACCGCGCCGGGCGAAACACTGCTGCTGCACGCGCGACGCGTGTTCCAGCAACTCGAAAAACTCACCGGCGATCTGCAGGAGTACGCGCAAGGCGTGAAGGGGCACGTGCGCGTGTTCGCGAACACCACCGCGATGAGCGAGTTTCTGCCGGCGGTATTGCGCACGTATCTCGTGAATCATCCCGACGTGTACGTCGATATGCACGAACGGCTGAGCCCGGACATCGTCAAGGCGGTGCAGGAAGGCACGGTCGATATCGGCATCGTTGCGGGCAACGTACGCACCGAGGGACTCGAAGTGATGCCTTACCGGCGCGATCGCCTGGTGCTCGCGACTGCGTTGAGCCATCCGCTCGCGCAACACAGGAAGATCGATTTCGGTGCAACGCTCGACTACGATTTCATCGGGCCGCCCGAAGCGAGCGCGATCTATGGCTTCCTGAAACGCGCGTCGGCCGACCTGCAACGCGTGATGCGCTGGCGCATTCAGGTGAGCAACTTCGAAGCCGCGTGCCGGATGATCGAAGCGAACATCGGCATCGGCGTGTTGCCCGAAGGTACAGCGCGACGCCACGCGCAAACCATGGCGCTGCGCATCATTCCGCTCACCGACGAATGGGCGGTGCGCAAGCTGCAAATCTGCGTCGCCGATAGGCAGGCGCTCCCGCTATTCGCCCGCAAGCTGGTCGATCTGCTGGTGGCCGATGGCATCGGCCGCCTCGAATAAGTCTTTTTTCAGCGCGCGAAATACATGTCGTGCAACGTGTCCACGTCCACCTCGGCGGCGCGCGCGGACAGCGTAACCTTGCCGCCCTGCATCAGATACACCTGATCCGCGACCCGCAGCGCCATATTGGTGTTCTGCTCGACGAGCACGATGGTGCGGCCCTCGGCCTTCAAACGCGCGAGAATCTCGAACACCTCCTGCACCACCACCGGCGCGAGGCCGAGCGACGGCTCGTCGATCAGCATCAATTGCGGCGACGACATCAGCCCGCGCCCGAGCGCCAGCATCTGCGCCTGTCCGCCGGACAACGTGCCCGCCGGCAGCGCACGACGCTCCTTGAGCAACGGAAACAGCGCGAACACTTCTTCGAGCTGCGCCTTCGCGGCGCCGCGACGTGCTTTGGGAAACGCGCCGAGCATCAGATTCTCTTCGATCGACATATCGCGGAAGATCATCCGCCCTTCGGGCACCATCGCGATCCCGCGCTCCGGTAAATCCCATGTGGGCACGCCGGCCAACGACGTTCCGTCATAGACGATCTGTCCGCGCTGCAACGGCAGCAAGCCCATGATCGCGCGCAGCAGCGTGGTCTTGCCCGCGCCGTTCGGGCCGACGATGGTGGTCACTTCGCCGCGCGCCACGTTTAGCGACACGTCCCACAGCACGTTGATCGCACCATAACCGGCTCGCACCGCGTTCATTTCAAGCATCGATCACCTCTCCGGTATAGCTCTTCACCACCGCCGGATCGCGGAACACTTCGGCGGGTGGACCATCGGCGATCAATTGGCCGAAGTTCAGCACGCACACGCGGCGGCACAGATTCATCACGGTTTCGATGTCGTGCTCGATGATCAGGATTCCCACCTGATAGCGCTCGTGCACGTCCATCAGCGTTTTCATGAAGCGGCGCTTGCTGGCGGTTTCGAGTCCGCCCAGCACCTCGTCGAGCAGCAGAAGTTTCGGCGCGGTCGCCAGCGCCTTCGCGACTTCGAGCGCCTTCAACTCGGTCAGCGCAAGTTCGGTGGCCGCGTTGCGTTCGGCTTTGCCGCTCAGATCGAGAAACGAAAGAATCTCGTCGATGCGCGCCTGATCCACCTGGCCCGCGCCGAAACGTTGCGCGACGATCAGATTCTCGCGCACCGTCAGCTCGTGCATCGGCTGCGGCACCTGGAACGTGCGGCCGATGCCGAGCCGCGCGCGGCGATGCAGCGACGTCCGCAGCATGTCCGCACCTTCGAAGCTGATCGAGCCTTGCGTCGGCCGCACGAGCCCCGAGATCGCATTGAAGAGCGTGGTCTTGCCCGCGCCGTTGGGACCGACCAGACCGACCAGATCGTTCTTGCCGACTTCCATCGACACGTCGTTGACCGCCGTGATACCGCCGAAGCGGATCGTCACGTTGCGCAGTTGCAGTTCAGCTTGCGGCATACGCACCTCGCTTGGGCTTTCTGAACGCCATTGCCGTGAGTCCGCCCGGACTGACGATGATCATCGCCACCAGCAGCATGCCGAGCACGATCTGATGGCCGGTGGGCAGCAGGTTCTTCAGGATCAACTGATCGGCCAGATACACGACGACCGCCCCAGCCAACGGTCCGAAGATTGTCCGGTAGCCGCCGAAAATCGCAGCGATGATCGGCACGACTGCCCACGACGAATTGAACGCGTAGTCCGGTTCGAGGAAGTTGATGTAGTGCGCGTTGAACGCGCCGACCAGGCCCGTCATCAGCGCTGAGAGCATCAGCATCGACAGCTTGAGCATCACGCTGTTCACGCCGACCACGCGCGTCGCGTCTTCCGATTCGTGCATCGCCCGCAACGCGAGACCGATGTAGCTGCGCCGCAGGAAGTGATACGCGAGCGCGAACGCCAGCACGAGCGTGAGGATCACCAGATAACCGCCGGTCTTCGAGCCGAAATCGAAGCCCGCCACTGTCGGCAGGCTGGGAATGCTCGACAGGCCGCTCGAACCGCCGGTGAGACCGGAGAACTGCGTCGCGAGAATGCGGAAGATCTGCGCATATGCGAGAATCGCCAGCGCGAAATACGGGCCTTTGAGGCGCAGCGCGGGCAGCATGGCGAGCGACGCGACCACCGCGCCCGCACCACCTGCCAGCATCGCGGGGAACACGGGCCAGCCGGCCTTCAGCGTCAGCAACGCCGAGATATACGAGCCGACGCCGAAGAAAGCGCTATGCCCGAAGCTCACCATGCCGCCGAGATTGCCGAGCAACGCCCAGGCCAGCGCGACGCCGGCGATCGTCAGCGATGCAACCGCGAGACTCATCAGATACAGATCGTGTCCGAGCACGAGCGGCACGCCGAAATACAGCGCCAGCACGAGCACGGCTAGCGAGAGATTGCGCGTCATCCTCTTCTCCTGGCAACGCCGAACAGACCGTTCGGCAGCACATACAGCACCAGCAGAAACAGCAGCATGCCCGCCAGTTCCTGCAACGCCGAGCTATACAGCGTGACGGTCAGCGCCTCGGTAATGCCGAGCAGCATCGCGCCCAGCAGCACACCCGGAATCGAGCCCACACCCGCGAGCACGGTGATGATGAACGCCTTCACCGTCATCGCCTCGCCGATCGAAGGCTGGATCGCGCTGCTCGCATACATCGCCACACCTGCGCACGACGCCAGCACGCCGGCCACGAGGAACGACACGAGTTCGGTCTTCTTCGGATTGATACCCATGAGCCGCGCGGCGTCGCGATTGCTGGAAATGGCCCGCACCGCGCGGCCATACCACGAATGCGAAAGCCACCACCACAGCGCCCCCATCAACACGACGCTGATACCGAACGACAGCAGTTCACTGCGCATGCTCAGCACGTTGCCGAGCATCACGCTGTCCTGCAGCCACGCGGAATTGGTGGAGCGTACGTCGGCGCCCCAGATCAGCAGCACGCCGTTGGTCAGGATGATGCCGAGCCCGTACGTGAGAATCAGCGAGTTCAGTTCACGGTCGCGCGCAATCTTGCTGACGAGAAACCAGGCCGTGCCGGCCGCCGCGCACACCACCGGAATTGCGGCTGGAATCGCGAATACCGGGTTGATGCCGAGCCGCGTTTCGAACGAATACGCGATGTACGCGGACAGCAGCACCAGTTCGCCGTGCGCGAGATTGATGATGCGCATCGCGCCGAACACCAGCGCGAGGCCGAGCGCGACCAGCGCATAGGCGCCGCCGACCAGCACGCCGGAGTAAAGCGATTGCAGGATCAGATCGGTCATGACAACTCCTCGGTCGGCATGGGGGTGAGCAAGCGCGCGGCGCGTTGCGAATGCGGCGTCACCACGGCTGCGCCGGGTAGTTGAGCCTGCCGGTGGCCTTGTCCTTCGGCCAGATCACGACCACCTTGCCGTCCTGAATCTGCGCCATGTTGTTCAGGAACGCGGGGTTGTCGCCCTTGCTGTCGAAGCGCACGGTGCCGATGAGCGTGTCGAACGGTTGCGCGCGCAACTCGGTGGCCACGCCGCCTTTCTTCAGCGTGCCCTTGTCGGCGGCACTCGATAGCGCCTGGAACAGCACCATCGATTGCACGTAGGAGAACTCGGCGAGATAGTCCGGGTCCTTGTTATAGGCCTTCTGATAAGCGGCGACGAACGCCTTGCCTTCCGGCGAGGCGAATTGCACCGGATGCGGCAGCATCGCATTGCCGAGCGCGTTGTTCACGAGGTCGGGAAATTCGCTCACCATCTTCGGCGTGGCGAGCGACCAGCAGCCGACCACCGCCTTCAATTGAGGCTTGAGCACCTTGGCCGCGCGCAGAATGCCGATGTAGTCGTTCTCGTAGCCCATCATCACCATCACGTCGGGCTTGTCCTGCAGCTTGATCTTGTTGACGATCGGCTTGAAGTCGGTCATCGCCGGATCGAATTCGTGCACCGTGACCTTGATCCCCTTCGCGGTGAGCGCGGCGGACACGTCTTTGGAGAGGTCGGTGGTCGCCTGCTTGGTCGACGAGACGATCGAAACCGACTTCACGTTCATGTCGGTGAGCAATCCGACCATCGCTTTCGAATAGCCGGAGGCGGGACCGATGCGAAAGAAGTTCTTCAGGCCGCGCGAGGTCATTGCGCTATCCACACCGCCCGACGTGATGTACACGAGCCCGGCCTTGTCGGCCGCTTCGGATGCGGGGCTGACCGAGTTCGAACCGTAACCGCCGGTGATCGCCAGCACGCCCTGCGACGCGAGCTTCTCCACTGCCGACACGGCTTTGGCCGGCTGCGCTTCGTCGTCGACGATCGTAAGCTTGACCGTGTGCTTGCTGTTGCGCTGGTTGAACACGTCGGCGGCAACCTTGATGCCTTCGAGCTGCGCGTTGCCAGCGCGCGCCATTGCGCCGGTCAGCGGCAATTCCACGCCGACCGGCAACTCGGCAGCCTGCGCCCGCGCCGCGAGCGCGAGCGCCGATACGACGGCGAGTGTTTTGATCGATGCGGCGAGTGGCGCGGTCGTGCTGCGTTTCATGCGTGTCTCCATTGTATTTTTTGTGCGCGGTGTGCCTGGCGTTACCGCGCCGCGGCCCGCATCATGTTGCGTGCGATCACGATCTGCTGAATCTGGCTGGTGCCTTCGTAGATACGGAACAACCTCACGTCGCGATAGAAACGCTCGACGCCGTAGTCGGCCATATAACCCGCGCCACCATGAATCTGCACGGCGCGATCCGCAACCCGTCCGCACATTTCCGACGCGAACAGCTTCGCGCACGAGGCCTCGGTGCTGACGTTCTCGCCAGCATCACGCTTGCGCGCCGCGTCGAGCACCATGCAGCGCGCCGCGTACAGTTCGGTTTGGCTGTCGGCGAGCATCGCCTGAATCAGTTGAAATTCGGCGATCGGTTGACCGAACTGCTTGCGCTCCATCGCGTAGCGCAATGCATCGTCGAGCACGCGCTGCGCGACACCCACACAGATCGCGGCAATATGAATGCGGCCCTTGTCGAGCACTTTCATCGCCGTCTTGAAGCCGACCCCTTCCTTGCCGCCGATCACGTTGCGCACCGGCACCCTGCAGTTCTCGAAGATCACGTCGCAGGTATGCGCGCCTTTCTGCCCCATCTTGCGATCGCGCTTGCCGAAGCTGATGCCCGGCGTGTCCGCTTCGACGATGAACGCGGTGATGCCGCCCGCGCGCGGCTCGTCGGGATTGGTGCGCGCCATCAGCGTGAAGATGCCGGCTTGCGGCGCATTGGTAATGAATCGCTTCGTGCCGTTCACCACGTAGTGATCGCCGTCACGCACAGCGCGCGTTTTCAGCGACGCGGCGTCCGAGCCCGACTCCGGCTCCGTCAGTGCAAAGCTCGCAATCGTCTCGCCGCTCGCGAGCTTCGGCAACCACTGCGCTTTCTGCTCATTGGTGCCGTCGATCACGATGCCTTGCGAGCCGATGCCGACCGTCGTGCCGATGATCGAGCGAAACGCGGGCGAGGTCTTGCCGAGTTCGAACATGACGAGCACTTCTTCCTCCATCGTCAGATCGAGGCCTCCGTATTGCTCGGGAATTGTCAGGCCGAAGAGGCCGAGTGCTTTCATGTCGTCGACGACATCGGCGGGAATCTCGTCGGTTTCGGCGACGCGTTCTTCGTTCGGCACGAGACGCTCGCGCACGAAGCGCGCAACGTTGTCGAGCAGAACGTTCATGGTTTCCTGATCGCGGATCATCGCTGCTTACCTCTTTCGTGATGGCGTGTTGGACGGCGCGCGGCTTACCACGGCACACCTGGATAAACGGGTTTGGCGGTCGCGTAGTCGGCGGGCCATACCACGGCCAGCTTGCCGTCGTGCGCGAACTGGCCCATGTGCGCAACGTAGCCGGGGTTGTCGCCGCGTGAGTCGAAGCTGACCTTGCCGAGGAAGGTGCCGTCGCCGGCGCTCTGGCGCAGACTGTCGGCAAGGCCGCCCTTGTCGAGCGTGCCGGCCTTCTGCGCGCGGGCAATCGCATCGAACAGCAACTGCGCGTAAGCGAACGAAGTCTGCGACTGGTAGTTCGAATCGCTCCTGAAGAGGCGCTTATAGGTATCGGAAAACTCGCGTTGATCGGCCGAGCGATAGTCGGCCGGGGAAGCGAGCACGGTCGCGCCGTACACGTTCGGCACCAGATCGGGAAACGACGCGGCCATCTTCGGGCTCGCGAATGCCCACGGTGCGGCGATCGCCTTCAGGTTCGGCTTGAGCACTTTCGCGGCGCGCAGGATGCCGACGTAGTCGTTTTCGTAGCCGATCATCGCCATCGCATCCGACTTGTCCTGCAGCTTGACCTTGTTGACGATCGGCTTGAAGTCGGTCATCGACGGGTCGAACGCGTGCAGCGTGGTCGTCATGCCCTTGGCTTTGAGCGCGCTGTCGAGTTGCTGGGCAAGATCGCTCGTCGCGTCTTTCGTCGAATAGACGATCGACACCGACTTCACGCCGAGCTGCTGGAACAGGCCGAGCATGCCTTTGGTATAGCCGGGCGTGTTGCTGACGCGAAAGAAGTTCTTCAGGCCACGGCGCACCATGTCGTCGCTGGTGCCGCCTGAAGTCATGTACACGATGCCGGCCTTGCTCGCCGCTTCGGACGCCGGGCCCGCGCAATTGGAATTGGCCGCGCCAGCAATCGCGAGCACGTTTTGCGACGCAAGCTTCTCGACGGCGGCGACGGCCTTGGCCGGATTCGATTCGTCGTCGATCGCGACCAGCGTGATCCTGTTTTGCGGATTGCGACGGTTGTAGACATCGGCGGCGACCTGAATGCCGCGATACATTTCAGTGCCGGCCTGCGCGAGCGAACCGGTCAGCGGCAACTCGACGCCGACGCGCCATTCGGCAGCGTAGACCTCGGTGCACGCGCCAGCGAACAACATTGTGCCGGCGAGAAAGCTCGCGGCGATCCGGCCGCGCAACGCGAATTGCTTCATGTCTCCTCCGTGGCCTTGATTGGCCTGTTTTCGAGGTGTTGCTGCCGCCGCCCTGGTTGGCGATGAGCGCACCGAGGCCGCGCGGCGCGGCGGCCTCGTGCGCTTTCTAGTGCGCCTGCAATTCTCCGGCGAGCGCCCGCAGCTTCTGCTTGAGCAGCTTGCCGCTCGCGGTGGTCGGAATCGCATCGATGCGAACGATCTGCGCGGGCCGCTTGTATGCGGAGAGTCGGTCGGCCAGATAGTCCTGCAGTTCTTCGACGTCGAACTCGGCGTCCTCTTTCAGTTCTACGAAGGCGATCACTTCCTCGTTGCCGTCGCCGGTCGTGCGGCCCACTACCGCCGATTGCTTGATCGACTCGTGCGTGTTGATCACCGATTCGACTTCGATCGGATAGACGTTGAAGCCCGAGCGAATGATCAGGTCCTTGGTACGGCCGACGATGAACAGCGCGCCGTCGTCGCCGAGGCGGCCGATGTCGCCGGTGTTCAGCCAGCCGCCGGGGCGCAACGCTTCAGCGGTTTGTTCCGGCGCGCGATAGTAGCCGCGCATCACGCCGGGGCCGCGCACCCACAACTCTCCCGGTGTGCCGCGCTCGACGTCGTTGTGTTCGGCATCGACAATGCGCAGTTCCGCGCCTTCGACGATCTCGCCCGACGAGCAATCCTCACGCGGCCGCTCCATCCGCGTGATGAACAGCGAGCCCGCGTATTCGGTCATCCCGTAGCCGTGATGCAGAGGCTGACCGAACAACGCTTCGACATCCTTCTTCAAGGTCGGGTCCAACGGACCGCCACCGGTGTACAGATAACGCAGCTTCGACGTGAAGCGCAGGCCGCCCTGCTCGCGCACCTGGGCGACGATGCGCGTGAACATGGTGGGCACGCCTTGCAGGATCGAGATTTCGTCGGCGGCGAGCGCGGCGAGTACCTCTTCCGCGCTGAAACGCGCCGCGAGCAGCAGACTCGCGCCGGCCTGGAAGGTCGCGAGCAGCAACGTAGCAAGGCCGAAAATGTGCGAGATCGGCATGACCGCGTACGCGCAATCGGCGGGCGTCATGTCGCGCGAACTCGCCGAGACGCGTGCGAAATGCAGCAGGCCGCGATGCGTGGCCATCACGCCCTTCGGCTTGCCGGTGGTGCCCGACGTGTAGATCAGCAACGCCACCTCGCGCGCCTGTGCTTCCGGCTCACGTATCGCGGCGGCGTCATGCGCGCCAAGCATCAACGGCCCCAGCCCTTGCGGTGCGATCTCGCGGGCTCGATAGCGCACGCCATGACGTACCGCATCGGGCGAAGCCGAGTGCGTGAAGATCATCAGACGCGGCGTGCAGTGTTCGCGGATCGCCTCGATCTCACGCTCGGACAGGCGCGCGTTGACGATCGCGGGCCACGCCCCCAGTTCCGACAGCGCGAACAACAGCGTGATCACCGCCGTGCAGTTTTCCGCGACGATCATCACGCGGTCGCCGCTGTCGACGCCCTGCTCGCGCAGGAATCGCGTTGCCGCTTCGACGTTCTGCCACAAACGTCCAAAGCTCAACTGCGCGCCCTCTTCGCGAATCGCAATGGCGTCGGGCGTGGCCGCCGCCCAGTGACGTGCAATGTCGCTGATCTTGTGCGGCTCCGGTCCAGCCAATGTCATGGTCCCTATCCCCTAAGCTGCGCGACGCCTGAATGCGCCGCTCGACTGGATGCCAGTGTCTTCGAGCCGCGCGGCGCTCACAATTTGTTTTCAGCGAAGTGGGGATTCGGCGTGGCTTAACCTGGTAGTTTTACTGACGTGTCTGCAAGGGTGAAGGGTGTGGGAAAAAGCGGTGAAGGTGTTCCGTTGATGACAGATCGCCGTCGATGCGCTCGCGTCATCGACTACTGAGCCTTTTCAGCTGTGATTCATTTAAGCCCAAGCCGCCTCGCCAGACGATTCAGATTTGCCCTGTCGAGCCCGAGTTCACGTGCGACCGCCGCCCAATTCTGCTTGTTGCGTGCGAGCGCGTCGAGCACGATGGAACGCTCGAACTCCGTCACCGCGCTGCGAAAATCCTTCGCTCCGCTCTCCTGCGTCACCCCTGTGGGTGCCGGGATTTTTTCTCCGTGCGGCGTATCGGACAGCGCAAAGTCGGCGGCGCTCAGCGTGAGAATGCGGCGATGCTCACGATTGGCGGCCAGCGCCTTCAACGCACTGCGCCCGATCAGATGCTCGAGTTCCCGCACATTGCCCGGCCACGAATAGCGCAACAACGCGGCCTGCGCGTCCGCCGCCAGCCGCAGACTCAGCAAGCCAAGCCGCGAGCGATTCTCTTCGAGGAAAAAGCCTGCCAGCAGCAGCACGTCGCGACCTCGCTCGCGCAAGGGCGGCACGCGCAACGGGTAGACACTCAGACGATGATAAAAGTCCGCCCGAAACCGCCCTGCCCGCACTTCTTCGGCGAGGTCGCGATTCGTCGCGGTGATCAGCCGCACGTCGACTTTATGTTCGTGATCCGAACCAATTCTCTGTAGCTGGCCGTTCTGAAGTACACGCAAGAGTTTGGCTTGCACGGCGAGCGGCAGCTCTCCCACCTCGTCAAGAAAGATCGTGCCGCCGTCCGCGAGTTCGAATTTGCCGCGCCGATCCGACGACGCGCCCGAGAACGCGCCGCGCACATGCCCGAACAATTCACTCTCGACCAGCGTGTCCGGCAACGCCGCGCAGTTCAGACTCACCAGCGGCTTGTTCGCTCGCGGCGACAACGCGTGGATCGCATTCGCCACGAGTTCCTTGCCAACGCCGGTCTCGCCTGTGATCAGCACGGTCAGGTCGCTTGCGGCGACCACCTCGATCTCCTTGACCATGTGGTGATGAGCATCGCTGCTGCCGATCAACTCGCGACGGCTCTGGCTGCTCGCCTGCCGGTAGGCTTCAGCGCGAAGGCGCGCTTCTTCTCCACTGCGGGCCAGCGTGTCGATCCGTTCCACGACGCTCACCGTCGCGGCGGCAAGGCCGAGAAATGCACGCAGCGAGGCCATGTCGATCGCGTCGAAGCGGGCTGGGTCCAGTGCGTCGAGCGTGAGCAGGCCCCAAGGGCGACCGCGAATGAACAGCGGACAGCCGAGGCAGTCGTGCACTTCGAGCTTCCCAGGCACGCCTTGCACGAGGCCGTCGTAGGGGTCAGGCAAATCGGAGTCGGCCGCGAAGCGCGTCGGCTCGGGCCGCGACAGCAAACGTTCGAAGCGCGGATGATCGCCGACCCGAAAACGCCGTCCGAGCGTATCGCTGCTCAGGCCATCGATAGCCAGCGGCACGAGCGTGTCGCCTTCGAGACGCAATAGCGCGGCGGCGTCACCCGGAAATAGCGTGCGCAGACTGCTGAGCAAACGGCGATAGCGTTCGCGGTCGGACAGATCGCGCGACAGATCGAGGATCAGCGGCGTCAGCGCGTCAAGCAGTGCTTCTGCAGTCAGATTGACTCCGTCAGGAGTCTTTTTGACCGGGGTCGAATCGACCATTTTAATACCCAGATCTTTGATTTAACTGCATTTTATACCTGGCACGAATCGTGGATAGTAAGTCCCGTCTCGCAGATCAGTTGCATAAACCATCACCCAAGGACTTCATATGCTTTCCGCCGAACACCGCGCCATTGTCAAAGCAACCATTCCTCTGCTCGAAAGCGGAGGCGAGGCGCTGACCACGCACTTCTACAACCTGATGTTGAGCGAATATCCGGAAGTGCGCCCACTGTTCAATCAGGCGAATCAGGCAAGCGGCGCGCAACCGCGTGCGTTGGCCAATGGCGTGCTGATGTACGCGCGTCATATCGATCAACTCGACCAGCTCGGCGGATTGGTCGCACAGATCGTCAACAAGCATGTCTCGCTGAATATCCTGCCGGAGCATTATCCAATCGTCGGGCAGTGCCTGCTGCGCGCCATCCGCGAAGTGCTCGGCGCGGAAATCGCAACCGATGCGGTCATCGCGGCATGGGCCGCTGCCTACCAGCAACTCGCCGATCTGCTGAGCGGGCTCGAAGAACAAATCTACGCCGAACGGGAAGCGGCACCGGGTGGGTGGCGCGGCACGCGTCTGTTCCGGGTCGCGCGCAAAGTGCGTGAGAGCGATGAGATCACGTCGTTCTATCTGCGTCCTGACGATGGCGGCGAGTTGCTCGCATTTCATCCCGGGCAGTACATCGGCGTGCGACTGGTCATCGATGGCGAAGAAGTGCGCCGCAATTATTCGCTCTCGGCCATGGCGAATGGACGTGAGTACCGCATCAGCGTGAAACGCGAACCGAACGGAAAAGTGTCGAACTATCTGCATACGCGCGTGAACGAAAACGACACCGTGGAACTGTTCGCGCCGGCCGGCGATTTCAAGCTCGAACATACCGACAAGCCGTTGGTGCTGATCAGCGGCGGTGTGGGCATCACGCCCACGCTGGCGATGCTGCAAGCCGCGCTGAATACCGATCGTCCTGTGCACTTTATCCATTCGGCGCGGCATGGCGGGGTTCATGCGTTCCGTGATGCGATCGACGCATTGGCTGCGCGCTATCCGCGGCTGAAGCGCTTCTATTGCTATGAGCAACATCGTGCGGGTGATGCGGACGCGCATGGCATCGGCTATCTCGACGAGACACGCCTTGCTCAATGGTTGCCGGAAACGCGTGATGTCGACGTCTATTTCCTCGGGCCGATCGCGTTCATGAAAGCGGTGAAGAAGCATCTCAAGGCGATTGGTGTGCCGGAGTCGCAAAGCCGTTATGAGTTCTTTGGGCCGGCTTCGGCGCTTGAATAGGCCTGTTTGAGTGTTTGTCGGCTGTTTTGAATCGTTGGGGGCGGTAGGGGAATTGAAGTTGCTTGGGGGGCCTCCGGGTTCTCCTTCCATCGGCCACTTTGTTTTGTCTATCGCTTCTCACGATGGGCTTCGTGCCCAGCATTATGTGGCCGCTCGCATCCAGATTGCGGTGCTTGCGGACATCCAGGCGTCCATTCACGACGATGATGCGCGTCGGGCTCGTACTTGCACGAACAGGTCTGGACGCAGGACTCTGCGGGCGCCTTGACGTGCTCTTCGGGCGGAGAAAAGTTGATTGAAGAGCGGCGCGCACGCTCTCACGGTCACGTGAACCCGCTCTTTCCTACCGCTCCTTGCGCCGGCGAAACGCCCACCACCCGGCCAGCCCCGTGAAGGCGGCGACCAGGAACACCATGACCCAAAACCCGTGGCGATTCTCGGCGAATGGGATACCCCCCACGTTCATTCCGAAGAAGCCCGCGACGATATTGATCGGCATCGCCAGCACGGTCACCAGCGTCAGCGTGAACAGCGTGCGGTTGTTCTGCTCTTCGAGCCGGGAGATGATTTCTTCCTGCAGCAGCCTGACCCGCTCGATCAGTCCGGCCACATCGGAGAGAACAACGGAGAACTCTTCCGTCGATTCGCGCAGATCCTGCACGTCTTCTTGCTGAAGCCAGCGCGGCGGCCGTGCGAGCAAACGGAAGATCGCGCCAGGCTCCGGTGCGAGCATGCGTTGCAACCGCGTCAGCATACGACGCATCGCGCCGAGGTCGAGCCGGTTCTGTGTCGGCCGTTGCGAAAGGAAGCGGTCCTCGATCCGGTCGACGTCCGCGCTGGTTCGCCGGACAATCTGCACCAGCAAGTCAGCCTGGTCGCGCATCAGGTGAACCAGCAATTCCGCAGGTGACCTGAATATTTCCCCTTCTCTGACCGACGCGCGCAAGCGGTCGACCGAGCGCAGCGGCTTGAGGCGCGCGGTAACGATGATCCGCTGATTCGCGTAGATCCATAACGTCGCGATTTCAGAAGGAATGAACTCGAGGTTGAACATGACGTCGTTGACGACTGCGCGTAGCGCGCCATCTGCATGTTCGATACGCGTCGAGTGCGAACCCTCCTGCAATGCGTCGAAGAATGCCTCCGGCAAGTCGAGTTGCGCTCTCATCCAGCGCTCGCTCGTGCTGTGCGCCAGATTGAAATGAAGCCAGAGAAACTCGCCGGCCTCTTTCGCCTCACCGTGCACGTCTTGCTCACGAAGCCATTCGAGGACCTGGTCCGCGTCGATCGGCCGCCCGGCGCGGGTCGAAGAAAAAAGGAAGCCGCATACCATGCCGGACGAATCGGCACCGTAGGTTTGCAATAGCAGGTCAGATTTCATATGTCGTTCAGCGTTTGCTTCCCGTGCCGAATCGGCATCCGGCCATTTTTGCGGCTGAAGATGAAATTCCGGCAGGCACGCCGCGATTCCCATCTTCGGTACGCGCAGACTGGATTGGAACGAAATGCCCGAGCATATCGCGGCCAATCGAAAGAAGGTTAACCCGTTAATTTTTTGTTTGCTTACCAGAGCCTAACGTTCAGGCTATTGAGGTTTAATGGTCACAAGAACGTCATATTGCGGCGTCAGGACGCGATCAGTGGGAGGTTCATTTGAAGGTCCTGACTAGCGGGGCGGAGAAGAATGTATGGGTGATCATCCGCCGGGCGCGCGCTTACGCGTACGATGCAAGTCAAGTTGAAGCAAAGCGCCAGAGCGGCTGGAGTTCTCTGACTGCGCGCTCAGGACGACGCGCACGCCGCGAGCGGTCCGGCCTTCAGTTGGCGGCCGGGTTGAGATGGGGGGCCGCCAGGCGGCTGATGTGCCATGCGTTGCGCGTGGCGGAGCGGGATCGGGATCGAGATTGAGATCGGGTGGCCTGTTACGGCGCGACGTCCGCACCTTTAATCCGCAGGACCGGCGCCCCGGTCAGTTGAGCGCC
>NZ_JBWCCT010000027.1:0-39465 GCF_056279605.1 Paraburkholderia sp. TE9906
ATCCAAGGCGGCGATGCACTGACGCTGTCGGGCACGTCTGACGCGAGCGTGATCAACCTCGGCAGAATCAGTTCCAGCGGCGGCGATGTGTTCCTCATCGCGCGTCAGGCAGTCATCAACGCGGGCACGGTTAAAGCGCCCACCGGCACGGTCGAACTGGCGGCGGGCGAGACGGTGCTGTTACAGGACTCGGCCAGCAGGCAGGTGTTCGTTCAGGCAGGTAGTCACGGCACCGTCATCAATGAGGGACGCATCAAGGCCGCGCAGGTCAGTCTTCAGGCTGCCGACGGGAACGTCTACGCGCTCGCGGGCGGCGGCACGCGCATCCGCGCAACGGGCACGGCCAGCCGCAACGGGCACGTGTGGCTTGTCGCCGAAAGCGGCCGCGTCGAGCAACGCGGCACAATCAGCGCGCACAACGCGGACGCGAGCGGAGGAACCGTCGATACGCGAGCCGCTCAACTGGCATTCGGCAGGCACGCAATGGTTGACGCCGGCCAATGGAATGTCTCGACACCTGCATTCACGATCGACGCCGCCGCCGCGCACGCGTTGAGGCGGAGCCTGAATAAAGGCACTTCCGTCGATATCACGACCACCGGCAGCAACGGCGCCGGGGGCGATCTCGACGTCGCATCCAACCTTACATGGCGCGGCGGCGCTTCTCTCACGCTCGCGGCTTACCACAACGTCTCGGTGGCCGATGGCACGACCGTCGCCAACGACGGCGCAGGCAATCTGATCCTGCGCGCCGACGCATCCGGCATCGACAACGGCGGCAGTGTCACCAACCTCGGCACACTCGACTGGTCGAAAAGCACGGGCGCAATCAGCGCTCTGTATGACATGTCCGGTCAGTACAGCGCGGGCGTGCAACTGACAAACCCGGCGTGGACGCCGGGTCCTTATAGCGGACTGCTGACGCAAAGCACCGCCTTCAAGCTCGTCAATTCGCTCAACGACCTGAAGAGCGTTGCCGGCGACCTCGCCGGCAACTACGCGCTCGGCAAGGATATCAACGCAAGCGCGACGAGCGACGGGTCATATGCCCCGCTGGGCAACAGCGTTACGCCGTTCATCGGGCAATTCGACGGACAAGGCCATACGGTCAGTTCGCTGACGCTGCAACCCTGGGTGCCTGCCGACCCGTACGCCCCGCCTCTCGTGGGCATGTTCGGCGCCGTCGGCAGCATGGGTGTCGTGCGGAATCTGACCGTCCAGGGCAACGGCGTTGCAGGCCCGGGGCCGTTCGGCATCCCTGCTTATGGCTATATGGGCATGCTTGCCGGCACGAACAGCGGGACGATCATTCGCGTGAACGCGGCCGGCAACCTTTCCACTAACGCAGGTTTCTCCGGAGTGGACTACACGACAGCCGGCGGCCTCGTGGGAGTGAATGCCGGCACAGTCTTGCGTTCTGCCAGCAGCGTCTCGTTGACCGCGGGCGGCAGCCTGGGCGGCCTCGTGGGCGCGAATAGCGGCCTTATCGCCCAGTCGTTCTCGAGTGGCCCGCTGCAATCACTGAGCTATATCAACCAAGGCGCGGGGGGCCTCGTCGGCTACAATTCGGGCACGATCACACAGTCGTACTCGACCAGCACAACGCTGCTTCAAGGATACTGCCGGGGCAGTTTCGGAAATCCATGCGGCGGCGCGGGACTTGTCGTCATAAACGACGGGACCATCAATCAGTCGTTCGCGACGGGCCGCGTCACGCAGCCGTTCTATCAGCCCATAGGAATCGCACGGACGAATAACGGCACTATCACAAACGACGTTTACTGGGACAAAGACACGACGACAGCTACGGTTGGCGTCGTGTACGGGACACCGGTACCGGCATCAAACGGGCTCACGACCGCACAGATGAGCACGCCTGGATCCTTTGCATCGTATGACTTTGGCCCGACGGGCGTATGGACGATGCCCATTGGAGCGACGCACCCCGTGTTGCGCTGGCAGCTAGCGCACTGAACCTGACCGCGGCGCACTGACATGTTGCGTTACAGTGAAATGGAAAAGACGTCGGGGAAATGTCCATTGCCTGGGCGGAAGCCGACGTTCGAACGTTCGGGTGAAAGCATCGACGAACGTCCGTAGTTGGCCTGGAGCCGCGGTTCCCCATGTTCGCCGAAAACCTGGCAGCCTTGCGCACGGTACGCGCAGAGATTGCACCCCTCGAAACCAGCTCGGCATGACCACCAGCATGCAGTTGCAGTTTCCCGAGGACCAGTTCTACTATTCGACGCATCTCACGGTGCGCGTCACCGACATCAACGGTGCGAACCACCTCGCGAACGATTCAATGATCTCGATGATTTCAGAGGCCCCGCGCACGCTTCCTGTTCGACACCGGCATCGAGGACATGAAGGACATGCACACGAGTATCATCGTCACCGATCTCGCCACGACCTATCGCGCTGAGGCTTACGCGCGCGACCAGCTGTGCTTCGATGTCGGCATTATGGATTCCAACAAGTATGGCGGCGACATCATCTTCCGCATCACGCGGCCGGCAGATGGCGCGCTTATCGCGATGGCGAAGTCGGGTTTCGTGTTTTTCAACTAGCGTCCGACCTCAATCATCACCGTGCAACTCAAACGGTCTGATAAGAAGACGGGTGCTGCGTAAGTGAGAGACCTGCACCCGGCGAGAAAACGGATGCAGGGGATGCCGCGACATCTCCGGCTGAACGCCCTGACCGTTAGCTAACCGATGCAAGACCAGGGTCCACGCGTGATGTGCGCATCTGACACCGCGTGCGCGGCGCGTGATCAATCGTAGCGGTAGACTCCGTGCCGCGTCTTGCTGCCGAGACGTCCGGCGGCCACCAGTTCGCGAAGCAGAGGGCAGGCACGATATTTCTGATCGCCGAGATCCTTCGCGGGTACCTCTAACACTGCGAGGCAAACATCAAGACCCACCAGGTCCGCCAACGCGAGAGGTCCGATGGGGTGATTTGCGCCAAGACGCATCCCCTCGTCAATTTCTTCCGCTGTTGCGATTCCCTCTGCCAGAACGAAAAACGCTTC
This sequence comes from Paraburkholderia sp. TE9906, assembly GCF_056279605.1. Lineage (NCBI taxonomy): Bacteria > Pseudomonadati > Pseudomonadota > Betaproteobacteria > Burkholderiales > Burkholderiaceae > Paraburkholderia > Paraburkholderia sp. TE9906. The sequence goes on from NZ_JBWCCT010000027.1 coordinate 3,035, forward strand.
GTTGATCATCGGCACCAGAATCCGGTTGACGACGAATCCCGGCGAGTTCTTGACCCCAATCGGCGATTTGCCGAGCCGCTTGGACAGTTCGTGAATGGCGTCGACAGTCTCTGTGCTGGTCTGCACGCCGCGGATAATCTCGACGAGCGGCATCAGGGGCACCGGGTTAAAAAAGTGCATGCCGACACAACGAGACGGATCGCCGAGGTCCGCTGCCAACGACGTGATGGAGATCGACGAGGTGTTCGTGGCGATAATCGCGTATTGTTTTGCGACCGCTTCGATCTGCTTCAGGATCGTGCGTTTCAGCTCGACTTGTTCGGTTGCGGCCTCGATGACCAGGTCCACTTCGGCGAGGCGTTGATACTCGGTTGAAGTATCGATGCGCGCTAGCGTTGCGCTGGCCATATCAGCGGCGATCGCATTTTTCGCTACAAGCCGCTCCAAACTCGAACTCAATGCCACCATCCCTCGTGTGAGTGCGGCCTTGGTAACGTCGATCAGAACGACCTCGAGTCCGGCCGTCGCGGCGATCTGTGCGATGCCACTACCCATTGTCCCGGCGCCGACGACGCCGATCATTTCAATTGTCATGCTCGATCTCCGAAATTCGGATAGTTCATGGTGATTATTGAAGGTTTTCGAAAATAGCCGCGATACCCTGACCGCCGCCAATGCACATGGTCACCAGCGCGAAGCGGCCGTTAATACGCTTGAGTTCGTGGATAGCCTTGACGGTGATCAATGCACCGGTTGCGCCGATCGGATGACCGAGCGAAATACCGCACCCATTGGGATTCACCTTGTTAGGCTCAAGCTGGAGCTCCTCTGCGACGGCGCAGGCTTGTGCGGCAAATGCTTCGTTTGCCTCGATCACGTCGATATCGCGAATCTCCAGACCGGCGCGTTGGAGCGCGATGCGCGTGGCTGGCACCGGACCGATGCCCATATAGAGCGGATCCACGCCGGCGTGAGCGTAGGACACGAGGCGGGCCAGCGGCTTCAGGCCGCGTTGTTCGGCAGCACCACGCTCCATCATCAGGACCGCGGCGGCAGCGTCATTGATACGGATGCGTTACCTGCTGTCACGGTGCCATCGGTCTTCTGGAAAGCCGGACGCATGCCGGAAAGGTCGTCAACGGAGACGTCCGGACGCACGTGTTCGTCCGTGTCGGACGACACGTCTTTCCCCTTGACTCGACGCGTCACGGGAACAATCTGCTCCTTGAAGCGCCCCTCGGCGATCGCCCGCGCTGCCCGGCGGTGCGATTCCACCGCCAATGCGTCCTGCTGCTCGCGCGTGATGCCGTATTTCTGGGCAACATTTTCTGCCGTGATCCCCATAGGGACAGTATGGAAGGGATCGTTTAGGGCGCCAAGCTTCGGCACACCATCGACCGTAGCTACTATGTGGTGCGCGGTCATTCCGTTCAGTTTGGCGATGGCGGCGACCAAATGTATAACCTCGCGAAGAAGGTAGTGGATTCTGGCTATTACATGGGCGAGGACTTCAGCTGGGGCGATGGGCAGATCTTAGCGTGCAGTCAAATAAAGACGGGGCCGGGGAACTCCACGACTTGGATAGCGCTCGACACGAGCCATCATCTGGCGTGGGTGGTAGCCGAGATCGAAGAGTTCGAGCTGAAGATTTCGACTTCCGGCCAGCGTGCTGACTCGTGAAGGTAACCGCAGTGCTGGGCCATGCTGCACAAGGCATGGCTGCGGCACGCCGCTAGCTCGCTGGTTCGATCCGAGCGATCTTTGCCCAGCCCCTGTCGAAAGTAAATGTCCGGGCAAGGGCGATCGGATCCTGAATCCTGAGTACGCGAGCCCGCGTGGGATTGGTCGCGTGCTCGACGACATACAACCAGTACGCAGCGCCTCGTTCGCGGGCGCAGTCGAATTGGGGGCGCGAGAGCCCTACGGGCCTATCCTCCAACTTTCGCTCGTCGGCCAACATCGAGGTTGAGCTCAATGACTTGACCGTGCTCATTGGAGCGAACAACGCAGGAAAACGAGTTTCCTTGACGCGATGTTTGCTGCCATTGGTTCAGGGCGCAAGTTGTTGGGGCAAGACGATATCCGGCTGATGCACGGCGAGGCGATGCCACCCAAAGATCGGCGCGTTGTCGTCGACATCCGGATTCGCCCACTCGACGAAAACGGAAAGGTCGTCGACAAGTTCCCGGAGGGCAGCTTCTGGACGGCTTTGTGGGGGCCCGGCATCGTGCTGGACGATCAAGACTTTGATGAGTTCATGGCCTTTCGCACGACGCTGGCTTGGCGTGTCGAAAAAGCGGGCTACGTCGTCGAAAGGCTCTTTCTCAAGGAATGGAAGCCGTTTGAGGAGTGGATTGACACGCCGACGCAAGACAAGCCAATCACGGCGGCCCAACTCGAACCCGTCCGTTCGTGCTCTTGTCTGCTCGACAAACGTCGCCAGACGACGTAGGCGTACGAGGCCACAAGAAACCCGGCCCACGAGCTAACCCCAGATCGAGGCTAGATCGATTCACTCAGCTTTAGCCGCCTTGCCATACCCGCCCGCCGCGCCGACGCCTCAGAGACGGCATTCTCCGTATAAGTGAAAACAGGCAACCCATGACCTTCAATGGCTGCATAGAGCGCCTGCCCCACCCCTCCCGGCGCCCCCGTAACCCGCGCATCAGCCGGCACCTGAGTCTCCGGATTAGCCGCGCGATATTGCACGTAGATGAATTCCCCTTGCTGCTCCGGAATGGGAACGTCTGCGCCTTCGATCATTTCATTCATTCGATAAGTTGCTACTCCGAGCAGGCGGCTACTACCGTCGAATAGGAACAGAACCAAATCGTTCTCATCTTCGCCTTCTATGACTTCAATGATGTTCTGAATCACATCTGCGCCGTCGGTAACGCCCACGTCCATAGCAACCGGTACCCATTCCTTTAGCTCACCCACCTTGCTTTTGGCCCGCGCATCGGAAGCGGGATACACCTCGCATTTAAACGACGTCTCCGTTGGCACATAACGGTCCCCTGCCCAGCGCAGAACCTTAGGAAGCTCGTCCGGCAGCGGTTGCGCCGGCACTTTGGTCATGAGCGAAGTCTCGTGCGCCGCGGCCGGCGCTGGTGCAGGCTGAGCCGGCATCGTTTTATTCACAACCTCGACACCGTCGCCCGAAGGGTTGCCGTTAAACAGCCTGAAGTCGTTACCGTCCTCGGAAAGGGTGAGATAGAAGCCCGTATCGCGTATCGGCAGCTTGGGTCAGTGCGGTGATGGCCAGATAGACCTTGCCGGAATCCTGCACCAAAAATAACTCTCGAGTCGTTGCTTCACCGTAGAGTGCCTTGTACCTAGGAATCCCGTCCGAAACCAACCCAGCACCGGCGATCAGCTCGAGCTTGCGTTGCACCACTGAACGCCCAGCGGCTCCGCCACCACGCTGCGCGCCCAAAGACCGCAAGCGGATGCGATCAACATCGATCGCATCCGCGCTCAGTTGTACCGCGGAACGCCCCGCATCCGACGCCGGTTGGCCTGGAGAAGACTTTCTTTGTCCCGCAAAGCGCCCAGCCGCAGCAGCCGTTGCGCCCATCGCATCCGCCTCGCGCTCTAGCCCTCGGTTGTCGTTGATGGTCATTCCGTCCTTCATCTGCGTGGTCGGTTGTACCCGACCCTGCGCTTGCTGCACGACATGCCACGCTTCGTGCGGCAGGTGCGTCTCCTGGCCTCGGGCGAGGTGAATGTCGCTTCCTTGCGCATACGCAAGGGCATTGAGTTGCGCCGGCTTGGACGAGTTGTAGTGAACCCTAACGTGGTCCATCGCCATGCCGGATAACGATTCGATACCGGCCTTGAGAGGATGGGGAATGCCGCCTATGTCGGGACGGCTTGCAGGCAGTTGTTGCCGCTGCGATCTTGCGTCGTTTTTTTCCGCGCCGGCTGTGCCGAACAAACTGTCAAGCTGCTTGCGCTGTGCGACCACTCTTGGGCTCTCGTTGATCCCTGCGAGAAGCGCTCGTTGCGCACGGACAATCAGACTCTGCGCGATCAAGTCAGCCGTTTTTCGTTGCCTGCTGGTGGACTCCCGGTTGTCGATAACTCCAACCCCGCCGCTCACAACAGAGGCTTCGTGAACTACGCCACGGTTACCGTCACGTTGTCGTTCCAACGAAGTTAACGTCTCGTGTTCCATAGAGCGCTCGCTGAACCTTGTCGTTGCAGGCCAAAATTGTAGCGGAAGCGGCTTCTTGAGCGTTTTGACACATCGGCCGCAAGAGCAGCACAGAACATAGCGGCAATCGATGTCCGCAGTACGTGACGGATTCAGGCATGAATAAATGTCGTCGAACCCAATACGTCATGCCCGAATCGCGGGACAGCTACGCAAATAGCAGCGCGTCAATATATCTGTTTAGGCTCGATGGTAGAGTGCCGAGGTGATGCCCATCGGACGGAACGCATTTTTTCCTTTTGTCCGCGTCAGGCAAACATGCAGCTTTCGAACGCCGGCAGCGAAGCGGCGCAAGTGCATCAAATCATTTCCCTGCAGCGGGCAGTGGCTTGAGGAAATCGGTCCCATGAAAACGCACAAACGAGAAACCGGCCAGCTCCCCTCGGCGCCCCTTGTCGCTGAGCGCAGTCCAGCGGCCGGCAGCGGTGGCGTGCAGTTCGCTCCGGACGCCAGCGCGACATCGGCAATCGATGGTATTCACGCAAGTCCGCGCATTGTCGCTCAACGCAAGCAACTCCAGGACGCATTCGGCTCGCGCATCGCGCGGCAGCCGCATTCTGCGCAGCCCGGCCAGCAACAAAAGCACGATGGCTCATCGACCATGCAAGCCCGGTCGGTACCGATCAACGACAGCCCTTCACTGGAGCAGGAGGCCGCCGTGATGGGGCAGCGCGCGTTGCGTGCGGGTGCCGTAGCCGAGGTGCCGGCTCAGCCCCAGCCGATGCCTTTTGGTCGGACGGCACAGCTGGCGGCGGGCGGCGTCGTGCAGCGGCGCGCATTCGACTATAAAACCGCAGGAATCGAGTTTACCGATGCACAGGAAGCCAGCAACGCTGCGGCGGGCGTAGCGGCCGCGCATGTTGCGGATTCCCCACGGGCTTATGTGGCCACCGTGCCCACGACCGCTAGCGGCAAGGACAAGGGGCCCGTCGAGTTGGCCAACCAGTATGTCAACGAGGCCTTCGCCGATCCCGCCGAAGCACAGCAGCGTTTCGCTTTGACCGCTGCGATCAATCGGTTTCAACCCACGCTTGCCGACCCGATTTCGCGGGCAGATCTGCTTAACGGCGTAGCCGACTATGCCGGCACGCGGTTGGGCGCCGCTGCCTATACGTGGAAGGTCATGTGGCAAAAGACTGCTGGCGCCGATGCGGGCGCTTCACGAACGACGGATCAGGTGAAGGCTGATTACGAAACCCAGCCCGAGGCTGACGAGCCGCAATGGCGAGCGGCCATTACCGCCGCTGAACAGGGCGAGCGCTCGAAGGCACTCGAACTAGGCGTGCCGAACCACGCCCGCAATGTCGCATTGACGGCTGGTCCGACGCGCGCGGCGGTAAAGACGATGACGACGGCGGGTTACAACGTCATCATTCACGTCGGCGATGCCGATGGGGTGACGTTCAAGGCACGGAGCGACGCGTTGCGCCCGGCCGGAGGCGCAGGCGGTGCCGATGCAGACGGCGCCGGCGAAGCCAGCCTCTTCACGCGTGCCGATCAGGCTTTCGACGCGCACGACACGGCGAATGTATTGTCGGGCGGCTATCTGTTTTATCCGGAGTCGGCGCGCGCGGCGGGCTTGACCAATCCATTGAACGGACGGGCGATCGAGGACGCCGCGCCTCATCGGGGCAACGCAGGACTCGCGCACAAGCAAACCGTCGCAACCAATGACCTCGACATGTTGGTAAGGCAGTCTTTGGCGACGGCCGGCGCGATACCTTATTTGCCTGAGCCGAATTTGTTCGTCCATGCGTCGTTGTTGTTTGATACGTCCAAGGCACACAACGCGGCGGGTTTCGCGCGATCCGCTGAGCCTTTCGGCCAAGGCGGCCCGGAATGGCCAAAGTTGCAAGCGACGCTTAACGGCGCGCAGATTGCTTTCGACACGCGGGCTACCCTCTATACCGACGCCGGCCGGTTCGACGACGAGTTCACGAAAGACGCAGCCGATACCTACGGCCGCAACAAGACGACGCCGAGGGCTCTTTTCGATGGTGGCCGCGCGAAACAAAGCCACGCGAAGGCAGGGACGATCGCTTCGACCGCGCTGCGTGCTGCCGGCATAGGTGGCCGTGCGCATGCGAGGAATGCGAGCGATGCGCTGGCGCCGCTCCTGCCGCAAGAAGTGTTTGGACTGCGTGCTGGCGACGACGACGCATCCACGGTTGCCCTGAATAACGTTAAAACACCTGCGGCGCCGGGGGGGACAAGCTTGTTGACCGACCACCGGAACGGGCTCGGGCAGTTGAGAGCTTATATCGACTACTGGGGGGAATTCGCGAAAATCGCACAAAACAGGAAGGACGCGGCGGCGGCGGCGGCAGCAGCGGCGGCGGCACGAGGTGGGCGCGGCGGACGAGGGGCACGAGGCGGACGAGGGGGACGCGGAGGACGAGGCGGCCGCGGTGGTGGGGCAGCCGCCGCACCCGCACCCGTACCGGCACCCGACCCGCATTTGACGTGGCTTGCCGGGCGGTCTGTCCAAGCAGCGATCACGGCACAGGTTACGCATAGTTTCGATAACCCGGCTGCCGAAAACGGCTATGACCTGACGGCACTTTCGGCTCAACTTCGAACGCACGCCGCTCTCCGCGCAAGCGTCACCGCTGCGATCGAAAAATCGAACGTGTTCTCACCGGCTCAACGGCGGACCATTCTGACGGTGGGAGCGGCCGCTGGCACGACCATTTCGCAGTATCTCGAAGATTTCGATCCGAGCGCCCCCGAACCCGCAGCAGCCGTCGACGCGCCTGACGCGGCCGTCGACGCGGCCCTCCCAGCGGTATTGCCTGACGCAGTCGGCGTGCCGCCTGCTCCTCCCCCCGAACCTCCAAGTGGTGACGAGCACGAAGCGGTGGATGCCGCCGCCCATTCGTAGCAGGTAACGGCCGCGGGAGAGCGCTAACGGACGACCTCGAACAATGTCTGGCCTTCAAGGGCGCGCGTGTCGAGGGTGGCTTCCGCCACATACACGCTGCGCAGCGCAAGACACTGCAGCAATACGCTCGTATCTGCGCTGCCGGTGCATTGGCCTAACCGGAGCATGCGCAATGAAGGAAGCGCGGTAAGCGGAGCGAGCGTGTCAATATCGGCGCCCGATAAATCGAGCTGCGCGAGCTTCGGCAGATAGGGAACGTCGCGCGGGCCGAGGTCCGTCCAACCTAATGAAAGACTAGCAAGCGTCGATAGCTTCGCCAGCGCTTCAGGGTGGATCGGTACGCCTCGTGTCAGGATCAATTCTTCGAGCGACGGCAGCGACGGAATCGTACGGCAGTCGAGCTCGTGCCCTGTCAAATCGAGGTGCACCAGTTGCGGGACCGCCTGCAGAATGTCCGGATCCCAACCCGCCGACGCCTTTATCCATAGAGAACGCAAATGCGCCGCAGGGATACCGTCGAGACTTTCGTCGCTGCCAAGCGAGACGTGCCGCACAAGCGGCCACCACGGCGGCCGCCAGCCGTCCCAATGGATGCGCCGCCATTGCGCCTCAGTCGGCTCACGCAGTTGGGGAAACGCGTCCCAACGCGCCAGAGCGGCGTCGATAGGCGCGAGCGGCAGTTCAGGATCGTCTTCAAGCGCCGCGCATATCTTCTGCCAGGCGACTGACGGCACCAAGTCGGCAATCGCTTGCGCAACGGCAGGGGGCAAAGAGGCATTGGGCATGGGGCTCTGCGAATTGATAAGCAGCTTGAGCGGGTAATGTACACGAGAGACACTCGTTACCGAAACACCGAGAGCGTCGCCAAAGCGACACCCCGTTTCACAACAGACCGGAGAGAAACGCATCCCCGGCCTCGCCCAGCTCCCTCACTCAGGCGTAATGATAAGTTTCCCTTCCTGCACTTCCACGCGAATGCGGCCGGAGATCTTAAACCCCGCCTTACGTAACCAGCGCCCTGCAAGACGAATCCAAGGCACATCCGGATAATCTGCTTTGCTGGACCACGAAATAGGCCAGTCTTTAGGACGCGCCCAAGGTTGGCGTAGCGCCAATACGGTCAAGAAACGAACAGAAGTTCCGTCCGCTGTTTTATGATTGCGTTTAGCCATGGTCAACTCCTTTGGTGAGTTGGTCGTGGTTAGCGGGTCGTTTGGGTTGCCGCCCATGCGGCCCGCGCTTCTTCTCCTTCCGTGTTTCCCTTCTTGTAGCGAGAGTTCACCCCCCTACAGAGCTCTCTCTCGTTGCTTGGCTATCCGAGACATTTTCGTTGAATGTTTGATGCAACGCAATAGGACAGGACATCACGCTCCAAGCAGCCCAATCCGCCTTTCCGCATCCGCCTTAAATTCAGCCACCTTCCCCTTAAGCCGTCCCGCCTCTTCGCCCACTTCCTCAGACCCACCGCTCGCCTCTTCCAGCGCGCCGTCAAGCACGGCGAACCGATAGCCAATCAACTCCTTCAACTCGGCCAGCATGCTGGTTTTCTCCGTAGAAGCACTGAGCCCGCTAACACGCTCCGCCTGCGCGACGAGCTTATCAAGCGTCAGTACCGCCTCAGGAATACCACTCAGGCCGCGGCCCTCGATATCGGTCAACGCGTTAAAACGCTCCGGCGACGTAGCCGCACCGCTATTGCGGAAGAACTCGTTGAAATTGAAGCGCGCCTCCGTGAACGTCTTCGAGAGCGTCGACGTAGCGTCCTCCACGGTGATGACAGGCTCAATGCTCTTTTTGCCCAGCACCACGTTCCATGGCAACGTTCCGAAATGCGCTTTGTCCTGCCCAAGCGCGACCGTTTCGAACGACATCTTCATCGGCTTACCCCAGCCGGGCGTGTCTTTCAAGGTGGCCGGTACGTTGCTACCCGTCGATGCCTTCTTGAGGCCGTCATGCCCGTGTGAATGCGCACCCGTCGTGTTGTAGGCAACCGACCGCTGCTCGTCCAATCGGGACGTTCGTGGCGCATTCTGTTCCGCAAATTGCTCAGTCGCGCCCGTCCTCCCGTAAAAGCGGTCGATCAAATAGCCAGCCTTCTCGCCACGCGCGCCGGTGGTTCTGACCAGGTCGCGCGCGGCCTCCGTTTTCTCAGCGTCTTTGCCGCTTTTCGCAAAGTCGTAAAACGTGTCAGTCTCAAGAACGACGCTCTGCACAATCTGCGACAGATACAGCCGCGATTCGTCGGGCGCGCTGTCCTTCAGCTTGTACGAGATTTCCACCTCGACGGTCGCAAAAATATCGTCGAGCGTCTTCGTGTTGCTTTTGTGGTCGAACGTGAAAGTCCCCGCGTCGTTGTGCTTGGTCGCGATCACCTCGCGCTGTGCAATGCCACGCTCGCCAGCCGGAGCCGCAAGCATTTTGAGTGAAGCGGTTTCGTCGGCCTCAACGGCCTGCCCGGCCGACAACGCCCGTGCACCCATCACATCGGCCTCGTTTTCAAGCGCATCGTCATCGTTCACGGGCGTCCCACTCGCGAGCTGAATGGTCGGCCTGACGCGCCCTTGCTTCTGTTGCACTACGTGCCACGCCTCGTGCGGCAAGTGTTTTTCCTGTCCCGGCGCGACGTGGATCTGGTTCCCCTGTGCATACGCGTAGGCGCCGAGTTGCGCGGGTGCATTCGACCCGTAGTGCACGCGAACACCGTCCATCGACACGCCGGACAAACGCTCAATTCCTGATTTGAGGCTGTCGGGCAGGCCTGTGTCGTTTCGCGGCGGCTTGTCGGTGGCACGTTGTACGGTTGCGGAAGGCGATGCGTTCGCGCGTGGGCTATTGCGCATCATGTCGATCGTCTGCCGCTGCGCAGCGACGCGCCCCGATCGGTCGATCATCGAGATCGTCTCGCGCAAGTCGGCGCTCGCGGGCCGGTTGTCCCGCAACGCGGTCTGCGGTGCAACGGCCTTTCCCGTTGCTTCGGATGCGGAGTCTCGCAACCGTTGGACGGTGCGTCGCGATTGGGTGTCGTACATCGTCATCGTCTCTCCTTTCTTCGTGGCGCTTGCCGGTGCGAGGCTAGTGGGCAAGCCACGCGTTGTTGGCGAGTGCGCTCCATCGTGTGCGCAATGCGTCGATCTCGTCCGCATCCGGCGCAGGGCCCGCTTCGGGTAGCTCGAACATATTTCTAATCTGCGCGATGTGTTCTTCGGTCACCGTCTCGATCGACCCTGCAAGACCGCTTCCGACTGCCAACTCGCGCAGCGGCTGAGGATTCGCCAGCGAAGCTTTTTGCGTCACATCCAACGCATCATCTATCAGCTGTTGCAAAAGTTGCACGAAGGCATGGGCCTCTGCCGATGTGGCGCTGAACGGTTCCGCGAGACCTTTCAGCGCATTTGCGCCCGCAGAGATATCCGAAGACAGGTTGTAGGTAATCGCATCGGCGCCCGTCATGCTTTCCCCGAAGTCCGCGATCTTGGCCACCGGCTCCTCCGCCGTGCCGCCCACGAATATATTCGCCTTGCCGACATCCCCATGCACCACACCGCGCCCATGCACGTGGCTCAGGCCCGCAATGATCCCCCGCGCCAGCCGTTTCGCCTTGGCCTCGGAATCCACCGCATAGTTTGACAAGGTGCCCTGCGCCGCATATTCGAGGCGTATTTTCGAATTGTCGTCTTCCTTGTCGAGGAAATTGATCACATTCTCGTGGCCCGCCACGGCTGCTGAAATCGCGGCTTCATTCGCAAGATTGGGGCCCTGCTTGATGACCGACGTTTCGTCACCCCTACTGACCTTGTAGACGCTGTCGCGCGCCACATCCTGGCCGCGAAATGTCTTATCGAGCTCGTAGCTGTCACCGCGATGCGTGATGCGGGCTTCCGCGCGTACCGCCGCCATCAAGTCCGCCGCTTGAGGATAGCCGTATGTGACGGTGGCGTCCCTCTCGATCAGCCTTTTCAGCGCCTCTCTGAGCCCGTAATCCGTTGCTATCGTGTTGCTGAAAGTGGTGCCGTCCCGCTCGTCGCTGGTTCCGAGAAAGGTCAATACCCGCTCTAGCGGCGCGTCGTTCACGACTTCGCCTTCACCCAACTGCAGGTTGATCTTGCGCTGTACCACCGGAGACGGTCCCGGCAAATGCGCTGCGGCGCCGAATCCCGCGCTGATCGCCTGCGCCTGCGCCACCATGCGCGGCGTTGCGCTCAGTCGCTCGTCCGCTGCGTTAGCAGGTTGCAACGCCGCGGAGTGCACGGCAGTCGAGGCGGATTCCTGTACCGCCGGAACCGATTGCACCGCTTGACGTTTCACAGGTCAACTCCCCCTCTCCGATTCATCCACGCCATTGAACGACGAGCCTCTCCGTCATCCAGCTCAACTGGATCATCGAGATTCGCCACGGCAGCGTATCGAGCAGCATGTCATACGCCTTCGCCTCGACCATCAACGTCCAGTGACCGCCACCGCTCTCGTCGTGCATCAGACGGCCCTTGCGCATCAGGAACGACTCGCGCAGACCCTCAGCCGTCGTGTTGCGCAGTTTGTCCCAGTTCTGCCTCACGCCGCCGAGCAGTTCTTCCGACACCGACTGCTCGCGAGCGTCGAGCTCGCCCTGTCCGGCTGCGGAGAGCGGCATCGACGGCGCGATGCCGCACATCACCTTCGCCAGCGGCAATCCGGCTTCATGGCGCGCGGTCTGCCCGCTGGCCAGCCAATGCAGCAGATAGATGGCACGGCTGCGCGCGTCGAAATCGACGAACGCGCCGTTGCGCATCCGGTCCAGCAGTTCGTAGTAGCGCTGCAAGAATGGCCAGAGCAGCACCATGCCCGCGTTGGCCACGTAGATCGGCTGGGGGTCGTCGTTAGCGGGTTTTGGGCGGTCGCCGTGCGACGGAAGCCGTGGGCGATGGTTAGGTGCGGTTTTGTCCGCGGATCCGGCCGCGTTGGCGTTGCCTGCTTCGCTGCCGCCTGCGTTGCGCAGCGGCGCGTGCGATGCATGCGATGCGGACGTTGTGGCTACGCGAGACGTGTCGTCGCTCGTCTGCGGTTCGACTTCGGATGAAGAAGCGGTTGCCGCCGACAATGCCCCCGCCGACCGCGCACTGGCCGGGCGACGCGCCGCGCCGTCACGCAGATCGAGCAGTGTCTCGCGGGCCGCGAGCCATGCGAGCCATTCACGCTGCAAAGCGGGCGCGACGTTCGCGAGCCGCACGGCACGCCGCCAGCGCGCGAGTACCGCACGGGCCGCGTGCGCGTTCCCGTGGAGGCTCTCTTCGACGAGTTCAGCCAGCATCGTACGCACCGAGCCGCGCGCCGCATGCTGCAGCCACGCGGCTTGAGCGCGCGACATCAAGGCCTTCGCATGCCGTGTAGCGAAGCCCGCGACGACCGACTGCAACGCAAGGATCGCATGCGCCTGACGAGGCGCCGCAGCCTGTGCGAACCGGGCGAAAGCCGCTGCATCGAGTGCGGCGAGCCGGCTGCGCATCGGTTCGACGGTCGCGTTTTCGCGCAACGCGCGGGCGAGCAATGAGGGTGCGGAATCCGCGAGTTGGGTAATGGCTGCTTCGATCGACGCTTCCGCTTCCGTCGACTGCGCGCCGTAACGCATCAACATCGCGAATTGCCGCCAGGCTTCTGCGTGAGCGGGTCGTTCGCGTGCGCGTGCAGGTTGGGCTTGCGGGCGGTTCTGCTGGCGCTCGCTATGCCGCGTGTGCGTATCGACATCGATATCGACTTCATGCTCCGCGCGCGCGCTCGATGCTTTGGCCTTCAGCAGGTCGTGCAGCGCTGGACTACGGTCTGCCGTCGCGTTCGCGAGTTCATCCGCGAGGTCTTCGGGTTTCAGATTATGCCTGCGCGCAAGGCCATCGAGCACGCGATCGATGTACCCCCGCTCTGTCGTCCGCGCCGCTGCGGGAGCCAATAACGCAGACAGCAGCGCAGGCAGCAACGCGCGTTCTAGCGCGGCAAACGTCGGCCCTCGTCGCGCCGCGGTCGTCGCCCATGCGCGGCTGGCGTCGAGCAAGCCGAGCGATAGGGACGACATCTTCGGCTCGAGCGCAGTGATCAGACGCGCGAGGCTGGCAGGCCTGAAATGCCGCGCAAGCCTTTGCAACATGCGCTCATCGGGACTGCGCGCGCGCAGCGCCGCAGCGACAGCAGCGAAATCGTCGCGCAAGACGGCATCGAGCCAAGTGTCGGACGATCCGGACAACCAGTGCAAAGCACCCGGGGCCGCGTGTCCTGTCATGGCGAAATGGAGGAACGCAGCCGCGGCAGTGGCGGGTTGAGGCGGCAGCGATATAGGTTCGGCGGAAAGCAACGCGCTCGCGGTTTCCGCCGACGATAACCGCACTCCGCTAAGCACGCGCCAGCTTCGCAACAGCACGAGCCCGGGGTCGACTTGACGCCACTCGCGCGTGCTCGCCAGCCCTGCGATCCAACGGCGCAGCGGCACGCCCGATAACAGCGCAAGCCGGTTCAGCACGACCAACAACGTCTGCGGGTCGGTACCGCGTCCCAGTGATCGATGCAAGGTGTCCTGAACATACGCATAGGTGAGGCTGGCGGGTAACGCGTCGAGTGCAAGCGCTGCCGCCGACACACGCGGCGTTGCCGCCACATCGCCCAGCAGGGCATCGACGTGAAAGGCCTGAAGCGCGCGAGGCGGCAAGTGCAACACGCGCACAAGCGTGGGCCATGCAAGCAGGAACGCCCGGACAAAGCGGTTAGTCTCGCGTTCGGCTGGCGCATCGTCGTCGGCGCTTGACGCGGACTCAGGTTGAACCGCCACCGCCGACACAGCAGCTTGCGCGCCACGCGTCGCGACACGCGCGTCCTCGCTGCGATGCGCCTCACCCGTCACACCGGCCTCGACAAGCCTCGCGCGTATCCAGCGCACGCGTCGCTTGCGCGCGAGGTCGCCATGCGTGACCAGCAGCAATGCGTCGCCCAGCGCGCGAGGATCGAGCCCCGCAGCTTGCGCCGCCTGGGCCAGACTCTGCGCAAGCCATGTCCGCTCGTCGAAGGCGCCAGCACGCGCTGCTGTGATCCGCTCGAGCGTCGCTGCATTCAAGCCGCGCAGCAAAGCGCGCCGCTGTGCAGCCGACAATCGCGCGTGTTCGATCAGAACCGTCAGCGCCCTCAGCGCGCTCACCACGGCACGGCGCGCGTCTGGTTCCACTGCTTCGACCAGTTGATCGCGCTGCTGTGCATCGAGCGAAGCGGCAAGCCGCATGAGACGCGCTTCCCGCCCCAACGCCGTATCGCTACGGCGTAGCACCATCACGAGACGCAGCGGCGCCTGCCGCGCTAACTGGAGAACGAGCGCGGCGGGTTTGGTAGCGTCGGCGGCAAACCACGGCCAGGCGCCCTGCTCCAGATAGAAGTCGAGCGCCTCCAAGTCGCGGTTTTCCGCTGCGCTTGCGGGCGTTGTTCTGGCGTCGGGTGTGCCGTCGTCTGCACTGTCTGCGACCGAGCCCATGTTGTCGCTTGCGAACTCCAGTCGCACTCCACCCGCCACATCACCACGGCTTCCGGGCCGCCGCCCCGCTCCGCTCACACCTTCACGAGCCGCAGCACCACCCGGCGCCGCCTCTCTTCGCAACGTCACCAGCACCTCGCGCAACGGCTCATCCCGTTCCACCGCGTACGGGCCGTCGCCGATCCGCGCAAGCAGGCCGTCCAGCAGTTCCGTCAATTCCACGCCCGCGTGCGCGGCAAGCCGCGTCAGCAGCGAGCGGAGAAACATGCGTCGATTGAAGCGGCCGCCGCGATCGGCCAGCAGATACGCGAAGACGGTCTGCCAGAGCGCGGCGTCGAATGCCTGCTGCGTCATGGCGACGACAGGCGCCGCGCGATGACGCTCCGAAAACCGGTCGACGTCGCCGATCACCTGCCGCGCATCGGTCGGCCGCAGCGCATGCACGGCGCGCGCCCGTACCGGCGCGGTAAGCGTGGCGACAAGCCGCACTCGACGCTGCTCGCTTCGACCATATTCACGCAGCAACTGCGCGACATCGTGTGCGGATACGGCGAGCGCATCGGCGAACAACTGGTTCACCGTTCGAGCATCGAGCGCGACACGTCCTTCGAGCCAGCCGGCGAGCGTCACGAGGTCCGCGTTGTCCAGCCATCGCGTATCGCTGGCGGGTCCGGCATGGCGAGACCCGCCAGCACGCGCCGCAGGATGCGCATTGCGCCCATCAACGCCGCCTGCCCGATCCATCGACTGCGCCGTCGAACCTCGCTCATAAACCGCACCGGCCATCGCAGCCCAAGACATACCTTGCGAACCACCGCCCGCCCGTTCAAACGCCCCGCTCGGAAAACCAAACCGGTCTATCAAATGACCGCGCAACACCTTCACAAGGCGATCTTCCAGCACCTGCTCAATCCGATCGGGCGGCGCATCGCCGAGGTCAATCTCGAGCCGCGCGACAATCCGTTCCGCCGCATCCTCGTCAAAGCCGCGCAACGCCTCTTGCAGCAGCGCCGGCAAGCGCTCGCGTGCAAAGCGCGAGAGCCGGTCGGCAATGCGGTTGCCGTCGTCGGGGCGCTGCAGCATCGGCTCCAGCGCCACCCGGTTCACGACCGGCGGCCGTGTCATCCGCCGCTTCCGCCATGCCGCCGATGCCGGTGCGGCCCGTCGCGCGCCGCGCGCCCCGCGGCGCCGTCTTCCCCATCGGCCTCGCCTTCGCGTGCATCCAGCCGCTCGATAAACACACGCAAGACCTTGGCCGCATCCCCCGGCCGCGTCCCCTGACTTTGAGTCGCATAACGATGCAATTGCGCGCGCCACACGCCATCAAGGCGCTCGAACTCGGTCATCTCGCCGAAGCCGAGCCAGTAGCAGCGCACGTCCAGATGCACAGGCGTGTTGTCGAACACCGTGCGTTGCGCGAAGGCTCTGAATTCGGGATCCTGAAAACGCACCGGCCAGTTCGGGAAAACAAGGCTCACACGCTGACGGTAGAAATCGTCATCGGCGGAGGTTTGGTCCGGCCGCAACAGGATGTGCTCGACCACGTGGAAGCCTTCGCCAGACTTCAGCGTCCGTGCGTCGCGGCTCAACCCGCTTAGATAACGAATCAGCCGGTCGCGCGCCGCATGAACCGCCTCGCGCGACGCGGCGCGATGAATGTCCTGCGGCTTGCCGCCCGGCCAGGTAAACGTGAGCACCCAACTGCCCGACGCGTCATGACGCACCCCGTACTGCGCCTCGTGCCGCACACCGTAATGCTCGACGGTCAGGCCGTGTTCGATCAGCGCCGCAATAATCGACGACTGGGTCGCGCGGAAGGTGTACGAGCGCTGGTTGGCAGGCGGCACGCGTGCGTTCGCACCCTCTTCGCGCTCCACGTAGAGAAACGGCGGATTCTCGCGCGTCATCCGGAAATGTGTGCCGCGCAGCACGCCGTTCGCGTCGGCCGGCACCTCGATGCCAAGCAGCAACGCGAGACGCCGCGCAAAACCATCGGCCGGTTTGTCTTCCGCGCCGCCGGGACCGTAGTCGTCCTGCGTCAGCGCGCGGCCGTAGTCCATGGCGGTCGCGCGTCCCGCGCTCAGCGGCACGAGGTTGCGCAGGAACACCGTTTTCGCGTGCTGCAAGCTGCTCTGCAGCGCAGCGCCGCCGTCGTCGCGCGGATCGAGCCGCGCCAGCAGGCCGTTGTCGAAGCGCTCGCCGAACCGCGCGAGCAAATGATCGAGAAACCGGTTGCGGCGTTCGACCGCCGGATCGAAGCGCGCATTGAGTTCGGCGAGCCCGGCCAGATACGCGCCCGGCAGCGCCTTGCCCGGCGCGGCCGGCGACGCTTCGATAAAGCTCTCGCGCAAGGCAGGGCTGTCGCGCAACTGCGTCACCCAGGCGACCAGTTCGTCGCGCCCGAGCCGCGCGCTATCGAGCGACGCATAGCGGACTTCGCCCAACGCCAGCAGCTCGCGCTCCGCGTCGTGCAGCGTCAGGCGCAGCCAGCCGTGGTCGTCGCGCCGTACCCGGTAACGGCTCGCGTCGACGCCATGCAGCAGCAGATCAAGTTCGCGCTGCGCGCGCGCCTGCGAGTTCGGCAACGTGCCGCTGTCCAGCACGATGCGTCCGCCCCCGTCGGCGATGCGCACCGAGATGCCGCTTAACGCGCGCACGATCAGACGCCGCGCCGTCTGGGCGGCATCGTCGATGCAACTCGCAAGCAGCGCGGCGACCCGCGTCGAGGCCGCCTGCGCGCGCTCGAGCGTGCCATAGCGCTCTTCACCAACCGCCAGCACGCTGCCATCGGCCGCATGCACGGTCATACGGAATTCTGTCTGCGCCGACAATTCGGACTGCGCAACGCGCTCAATCCGATATGCGCTCGCGGACGCCCCGCGCCTGACCAGTTCGGCCTGCAGCGCGCGCGCATCGGACAGATTGCCGGTCTCACGGCCGACCAGCACCACGCGGCGCGCTTCGTCGATGACGTAGACGCCGTGCTGCATCTGCTCGGTCCCGTCCGGACCGGCCTTCTGCGTCAGCAGCGCGAGCACATCTGGCGGGTCGGTGTCGAGCTCCGGCGTGTGCACGAGCGGCTGCCAGAAATAGCTATGCTGCGCCGGCGTCCCGAGTTCGAGGGCAAACAGTTGCCACACATTGGCAAGCTGTGCGAACTGGTTGGCGAGCAGCTGTTCGAACAGCAGCAGATAGCCCTTCAGTTGCTGCGCAAACGCGAGGCGCCGGCACCGGTCGGAGACGACCGGCGCGCCTGCCCGCACGCGCCCGTCTGCGCCCTCGACGCTCCAGTGCGGCAACGCCGGGATGCCTTCGCGGCCAATGCCGTAGGTCATCGGGAACTGATGCTGGATCGACGTGTAATGCGCGAGATCCACGGGCGCGACCGCGGCAACGCGGCCATAACCGAGTGAGCGCGTTTGCAGTTCGGCGTAGTTCTGCTGGTCGGTCAGCGCCGCCACCAGCGCCTCGATCCGGCGATAGACGCGCTCCGAGTCGACCGACTGCGCGATGCCGCCCTCGAGTTCCAGCTGGATCGTATAAGGGCGCCCGGTGGGCTGCTCGAAAATCGACGGCGCGAGGCGCGGCACTTCGTTAGGCGGCAACACGAGCGTATCGCCGGCGGCGTTCAGGCCGGCGCCGACGAGCACCACGTTCGACACGCGCCGCACGTCCGGCACCGCGAGGATGATGTCCGTCACCTGCTGGCGGGTCACGTAGCGCCGGTAGTCCACCAAACCATGCTCGCGGATCACGCCGAGGCCGAGGCGCGGTCCGCGGAACACCTCGTCGGCCGGAATCCCGGCTTGCAATAACGCGTCCGCAAGCTCGACCTGCGGAAACGGCACAAGAAAGTGCTGCAGATCGAACAGCACCTGGGCCAGCACGCCGACCGGATCGGCATTGATGCCGACTTCGATCCGCGCGTGCACCTCCAGCGCATGCGGCTGCAACAACACGACGCTTGCCAGGTCTTCGCCGAGATTGCGTTGCGCGCGCATCTGCCGTGACACTGACTCGATCAGCCCGGCGCGCTCGTCGTCGCCCTTCATGTCCTCCTCGAAGGTTTCGACGCGGACTTCGTAGAGCCCCGCGAAGCGCGCGCTCGCGGCTTGCTGCGCAGATGCCGACGCGGACGCCGGCGCCGTCACCGCTTCGCTGGGCGCGCCGAGCCACGCATTCTTCAAATGCACGACGCGGTCGTACAACATGCGGCGGTAGTCGGCCACCGTCCACGGCGCGCTCGACAGAATCCGCTCGCCGATGATCAGCGTATCGGCCGGCGCTGTCGTACCCGGCGCCGGCGCAAGGACCACCGGCACCGGCTGGCTGTTGCGCAGTCCGAGATCGGTCAACGCGTAGCAAAGCTGTTCGAGAATCGTGACGCCCGGATCGTGCTCGTTATAGTCGGTCCAGGTGTCTTCCGTTAGACGCTGGCAATAATCGAGGCCGAGCGCGAGCAGCGCCGCGTAGTCTTGCGCGGGATTCGCGGGCGGATTGCGCGGAATGGTGCCGGACGAACTCATCGCGGCGACCCCTGCTGCGCAGGCGCAAAGGACGGGTTAGCGCGCATGCCGGGTCACCACAGCCGGGTGATGTGAAAGCGGATCTGCGCCGGCGCGCCGCTGTCGTCGACGCCATAGCCGAAGTGCGTGCGGATCGCGAGGTCGTAGCCCGTGGGGTGCGCAAACCAGCCGCTGCGGCGCGGCCGCCAGCGCAGCTCGAGACGGCGCAGCCAGCTCCAGCCGCGTTCGGTGCGCGTGATGCGAATGCCCTTGCGGCTGCCGTTGAAGCTCGTCACGACGACCGCGTGCAGCATGGCGTGGCGTCCCGACGCCGCGGTACCCGATGCGTGCGCAACGATCTCGAACGCGCAGCAGCCGTTCACCGCCGGCAGCACCACCTGCCATTTGCCGTCGGCGGGCAGCTTGCCGGGCGCCACCGCATCGCCATCCGGAAACGGCGGCTTCGCCGTCTGCATCGACGGCACGTAGCGGCCCACGCGCGCTGCCGCGGCCAGCCACCCGTCAGCAGCGGGCGGCGACGGCGGCGCACTGGGCGCGGCTCCAGACGGCGGCGTATTCGGCGCGCCGCCCGGGTTGGCGGCACGCTCGCCACGGTGCACGAACGAATCGATCAGGAGCCCGAAGTCGGCGCCGCTTGGCCGCGCGCCGTCGCTGAACAGCTTCTTCAGCGCGGCTCGGGATGCGATCTCGGAAGTGGGTGTGGTGGCCATGAGGTTTATCCGTCGGTGAGATCCGCGGGGCCGTGGGCAGCGCCGCTGTCAGGGGTTCTGCCGGTGTCGGTCTCGGTGTCGGGAAAATCGATAAAAGCGTCCTGCAGCAGCGCGGCTTCACGCGCGTCGTGCCGGTCTTCGCCGTCGGTGTCGGCGTCACCCGCACCGCCCGCACCCTCCGCGCCAAGCCGGCCGCGGTTGCGCCGCCCGCGACGCAGCTCGCTATCGAGAAACTTCACGTAGTACGCCGTCTGCCGGGCCGGCGCATCCGGTGCGGGTGTGGGTCCAGGCGTGGCGCCGCCGGGTACGGGTGCGGGCGGCGATGCCGGAGCGGCGATGAAGTCCTCGCCAATCGTCAGGCTGCCGATTCCCGCCGGCGCCGGGTCGGGCGGCGGCGCGTCGCTCGGCTTAGTGCGATCCGTGCCCTCTTCGGCAGGGCCGTCGATCTGCTTCAACACATGATCGCCAGCGGGCACCAGCACCGACCACGGCGTGCCCGGACGCACGCGGTCATCCTGTCCGTACCAGCTTTCGCGCCAATCGTTGCCGGTGCCGTCCGGCGAGACGTTGTACAGCACCACCATATGGAAATCGTCGAGCGATTCGACGTAATCGCGCTGCCGGATAAAGCTGGCGATCGTATTGCCATCGATTGCGCCATAGCCGATTGGCAAGCGACCATCCGCCAGCGTGTGCCACGGCGCCAGCGCGGCATTGAGTTCGCTGGAGAGAAGATTGAGGTAATACGCGCCGCTCGTGGCGCGCTTGAGCCGCACGGCAGCGATCACCTTGAGACGCTCGTAGGCCGGGTTGCGAACCGTGAGGCGCCGCAGGAACGGCGAGACATACGGACGCAGCAGATTGAGCGCGCCGCGCAACGTGGTCTGATCGACATACGACTCGTAGGTGTCGCCTGCGGGCGCGGCCACCGCGACCACCACCTCCCCGGCCGCCAGCGGCGCCGCCGCGCTGTAACCCCGGCTATTGCCCGGGCCAATGCATTTGGCCTGCGCGATATTGGCGAAACCGCCTAGCACGAGGCGCTCGTAATCGTACGGCTGGATCGCGCGCTGCTTGTGCCGCAGCCGCTCGGCCACACGCGTCTCGAAGGCCTGCGGCGTTTCGGCCGGCGACCCGCCCCAGCTCGGCACCGGCTGCACGACCGTCTTGATCGCGGGCAGTTTGCTGACGAGCCCGTTGACGGTCTGCGGCGGCAGATTCGCGATCACCGTCGCGCCGCTCGTCACGCGGCTCACCGCAACCGCGTTCGGCAGAATCGCAATCGTGTCGCACACGGCGGCGAGACCGTCCGCGTCGGAGATCATTGCGGCGAGCCAGATCGCCCCGGCGGGCATCAGCGTCGAACGTGCGTCGTACTGCGCGGGCAGCACCAGTTCGACGATCCCCGAGCACGTCAGGCCGTAGGTCAGATCGCTGAGCACGTCCTGCTTGCGGAACGCCTGCCAGCGGTTGCCGTCGAGGTAATGCCAGACGAGCCCGCTGCTGGCGCCGCGCTCGTCCTGTGGGTCGGTATCGGTGAAATCGAGCGTTTGTGGCGCGTGGCGGTCGGTGAGGTGGAACAGCAGGCTTAAGGTGTCGCCGGGCGAAGCATCCGCGACGCCGATAAACAATGCGCCGCGCACGCCGTCCTGTATGAAGCGGGTCGCGAAGCCGCGCTTCGCGCGCATATAACCGAATGGCGCGAGCGTGTAGAAGCGCAGCGGATTGCCCCGGCCGGGCGCATCGAACTCGATGAGCGCCGCGCTCGTGTAGTCGAGCGACACGGCGCTCGCCATCGGCACGAACGGCGGTTTCGGGATCGGCACGAGGTCGCCGGGTTTCGGCTTGCGTGGCGCGCGAGCGTTGTGCAACATCGCGTCCGCCAGCGCCTGCGAGTAAACGTCGTAGCCGAATGCGGCGGCCGGCGCGGCCAGCGCAACGCGCAACGCGCCCGCCTCTGAGCCGGGAACGAGCGCCTCCGCGAAGCTGGCTGGCGCCGCGGCGGAAGCCATCGGCACCGCGCAGTCGATCTCGAAGCGCGTCGACGCGGCGACGTCGGCGGCGAGCCCCGTCGACATCACGTCGGGCGGCGCAAACAGCGCCATGCGCGACGCGCCGCCGGCACTCGCCGGACGCCATGCCATGCCGTCGTTGCGCTCGATGCCCACCAGAAACGAATCGCGCGTCAACGGTTCGCCGTTCGCATCGGGCGGATAGCCGCGGTAATACGCAGCGAGTCCGCCTGCGCCAGGCAGGTTGAACCAGTCGATCTGCAAGCCGATATGCGACACCGGCTTGCACGCGAGTTCGGGTGAACCGACCTGCAGAAAACTGCCGAGCATCGGCGCGGGGCCGAACGGCATGAACGGCTTGCCGGCCGCGAGCGGCCCGAGGCTGCTCTGCAAATCGAGCACCTTGAGGCCGCGCACCTCAACCGCAAGATGGGCGCTGCGCGTGCGCAGCGCTTCGAAAAACGAATAGCCATAAGCCCGAGCCTGCGGGTTCATCGTCACGCGCAAGAGCGGCAGCGGCTCTTGCCGTCCGCCGTCGAAAGCCAGTGCCGGATTGGCGAGCACGGCCGGCGCCGCGGCTGAGAGCTCGATCACGAGATCGAGCGTGTTGCGCTCGCTCATCATGAGGCGCGCGGATTGCGGCGTGAACCATCCGTCCTTTCCGCTCAGGCTCACGAGACACGCATCGGCAAGCAGGCTGCCAAGCAGATCGCTTGCGCTGGCCGATGAGGCCGCCGCATTGGCCGCTGATGCTGATGACGCCGCCGCGCCGG
This sequence comes from Paraburkholderia sp. TE9906, assembly GCF_056279605.1. Classification (NCBI taxonomy): domain Bacteria; kingdom Pseudomonadati; phylum Pseudomonadota; class Betaproteobacteria; order Burkholderiales; family Burkholderiaceae; genus Paraburkholderia; species Paraburkholderia sp. TE9906. The sequence continues at coordinate 25,633 of NZ_JBWCCT010000027.1, forward strand.
ACGGTGCGCCTATGCTCTGCTCGAGCGAGCGGGCATAAGCAGCGGCTAAACGTTCGAGGCGCGTATAAGCGTCGTCGCTATCGCTTTGCGCCGTGGCCGTAGTCGTAGCCGCGGTCGTGGCAGTGGTCGCGGTTGTGGCGGTGGCCGCAGCCGGCGCGCTGAGGTCGAAGCTCAGTGTGATGGTTCGCTCGCCGCCCATCAGCAGCAGCAGCGGCGACGCGATCGCGAAGCCGACTTGTGCGTCGGGCGCCGTATTGCCCGCCGCGATCGCGACCTCGCGGGCCGGGCCGAACGTCGGCCAACCGGCCGCCGGCGCGACGAGCGGCGCGCCTAACCCGTCGGCGGAATCGGCGCGCCGATACGCGATGAGCGACGTCAGCGGCGGGTTCTGCACGCTTGCATCGCCGTCCGCGTAGGTTGCGCTTATCGCCATCAGCGATGCAATACGCGCCTGGGTCACGACAAGCGGCGCGGCCGTCGCGAACTCGATCGGCGCGCCCGTCGCATCCGCGCCCGCCGCCAGCCTTCGCCCCGCCTCGAGCAGCAGCGAGGCAGCGCGCGGCGCCAGCGTAAATGCCACCAGCGTCTGGTCCGGCTGACTCGGCCGCGGCGCCAGCCGCAAGATCTGCGTCAGGTAGTACTGCAGATGCCGTTCGGTGAACTGGTTGAGATCGCCCTGCGCGACGTTGAGCAGCTTGACAAACGCAATCAGCAAACCCGTTTGCGGCGCATGATCGCGGCTCTCGTGCTGCAACGACTCCAGATAGCGGCGCGCGAGCGTCCTCAGATTGTCGAGCGCACGCTCGAACGCGCTTTGCACCGGCGCGAGATCCTGCGCATCGAACGTGACGCTGCGGCCATGCCCGTCGTCCGCCGACCAGATCGGCGCGAAGCTCAGGTTCGCGCGTTCGGCAAGGCGCCGCCAGCCGGGGCCCAGCAGGCGGCTCGCGTCGATCAACTGCGTATAGCGGCGCAGGTCGTTGACGATCACCTGTTCGAGATTGATCGCGAACGGGTGCACTTCGATGCCGCTCATCTCGAGGCGCGCGGCGGTCGAGTACCACGCGTCGACGCGCTGCGCGATCGAAAAGATGCGCAGCAACGGCGCTGGTTCGGCCACGCCGTGGACCTGGGCATCGCCTTGCTGCGCCGGCTCGCCTGGCGCGTCTGCCTGGCTGGCGGCCGCGCTGCTGGCCAGCGATTCAACCGTGGTCGTGCACACCTGAGCGAGCAGAAAGCTCTCGTCCTGCTCGAGAAAGCGGCTCCAGTCGCCCACCGGTTCGCCCTGTTCGTCGACGAAGCTCACGAGGCGCGCGAACTCCGCGAGCCACGCGAGCATCTCCGGCAGCCCGCGTTCGTCCACCTGTGCCGAGGCCGGCGCAAGCGCGCGCTCGTAACGCGAGCGCTGCGTTTCGCCGCGGCCAAAGACAAACGAATGAGTGTGATCGGTCATGTCGGGGGAATCGCAGGCGTGCGGCCCGCGCTCAGACGAGCGGCGGCGCAGCCCGGCGCGCCGTCAGATTAGTGCCTTCGTCGTGGCAGAACGGAATCACGACGTTGCTGCGGCTGTTGGTGCGACGCACCGTGTAGTCGATCGAAAGCGACGCGACGCCGTTGGGCATGTCGATCTCGATGCCGATCTGCTCGACGTCGATGCGCGGCTCGTAAAACAGGATCGCGTCGGACACGAGGCGCCGGATCTGCGTTTGCGTGTTCGCGTCGAGCGAGGCGAACACGAAGCTTTGCAGCGCGCAGCCGTAGTTCGGCACCATCACGCGCTCGCCCGGCAAGGTGGTCAGCAGAACATAGAGACTCTCGCGAATATCCTGTTCGGCTTCGACCATCGCCACCCTGCCCGTATGCGCGTCAAAGCGCGGCGGAAAGCTCCAGCCGCGCCCGAGGAACGCGGGGTTGCCTGCGAATCCGTCGCTCGCCATCGTCAACCTCCAATCATCACGGTAGGAAAGCCGATCGCCACCGCGCCGCCATGCGCGGTGGTGTCGCCCATGCGCGCCGCGGGCCGGCCGCCGATCAGCACGGTGGCCGAGCCCTTGACAATCGCGTCCGGCGGCCCGACGCAGGTCGCCATATCGCCGACCACCGAGGCCGGCAGGCCGCCGATCAGCACGGTCGGCACTCCTGGCCCGACGACCGGGCCGCCAACGTGCGGAATGGGCGGCAGACCGGGCGTCACCATCGGGCAGGTATGCAGATCGGTCACACGGGCGGCGGGTGGCATGGGCGCGGTCCTCGAGCGGTGTCTCAGGCAGTGAGCGTCAGTTGATCGAAACGAGCGCGCCGCGCACCGTGACCTGGCCGGACGCGGTCAGCTCCGCCGATGCCTGCCCCTGCGCGGCAAACGACACCGACGCCTTGGCGGCGATCTGCGGCGCGTCGAGCGTGACGCTCGCCGCCGACTTCACGGTGACGCCGCCCTTCGCATCGAGCGTCATCGAGCCGTCGGCCTTGATCGTGATATTGGCGGGGCTCGACAGCGAGACGCCGTCCGAGGACATCTTCAGTGAGTTCTTGCTGGAGTCGGTGATGGTGACGGTCTTGCTGTCGTCGTCGAGCGTGACCACGTGGCCGCCCGGCGTGCTGATGCTGATCTGCTTTTTCTCTTCGTCGATCTGGATCGTGACCTGCGCGCGCGACACGATCGCCTTCGTGTTGTTTTGCGCCTCGGGCGTGCGCGGCGGCATGCGTGCGCCGCTATAAAGACTGCCGAGAATCACCGGATAAGCAGGATCGCCGTTGAGAAAACCCAGCACCACTTCGTCGCCGATCTCCGGCATGAAGAACATGCCCGCGCCGCTTGTCGCATAGCCGTTCGCGAGGCGCGCCCAGATGCCATCGCCGTCTATCTTCACGAGCGGCACGTGCACCTGCACGCGGGTCTGGCCGTCCGGATCCTCGTCGATCTTCATCACCTTGCCGGTCAGCAGGCCTTGCACGCCTGGTGCGAGCCCTGCGGCAGGCGGCGCTTCGATATCGGTCTGCTCGGCGGCAAACGGACGCGGCGACATGCCGAAGCGCGCCTCCGTGGTCCAGTCGCCGTTCTCGATGCGGTGCGTGACGCTGCTCACATACGCCTTGCCGTTAAAGCGCGCGCCGACCCCGCCCAGTTCGATCAGCCGCCCCGGCTTGACCTTAGTGTCGCCCGGCATGCTGACGGAGCCGCGCAGCGCGCCCATGCGCGACTTCAGCAATTGCGCGCTGGCCCAGCTCGACAATTCGCCGTCGGCGAGCGTGGCCGCGCTTTGCCAGTCGTAGTCGGACACGCCAAGCACAGCAGCCAGCTTGCTGCCGCTCAGGTTGCCCTGCGCGTTCACGGTCGGCTCGGTCGATTTGCCCTCCACCAGCACCTGCGCGTTCGGATCCCACGCGCGGCACGTCACCGACGCCAGCTGCGAACGCGAGTCGATTTCCGCATCGAGTTCCTGCAGCGCGTCGCCGAAGCTGACGGTCTGGTCCGCGTCGTCGCTGAACGACGGCGGCGCGACCCGCACGGTGCCGTTCTCGACCATCACGACCATGCCGCACGCCTCGGCGCGGGTCATCATGAAGTCCCAGTCGGAGGCGAAGAAGCGCACGAGGCTTTTGCGCGTGACGGACGTGGATTGCACGTCGGCGGCAAGGCCGTTGGCCGAGATCAGCGACGTGATCACCGCGCTGTCGGTCTGATTCACGTAGACGGTATTGCGGCGCGCGACCGTCATCTTCAGCGCCTTGTCCGCGCAATGGAGCACCAGTTGCGCGTGCGCGTCGCGAATCCGCAAGCCGTGGCGCACCACGATGCCCTTGAATAGCGACGCATACTGGCTGTGATAGCCAGCCAGAATTTCGATTTCCGCGCCCGGCACGAACAGCCCCGACTCGCTCCATGCGAAGTCGCCGGTGCTCGCGTCGCCGTCGATCAGCGTGACGCGCGCCTGAGGAATACGGTTGACTTCGCTCGTCACGCGCACCGCCGAGACCTCGCAGGAATCGGGAATCGCGCTGCCGCCGATCTTGATCGACACGGAGACGAGGTCAATGTGGCCCTGCAGCGGCGTACTCATGATGGCGCTCCGAGGGGCGGGAAGATCACGTTCGTACCCGGGCGCAGATTGCGGAAATCCGTAAGGCCGTTGTAGCGCGCAACTTCCAGATAGTGACTGCTGTCGCCGTAGATGCGAAAGCACATGAGCGGCAGCGTGTCGCCCGCCACGGCAACCCGCGCATGCGTGAGATCGGGTGATGTCTTGTTGGCGAGGCGCGCCAGTTCGTCGGCGCTCAGGAACTGCGCCAGCGAGATTTTCAGCTTCGCGCGCAACGGCGTGCCGTCCGGGTCGAACAGCTGGTATTCGATGTCGAGCGACGTCAGCCGGCATTTGAAATCCAGCGACTTGCCCCACACGAGGTGCAGATAATTCGGACTGTGAATCGAACCGTTAAAGTCGTAGGCCACCTTGCGGAAGCTGGCGATCTCATCCGTCACGCTCTCGATGCCGTCGATCACCCCAGTGGCGTCGAGATAAAACTCGAAGCTGACGGTCTGCGGCTCGGTCGTCACATAGCGCGTCACGCGTCCGGCCGTGTCCGTGGTACGGTTCCGGATGTAGGTCGTTTTGAACTGCTGCGAAAACGAGGCGGGGTTGATTTTCAGCGTATAGCTGCCCGCCGACGCGCTGAAGCGATCGTCGCTAAAGGCCTTGACGACGACTTTCTCGAGTTTGCCCATCAGCGCTCCACGCCGCGCTGCAGGGCCGTTTCGATGCGTTCCTCGCAGGCGTCGAGCAGTTCCGCCTTGAGGGCGGCGAGCCGTTCCTCGAGACGAACGGGTTCGGCGTCGCCGGCCTGCTCGGCGACGTTGACGCGAATCACCAACTCCCGAATTTCAATCATAGCTTAAGGGCCGGTCAGCCACGGCAAGCGCGCTTATTTGCCGCCGGCGCGCCGCGTAAAGTAGTTGTACGAAAACTCGAGCGTTTCCATCGCGAGCTTGTTTTCCTGCGCGTTGAACGATGCGACGCTCCACTTGACCGGCCATGCATTGACGAAATTCCATGTCATCAGCGGGTCGGCGTTGTGGTCGAGCAAGGACAATTGCACCGAGCGCGGCGTGATCTGCCCGGACAGATCGCTCTCGAGAATGCGGCGGCACCACGTGGCCAGCGACGACGACGCGGTCACCATGCCGCGCTTGAGCACGAGATTGCCGTACTTCGCGCGTTCCGGCACCCGGTGCGCAAACCGGTTTTCCCCGCCCTCCTTGATTTCGGTCACCGTGAATTCCGCGTCCATGCCGCTCGCTTCCATAAAGGCGGCATCGTCCGCGCTCTGGATTCCCTGGAACGCAAGCGTGAAATAGAAGCTGACTGGCGGATAGTAATCGGACATGTCGGCCTGCGATGCAATGCGCGGGCGGGCGCGCACCTATGTAACCGGCCCCGGCCGCGGAACCGGCCACCCATGCGCGCCCGCGCCCCGTCACTTGTTCGCGATCGTCAACCCTTCGTGCGCGAACTCGATCGTCTCGACCGCCACCTCGTTGCCGTCGGACTTCAGGTCCGTGCCGGTGATCTTGGTCGGCCACGCATTCGCAAGCGTCCAGACCATGGTCGGCGCGCCGCCCTGGTCGAGCAGCTTGATCGTGACCGTGACGCGCGCGATCAGGTTCATCGAGATCTTCGAGTACATATCGAAGAAGTTGTTGTCCTTAACGAAGATGCCCTTCTTCATCGTGACATTGCCGAACTTGGCAATGCCCGGCATCTTGATCGTCGAGAACACCTTGTTATTGCCGGCGCGATATTCGATCACCTGCGTTTCGGTGTCGAGACCGCTGACTTCCTGGAACGGCAAATTGGTCTGGCTGCCGATGTCGACCGAGAAGTAGAACTTCGGCAGCGGCCATACATTGCCTTGCGATTCACCTGCCATGCTGGACTCTCCTAGAGCGCGCTATATCAGGACACCTGCATCTGCTGCTGGAACGTGAGTTCGATGAACTCCGCCGGCTTGACCGGTGCAACCAGAATCAGCACTTTCATTAGCCCGTTGTTGATATCGTCGGCCGTCATGGTGACGTTCAGGCCGATGCTGACCGAAAACGCATCGCTTGCCTTGGCACCCGCCAACGCGCCCGCTTTCCACTGGTTCGTGAGGAAATTTTCGATCATGTTCTGCACGGTGACCCACGTCGTCGCCGTGTTCGGTGCGAACACGTACGGCTGCATGGCCGCCTTGATCGACTGCTCGAACATGATCAGCGTGCGGCGCACGTTGATGTAGCGCCAGTCGTTGCTGTTGCCGTCCAGTGTGCGCGCACCCCACACGATCGTGCCGCGGCCCGGGAACGCCCGGATCGCATTGACCGCCTTGCCTTCGAGCGGCATGTTCAGGTCTTCCTGATCAAGATCCGACAGGTTGACCGTGGGCGAGACGACCGAGTTGATGCTCGTGTTGGCCGGCGCCTTGAAGACGCCCTGCGTCGCATCGATGCGCCCGTAAATGCCGGCGATCGCGCCGCTCGGCGGCAGCAGGTTGAGCCCCGCCTTGAGGTCGCCCATCACCTGCGCGTACAGCGGACTCGACTGGCTCAGCACCTGATGCAGCGCGGTGATCTGTTGCGGCGTGGCGGCGGCGGTCTGGGCCGGAGCCGCGGGAGTCACGGGAGCCGCGGGGTCCACGGGGTCCACGGGGTCCACGGGGGGATTCGCCGGGGTAACGGGTGCTGCCGGCGTACTGCTGCCGCCAGTCGCAGGCGTGCCCGGTGACTTCAGCTGATTGATCTTCTGCGTCAGGGCGGTCAGCTTGGCCTTGTTCGCGTCGCCTGCGAGGCGCGTGGTGGCGTCAGCGGTCAGCGCGGTAACAAAGGCGTCGAGCGAATCCTTGCTGATCGCGGTGAAGTCGACGCTGTCGACGATCTGCGTATTGAGCCACGGGTAATAGGCCGCCCCGTAGTTCAGGAAGTCCGTGCCGACCGACGTGCGGAAGGTCTCGATCTGATCCGCCGCCGCCTGGCCGCGCTTCTTGTCGCCGCCCGGCACGTCGAAGATCGACACGCGGCTTTGCATCGTGTCGCAATGCGCTAAGAACAGCGGTGGCAACTTGGTCGGGTCGGTCAGATACACGGCGTCCGGAGCGACCAGCATGGTCGGCTCCGTTTCGCGCGTGAGCGCGTCGAGCGCGGGCTGGAAATCGCTCGTCGCGCGCGGCGTGCTCGTATAAGACCCGACTGACACGATGTAGCAGGGGCCGCCGCCATTGTCGAAATAGATGCGCAGGCTGTAATAGAGCAGAAACTGCGACGTGGGTGCGGCCGTCAGCGTATAGCGGCTGGAGCCGGCCGCAGCCGGCGCGAACTTGAACGACGCCGCGGGCGGCCCGCCGAAATACGTCTGATAGTCCGCCATCGATTCAATGCGCCACGGCACATTGATCAGCGAGTCCTTGCCGTTGAGGGCGAGTTCGGTATAGCCGATAAACGCAGGAACAGCCGTCTCGACCTCTACCACCGAATTCGGAAACGCGTCCATTTCGACGATGTAGACACCCGGAACCTTGTACTGCGCCATGCTCTCTCCTTTTCCCGGCGCGAGGCGGGAAGGTCTTTGTCTGCTCAGAGGCAAACACCGCTGCAAAATCACACAGGCGTGACAAGGCCGCACAGGCGAGCTGCGCAAGTCGAGAAAACGCCGGGTTAAAAACGTAATGCGATGGAAAGGAAGATCAAGCTATTTGTTTTCTAGTCCGCCTCATAGGTTCAACACGCGGTTCAATGCGACCGCGCACGGCATGCGTCGCGTCACCAACGATATTTCTTTTATGGCTTTTTATTGCCTACTCGTGCTGGCTGAATCGATATTTCGGCGATCAGTATAGTTCAGACTATTCAAGTATTCAGAAAAATTTGCTTCATGCGACGCGTCCCCTGCCACGCTAGAGATATACATAGATATCGGCGGGTTCTCCGGTGTCGGATGTCGCTGGGCGTTCCGCTTCGGCATGCGCCGAAACCGGCAACTGCATGGACATGCGCGCCTGCTCCATGTCGGGGTACGGCAAGGTGAGCGGCTGCGCAAAGCTCCTTCCGATAAGCCGCACCATCAGACCCACGGACGACCGTTGCAAGACTATAAGAGGATGCGGTGACGAAAAAATGACCGCCGCACGACCGCCGAGCGGCACGGTCTTCGCGGCACGCGTGAATCGCAGCGGCGCGGCTGGCGCGTCCGCGGTCGCGGCTCGCATGACTGCGTCGACCTGCCAGTCGTCATGCGGCTGGTTCGGATGCGGCACGATGAAATAACGCCACAGCAACGCTTTCGCGCTTAGCACAATGGCATAGCGACGCGGCGTGACGTTGCCCTGCGCATCGAGACACCCCGCGTCGGCGGGCGCCGCATTCATGCCGCCTGGATAGATGGCAGCGATCGCGAACGCGCCGTTAAGCGGTGCACCGGCCGCGTAGCCGAAGCGGAGCGGTTCCCATGGCCGCGCGCCATACGCGAAAGGCTGGCCGGCCGGATGCAGCAATGCGCTAGCCACACCGTCGAAGGTCGCGCTGCCGCCGTTCAGATTGTCGAAGTAATAGAGCGACGCGCCCGGCACCGCTGCCGGCTTGGCATCGATCGCCGTATAGCCGGTGAACCCCGGCGCGTCGTTCCCGAGCATGAACGTGAACGCACTCTGCGCCGCGAAGCCCAGCAGCGAGCCCGGCGCGCCCTGCCGTTGTGCGTCGGCGTCGTAATAGATTTCCGCGCCGCCGTAGGTCGCCCTGAACAGCAAGCGGTATTGACGCATCAGGCGTTCGCACGATGGCGTCGGCCTCACATGCAATGCGTCGCACCGGCCGTCCGCGAAATAGGTATGGCGGATGTCGAGTGCGAATAGCAGGCGATAGGCGCTCATGGGGGCGTCCCGAGGTCCGTCGCGGTGCCGCCGACCGCCGGTTCGAACGCCGCGATCCAGTTCTGCTGCACGCTCAGCATGCGGATTTTGTAGAGCGCCGATGGCAGGTAATTCGCGCCGAGCACGGACCACACGTTGCTCAGCATCGTCAGATCGCAGCTGACCATTTCGATCGAGAGCCGCTCGATGCCGGCCGGCAAGGCCGCCGCGTTCTGCGCGATGAAAGTTGGGCGCGCCTGAAAGAAGCCAATGGTCTCGCTCAACACTTTCAACGCTTCCCGATAGTTCGCGCCGAACGACGCGGCCACCATCACGTTCAGATTGAGCGGCAGCGGCGCCGCGACCCGTGCGAAGCCGGCCGGCGCCCCCGTCGCCGCAGGCGCGGACGGCTCGCGCGACGGCAGCGGCCGCGCCGACGCGGCGCCCTCCTTCTCGATACTGAGCAGCGACATGACGAGCTTGTTCTCCGTGCCGGGCGCGGCGCCCCCGTGCGGTATCGCGAGACTCGACAGCACGGCGAGCGGCTCGCCGCCCGGGCTGCGCGGTTCGAGAAAGCGGTTCAGTTCGTCGAGCAGAAAACCTAAAGCCTTATCGATCATCGGGATGCCTTTGCAAAACGCGTCACACGTGGGAGAAGAGGCTCGGCAGCGCAGCGGCGCCGTGTGGCCCGGCGGCCCGGCGGCCCGGCGCCTGTCAGGGCGTCTTGCCGTCCTTGCGAAACTCGCGGCGGATCCCTTCGATGATATCCGCCTGCAAGATCGTCTCGCCGCCGCGCCGCACCGCCGCGAGTGCCGCGTGACGCAGCACGTTGGCAATGGCGCCGCCGGTGACTTCGTAGTCTGCCGCGATGCGCTCGAGGTCGACATCGGCGGCAAGGCGCGGTCCGCGCGAGAACGCGTTGCGCCACAGCGTCAGGCGCTCCGCCGGGCCCGGCGTGGGAAAGTAGATCATCGACTGGAAGCGCCGCGCGAACGCATCGTCGATATTGCCCTTCAGATTCGACGCAAGAATGACCACGCCCGGAAAATCTTCGACCCGCTGCAGCAGATACGCGACTTCCTGATTCGCATAGCGATCGTTCGAACTGCTCGTCGCGGTGCGCTTGCCGAACAGCGCGTCGGCTTCGTCGAAGAACAGGATCCACGCACGCTTCGCGGCTTCGTCGAAGACCTGCGCGAGATTCTTTTCGGTCTCGCCGATAAACTTCGACACCACGAGCGACAGGTCGATGCGGTAGACGTCGAGGCCCGTGGTCTTGCCGAGCAGCGACGCGGTCAGCGTTTTGCCGGTGCCGGGCGGCCCGTAAAACAGGCTGCGGTAACCGGGCTTGATATGGCGCTCGAGTTGCCATGTGTCGAGCAAGGTCTCGCTGTGCTCGATCCACGCGCGCAGTTCGTCGACTTCCGCGCGCACGCCCGACTGCAGCACGAGATCGTCCCAGTCGAGCGGCGTCGTGAGGCGGCGAGCCGGGAACGTGCTGCTGTATTCGGGGCGTTGCTCGACGCCGAGTGTGATGCGCGACAACGCGAGCGGATCGATCTGCAACGGGGCGGCGAACCAGTTCGGCCGGTGCTCGGTGGGTTCCAGATCGAGTATGCGGGCCTGGCGCAACGGGTGGGTGGGGTCCGCGAGCCGGGTTAGGCGCAGGCGCCGCTCTAGCGCCGTCGCGCCGCCGATCACGAAGGCCGCGGTTTCATAGGTCGGCCAGAACCCCGTATGCGAGCCGCGCGGGGTGCCGCCGAATTCCGAGAATGCGCGTTCGAGATTGGCATTGCGCGCGAATAGCGGGTCGAGCAGTTGCGGGCGCAGGTAAGGAGCGAGCGCGAGCGCCAGTGTCACGCGCTCGTCCAGTTCGGTTGCATGCTCGCGGACAATCTGCGCGTACCAGGTGGATTCGTCGCGCAGATCGGGCGCGGGAATCTCCGCGATATCGGCCACTTCGCAAGGCTGGCCGAAGTACAGGCGGATGGCGGCGTCCAGCAGCTTCGCGAGCCAGTTCAGCTCGGCGTCGAGCACGCGGGCCGCGTCGGCGCTGCCCGGCGTCACAGATGGGACGCCGACGTTGCTGCCGTCGGTCCCGTTGCTCACATCGCTGGCGGTGAGTTCGGCCATTAGCGCCTCTTATCGGTTGCTGCGCGACCGTTCAAGAGCACGGTGAGCTGGAGCGGGATACGGGACGGAGCGCGGCGCTCAGTATAGTCACTATCCAGGCTTTCTGGTTCACGACTGCCCACGTGAGGCCGACATGAGCGAGCGCCTTTATCGGGAGTTCCTGTCGACCGTGGCTGACTCAGCTATTGAGCTGTCCGTCATCCAAGGTACCGTGCCTTTCCAATATATTGTAACCACAACGTCTCCGCCTCCGGAAGCTCTTAAGACAGACGCTCACTTGGCGCTTGTACTGCAACCGGGCTCTGATGAAGGGTTGCTTTTCAGGCGGCGACTCGGGCCGGGAACGCTAAGTTTTTAGCCAATCCCAAGCGGCGCCGGATAGCGGTGAGATAGGAGGCTTTATGCATGATTTGCACACGTTCCAACCCGTTCTGGCACCAGAGAGCCTGCGGAGGCCACATCATAGCGTTCGCATAGGGAAGTCGGCGCCCGCACGAGGCATGGTATGAATAGCACAGTCGGATATTCCAGTGTCGATGCGGTATCGCCGTCTCCGGTTCAGTGGAACATTCTCGAGCAAACTCGTATCGAAAAAGCCGCGTCTGATGGCGGTTTCGACATTACTTTGACGCGTGAGGGAAGCTGGCTCGTCTTTCGGTCAAGCGCCTTCTCCCAACGCTTTGGCGTTGAACAGCAATCCGCCCACACCTATCGCGTGGAGTTTTCAGACTTGACGTGGGGAAAGGCAGTGGCGGAAGACTGTTCGCTTCTCGTCGTGCAGCAGGAAGGGCTGTGGCCCATAGTCGCAAGTAATGTGACAGGCTACGACTTCCTCCATCACGTGCTACTTCGCGCAGCAAGCCTGTGTCGCGTCCTAGCGAACGAGACTCTCGGTCAGTTTCGCGCTGCCACCGTTGACTTGCCTGCTTCCACTGAAGCTGAAAGACTGGTAATTCAGCGGGTGGGCCAGGACATCTTCCGACGCGGCCTCATCGAATATTGCGCTCGTCTGGAGCCACGCCGCTGGCATAGAGAAATTGGTCCAACCGTGCGGCCGCCGATGGCACCAGCTTATGCACGTACGCGTAGAGACGCGGAGTGCGATCAGCAAGAGTTGCACGGCCCGCAACGATGTTGACATGTCGACCTTGCGTCAACTTCTGCGCCCAAGGCGATTTCAGCTCCGCAAGGTCGCGCTCTGCCTTGCGGCTCTTGGGACTGCTGCTGAAGCTCAGCCACGCCGAGTCAACGCTCACACAGCCGACGGTGGTCGATTCGCGAACCTGCTCCGCGCTGACCGCTTTTGGTCCAGACGCGATATCGCGCTCGATCTGCGCGTCCAGCGCGCTAGCGACGGCGAGGATTCGACGGCGAGTACTACCGAAGGAAATCCCTTTGTCCAGCGGAAGGACCTCTCGAAGCGGTTGTGTCGCGATAAGGCCGACGAAGCGAAAATTTCTGAGATGAAAAGGAATCCTTACGCTACTAACGAATAGACTGATCGGCGGGGCTTCGGGTAACGCCAGCGTCGTTCATCTGGCCTTTGCTGATCATATGCATCGTCTCAATGCCGGACAGGATGATGCGTGCACACCGGAAATCCTTGAACCCCATCATCGGTTTGATGATGCGTTTGATGGCACGGTGATCCTGCTCGACGACGTTGTTCAGGTATTTATTTTGCCGGATCTTGATCGGCGTTGAACGCCCGGCATTGAGCGCTTCAAGCGCAGCCAGATTCGCGCCGCTCTTGTCCACCGTAATTGTCTCGGGCTCGCCGTTATGGTCAATCGCCTTCTCGAAGTAGCGGCGAGCAGCGGCCTTATCACGCCGGGCGCGCAGAAGGAAATCCACCGTGTTGCCCGCCTTGTCGACGGCACGGTACAAGTATTTCCATTGGCCGTTGACCCTGACGTAGGTCTCATCGACGCGCCAGCTCTTGCCGACAGGCCGTTTGCGATTGCGGAATGCCTTTTCAAACACCGGTAGCAGCTTGATGACCCAGCGGTGCACGCTCGAATGATCCACTTCGATTCCCCGTTCGGCCATCATTTCCTCGAGGTTGCGCAGTCTCAGCGAGTACGCCACATACCAGCGCACGCACAGCAGAATTAAGAGGGTAGCCACGTTCTCTCTCGGAAACGCAGCCCCCGAAGAACGCAGCATGCGACTTTCGCCGCACTGCGCTCGAGCACAGCATTAAACGTCGCACTGACGCCGGTCTCGCCAGTTGCACGAGCCCTACGCAAGCATCACATTGTTGATTCGCCTCATCGCTGAAACGAAGGGTGCTGAACCGTAACGATACCGGCCTCTCACAAGCTTCCCTTCGGTGAATCTTTAATGCGGACCTGCGACAACTGCACCACGCGGAAGTCTGCACCCTTTCGGGTCAGGGCAAATCTTGAACCCCTATGCGAGCTATTACCACCCGCCATTCGCTTTTTCCGCGTTCTCATACCCACTTGTCCAACAGCTTCCCTCACGGGTCGCCTGCCATGGCCAAAGATCTGGTGTCGGCGGACAATTGGGCTTACCACGTTCCCGTCCCTGCCGACCCGACTGTTCCATCGGGCCTGTCCGTTTAGCGCCTGTCTTTCCCCCGGTAGCACTTTTGACGACGTGCTTCGTTGGACGATCGAAGCAACCGGCTACACACCTTTTTGGTTTGGGCCTGACAGCCGCTTTGGCCCAGCTATCCTCACGAGGTTTATCAACAGTCACCTATTACTACTGTGTCACAAAACATTTGAGGTAACACAGCAATACGGACATCTCTTTAATCGCCTTGAGATGTGGGCAGCAATTCGCCAGCGCAGCGTT
>NZ_JBWCCT010000028.1:0-32255 GCF_056279605.1 Paraburkholderia sp. TE9906
CGATCTCCCTTGATCTACACGGACTCCAACACGCCATCACCATCATGCCTCACTCGCGCGCGCGTGAGGACACGGCCCAGCCGAGCCGCTTACGCCCGCTGTCCAGCGCATTCCACAGAGAACCTAACCTCGGTAGTCATCTGGCGACGAAAAAATTCTCAATTTTGCTGCCACGAAAAAAGCCCGGCATCGCTACCGGGCTTCAAAAAGGTCGCCCCACGACACTTCATGCGGGGCTGCCCTGACTCATGCCCACTCGGAAGATCGTTCTGCTTCAGAATCTGTTATTCGGGGCGCTGTCCGTTGCCGCGCCGGTATCTGCATTGCCCTCCGCTACAGTCCGATGAAGTAAGTCTGCACCTCCATTTCCTCGGACCATATCTGAACGTCGAGCATGTCCTGAAACTCCACTGCGGCACCACGGTAGATACAGCAAAATCCCTGCGCTGTCCGGTAGACGATCACCCACTCTGTCTCCGTGCCTGGCCCGGCAGTATCCGCTTCCACCTCGAAGGCGTGCCTGAAGGTGTCGAGATGCAGAAACTTACCGAGTCGCCTCCATGCCACGTCTACGTCGTGTACCAGTTTCATCATTTCCTCCTTCATCGACAGCGATCTCGGGCCAGCATGGCGGAGCCAACGCTCGTATGAGTGATGGCGCCAGGACTCAGCCGGGAAAAATGCGGATGCTTCCGGCTACGGCGTCGGCAATGTGCTCTTTCGCTATCACGCCCAGCACACGAAGCGGACCGGGCCCGTCGCGCCGTCCGACCACCACAGCCATTACTGCATGTTGCTTCGAGAGCCTGGATATGACGTCGAACGCAACATCCTTCTCCTGGACCACGATGAAATTGCGCTGCGCCAGCGTCCCGAGCTCTATATTCGATTCGCTTTGACTGACTGCGCGCCGCAGCCCTGTATTGATACGCAAGACACCGTAGATCTCCTGCTGTCTGGTGACAACGACATGCCGGAAGGCGGGCCCGTCAAGGCGAGTCAGCAGGTCGCGAAACGGTACCCGCGTGTCAAGCACCAGCACATCGGTCTCCATGATCTGGGACGCGTTTTGAACGAGAAACATGTTGGCGTGCAGGGCGTTGGGAATCGGATGACCGCGCCGCACGAGCTTGAGCGTGTAGATACTTTCGGGAGAGAGAAGCCGGCGCGCGCCGAGGCTGAATGCAACAGCAATGATCATTGGCAACACGATGTCGTAGTCACGCGTCATTTCGAAGATCATAGCGACGGCGGTCATGGCGGCGCCCGTGCCGCCGCCTACCATCGCGCCCATGCCGACCATCGCAAAGGCCGGCGCACTGACCGGTGCGCCCGGTACAGTGGCTGCAATAAAGGACGCAAAAGCGGCGCCCAGTGCGGCACCGATAAAAAGCGATGGCGAGAACACGCCGCCCGACGAACCGGATCCGAGGCTGACAGAAGTCGCGAGCGTCTTGCACAGGGCAAGCAGCAACAGAAATCCGCCGCCCTGGAGTTGACCGTAGAGGGTCGCCTGAATGGCGGCGTAGCCGACCCCCTCGATGTAGTAATGCCCCGCATAACGCCACAGCAAATACATCGTTACACCGACGATCAGCATGCCGAGCGCGTGGCGGCGATAACGCCCCGGCACACGGTCGAACACGTCTTCCGCCCAGTGCAGCGAGCGGATCAGCAGCGCGGCGGCCGCTCCGGTGAGCGCGCCCAGCAGCGCATAAAGAATGAGCGTGAGAACACTGCCCGGCTCGTTCGGAATCGCGCCCAGTTGCGCCGGGACAAAAAACGCTGGAGCCGCTCCAAAGAACAGGCGACCGAGAAACGTCGCTGTCCCTGTAGCCAGTGCCACGGGCAAAAACGTGTTGACACTGATCTCTGGCATCATCAGTTCAGTGGCGAACAGCACGCCACCAATCGGCGTGTTGAAAGTTGCAGCGATCCCGGCACCGGCACCCGCCGCAACAAGCGTTATTCGCTGACCCGCCGTCATTCTGACCAGTTGTCCCAGCGTCGAACCAAGCGCGGAACCGATCTGGATGATTGGGCCCTCGCGTCCGACCGCGGCGCCCGAACCGATTGCTAACGCAGACGCAACCGATTTCACGACCGCCACTACGGGCCTGATCACGCCGCGCTTGTAGTAAATCGCGTCCATGACCTCGGGAACGCCATGCCCTTTCGCTTCGGGCGCAAACGTACTCACAATCCACGTCACCGCCATGCCGCCCACTACGGGTACCAGAATGACAAATACGCCCCAGGGCGATGCAGGCGTGAAATGACTTGCATCATAGGCAAACGAGAAACGCCCGAGAAAGAACGCATTGTGAACAAGCCCGATCAGGCTTCGGAACACGACAGCTCCCAGCCCCGTCACGATCCCCACTACGAAAGCAAGCACACACAGCCAGCGCAGACCCACTGGAGCGATGGAATCGTCTTCATGCTGCATTGCCGGCTGGGGCTGCACCGGCGACACCTTGACGTGGCGCGAGCTGATAGTCGCCGTGCTTTTAGGCCGATCGGATCCGTCATTCATGACTTGCCCCTATCGAAGCGCCAGGTCGTTAGTGCTTCACGCGACGCCGCTGCGTCATTGACCATTCAAGCGAACCTCACTCAGCACCTCAGAGCTGAGGACTGCAGCCAATTGGTCGAGTTCATTCGTGCCGACCCGGTCGCGGTATCGTCTAACATGAGCGCCCGTTATCACGACCTGCCTCGTTCACGATTGGCATCAACGCGCCCGACGTATCCCGGGCGAAGCGGACGGTAGCGTGCGTTGCTTTTGCGTTGCCGACCCATGACGGCGACTAAACACCACCGAGACGTTGGCCAGGTCGCCTGGTGCATCGTCAGCCATCTGCTTTGCGGACCTTTCTCTGCTGCAGCTGTACTACACAGCGTAGAGTACGAAACTGATTGCTACCAGAAACAGAACGCAGGTCGATTCCGGGGCGCGAACCCATCAGCCGGCTCCCAGCAATTCACTGACCTGTTGGCGTGTCGTAAGGACGCTGCGTCAAGGATTCTCGGGTCCAGTCTTGAACGCCCATCCTACCGACTGGACTTCGGTCTTATGCAACAACGCGAGCCTCGCGAGGCATCGTTCTCCTTTCTTTAGGAGGTGTACTTCGACCTGCCGTCGATCCTCTGCGCTGGGTCTACGCGCGACAAGACCTGCCGCTTCGCAGCGGGAAACCAGCGCAACCGTGCCATGCGATGACGCTTGCAAGCGCTCGGCCAGTTCACCCACGGTCGCCCAGTCCCGCTCCGGGAAGCCGCCGATGTGAAGAAGCAACATATATTGCAGCGGCGTAATGCCTTCAGCATGAACTATCTCTTCCGAAAAACGCAAAAATCGACGCAGCTGATAGCGAAAATCGGATAACTCCTGCAGCTCCGCTTTCGTTAGCTCATCAGTCTCCGCACGCTTTCTGGAAACCATTGCTTTATTCTCCTGTATCAACATCGAAGCTGGAAATGTGTCACTCCATGACCTATAATTTTTGCCCGTACACGCTGCGACCACTTATCCGCGAATGGTGCGGACCAGGAAGGCCATGCGTCCATGGCGACTAACAATCTCCATGAACGGGACGACCGACTTCCAGATGGCGCGAAATCAGCGTTCGACCCGCAGGAGAAAGATGCAATCCTTCATTATTGCCTTGGGCGCCGCGCTCTCAGCACTAGCCGTCAGCACCGCTGCTGTTGCAGCGCCGGGGCATATCCTGCTGATCGGGATGACCGACCCCGCGACCGTCGATCCCGTCAGAAGCAACGGTGCCCCCACTGTGACAGCAGCGGTATCACGGATCCCGTACAGCCCGCCCTCTTTGTCGAAACGCAATCTCGTCCCTCCGTCGCTGCAAAAGCTGGACTTCCACAGTGCGCACGCCGGCCAACAACTTCGTGGACAGGGATTTGGCTGGACGCCGGTCAGCAAATAATACCAGGTTCCGAGCGGCTTCTCGGGCCGCGGCTGTGCCAAGATAGGCTTGGCACGCGGCAACGTGGACCGCGCGTTGAGCACTTTTCCCACGAGATGAACGACCCGAGCCGCCCTTCAGTCGTCGGGGGGGCCGTGCCCATATGCTGCTCGCCAGTGTTCAGCCAGTCGCAAACCGGATTTCGGTCGCACACGACGAGACAAAGACATCCGGCACATCTGAGAATATTTACATTAGTCATGATGTGACATAAACTCCAATCAAGACCTTCCTTGACTGCACCTGACGCAAGCTCATGTGAGCCTGTACGCAAGTATGGTCGGCCGTAGGCGGGGCACTCAGGGGGCCTTCGTTCTCGCGGATTGTCGTCAGCCATACAGCAGGCCGCATGGCATTGGTAGCCAGAAGGTTTTCATGTGTGCCCGCGAGTCCGTTGGCCCACACCGTCAGCGCGTGGGCGGTCCCAGTTGTGCTGGACAGATACGAGCTGCGGTGAAGGACATGATTGCTGCCCCGCGTTCGTTTAGGAGACTTCATCATGCTGATCACCTTCCGGTCACCTGCCGCGCCCGACGTGGTCATGCTCAAGAATCTTGCTCAATACCTGCTAAACCTCATAGGTAAGCATCTCGGATCAAGAGGCGTCATTCAGCACAATGAGCTGCCTCGAGCGATTGACCGTCTCGAAACAGCGATTTCCGAAGAAGCGCAGGCGGACGTTGCGCTCGAATCGCTTTACCACGTGCCGGACGCACACGGTCGCACTGTAGGTGAAGACCATCGAGGGCTCGGACAACGAGCGTGGCCGCTACTGGATATGATGCGTGAAGCGAGCAAACACAACGCGGACATTCTATGGGGGCTTTAGGCAGAACTATGCTCGCCAACTCGAAATGAGCACCCCGAAAACCGCGGCCCTTTCGCTCCGGTAGCGAGTAGTGGAAGTTGCGGCGCTTGCCCCGTCTTTGCTCTCGATCGCGTTGTGCCTTATCACGGAACATGACATGCCGACGCTATTCTTGGGGCACCGCGCGACGACCGTTGTTTTTTTCGGCGTCTCCTGCTTTTGCGCCGGCGCATCCATTGTCCGTGCGGCCCCACAATCTGGCCTCACGGCGTCTGTGTCGAACATTATGACCTCTGTCGGGGATAGGCGAGTGCGGGCTGAAGCCGCTCAACATGGCATCGTCGAAGATCTCGCTTACTCGACGGGTGTCGCGGCTGTCGAGGTAGACGCGTATGGAATCAGTCCACTCGGCGTATTGTCGGTCGGTCCTTTCATTTTCACCAAATGGCAAATGGCATGTTGCCAGGCCGCCCGTTGGCGGCCTTCAGCAAACCGCGATCAAGGGAGTCCTGAAAATGCCCAGCATGTCATCTTTGTGTGGCCCGCGACCTGAGTGACGCTGTCAGCATTGCAAATCCGACCACCCTCTCCACTTCTATCCGACCACCTCAAAGAGTACGCCGCAGGACACGCGCTCGAGCAGTTCGAGGTGACTGCCCCCCGCCAGCCAGCGAGTCACGAAACCCTGTGTCGATGACCAATAACAATCAGGTCGGCGTTGAGGGAGTTGGCCAGGTTAGCGATCTGTTCAGCGACGCTTCCCACCGAAAAATGCCCGGTCGCAGTAACGCCCCATGACGCGAGCTTCGCGATACCGTCCTCGAGTATCTCTTTCGCGGCGTCCTCGTCGACGTCGAACTTCATCGATGAAAAGGCGTCGTAACCGGCTGGCCACCAGGCCAGCCCGAGAATGGACAACAGGTGTGTCTCTGCCCCCAACTGACTGGCCAATGCAGCGCCGCAACGCAACGCGTGTTGTCCTTCAGGCGTTGCGTCATAACGCAGAAGAATGCGATCGAAAGGCGTTGACATCGGCTTTTCCTGAACGATCGGGCGCACCGTGTCGCCGTGCCAGTGTGACGGCTAAGTGAACATTGGCACGGCCTCGATCAGGGCCACCCCCAGGAGGGCCCCAACAATAGCGCCGATCAGCTTCGGGTGCCACCGATCGAGGTGAAGCGCGGCAAGGAGGCTACCCAACAGAATGATTCCAAGAAATCCGAAGGCGATCACCAGATAGCCGAATTCGAAGTCATTGTTGATGACCATCACTCTCCTCCAATGTCTGATTGCAACATCCGCGGACACCGTGACATAGGCCTGCCACAGTGACGCCAGGTGCACAGGAACAGCGCTCTGTTCATTATATGTCACTCTGTGACATACGCTGTGAGACTTGTCTGTAGCGAGCTGTGCGAGCACAGCATCGGCGGACGATTCGAATCATCGAAATTGTCGCCGACGTCGCACTGCCCCTTCAGGATAGGAAGTGCGAATGGCACGAAGTCGCCCGCGAGTTCGGTGACGGACATCGGTAGACTGTCGCCCACGGCCTGCCAAGCCTTCGACCAAAACCAGCAGGCCAGGCCTGCCATTTTCCGCGGCCGTCCGGCGCGGGCGACAAAGCATGACCAGAGGCATGCGCAGAAATCGGACAAAGCGGCACACGCAGACCACGCGGAGACATAAAGGCGTAGTCCGATCTTAAGTCTCCATGGTCAATGACATCGGAGGCCGCTTCGCAAAAATCTTGACTCCGGTTTCCTGGCTGGCAGACGGCGTGGATCTGACTGTCACAGGGGTTTTCGCCTCCGCGCCGTCTCAAGCCACCGCGGTAGCATCCGCGAACGAACGGTTGAAAAGAGCACACCCGGCACCGCCATGCATGTACTCAGACTGACTGATACCAAAGTGCCCTACGCAATGGCAATCGTACCCTCAGGCAGACCGGATGTAGACGCGGCGACCGGACTGCATTCAGCGGGACAGTACAATGAAGCCAATGAAACCGTGAAACAGGTGCAGGACAGCGCCCGGGATGACCAGGTAGATCTGAAGGCATCGCCGGAATCTGGCAATCTCGTTTCAAGAAATCCGGACAGCGGTGCGGCCGCCCGAGCAATCGCCAAGTGAAAATTCGTCGCATGCAGGGCGCGGGGCGGCCCGGCGTTGGCCGCCGCGGGTGCGCGGACCGCGAGGCCGCCCGCGCAGCGAGCTTTTGAACGCGCGCCTTAGCGGCTAAACTATGTTTTTCGCATGGTATTGCCTTCCTCCGCGATTCGCGCCGCAGTCGCGGTGGAGAGTTCGCAAGGGACCCTCGATTGACAGATCAAGATCGGCATCTTTTCCATGTGCTCAGAGTTGCGGCGTTGCTTTTACTCGCGCAATTGCCATGCGCGGCCGCTTCGTACGCCGGGCAGCCAGCCTGGCTCGACGCACGCGTGTCCCAGGAGACAACCGCGTCGACAATCTGCCACCAAGGCTACCTTGCTCAGGTGATGCCGTCTATTGACGTCCGGATCCGTCTGAAAGACAAACTCCTTGAACAACAGGGTATCGCACCGTCGTTGGCCTCCCACTATGCGCTGGATTTCCGCATGCCGGTGCTGCTGGGGGGCTCGCCGGACGCACGCGAGAATCTTGACGTCCTTCCCTGGGAAGGCGACGACGGAGAGCGCCGTAAGCGCCGCTTCACGGTTTTCTTGCGGCGTTGCGTCTGCGCCGACGAACTCCCGTTGAAACAGGCCCAACTGGCCATTTCTGGCAACTGGTCGCGTGAATATCCAAACCTCTGGTCATTGTCGTGCAAGGACATCAGGTGACAGGAGCTAGTCACCCCCCGCTCATGGAAGAGCCGCACGGACCACTAAGGTTATTCCCTGAATCCCTTGCCGCCCCGTCGTAGCGTAGGCCCACTTAGAGCAAGTGCAGCGTTGACAACCGAAAGATGGGTTAGCGCCTGCGGGAAATTGCCCGCCAGGTTGCGGGCCGGCACGTTGTATTCCTCAGCAAACAGCCCCAAATCGTTAGCGACGGCAAGTAGTCGCTCGAACTGCTCGCGAGCTTCCCGATCGCGGCCCTGCAATTTCATGCATTCGGCCATCCAGCAGGAGCACGCAAGAAACGCCCCCTCGTTGGGCCCATCGGCATTCGCCTTTTTGCGTCGAACCAATCCCCCTTCCACGAGTTCCCGCTCAATCGTTGCAATTGTTGAGGCCATACGGGGATTCTCTACCGGCAGGAACCCGACCAGGGGCAGGAGCAAAAGACTAGCATCCAGTGTCTGTGCACCATAGTGTTGCGTGAATGTGCCAAGCCCCTCGTTCCAGGCTTCCTGATAGATTTCGTCGTGCACCGTCTGCCGCAGCGCTGTGATCCGGTCCAGCATCTCACGACTAACGAGATCGCTCGTTGAGTGGCGACTCACGAAGCGGTCGAATGCAACCCATACCATGACTTTTGAATAAGTATAGTGGCGCGGTTCCGCTCGTGACTCCCACACTCCCGATCCGACCGTCTGCCAGACTGCCTCGAGATGCTCGACAAGTCTCTCTTCAATAGCGAATTCCTGGTCTGATGATGGGACCCCGCCCCGTCTGGCGAGGTCGAGGCAGTCAAGCACTTCTCCATAGACGTCGAGCTGGTGCTGCGTCGATGCCGCGTTGCCGATTCGCACAGGTTTCGCGAACCGGTAACCAGGCAGCGTGTCCACAGTCCACTCGGGGAGGTGCCGTGCGCCGTCAACACGATACATGATCCGCATGTTATCGGGCGAGCCTGCAATGGCGCGAAGTAACCAGTTTCGCCAGCCCTCCGCTTCTTCGTGGTAGCCGGCATTCAGTAACGCTGTGAGGGTAAAACTTGCATCGCGCAGCCAGCAGTAGCGATAGTCCCAGTTCATTTCGCCGCCAGGCGCCTCGGGAAGCGACGTGGTAGGCGCCGCGACCAGACCACCGCTGCGCCGGTGAATCAATGCCTTGAGTGTTATCAGGGAGCGCCGGACCTGAAACGGCCAGTCGGTTTTCGAATTATCAAAGCGGCCAATCCAGTCGCGCCAGAAATGCTGGGTCGAGGCAAGCGCCGCCTCGGCATCTATAGGCTCCGGTGGTCCTTCGTCCGAACGGGCATAACTCAGGACAAAAGCGATTCGCTGTCCTTCCGAGACGTCGAAATCTGCCCCGGTGGAGTCGGAAGTCACGTTCAGCCTTAGCGGCGCGCGCAATACAATGAGATTCGGGCCGACCTTCGCGATCATGTCATCGCTGTCAGCAACACTCCATGGGGGCAACGCACCGTAGTCGAAACGCAGGCGTAAGGTGCTGCGCATTTTTACGGTTCCCCGCAATCCGGTCACGATACGCACAAGCGATGAAAAAGTCTTGCGCACCGGCATGAAATCGATGATTCTTGCCTCGCCGTCCGCCGTCTGGAAGTCTGTTTCCATGATCAGCGTGTCTTCCTGATAGCGGCGGCTTTGGCCGGTTACGTCGCCCACGGGTGCAAGCGACCAATGGCCGTGGTCGTTTGTCCCGAGCAGCGCCGCAAAACATGCGTCGTCGTCAAAACGCGGCCAGCATAACCAGTCGATCGAACCGTCCCTACCCGCCAGCGCAGCGGTCTCACCGTCCCCCAGCAGGGCATAATCTTCAATCAGCTTGCTCACGCTCCGCTCCCCTGTCGCCAGCCGCAACGGCGCCGGATTCTGTTTCCGCGTCGATTTTATTTCTCGCGTTTCCTGCCAATCAGGACGCTAATCCCGCCCAATATCGCGACACCCGTCACCGCCCAGAAAGCGTTGCGATGCCTGTTGGTAAACATTTCCCAGCTTGTCGTCCTCGACCGGCTGTCAAAACGGCCGTGAGCACCATAGTCGCCAGGCACAGGTTCAAAGAGGTTGGCAGGGGCATCGGGGGCGAGTGGCTCATCAGTAAGCTGCCCTTTGTAGCCGGCGCTTGCGAGATACCTGTCGATTAGCCCTGGAGCGATGCGATTCGCGAGGATCGCTTTGACGGTGGGAAACCCCACCCAGACCTCACGGCGCCGGTGTGTTGCCGCAAAGAAAATGGCTCGCGCGGCCACTTCCGGTTCATAAATAGGCGCCACTGGCTGTGCCTTTTTCCCCATCTTGTTTAACGCCCAATCAAATTGCGGGGTATTGACAGCGGGCAGGTCAACCATCGTCAGGTGGACGTCCAGTCCGTCATGAATGATTTCGGACCGCAGTGCATCCGTAAAGCCGCGCACGGCGAACTTGGCTCCGCAATAGATCGACTGGAGCGGCACTGATCGATATCCTAGTGCCGAGCCAACGTTGACGATCGTCCCGCGGTTTCTCGTGCGCATGCGCGAAAGTGCCGCCATCGTACCGTGCACCTGGCCCAGATAAGTGACCCTGGTGCCCCGCTCAAACTCCTGCGCGGTGAGCTTCGAGACCGGCGCAAACACCGTGGCCATTGCAACGTTGACCCATACATCGATTGGTCCCAGATCCCGCTCGGCCAGCGAGGCGGCCGACTCGACAGCTTCGGCATCAGCCACGTCCGTCGGTATGGCGAGGACCCGTACGCCATACGACGCTTTCAGGTCAGCGGCGGCCCGATCGATCCGACCTTTATCACGCGAAAGCAACGCGACGTCATATCCGTGCCGGGCAAACTCCGCGACGGTTGCACGTCCGACACCCGCACCGGCTCCTGTCACCACGACGATCCTGGACATAAGATATTCCTTTTAAACGCGCGAATAAGTGGGCCGGGTAAGAACGTGCGAGCAGCGCGCATGCAAACGGTCCGCTACCAGTAACCCGTCACAGAGCAGTTTTTGTTCCCATGCGTTCACAGTCTCGCGCTGTGCCATCCGATGCGCAGTAACATCTGACATCCATTTCGCCCAAGCGGGCCGTTTACGCCGCGAAGCCTCGCGCGAACTATTCCGGAAGCGCCCGTACCTTGAAACCAATCTCGCACATGTGCACATCTGGTCGCAATGCGACTCACTACCGGCATGCTTTCATTCATGGCGAAATCACGAGTGGTTTTCTGCCGGCCCTGATGCAGGGCGTTGATCGTTCGGTCAGGCAGCGGAAGTAGGTGAGAACGATTGGGCCCACGAACTCGCACTTCAATTCCGGATCAAACCGTCTTTAAGCCCGGGATCGGTTTCGGGAGCAGGAGATGGAATCTGTTTGGTTTCCGCATGAAGATATCAGCCGCCGCCAGTGGCTGGTCGCCACTTCAATCGCAGGCGGGATGGCGGGCGCTGCAACCCTGCTGTCTTTCGTGGCCTCAAGGGAGCCGTCGGAGAAAAGCAGGGCTGCAGGTGCGCCCATCAAGGTCGATATCAGTCGGCTGCCGCCAGGAGCCATGATTACAGTCGCGTGGCGCGGAGTGCCCGTTTTTCTTGTCAATCGCACATCAGCAATGCTCAGAGCAGTCGTTATCGCGAACTCCATGGTCGCTGATCCGTCGACCGAGCGGCCGTTCTCGATGCCGATGCCTGACTACTGCAAAAACGAATATCGCTCGCGCGCTGACCATCAGAACCTTCTTGTCGTTGTGGGCGTTTGTACGCATCTCGGGTGCACGCCGCGCCCGCGCTTCGAAGCAGGGCCACAGGCGAACCTGCCCGATAGCTGGCCAGGCGGCTTTCTATGCCCATGTCACGGCTCGACGTACGACCTGGCCGGCCGCGTCTTTAAAGACAAGCCCGCACCGCAGAATCTCGACGTGCCGCGTTTCAGGTTCGCGTCGTTGACGACGGTCATAGTGGGAGAAGACGAGCGAGGAGAAACGTAGCCACGCTGCGACTTCCGGTGACGCCGAACCAATGCGCTTCAGTCCTTAAATGACGCTTCATTGCGAACTCACGGGCGCTGTTTGCGCTTACTACATTCAGCGGAAATCGCGAAGATTACGGTTTGCAATAACGCGGAACGATACTTGCGGACCTGACGTGGTGCGGCTCGTTTATGCCAGCATGACGATCGGGAGACTGAGATGGCACAAACCGTAGGTGACTTTATTATCGGGCGGCTTCAGGCATGGGGTGTCCGGCGCATTTATGGATATCCCGGTGACGGGATCAACGGTGTCTTTGGCGCACTCAACCGTGCCCAGTCCGAGGCCAGGAAATCAAAGTCCGGCAATCCCACCCAGCCGATCGAGTTTATCCAGGTGCGCCATGAGGAAATGGCCGCCTTCATGGCGTCGGCTCACGCGAAATTTACCGGCGAGCTCGGCGTTTGCATCGCGACGTCGGGGCCCGGCGCTTCGCATCTGATCACCGGCCTCTACGATGCGAGAATGGATCACATGCCCGTGCTCGCCATCGCGGGTCAGCAGGCGCGAGCGGCGCTGGGCGGCTACTACCAGCAGGAACTCGATCTCGCTTCGATGTTCAAGGATGTCGCCGGCGCCTTCGTCGAACAGGCCTCGGTCCCTGCGCAGGTGCGCCATCTCGTCGACCGGGCCGTCCGCACGGCGCTAGCCGAGCGTAAGGTCACGGCGATCATTCTCCCGAACGATTTGCAGGATCTGCCCTATGAGGCGCCGGGCCGCAAGCACGGTACGCTCCATTCGGGCGTCGGTTATCGCGCGCCGCGTCTCGTGCCCTATCCCGACGATCTGCAGCAGGCCGCGGAGGTGCTCAATGCTGGCAAGAAAGTGGCGATCCTCGTGGGCGCCGGCGCACTGCACGCAACGGACGAAGTCATCGCCGTCGCCGAAAAACTCGGTGCGGGCGTTGCCAAGGCGCTCCTCGGCAAAGCGGTGCTGCCGGACGATCTGCCATGGGTGACCGGCTCCATCGGTCTGCTCGGCACCAAGCCAAGCTATGACCTCATGATGGAATGTGACACGCTGCTCATGATCGGCTCGGGCTTCCCTTACTCGGAATTTCTGCCGAAGGAAGGTGCCGCGCGGGGCGTACAGATCGACCTGAAGGCCGACATGCTGAGTCTGCGCTACCCCATGGAAGTCAATCTCGTTGGCGATAGTGTCGAGACGTTACGTGCACTGCTGCCGCTTCTCGAAGAGAACAAGGATCGTGCATGGCGCAAGAAGATTGAAGGCTGGACGGAAGGCTGGTGGAAAACGCTCGAAAAGCGCGCACATGAAGCGGGCAAGGACGCGGTCAATCCGCAGCGCACCGTGTGGGAATTGTCCACGCGTATTCCGGCTAACTCGATCGTGACCAGCGACTCAGGCTCCTGCGCGAACTGGTACGCACGCGATCTGAAGATCCAGCGCGGCATGATGTGTTCGCTCTCAGGCGGCCTCGCATCGATGGGCGCGGCGGTTCCCTATGCGATCGCAGCCAAGTTCGCGTACCCCGAACGCCCCGTCATCGCACTAGTTGGGGACGGTGCCATGCAGATGAACAACATGGCGGAACTGATCACGGTGTCCAAGTACTGGAAAGACTGGGCCGATCCGCGCTGGATCTGCATGGTGCTGAACAACTCGGACCTCAATCAGGTGACATGGGAGCAGCGCGCCATGGAAGGCGATCCGAAGTTCGAAGCATCGCAGGATATCCCGTCCGTGCCGTATCACAAGTTTGCGGAACTGATCGGACTCAAAGGCATATATGTCGACAACGACGAACAGATGGGTGCCGCGTGGGACGAAGCACTGGCCGCTGATCGTCCGGTCGTCATCGAAGTCAAAGCCGATCCGAATATCGCACCGTTGCCGCCGCATATCACGCTTGCGCAGGCCAAGGCGTTTGCTTCCACGTTGATGAAGGGCGATCCGAACGAAGGCAACGTGATCGTCGAAACGGCCAAACAGGTGCTCGGCGCAGTCCTCCCCGGTCATCACGACAAGTAAGCGTGCCGACATGACAGATCGCACCGCAACCCGCGACGCGGCGCAAGCGCCCGTGAACGGACTACGCGCGAGTGCCTACCGCATTCCGACCGACGCGCCCGAAGCGGACGGCACCTTCGCGTGGAAGGCGACCACACTGGTCGTCGTCGAAGTGGACGCTGCCGGGCAAACCGGCATCGGCTACACGTATAGCGATAAAAGCCTTGTCACGTTGATTCATGACACGCTTGGCGAATGCGTGCTGCACAGCGACGTATGGGATATTCGCGCTGTCTGGCAGCGCATGCAGCGTCAGGTACGCAATCTCGGGCGTTCAGGTCTGGCGGCCACGGCGATCTCAGCGATGGATTGCGCGCTGTGGGACCTGAAAGCGAAACTGCTTGGCGTGCCGCTCGTGCGCCTCCTCGGCGCGGCGCGCGAATCCGTGCCGCTTTATGGCAGCGGCGGCTTCACCACTTACAGCGACAAACAGATGCGCGAGCAGCTAGCCGGCTGGGTGGAGCGCGATGGTTGCCGCTGGGTCAAGATCAAGATCGGGACCGAGCCGCAGAAAGATCCCGGGCGCGTGGAAGCGGCGCGCGCGGCGATTGGCGATGCGGGACTTTTCGTGGACGCCAATGGCGCGTTCACACCGCAGCAGGCGTTACATTGGGCTCAACGTTTCGCGGAGCAGCGCGTTGAGTGGTTCGAAGAACCGGTCTCTTCGGACGACACCGCCGGCTTGCGTTTCGTGCGCGAGCACGCGCCGGCCGGCATGGAGATCGCCGCTGGCGAATACGGCTACACGCTCGACGACTTCCGGCACCTGCTGGCGGCGCAATCGGTCGATGTTCTTCAGGCCGACGTGAGCCGCTGTGGCGGCATCACCGGCTTCATGCAGGCCGCCGATCTCTGCGATGCCTTTCACGTGCCGCTGTCGGCTCACTGCGCGCCCGCCTTGCATGTGCACGTTGCGTGCGCCGTGCCGCGCCTGCGTCATCAGGAATGGTTTCACGATCACGTGCGGATCGAGTCGATGCTGTTCGACGGCGCGCCGCGCGCAATAGACGGGGCCATCGCGCCCGACCTGACGCGCCCCGGTTGCGGACTCGAATTCAAATCTCGCGACGCTGCGGCGTATCAGATCGAATAACGAAGGAATCCTCGTCCATGAGTGCTCAACGACTTACGGGGCTGCTGTGCGCGGTGGCGGGCGTGACAGCAGTGACCGCATTTGCGCTGCGGGTGAAACGCGACGGCGCCGGTGTCGAAACGACTGGCGCGATAGAGCGCGCCCTGAGTGCGAGCAACTTTGCCGCGCCTTCGCGATCCGCTTTGTTGCCCGTGCTTCGGCCATCCGGCGTCCAGACCCACATCGATGCAGCCCGACGCTTTAATCACAGTTCCGCGCTGCTTGCGCTCTCCGTACTCGCCGATAGCGCAATGGAGCACTATCGTGGCTCGTTCGACAACCCCGCGATGTATACGCCGCTCGTCGCTGCCACGCTTTCTCTGCTGGCCGGTCTGCACGGCGGGCGGGATCATCGGCAGGAGACGCACCAGCTACGCCACGCGATTTATCTGGCTGCGGCCGTTGCGGGAGTTGCGGGTACGGGTTTCCATCTTTACAACGTCACGAAGCGGCCAGGCGCCTGGAGCTGGAACAACCTGTTCCATGCGGCGCCCATCGGTGCGCCGATGGCACTGCTGCTCTCTGGCGCGCTGGGCGCCGTCGCCGAACAGTTGCGCGACGAGCCCGCGCACGAACCACAACTGCTCGGCATGCCGGCCGGTCGCGCGCTTGGCCTGCTAGTCAGCGCGGGCCTGGTCGGGACGGTCGGGGAAGTCGCGCTACTGCATTTTCGCGGCGCGTTCCAGCATCGTGCGATGTATGCGCCGGTCGTCGTGCCGCCGCTCGCTGCGGCCCTGCTAGCTCAGGCTGCGCTCGGCGTGCCACGCGAGCGCTGGTTCACGCGGCTCTGGCTGCGGGTTACGACCGCGCTCGGCTTCGTCGGCGCCGGCTTCCACGCGCGCGGCATTGCTCGTCGGCAAGGCGGCTGGCGCAACTGGAGCCAGAATCTCTTTAGCGGACCACCGTTACCCGCACCACCGAGCTTTTCGGCGCTGGCGCTGGCCGGCCTCGCGGCGCTGCGACTCAGAGAGAGCGAAACATGAGAGACGCGAATCAGAAGTCCAGGGTCACCCGCTACCCCGGCTACGACGTACTCGACAAGCGTGACACACCATCATGGGACGACGCGACCCGCACGGTAATCGCGCAACGGCTCGCGACGCCCGCTGAACCGCATTTCTTTAACGCCGTCGAGTGGCTAGCGGTACGTGCTTTGTGCGCCTGCATCGTGCCGCAGGCAAACGCGTTGCCGGTGGTCCCGCTTGCGCTGCTGGTCGACGCGAAGCTCACGGAAAATGCCGGCGACGGCTATCGCGACGCGCGCCTGCCGCCGCTTCAGCAGGCATGGCGCACCGGCCTCGCGGCGCTGGATGCCGAGAGCCGCGCACGTCACGAACTACCGTTTGCAAGCCTCGAAAAGGCCACCCAGGTCGCACTGCTCGAATCGATGCAGCGCGGCGAACTCACAGGCGACACATGGGCCGGCATGCCCGCAAATCTTTTCTTCGCCGAACGCCTGCTGCATGACATCTGCAGCACGTACTACTCGCACCCGCACGCATGGAGCGAAATCGGCTTCGGAGGGCCGGCCAATCCGCGGGGCTACGTACGCCTGTATTACGATCGGCGCGACCCGTGGGAAGCCGCTGAAGCGGAACCCGGCCAGGAAGACAAGGCCCGCAAGGAGAACCAGCGTGCTCGATGAAGCCCAGCATCATCCGCGCGGCAGGAACGGCCGCGCTCCCGATGTGTTCGAACGTGGCGGCTGGGTGCCGATGCGCGAGTATCCGAATGACGAGGAGGTCGACTTCGCGATCGTCGGCACGGGTGCGGGTGGCGGTACGCTCGCCTGCCGGCTCGCGGAGCTGGGCTTCAAGGTCGTCGCATTCGACGCCGGTGCATGGTGGCGTCCACTTGAAGAGTTCGCCTCCGACGAAAGCCATCAGGCAAAGCTTTACTGGACCGACGAACGCATCTGCGACGGCGAGAACCCGCTCAAGCTCGGCAATAACAATAGCGGCAAGGCCGTTGGCGGCAGCACGGTGCACTTCGCGATGGTGTCGCTGCGCTTTCGTCCGGAGTGGTTCAAGTCGCGCAGCGTGCTCGGCTATGGCGCGGACTGGCCGCTCGACTGGCAAGAGATGTGGCGCTACTACGCGCAGGTCGAGGACGCACTGAAAATCTCGGGTCCGGTCAATTATCCGTGGGGGCCGAAGCGGCCTCGGTACCCGTATCGCGCGCATGAATTGAATGCCGCCGCGCTCGTGCTCGCACGCGGTGCCGAGGCGCTAGGCATCGACTGGACGGCCACCCCTTTGGCGACGCTGTCGGCGCCGCGCGGGAAAGCGCATCCCTGCGTGTACCGTGGCTTCTGCACCTCGGGGTGCGCGACCAATGCCAAGCAGAGCGCATTGGTCACGTGGATTCCTCGCACGGTAAGCGCCGGTGCCGAAATACGCGATCTGGCAATGGTCGGGCGCATCGCCATGAACTGCGCCGGGCTCGCAACGGGCGTCGAGTATCTGCGCGAAGGCCGCTGGCAGTTCCAGCGCGCCAGGCATGTCGTCGTGGCAGGCTATGCGATCGAAACGCCGCGTCTATTGCTGATGTCGGCAAATGGCCGTTTCCCTGATGGCCTTGCAAACAGTTCGGGCCTCGTCGGCAAAAACCTGATGGCGCAGTCGAACCAGGCCGTCTACGGCACGTTCGACGAGGAAATCCGCTGGTACAAGGGGCCGCCGTCGCTCGCGATCACCGAACATTGGAATTACAAGGACACCGGCAAGGACTTTTTCGGCGGCTACTGCTATATGAGCCAGGGACCATTGCCCGCCGGCTGGGCGAGCGTACAGAACGGCCGTGGCTTGTGGGGCGATGCGTTAGCCAGCGAGATGCAGAAGTACAACCATCAGGCCGGGTTGAAGATCGTCGGCGAGATGCTGCCGCAGGAACGCAACCGTGTGACGCTCGCCGACGAAAAAGATCAGTACGGTCTGCCCGTGGCGCGGGTGACCTATTCGCTGTGCGATAACGACAAACGGCTGATCGCCCATTCACTGGACTTCATGGAACAGGCCCTCGGAGCTGCTGGCGGCAATGAGATCTGGCGCGAAAGCGATGACACCTGCCACCTGAACGGCACCGCGCGCATGGGCGACGATCCTTTGACCAGCGTGGTCAACGCGGACTGCCGAAGCTGGGATATACCGAACCTGTGGGTCTGCGATGGCTCGGTGTTTCCAACTGTGGGCGGCGTGAATCCTTCGCTGACCATTCAGGCGATAGCGCTGCGCACCGCCGACCGCATCAAGGCGCTCGCAGCGCGCGGCGAGCTGTAGACCCACCAGGCGCCGACGTGAGCCTCCAGTCCACTCCCCTCGCGTACATCCTGCACAGCGCCGGTCCCGCGTCGCGGCCCGTGTTCATCCTGGGCTGGGCGCTGACCACCTTGTGCGTCGCCGTGTGCGTAGTGATCGCGGTGCTGCTGCTGATCGCGGTGTTCCGCCGACGCGCATCGATCGAGGAGAACGGCGCGGGCGGCGAAGCGATTACCGAGCGCGGCGGCGGCCGCGCGGTGCTGATCGGCACGCTGATCTCGACCGCGCTCCTGCTCGCCGCTCTGGTCTACATGCTGTGGGTGCTAGCGGCGGTGGCCTCGCCAGCACGCGAACCGGCGCTGACGATCACCGTCACCGCGTACGACTGGTGGTGGAAAGTCGACTACGGCGAGAACGGTCCGCAGCACTTCACGACCGCGAATGAGATTCACATCCCGGTCGGCGAGCCGGTACAGGTCAATCTGAAAAGCGCGGACGTGATTCACGCATTCTGGGTGCCGGCGTTGGCCGGCAAGACGCAGAACATTCCCGGCCAGATCAACCGGCAGTGGATTCAGGCCGATCAGCCGGGCGTCTATCGCGGCCAGTGCACGCAGTATTGCGGCGCGCAACATGCGCACATGGCGTTCGAAGTGATCGCCGAAAGCCAGCAGGACTACGACAGATGGTTCACCGCGCAAGCTCGGGCGGCGGATGCGCCCACGAGCGCCGACGCGGTGCACGGCCAGCACGTCTTCATGGACCGCTGCGCCGGTTGCCACACGGTGCGCGGCAGCGACGCGGCCGGCGTGCAGGCGCCCGATCTCACGCATCTGCTGAGCCGCCGGCTGATCGCCGCGGGCACGCTGCCGAACACGCCTCACAACGTGATGGACTGGATCGCGCATGCGCAGGAGATCAAACCGCAGGCGCTGATGCCCGACATCGCACTGAGCCCGGCCGACGGCCGGGATCTCGCGGCCTACCTCGCGACCCTCAACTGAAGGAACCCGACATGTCCGCCACAGGAAGCGAGAACCCGGCCGCCTCACTCGGGCCAGTCACTTTCCGCCGCGAACCGGAGATCGGCGAGGTGAGGCCGGGCTCCGACGAGGAGCGTCGCCTGCACGATCTGTGGGAAACCGAACGCGGCTGGCGCGGCTGGCTCACGACGGTCGACCACAAGCAGATCGGCCTGCGCTACATCGTCACCGCGTTCGTGTTCCTGCTGCTCGGCGGCGTCGAGGCTTTGGTCATGCGCCTGCAACTCGCGCGGCCAAACGAGACGCTGCTCACGCCGGACCAGTACAACCAGCTGTTCACGATGCACGGCGTGACGATGATTTTCCTGTATGCGCTGCCGGTGCT
This sequence comes from Paraburkholderia sp. TE9906, assembly GCF_056279605.1. NCBI lineage: Bacteria > Pseudomonadati > Pseudomonadota > Betaproteobacteria > Burkholderiales > Burkholderiaceae > Paraburkholderia > Paraburkholderia sp. TE9906. Next base: position 19,422 of record NZ_JBWCCT010000028.1, read on the forward strand.
AAGCGGCTTTTCGAACTACCTGTGGCCGCTGATGCTCGGCTCGCGCGACATGGCGTTTCCCCGTCTGAACGCGCTGTCGTACTGGGTGTTCCTGTTCGCCGGTCTGTTCCTGTACGCGAGCTTCCCGCTCGGCGAAGCGCCCAACGCGGGCTGGTTCAACTACGTGCCGCTCGCCTCGCTCGACTACAACCGCGGCCCGAACATCGACGTGTACGCGCTCGGTATGGTGCTGCTCGGCATCTCGACGACCGTCGGCGCCGCGAACTTCGTCGTCACGCTGTTCCGGATGCGTGCGGACGGGATGTCGATCAACCGCTTGCCGATCATCGTATGGGGCACGTTGACCGCTTCGTTCGCGAACCTGTTCGCGGTGCCGGCCGTGAGCCTGGCGTTCTTCCTTCTCTGGATGGACCGCAACGTCGGCACCCACTTCTTCGACGTCGCGAGCGACGGCCGGCCGCTCCTGTGGCAACACCTGTTCTGGATGTTCGCGCATCCGTGGGTCTACGTGGTCGTACTGCCCGCAATGGGCATCGTGTCCGACGCGCTGCCCACCTTCTGCCGCCGGCCGCTGGTCGCGTACGCGGCAGTCGCCGTGTCGACCGTCGCGACGATGCTGATCGGCTTCGAAGTGTGGATTCATCACATGTTCGCGACCGGCCTGCCCCCGCTCGCACTGGCGATTTTCGGCGCGGCCAGCATGCTGATTTCGGTGCCGAGTGCGGTCGCCGTGTTCGCATGGATCGCGACGATCTGGCTCGGCCGTCCGGTTTTCAGGACGCCGTTCCTGTATTTCGCGGGCTTCGTGCTGATGTTCGTGATAGGCGGCGTATCGGGTGTGATGACCGCCGCGGTGCCGCTCGACTGGCAGCTCAACGATACGTACTTCGTGGTCGCGCATCTGCATTACGTACTGCTCGGCATCAACGTGTTTCCGGTGCTGGGCGGCATTGCCTACTGGTTTCCGAAGTTCACCGGCCGGCTGATGAATGAGCGCTTCGGCAAGCTGACCTTCTGGGTCGTGCTGATCGGCTTCAATCTCGGCTTCTTCCCGATGCATATCTCCGGACTGCTCGGCATGCCCCGGCGCGTCTACACCTATCCCGACGGCATGGGCTGGGATCTGAGCAACATGCTGACCACCATCGGCTCGTTCGTGTTCGGCGCCGGCGTCCTGATGTTCATCGGCAACGCGCTGATTTCGGCCCGCCGTGGCGCGCGCGCCGGCTCAAATCCGTGGGATGCTTCGAGCCTCGAATGGTCGGTGCCATCGCCGCCGCCGCCGTACAACTTCGCGGTGCTGCCGATGATTGCGTCGCGCCATCCATTGTGGGAAGACCGCATGCTACTCGACGAAGGTGCCGAACGCTCGAGTCTCGCCCGGGGCTATCTGCTGCATCGTGGCCGCGAAACGCTCGGCGTATCGCCGCTCGGCGGCAACGCTGACGTGATCCTGAAGATGCCGGAGGACAGCTATACGCCGTTCCTGCTCGGCGTGTTCAGCGCGCTGTTCTTCGTCGCACTGCTGATTCGCAGTCCCAGTTTCGCCGTCGTCGCGAGCATCGCATGCGGGGCGGCGATGCTCGCATGGCTGTGGCCACGCCGCGCGCTCGCGCAACGCGAACCGCCGCCGCCGGGTGCGCGGGCCGACCTCACGCAGGACTTCGACGCGACGTTGCCGGTCGGCAGCGCGGGCGAGCACTCGGGCGGGTGGTGGGGCGTGCTGACACTGGTCGCCACCGAAGCGTGTCTGTTCGGCTATCTGATCTTCACGTATCTGTATTCCGAGTCGCAAACGCATCTTGCGTGGCCACCCGAAGGGATGCCCAAGGTCGGCATCGGCGGACTCAATACCGCGTTCCTGCTGTCGAGCAGCGTGTTCGTATGGCTTGCGGAGCGCGTGCTCAGGAAAGGCCGCAAGCGCAGCTCGATCGGCTTGATGCTGACCGCGATCGCGCTCGGCATCGTGTTCCTGCTGATCCAGGTGAAGGAATGGAACGACCACCCGTACGGGATGACCGCGCATCTGTACGGCTCGCTATACTTCACGATCACTGGCTTTCACATGGCGCACGTGGTGGTCGGGCTGATCGTGCTGGCGGTGATGACGCTGTGGATCGCGCTCGGTTATCTGGACGCGAAACGCATTGCGCCGATCACGATCGGCGGCTTGTACTGGCACTTCGTCGACGTAGTATGGCTGTTCATCTTCTCGACGCTGTATCTGTCGCCGTTCATCCTCCGGGGGCGCTAGTCATGTCTGCATCGGATCTCGCCGCTCCCCAAACAGTGTCGCCGCGGCGCAAACTGCTAGCGGCTTGCGCGATCGCCGGACTGTTCGGGACTCCGGGTGTCTGGCTATTGCAGGTGATCGTCTCCGAAGTGCTTTCGGCGAGCGCCTGTTACGGCGTCAGCGCACCGCGCGCAGCGCCGTTATGGAGCGGCTTCGACACGTGGATGTTCGTGATCTCGCTTGTCGCGCTGGTGCTGGCCACGCCTTGCGCGGGGTTCGCGTGGTATGGCCTGATGCTAGCAAGACGCGTCGCGCGCGAACCCGACGCGCACACACATGCGCATCATCATGAAGCGTTGCGCACGCCGAAGCAGTTGCGTGGAGACGATTTGAGTCGGGTCCGCTTCATTGCGCTATGCAGTACGCTGGTCGGCACAGGCTTTTTCGTCGGCGTGATCTTCGTATGGCTCGCGCCCTGGCTGGTCGGGCCGTGCGGCAAATGGTACTGACGCGATGAAAAGAATAAGGCTGCCGTGCGCGCTCCCGTTGCTTCTAGTCATCTGTGCGACCGGACTGCTGTCCGGTTGCCAGAGAGAGACCGGCTCGGAACGTCTCGCCGGACTCGACGCCAGTTCAGCGCTCACAAGCGATCGCGCGCTGATCGCGCGCGGCGAGTATCTCGCCAAGGCGGGCGACTGTTCCGCCTGCCACGACGCCTCCGACAAGACCCCGTACGCGGGCGGCATGCCGGTCAACTCGCCGTTCGGTCCGATCTACGCGAGCAACATCACGCCTGATCCGACCTTCGGCATCGGCCGCTATACGCTTCGCCAGTTCGCCGACGTGCTGCGCTCGGGCAAGACGCCAGACGGCACGCGGCTTTATCCAGCGATGCCTTATCCGTCGTTCGCGAAGCTGAACGACGACGACGTCACTGCGCTTTACGCGTACTTCATGCATGGCGTGAAGCCGTCGACTAACCATGCTCCCGAGACCAGGCTGCCGTTTCCGTTCAACCAGCGCTGGGCGATGTTTTTCTGGAGCCATCTGTTCGGCAATCACGAACAGTACGTTCCCAATCCGCAGCGCAGCGCCGAATGGAATCGTGGAGCGTATCTGGTCGAAGGACTCGGGCATTGCGGCGCGTGCCATACGCCCCGTGGGCTTGCCTACAACGAATTGGGTTACGACTTCAACAGCGACCACTACCTCACCGGAGGCCTTAACGACAACTGGTTTGCGCCGAATCTTACCGGCGATCCGGGCAGCGGCCTAGGGCGCTGGTCCCAGGATGACATCGCGGCGTTCCTGCGCGACGGACATGGCGCGCGCGCCACCGCCTTCGGCGCGATGGCGCCAGTGGTAGGCGACAGCACCCGATATCTAAGCGATGCCGACCTGCATGCGATTGCAGTGTTTCTGAAGTCGCTGCCCGCGCGGAACGTGAGCGGCACATTCGACAACAACCCGCATGCACGAAGGTTGACGGCGAGGGCGGTGGAGAGCGGCGAACTGGAGCGTCCGGGCGCGGGAATCTATCTTTCCTATTGCGCGCGCTGTCATCGTGCGGATGGGACAGGCCAACCCGATAAGGCGCCCGCGCTGGCGGGCAACCCGCTCGTGATGGCCAGCGATCCGGCCTCGGTTATCCGGATCGTGGTGGAAGGCAGCGAAAGCCCGAAGATGAACGACAACGCGAAAACGCAGAAGATGCCCCCGTTCAACAGCCAACTCACTACGACCGAAATAGCCGAAGTGGTGAGCTTCATTCGAAACACGTGGGGCAATCATTCGGCGCCGGTGTCTGACCGCGATGTTAGAGCGTTGAGGTCAGCGATTCATAAATGAGGAATCCGGACATGTTTGTTGAGAACTGGGTGTTCGTTGCAGTGAAGGCGCCAGGACCCAGCTGGCGGCGGTGACGGCTCCACGAATTTTCGTCGTCTCGCGGCATAAGTTCAATCCCCGTGTTTCTTCGGTTTGTGTCAGCGCCACGTCACGTGCCCTGGCGAGCGCGGCGCAGGCATGCGAGCCATCCGTCGCTCAAGACATCGCGACCCTGATCCGTACGTATGCGTCAGTCGGATTTTCAGCTGGCATGTGGCCCGAGACCCCTATTCAGTCTCGCCTTCGGAGCTTCCCTGTGCAACGTCAGCTTGTGCGGCATCACGCGCAGCGCACCTTGTGCATCAAGGACACCGAACTCGCTGCCATCGCACGGGTCGCATTGAAACGGGACATCGCCGATGCCAGTCGCGTCGATGACCCGTGCTTGACATCATCGCCAGCTGCCTGACAGTTACGGCATTGCTCGCCAATTTCAACCATCGTCTCCTGCGATTGCCGCCAGCCCTACAATCCCGCGTCACCCGTAGTGCTCTGTGCCGCGAATGATCGGCGGCTCACGGGGAAGGCTCGACCAGGAGCCCCACGCTTACGTAACACGGGTTAAAAATCCTTTGCGGCCACGATGCCGGCCAGATCGAAAGCCGGGTTGCGGCTCTTGAAGCGCGAGGCATCACCGCTGCCGGGTTCCAAAGCGAACATGCCCGATCTCTGGATCGGCGCCCTCCGGTGTTTCCTCCACGATCCAGACGGGTGGTAGCGCCGACGCGTCCAGCCTCTTCTGGCTGCCGGAAGGGCAGACATGGTTCTTGCTGTACTCATAAATGGGCCACGCGGGCTCCACTTTTGGCGGAGGGGCGATGAATGAAAATCTTAAGCACATCCTGTTGATCCTGTCGATGGCAGCGCTTGCAACGGCGGCCACAGGCTGCAAGAAAGGGGACGACAACAGCAAGGACACCATGAGTTCCGGAAGCAGCGGCGTGATGAGCAATTCTGCAGGGTTGAGCGGAACGCCCGGCACGAGCGACGCGGCCAAACGCGCGAGCGATGCCACGCCGGTGAGCACCCCTGCCACGACATCGAGCGAACCGGCGGTAACAACTACACCGGATGCGGCGGCAAGCGGCGCGTCGTCCGCGCAGTAAGCGCCGGACTGCAAAAAGCATGGCTAACGGGCTTGATGTGACGTGCGCTGGCGCGAATAACTGTTTAACTATGCGGCAAGTTCGCATGCGCCGTTACCAACACGCGGCTTCGGCCGCATGGAGGATTCTCAATGAAAGACATTGACGTGAACCAGCGAGTTGAAGAAATCGAACTGGCGCTATCCACGCTATTCGAGTCTCCCAAGGCGCCCGCCATCAGCAGTTATGACGACGGGACTACATTTTTTATCCAGGTGTCCTGGGTGACTGAATCACATGGTGACACGACACTCGACGCGCGATGCGTGCTCACTATCCGATTTTCGGAGTCGCAAATTCAGCGCTACGCGCAGCTGGACACGGCAAAACGTATCCTCGTGCGCGAACGCCTGGTCAAGATGGTTCGAAGCCGTCTCCCGCTCGCTGGCACCGAACCGCCTTTGGACGGAGAGTGTGCCGAAGACCTGCAAGTGGACGATCGATTGCTGGAATTCGACGAGCCGCTCAATCCGTACTGATGGGAATGGCGCTGCAACCTGCATGCATGGTGCACGCAATAGAAAAGCTCCGCTGCATGGCGCGGCCCAACAGCGACGTCAGATTACGAGCGGCGCGCTGACTGTCCGCGTGCCACATGACTCGCGGGTAGCACCTGGTCAGGGAGCCCGGCCATTCAGGCTGCTCGCTTTCGAACCCGTTTTTGCACCGCATCGCCTGATCGGCTCTTCACTCCCGACGGCGCACCCTTCTTCCCTATCCGGCAGGACTTCGTCGTTTCAATGCCGCCATCCAGCAGCGCCAGAACCGGCCGCAGGATCCCTTCAAGCAATGGGCGGTCAGGCCGCGTACGCGCCAACACGCGCAACCCCATCAATACACCCAGCAACAAACGCGCAACATCGGCGGCCGGCTGGTCCGGGCTGATCGTTCCAGCAAGCTGGCCGGCTCGCACGCAACGGTAGAAGAACGCTTCCATCTGCCGCGTTACGTCAGCCACGACTGTCTGGAACTCGAGGTCGTGAGGAGCAACCTCCAGTGCGGAATTGACGATCATGCAGCCCTTTCTCTGTGGATCGCCTAGCGACAGCGCAACGATTTCATCAAAGAAGGCCACGATGCATTCGCGAGGCGGCAACTGTCCTTCGAAGCGATGCACCCGTTGGCAGAATCCCCTGTCAATGTAGTGATCCAGCGCCCGCCGATACAATGAACGCTTGTCGCCGAACGCGTTGTACAGGCTGGCTGCGGTGATCCCCATGCTGTCCGTCAGTTCACGCATCGACGTTGCTTCGTACCCACGCGACCAGAAGCATCCGATCGCTGCCTCGAGCGCCACTGTTTCGTCGAATTCCTTTGGTCGCGCCATAACGGTCAATAATTTCCGAAAAATACCACTGACAGCCCGACAATTCGCACAGGTACGAAATGGGCTTGCCGGGCGCCGTGTTGGGCCTTATTCTATAACAGTCGTTCCAGAATAAGAATCTCTGCTCACACTGCTAACCTGCCTTCGATGAATACCGAGTCCGCGCCTCACTTACCCTTCGCTGCCCCGGCTGCATCGCATGGGCGCACCCGACTGGCGGGGAGGCGCGTAGCGACGAACCAGCCCCCGGGCCTCGTCGGACTGACGGCTAGCAATGCAACCAGCGCGCTATCCGTCAAGCCGCCCGGCATCCTTTGCCTCGTGCTCGCCGCGCTGAGTTGGGCAATCTATACCCTCTGGTTCCGCCGTAGCCAATTGACAGCGTTGCAATCGGCGGCGTTGATCTGCGTGTGGTCGAGCGCGCTTTATTTGCCGGCCTATATATTGTTTGGTCTCTCCCGGATAACCGGGGCGTCCGCAAGTGAGCTGCTTGTGCAAACGACTTACCAAGGTGTGTGCATGAGTGTGGTGGCGCTCGTCGCGTTTAATCGCGCGATCGCCATCCTTGGTTCGCGCGCGGCCGCCGCCATCATGGCCTCGGTGCCGGTCATGGCCACCCTGCTTGCTGCGCCCATCCTCGGCGAACGTCCGTCGCTGCCGGCCGTCGTCGCCATTGCGATCATCGCACTCGGTGTGATCATGGCGGCGATGGCCACGCCTGTAACACCTGTCGTTTATTCTTCCCATACTCACCCTGCCAATAAAGACGCCCCATCATGATCCGATTCTTTTTCCATCCGACACCTAACCCCGCAAAAGTCGCACTGTATCTCGAAGAAACCGGGCTGCCGTACGAAGTCGTGCCGGTCGACACGAGCAAAGGCGATCAGCACACGCCAGAATTTCGCGAGGTTAATCCGAACGGGAAAGTGCCAGCGATCATCGATACCGAGGGACCCGGTGGGACTGAAGCGCGCGTTTTCGACTCGACCGCCATCCTTCTGTATCTGGCCGAAAAGACCGGCAAGTTTCTCGGCGCACCCGCAGAGCGGGCTGAACTTCTGTCATGGCTGATGTTCATTGCCAGCGGAGTCGGTCCGTTTTCCGGTCAGGCCGTTCACTTCCAGTACGCTGCACCGGAAGGCCTTGACTACGCGGTGAACCGCTATCGGCGTGAAGTGGAGCGGCATTATCGGGTGCTGGACCGCCATCTGGCAGGACGCGAATACTTTGTCGGCGCCGACTACACCATCGTGGATATTTCGGCGTGGGGCTGGCTCGATCGCGCGGGCCGGGTTCTGAAAGGCGAAGACGTACCGCTCGCTTCGTTTCCCAATCTCAAAGCCTGGTTCGAACGCATCGACGCCCGGCCGGCTGTGGCAAAGGCACGTGCAGTTGGACAGGACCATACCTTCAAAAAAGTCAACGACGAGGAGACTAAACGTGCGCTGTTCCCTTCGAACTATCGGGACATCGTGCTTTAAGGGAAACCTCTCAGAAGGATGACAATTCACATCGGAAGTCATCTTCACACACTGTACCCGAGCGCAACCGACCCGCCGATGATGATCTCTTCACGCGCGCGGCCCCGAGCAGGGGCTGCTCTGCGAATCGGCCACAGCAGTAGCCTACTGCAAGCACCAACGGTACGTAACGGGATGCGCTACAGGTGATCCGAGGTGGCGAGAACCGCATTGGATACTGGCATTGAAACGCGACAATCCGCCTGCACCCGATCAGCGTTTTCTGGTCCTGAAACCGGTACTGGCCTATGCGGTAAAAGACCGTCCAGCGTTGTGACGTCAAAGCTGCGTTCGGTCGGGGCATAACCTATCGCGATCATTGACCGGTAGTCATTCTGACGAAGGCACCGACGGAAAGACAGAACTGATCGGACAATCATCACGCTGCCCGAGGATGCCGGCCTATTATCACAATGCCTCTCCGCCGCGTAGCTCATACACGCATGTGTGTCGGTACTCTGATGTCTTCATTTTCATAGCCGTACACCGTAACGCGCTCGACGTCTTGTCGAATTATCTGGCGACCCCACCGACGGGCACCGCGGAGTTTGACATCCCTCGCGCGGCGGACAACGCCCGTTGCCGTAGTCCAGGGAGCCAAAAGTGGCAGCCGCCACTGCATGACTGGTGGGCCAGTCGCGGGTGACTTTCTCCTATCGGCCTGCTGTGCTCGCTGATCTGCGCCCCGACGGAATCGTTGAGGAGTAAAAATGCTGTCGACGGTCGCTTACGCCAGAACGCCGGAGCACAGTCCCGCGCATCGCGCTGCCGGGAACCGTCAGTGCGCGGCTTCGCGTCGTCAGCGCCCCGGCAGGAACTCGACGTCTCCGTACCAGGCGCGTGCCGAAGCACCGGTATTGTCGGTATCGGTCAGCAACCCGTAGCCAGTGACTCGCCCAGGCGATTCGTGAAAGACCTTTTCGTAGTCTTGCACGACGTTGCGGCGTAGGTTCTGCCATTGACCCGCGTCGCCGGGAAGACCGGAGACCACAATCATCTGTACGCGGTCGGTGTGAGGATTGGCAATGACTGCGCCTCGCGCGGCGTTGGTCGACCAGATATACATTAGCGTTGCATAGGGCAGATCTTCGCCACCAAGCCGCTTTGCCAGATCCATCTTGGCCCGGTCAAAAAACGACAGCTTGCTTTTGTCGCCGTCAAACAGGAACACCAGTCGTGCTGGGGCGTCTTCCTTCGATGCGACGCGATTGTCTGCGCCATCGATCGGCCGCTCTGCCTTCCAGCGCCACGCCACGACAGGTGTTCGCTCCAGGTCGATATCACCTTCATGCATCAGCGCAGAAGCAGAGCGGTTCGCGTCCGCCTGCAGGACGGTAGTGGGGCCGTCCTGAACCAGCGAGTACTGCGTCAAGGGCTTGCCGTGAACAACCGGCAGGTTCTTCCAGCCTGGCGGCAGCGGTGCTCCGGGCTCAATCGAGGAAAAGGCGATATCCGGCTTTTCGTCCTGGGCAAAGAGGGCTGGCGGCAACAGCAGGAGAGCGATGCACGCGGAGATCCAGACTGGCTGGGCTTTTCTCGTCCGCGCTTGATCAAGCGACTTATGATGCATGGATGAACCACCTTCTTTGGCCAGCATCTAGTGTAGTCCACTCAACTGGCGGCGTTCTTCCTCGGCATTGCTACGCCGTCAGGTCCGTTTTGATGTTAAGGAAGATTCCCCTTCCCGTGGCCGAAGGCCGGGCCCGGTTCGCATAGTGGCGGATAAGGCACTACGCTCAGCAAGCGGGCCGTCCAGCCGTGCGAGGACGTGTTGATTCAACCGAGCAGCGGCGCTAGTGCCAGGGCGGTGTAGAGCAGAACATGCGTTATGCGCGAGACGAAGCAGAGTAGCGGCGGCAGTTCGTCTGGCGTGGGCCAATGCGTCAATCGTCAGACCGCCCGGATTGCCATCACGGCGACGAGCGTCGCGCCAGGCCAAGATGCCAGGCGATCAGGCTAACGGGCTGCGTGTCCTTATGAACATCCGGCATTGTCCAGTCGATCACAAATTGCATAGCGACCACCAGGACAGTTAGCCAGTGCAGCGTGCTGCGCGACTGCGTCATACGCCGGAGGCCTGTTTTCGTATGCCTTAGCACGATCTGCCAGTTCGCCCTCATCCATGAGCAGCAATATCGCCGACGACGTCACGCGATCTAAAGCGCCTTCGAAGAACGCGTACCGCCTGTCGACTGTCCATTTCGGATTTCCGCAAGTGATCGAGGTAACGTGCGCATATGCGGGTTCAGATGCACCTCGTCGCATAGACGTCGCTCAGACCGGATGCCGGAGCAGATCAACATGCGAATCATGAGTTTGGGGTCAATCAATGGATGACCCATTGGACTGCAGAACGGTGCGAGGTGCTGGCGCAGATCGCGCAGATCAAGGAAGCGATCGATGCCTCTCACAGGTGCAATTGCGGGACGTGGTTGTCGAGGTTGAACGAGTAGAAGAGCTTGTCCTGCCCGCTATCCAGTCGACCCATCATGACGATTCACTCCCGTCGTTTGATGTCTTCCAGGATACTCAACATTCCGCATCCACGACGACTTTCTCAACAGAATCGGCCGACACCAGAAGCTCGACTCTCATCGGATACGAGACTGACTCACCATCTTGCCAGGGGACACGTGTGGCGTAGCGGTTGCACGGGTTTGGTTTCCTCGATAATCCCCTACATCGATTTGACGTGCGCCGTCTACCGTTCGAAAACCAACTGCCCTGTACCGTCGTGGTCGCTCTCGCGACCGCCCTGCCTAGCTCCTCATCACGCGGCGACAGCCAGCATCGACCGACGACACCCGGCGGACGCACAAGCACATGCATATTGAGCGCGAGCCTCTTCGTCTGCCGCGTCGTCGATTTCCAGCAGATAGTCGATGAAAAGCTCTTCGCCTGCGTCGACTAGCCGGAGCGTGTGAATGAAAATCCGTCCGTCATCCTCGATGGTCTCGAAGTTCGGCGTGCAGGCGTGGTTCAGCCAGCGCGCGCTGTTACCGCCGCGGCTGCCGTCTATGACGCGGCCATCCGACAGCCCGAACAGGAACGTATGGCCCGTGACGCCTTCACGCCGGTGTCGACGCAACGCCTTCCGCCACGTTGTGACTTCGCCCTTGTATTCGAGCATGCGCTCGCCCATTGCGAGCTGACGCATCGCAAATACACCCTTGCCGTGGACCGGCGATCTCCGGGCGATGACGCGTCGCATTCTGTTGTCCTGATGGTGTTCCTGGCGCAAGTATGAAGCGGCCAATTTACGCGTCTACTGTTGGGACAAAAAAATTTCGCTGCCGCGGCGTTCTCCTCCTGGCGCGCGGCAATCCTGTCTGGACGAGCAGGCGTCGATCGCGACACCGTGAGCTGCTCGCCGGATTGCCCTCGATGCAGGCCAGACTCAGAAGAGTTGGGCGCCGAGCTCGCGCTGGCTGCCCCATTTCACCGTCCTCACGAACATCCTCCCCGCTGTGTCGAGCGATTCGATCATCGCGCGCTGCCCGCGCGCCTCCGCGATGACGCGTACGGTGCGGGTCCGATAGCGCAGCAACGCGCCGATGGCCGGCCACGAGGGCTGCCGCCGTGCACGGGATCGTTTCTTTGCCATACGGGTCTCGATATAGACAGGTGACTTCTACACGCGTCGGTCAGCGCGCCGCACGCTCGACCCGTAAATCGCGTGGCACACGCCCTCCCCCATGCCGCGTTGCCCATGCCTCAATTCAAGCGTTCCGCCACGCATTCCATAGCGTCGCGCATCGCGTCGTCGAAACTCTGTGCCGTCGCGACATGCCGGTTGTCGACACTGACGAGCCATCCTCGCGCCGAACAGCACCAGCGAATGCGGCGCTCTTCGATCAGACACGAAAACCACCGCCAGAGGTCAGCGTCTTCAGCGTTCGCGGCAAAGGCGGCCCGCTCACGCATCATTAGAAGATCTTCCCTGGGTTGAGGATCGCGCGCGGATCCAGCGCCGTCTTGATCAGCCGCATGGCCATGATTTCCGCGTCACTGCGCGTGTGGCCGAGAAAAGCCTTCTTCTTGACACCGATGCCGTGCTCGGCGGACACCGAGCCGTGAAATTCGCGCGTCACGTCGTAGATCACGCCGTCAATCTCGTCGTGCAGCCGTCCTTCCGAACCGGGAATATCGACGACGATATGGAGGTTGCCGTCGCCCAGATGCCCATAAATCATGGCGAGCGCATCAGGCCACCGCTCCTGCAAACGTTGCTCGCAACGCGCAGCTACCTGCCCGACGTCGCTGATCGAGAAGCTCACGTCATACGCGCTATGATGCGGAATGAACTTCGGATACTCGGCCGGCGCATCGCGGATCGTCCAGAAGGCGAGCGCATCCGCTTCGGACTGCGCAAGCGCCGCATCGCTGACTACGCCCTCTTCGAGCATGTTGCCGAGAAACGCCTCGAATGCCTCGGCATGCGGCTCGGGATCGCTGCCCACGCTTTCAAGCAGCACGTAGTAAGGATGGCGTTTGTCCAGCGGTGCGCGCAACTGCCCGAGATTCGCCAGCACGGCATCGTAATAGCCGGCCCACATCACTTCGAAAGCGGACACGCCAGCGGACAGCTGCGCCTGAGAGCGGGCCAGCAATTTCGTTACAGCGTCATAGTACTACTGTGTCATAAAATTCATGGCATTATAGGAGCTTCTTCATTCTTTGCATGAGGAAGCGATGGACTGGGAGACATCGTTCGACGAA
>NZ_JBWCCT010000029.1:0-26268 GCF_056279605.1 Paraburkholderia sp. TE9906
GCGTTCGACATGGCTAACTGGCTCCGTTGATCTGAACGCGCTCATCATGCTTCGGAAAAGTCAGCATGGCGAAACGGTCGGGCCGAGCCGCTTACCAGCGGGCAGCTTCTCGTCAGTTCTGGAACGCGGCCCGGCGTGCGGGCGGTGCACTGGGGGCGCGAAGCGCCTCTTCCGGAACACTGGCAACATGAAGCGTCTGAGTCGGCAGGGCAAATTTAACTCCCGCATGAGCAAGTTCGGTCATCAGGGCCAGGTTGATTTTCTGTTGGATATCCATATAGAGGTTGAACCCCGGATCAGTGACGTAATAGACGACTTCGAAGTCGAGAGAGCTTTTTCCAAACTGTTTGAAGTGAGCCCGATCGAATCGCGTGTCACCCGCGTTCTCCACGGCTTCACGGACCGTGTCCGGAATTGCGCGAAGTTGGTCCGGAGTTGCGTCATAAGTCACGCCGAATCCGAAGACGATCCGCCGTTCCGACATGCGTTTGTAATTGTGTATCGTATTTTTCAGTAGTTCGGTATTACTGCAGACAATTTCCTCGCCGCTCAGACTTCGGATGCGGGTCGTTTTGAGGCCAACGTGCTCGATGGTTCCCGCAATATCTCCGAACACGATGAAGTCACCGATCTCGAACGGCTTGTCCAGTCCGATCGCGAGCGAAGCGAACAGGTCGCTCAGAATACTCTGGACCGCAAGGGCTACGGCTACACCGCCGACGCCGAGGCTGGCTACAAATGCGGTGATATTGACGCCCATATTTGCGAGCACGGCGAGCAGCAGGACTGACCACAACAACCCCCTGAGCATCCACGACAGCATTGTCGTAATGACAGGGTTGTGTGCCGATTTAGACTGGTTTTTAAGTCGTCCGGCTGTCCAGCCTCTCACGCCCTGGTTGATCCAGATTGCGATCTGAACGCCTATCAGAAGAAACCAGACGTGATTGATACGCGCGTCCCACCTGTCGTTTAACCCAAGCAATTCGGTGCCGATGAGCAGCGCGGCAACCAGTATTGTGGCGCCGTGTGTGCTCTTCAGCACATCTACGACCGTATCGTCGAGCTTCGTTGAAGTCCTTTCGGCCAGGCTCTCAAGTCGGGCGGTCACGAAGCGCAGAAGGATCGACAGAGCGAAATAGGATACGACCGCGACGACCGCTCCGTAGAGCCAGGCCGTGGCGGGTACCCCGAGAAACGCGTTCAGGTCTAGCCATCTTTGCATTGACAGGCTCCTTATATGGTTGAGTTCGAGGTCAGGGTGTCGCAAATTGTTACAACCACCTGTCTGGCGACATACGCGGCGAAAAGTTCCTGTAAATTGCGCGCTTCGGGTGTCGACGGAAATCGCATGTCCGGAAGGCCCTACGGGCGAGCAGAGGCCCGCCGACAAATCATTCGGATCGTGGGATGCGGACGGTTACGGGCGAAATCCTCGCCAACCGAGTGATAACGCGATGAGATAAAAAAGGACGTTGCCGCGCACGCGGGGCCGCACTTTTCGCTCAGGCACTAGCCAGTCGGCCATGTTCCGCGCTCAATGCGGGTGCGCGCGCCGGGCAATCTGCCTGCCCACGGCTTGCGCGGTTTCGGCGACGTTTATGCGGGCAGGGGTAGGAGTGGAGTGCCAGGCTGCGTTTTGGATGGCTTGCCGCCGCGCTGGTGTTGCCCACAGGCGACATTCTTGATGCGCGCCGAGCGGCACGAATTCGATGCGAATGTGCGCTTCGAATTCCGCAGCACTGGCAGACCGGTCCTGGATGTATCGGCGCATACCCTGGTGGACGAATTTTCAATTCGGTTGTCAAATTGCATCACGCAATGACATATAATGGAGCGCAACGAAAACAGGACTCCGTTACGGGGGGCGATCGGCGGTGGGCGTTAGCCTGTTGTTCCGGCGAACACCCTAAGTACTCAATTTCAGCTGTGTTTTAGCTGTGGCGAGTCGCCATGAGGGCGCTGCGATGATAGTCGAGAGAGGCTTGGTGCTAACGCGCTAGATTGCTCGTCGTGGAGACGATATGAGAGAGTCAGCCGTCTATGCTGATTTTGAAATCATCAGCGAGACAACGCCGGAACAATGCGCCGGTGGCGGCTGTGTGTGGGTCGATACGGTGGCAAGGCACGCGGTATCCGGTGAAATCGTATATGCCTGCATCGAACCGTTCGGGGCGCAGGATAAGGTGGAGGTAAGCGAACGCATCGCGCTTGGTCAGGCATTAGAACATGCACGGAATTCGCTGAGGCACAGACTGGGAAGACGATAACTCTGCTGGCTGCGCGGCGCAGAAAATTTTCGGGAATAATTAACTGGCTTGATGGGAAGCTGCCTGGGACGTTGGCGGAATTTGTCCGGTTCGTGTGCTTGGAGGCCGCCAGCCTATTAATGTCTTCCCGCGCAGAATTATTAATAAGGTTTGCGAATAATAGTTGGGTGGCTGCTGATAAATGCAGGCAGAACCTTGCGCCGTTCGGCGGAGGAGACCATCTCGCTGCAATTGAGAATCGCTGTCGCGAAGCCAGACGTTAGTCTTTCCCCACTTGGCAATCTTGTCGAAGACAGGGGAAGCGCCGTCCTCGCGAGCGGAAGGGAATTCAGTTCGTCTGCTCCGCATCCGACGGGATGCCCTGTCGGAACTCGATTCACCACTTTGGAAGGCACAGCGCAGGACAATCATTCCCTCGCTGATGTCGTGAGCGCCGCGGAAAACAGATGATAAAGCCGCCATCAAGTCTTCGTTCGATACTTCGTTACGTTGACTGCGTGCTGGAATCAGTCACGGTCTGGCGAGAGGGTCGCACAGAGGCAGACCATCGCCGCGCGGATGGGGCGTGGAATATTGACTACCGCACGGCTGGCGCCTTTCGTTGCCTGTACGTGGGCGCTTCGACTGCCTGGGGCTCGCCCGATCCCGTGTTGCCAGCCTCCGACCATGGTGAGCGGATTTTTGCCTCGTCGCTTACGGATAAACAGGTATGACAGTCCTGTCGAAATATGCCGCAGATGTCTGTGGTACCGGAAATCGTAGGACCAGATTCAATATATGAAGGGATTTTCCGAGAGACTGGACTCCTTGATGCTTCCGCCACGGCATATATGTCTTCGGCTTTCCGGCTCGATCGCTCTGCGGGGTGGAACTGAAAGGCTATCAGGTTGGCGCATCGTAGCGACGCTGCTGATCTTTCTAGTGCCTGTTGCGGGGGCCATGGCCGATGTCGGCGGGTGCGCAGAACTCATCGGCAAAGGGGTACGAGCTGAAGCTGGTATTCCGGGCGGTTTTCGGAAGGGAGCGTTTCGGCTGTCCGACGGGGAAGCCGCGGCGCTGTTCGATCATAAAGGACGACGGATCTTTGGATCGATATCAATCGTTCAGTTTGGGCAGGGGTATGAGGCATTCTGGAGACCCATCTCCGGAACGGGCGAATATCTTGTGCTGCTGAATGGCATGCATGAGGCCTCACTGATGATCGCCGGAAAGGTGCATTGGACGCTTCCGTACCCTTTGGGAACGGCAGTAGGTCCGCTGGCTATTACATCGTGCGCCGGCATTTTCTAAACAGACGCCGTCCTGTCACGTGTTACTTGAGAAATGCGGTATGTCCGGCTCTGGCGGAGAATTGGCTCGGAGTTCCGCGACCGTTTTCAGCGATCTGGTGGTGCGACTCTTTGGTGACCATCGGGGCTTCGCAGCACGATTGCTTTACCTGTCAGTGGTCCACGGTGCGTGTGCTCACGCTCTACCCCACGGATTTTCTTGAGTTCTGGTCGGCGTACTGCGGCGGCACCCAGCCGGGTCAAAGGACGGTATTCGACGAAGCCGCTACTGAGGCAGCACGGCACACTTCGGGTGCAGAAATACAGACCGCGAGCCATTCACCACGAAATGACCACCGAAATGGCATCAATTGAATCCGGCAATCTCGCGCAACGGTGATGCGGGCCCAAGCCGTTAAAGCGGTAGTGCAGACAGGCGCTCTGCGCCGGAACCCACGCGTATTCCGGCCGCTGTGGAATTACCTGGCATGGCTCAGGCGAACAGGCCCAGCGCTACGCGCACGATACACGCGAAGTCGGGCCCATCCATTGCTTAAGGGTCGTTATTTCAGAGTTGCCAATGACACGCGACACACTGGATGCGATTGCGAAGCTGTACCTCCTGCTTTCGATTGTGTCGGCGGTCTGGGTCGTCGTCGATATATTTGTATGCGCGCGGCGTCAGCGGATGAAAATCATGGAGATTGTCTGGCCACTGACGATGCTGTACCTGGGTCCAATGGGACTCCTTTTTTACTACTGGTTTGGACGAGCGCACCGGGACAACGATCGGAAGAGTAGAGACAAGCCCATGTGGCAGGCGACGTTTTCTGGAGCATCCCATTGCGGCGCGGGTTGCGCCTTGGGCGACTTCATCGGGGACTGGCTGGCATTTGGCCTGTCGATCACGGTGTTCGGCTCAGACCTGCTAGGAAAGATGCTCATCGGATTTGTGCTTGCCTATCTCTTTGGTATTGTCTTTCAGTACTTCTCCGTCGCCCCTATGCGGGGGTTGAGTATCGGCAAAGGTCTCATGACGGCGGTAAAGATCGACACGCTTTCGCTCGTTGCATATCAGGTAGGGATGTTCTCGTGGATGATGGTTCGTGCCACGCTTTATCCGGATCTGAAACCAACTGACTGGACGTACTGGTTCATGATGCAAATTGCGATGATCGCGGGTTTCCTGACGACGTATCCAGTCAACTGGTGGCTGATTCGAAGAGGGATCAAGGAAAAAATGTGACTTTGGGCTGTGATGGATCATTCCGCACCCTGCGTGGATTCAGGTATCGGGTCCGTTCGCGTTGTTCGCCAGACATCGGATGGCCCATGGCACTTATACTGACAGCTTTTTGCTCCACCTCATCCCATGCTCCTGCGCTCATTTGCTGACAAACGGACCCTCCAGCGGGTGCATCGGTTATGGCTTCATTACGGTGTGTTCTGGCTCGGCGCGGTCGCAGTTGGACTCGTCGCGGTGGCATATGCCCGGCTGATTGATTTCGGGTATGGTGAATTTCTTCAATACGTTATCCGATACCGGTGGCTGCCATTACTGGTGACGCCGGCAGTCAGTGCGGCATGTGTCTGGCTCACGCTGCGCTTTTTTCCCGGTTCTGAAGGCAGTGGTATTCCCCAGGTTATCGCGACTCTGCACAGTCGTCGGGGACTGGGCGAGCGTCTTCTTACACCCAGAATTCTCGTCGGAAAAATACTCGTGTCGTTTCTCGCCATACTCGGCGGGTTCACTATCGGACGGGAGGGGCCAACGATTCACGTTGGAGCGGCGCTGATGTTTAACTTGCGTGAGTTTTATCCGAAGCGATTTCGCGCCATGCGAGGAGGAGCACTCGAGCGTCGGTTGGCGTTGGCGGGCGCGGCTGCGGGGTTGTCCGCGGCGTTCAACGCGCCACTGGCTGGGGTCGTCTTCGCTATAGAGGAGTTAACCCGCAGCTTCGAGCAGCGAACGAGTGGCGTACTCCTCACGGCTATCATTTTCGCAGGCGTGGTTGCACTAGGCATACAGGGAAACTATACCTACTTCGGGACGATCGATGTCGGACCGCATTTTCCCGATCTGCTCGCCGTCGCGGTCGTTCTCACAGGTATCGTCGCGGGAGGCGCTGGTGGCGTCTTTTGCTGGTTGCTTCTCAATACCCAAAGATGGATGCCGTCCATGATTCTGGATTGCCGCACGCGGCACCCGGTCCTGTTCGGTGCGGGATGCGGTCTTGTCATCGCCGCAATCGGTGTGTTCTCCGGCGGACACACTTTTGGCAGTGGCTATGTCGAGGCGAGGGACATGCTCGACGAACATGCCCATCTGACCATTCTGTATCCCGTCCTCAAGATGGCATCGATGATCGGCTCATACCTGCCGGGGGTGCCGGGCGGGCTTTTCGCTCCTTCTCTTGCGATCGGCGCCGGTATTGGCAACGCGCTCCATCTTGTGTTTTCCCAGATGCAATTGCCGATGCTGATTGCACTCGGCATGGTTGGCTATCTGGCGGCCGTGACGCAGAGTCCAATCACGTCGTTTGTCATCGTAATTGAGATGATTAACGGGCACGCCCTGGTGATCTCACTCATGGCAACCGCCCTGATCGCGAGTCAGGTCTCCCGTCTTTTTGCGCCGCCGCTGTACGAGGCGCTGTCGGAGCGCTATAGCGCACGTGTCGAAAATTGATCCTGATCAGGTCTCGCAGAATGCTCTCGGCCTCGATGCCCGGAACATGATTGCTGCCGGCTCAGGTACGGGCAGCCGAGGTCGTGGATCGTCCCAGACCGGCGGTCCGTTAACAGATCAGGACGCTTGCGACCGCACAGCGAAAGCTGCCTTTTGTCCGCAGGTCGAAAAAAGGTGGTCTTGACTGGCGGCGCCGAAGTGCTGAATTACCCCCGCCGCATGCTGGCATTGCGTGACGATGCCAGGGCCGCAGGGGAAACCGGGACGCATTGGAACCCGATCTGACCATTGATGGATCGGCGCTCAAGCCCCGAGCTTTCCTCGGCCTCGTGCCGGCGTACAGCGCTGGTGCAATGTGTCAGTACTGCTGGAACACGCTCATCCGTGGGCTGGCGATCGCGGTAGCCGCAACGATGCGACGGTGTTTGCGCCTCACTGCACTGCGACCTGTTGGGCAGACAGGCCGACAACGTGCCCGTGCCACACCTGGCACGTCGCATTCACAGGTACCCATACATACTTGCCGCGTACTTTCGCAAACGCCGGAGTCCGCACCACGGTATCAAAAGACGTAAGAGAGCCGGCGCGAGAACCCGCTGGAGCTGCAATCACTTTGGCCGACAGCGCGCGGCGCTCGGAAATGACGAACAGGTCGTAGCGGGGCGCGGTGCGAACCCAGCGGTCGAAAGCAGCCACGCAATTGACGACGACATCCGGCACATGAATGCGTCGAAGATATGCATAGTCTTCAGGCGAATCCAACTGCGGCTGCGCATGAACACGTTGGATTGCCCAGCTAAATGCGAAGAGCAGAAAAATGGCAGTGGTAAGCTTCATTCGGAGGGGTGCCCGTAATAGCGGGTGATTTCGACACGGCGGAGAGATCATGAGTATACACGCGCTATTCGGACGCTGGGCGCCGACGGCCTTGAGGCGTATCGAGGGATGCGGGCGCAGACGCGGGTCATGCGGTCGTCCATGCCTTGAAGGGGCTGGAATGGCGGTTAAGCGCAGGACGGGTGCCGGACCGTTTCTGACGGCATGCGTTTGCGTTGCCTTGATGTCCTGCTCCGCGCAGGATTCAGTGTTTTCCAAAGCACCGAAATATTCCGCTGCGTCGGAACAGGATCTTCCGTCTGTAGTTGAATGCATCGCTGATCGGTGGGAGCGAAGTACCCGTCACTTACATCGATCGCGTGTCGGGTCTACGGTGCGTTTGCAGGGGCGCACCTTCTTTCGGGGCGTGCCGATCGGCGTCAAGGCGTGGCATGCCGCCGGACGCACCGAAGTACAGTTTTTCGAAGGGCGCGCGGCTGACCGGATCTACTTACTTTCAATCAAGGACTGTTTGCACTAGCGGGAGAATGAAAAGCGCTCCGTGCTAGTATCGCGCGACACCTGCGAGCCTCTCGCGTTTGCGGCTCGCGTCTTTCCAGTGACGACGGCCTGGCCGCGTGCTCCGATACGGACCCGATGCGCTTTTACCAGAAGACTATCAACTTTTCCCGGCATTCCAGCAGGCAACAGAACTTACCCCGATGGCGCTCGCGCGCGATCGGCGTGGCGTTCTCGGCAGCGTTTCTGTCGCTTGCTGTGCGAGCCCTCTGGGTGCAAGGAATCAATGATGATTTCTATCAGAAGCAGGGCGATTTGCGCCAGGTGCGCGAGTTCGGCATTCATGCGTCGCGCGGGCGCATTCTCGATCGCGACGGCCGCCCGCTCGCACTAAGCCTGCCCACCCGCGCGCTGTGGATGGACGCTTCGGGTACCGAGCCGTTATCGGCTGCGAAGGAGGAGTCGCTTGCCCACCTGCTCCATATCGATCCACAGCGGATCGACGCGATTGCTTCTTCACGCACGTCGTTTGCATACCTACGCCGGCAGGTGCCATTGGACGTTGCAGCGCGCGTCATACGGCTCGATGTGCCGGGCGTGTATGCACAGCGCGATTACCGTCGCTACTATCCTGAAGGAGCGATCGCAGCACCCGTGGTCGGCTTTGCCGGCGTGGAAGGCACGGGGCAGGAAGGCATAGAAAAGGTGGACAACGCACGGTTGACTGGCAGTGATGGCAGTCGCCGTGTGCTGCGCAACGCAGGTGGCCAGGTGATCGACACGCTCTCGCTGAAGCAGCCCATGCGCGGCAAGGACGTCACGCTTTCAATTGATCAGCCTATTCAGTACGCGACATTTAGCGCGCTCCGCGCAGCGGTCGAACGGACCAATGCGCACTCGGGTTCGGCGATCGTACTGGATGCGCATACGGGCGAGATCCTCGCGATGGCGAACTGGCCCAGTTTCGATCCGAACCTCCGTACAGGGCGGACCGGGGCGGCGGTGCGCAATCATGCGGTGACTGATGTGTTCGAACCAGGCTCGGTGATGAAGCCCCTGACGATTGCGTTGGCGTTGCAACGCGGGGATGTCTCTGCGCGCTCATTGGTTCCCACAGATGGCGGAAGATTACGGCTCGATGGCGCGGTGATTCACGACGACAAGAACTTCGGTACGTTGACAGTTTCTGGCGTATTGCAGAAGTCGAGCAACATCGGTACGACTAAGATTGCCCTGCTGATGAAGCCGCGCGACATGTGGATGAATTTCCGCGCGGTCGGCGTCGGGCGCGCGCCGCATGCCGGTTTGCCAGGCGCCGCCGCGGGCACATTGCGTCCTTATCGGCAGTGGCGCCGGATTGAACAGGCGACCATGTCATATGGCTACGGCTTGTCGGCGTCCCTGTTGCAACTCGCGCAGATGTACACGGTGTTTGCAAATGACGGCGTGTTCCTGCCCGCAACGATTCATGCGCGACGCGGCAAGCCTGTGTATGGCCGCCGGGTCTATTCGCCAAGTGTCAGCGAACAGGTGCTGACGATGCTGCGTTCTGTCGTGTCCGACGACGGAACGGCGCCACAAGCGGCGGTACCTGGATACACTGTGGCGGGAAAAACCGGGACGGCTTATCGCTGGACACCGCGTGGATACGACCGGTCACAGTTTCGGGCGAGTTTTGTCGGGGTCGTTCCCGCCCAACATCCGCGCGTGATTATCGCGGTGTCGATCGACCGGCCACGTAAAGGCTCGCATTTCGGAGGCGCTGTTGCTGGTCCCGTGTTTTCTGAAGTCGCGACAAAAACCATGAGTCTGCTGGGCGTCATGCCTGACGACCCCGGCTCGCGCTTTGTGGAGGACAAAAGCGCGCCGATCACGTGATTGATCGATCCCCCGACTACAGTGCGCGGCTGCAGCCGCGCGACCTTCAAGTGACGCACATTTATTTTCGGCCTGCAAGATAGTCGGGGTTACCCGGCGCCGTTGCGTCGTCCGCGGAGAAATTCTTCAGGGCACGATCCGCGTGTGGTCGCCGCAGACATTCGTCAAACCTTACTTTGAGACCGCGCATCTGGTGGCGGCGTCCTTTTCGCTCGCTCGGTTTATCAGTTCAATCATGTTGCAGTCATGTTGCAGCTTCGTCCTGTGCAAGTACAACGACGCATAGCGAGCAGTGTGACGGGCACGCTCCGGTTCCAACACCGCGTGATGCTCTCCAGCGACGGTTATCCAGAAGCATGCGCGCATATGCCGGACGATTCATTTCGTAGACTTAGCCAATTCTGCTCATCAGGTTGTCACGATTTGATTCAGCAGACGACAGCGCGCGCAGCTTGCGGAATTTTGAACCGAGAGCCCGAAAAAAGCATTGCACAAACCCGACCAATGCTAGCGACCGTACCTTAAGGAAATCTGATGCTGGGTAGGGCGAGCGTGTCAGCACGACGAGCACGCCTGGAGGCCACGGACTTTCGATCAAGCATGGAGCGTTTGCGCTCTAGCCGGCGATGTCACGGGCCGGTTTCTTGCTGATCCGCCAGGCATCATTAACCGACTTCATCGATGGGAACTCACATGCGCCTGCTAAATCGTCTGGCCATTTTAATGGTTATCCCCTTGGCCTCCTGCGCGGTCGGACCGTCAAGTCCAAGCGATACGGGCTTCGGCGCGTCGCCGGCCCTCCCGGCTCCGGAATCGTCGTTGATTCCAATGGTCAACATCGCGCCCGTTCAGGCGCGCCCCGACGGTTTTATACCCACGGCTCCTGCCGGCTTTCTCGTCACCGAGTTCGCCGGGGGCCTTGCGCACTCGCGCTGGCTTTACACCCTGCCCAACGGAGACGTACTCGTAGCGGAGAGCGACGCGCCAAAAGAACACGATGAAGGCAGTGGCCTATTCGGCTGGGTCAGAAAGCAGGTCATGAAGCGCGCCGGCGCCGGTGTGCCGAGTCCCGATCGCATTGTTCTGTTGCGCGACGCGGACGGCAGCGGCGTCGCCAGGACACAGACTGTGTTTCTGCGCGACCTGCATTCGCCGTTCGGAATGGCGCTCATCGGCAATCAACTCTATGTTGCCGATACGGACGCTCTGCTGCGCTTTGACTACGTGACGGGCACCACCCAGATTACGAGCCCCGGTGTCAAGGTTGCCGACTTGCCGGCCGGGCCGATCAACCATCACTGGACCAAAAATATCCTGGCCGACCGCTCAGGCAAGCATCTGTACATCACGGTGGGATCGAACAGCAACGCAGGGGAAAATGGAGTCGGGGCCGAAGACGGCCGAGCGCGAATCCTCGTGTTTGACATCGACACGGGCCATGTGCGGCCCTATGTGACGGGATTGCGCAATCCCAACGGACTTGCCTGGCAACCGGATAGCGGGGCGTTGTGGACGGCAGTCAACGAGCGGGACGATCTCGGCAACAATCTTGTCCCCGACTACATGACCGCCGTGAAAGATGGCGCATTCTATGGCTTTCCCTACAGCTATTACGGCCAGCACATCGACACCCGCGTCAAACCGCAACGCCCCGATCTGGTGGCAAAGGCCATCGCGCCTGACTATGCGCTCGGCAATCATACGGCTTCGCTAGGTCTGGTCTTTTACGACCGGACGCTATTCCCGGCTCACTATCGTGGAGGCGCATTTGTTGGCCAGCATGGATCGTGGAACCGGAAACCGCATAGCGGCTACAAGGTGGTGTTCGTACCGTTTGTCGATGGAAAGCCTGCCGGCGCGCCTGAAGATTTCCTGAGTGGCTTTCTGAAGGCGGACGGACACGCCGTGGGGCGGCCGGTCGGCGTCGCGCTGGACGCGCACGGGGCCTTGCTCGTGGCTGACGACGTGGGTAACGCTGTCTGGCGAGTCGCGCCGCGGGACAATACCAAAGCGGCGGACATCGCGCCGGCCGGTAAATGACTCTGCCCGTGGCCGCTTTGCTCCCAGGCAGGGGCGATGCAAGGTCATCTAGCAAACGGCGAATGTGGCACGCGGCGCGGAAAAGCGGGTTTCGCGATCACATTGCATGTACTCTTTGGCAATAGACGCATCAGTTCGATGCCGACTAGCAGGGCTCCTGCACAGAGAGATGTCCTGGACCCCAAGCGTCGGCCGCCCCTTGATTGCCCGAAGGTCGTGTTCGATAACCTTGTTAGGGCACATTGATTGGCGAACCAGATCCGGTTTTTGCAAGGCATTAATCTTTTCGGGCGAGGTGAGATTAGGGGCCCTTTGTTGATGGTTGCCGCTGCGGGCATGCCATTCTGGGCGATCAATTTCTCAACATAAGGCCGGACTGAGGCCCGTCCCGATGCGCACCTGGCCCATCCGGTGAGCGACACGCGGCCTCGTCTTCATCGATCGCTCCTGCCTGAAAACGCGACAAATGAGGTTCGGGTCGCGGAGCCGGGAAAGACCGGTGCGGGGTGCCTCAACGCACTCACAATTTCATGACATTGACTCAGCGTAGACCCGCCAGCCGCATGGCGTACTGCAGATCTGGCGTGGTACTGATGCGGCACACGTTGGGCGGTTTTCTCCACGCAGTGATGTACGGAAGCACGCCGCGCCATTGACCACATGATTGTGTGGGCATGTGACGATGCCGGTTCGTAGGGGAGATGCAGATGATTGGACGATGGCAATGGGTACTGAAACGGATCGCCAGGCGCCTATGGTTTCGTGCGGGCCTTTTATCCGCTCTTGGCGTGGTAACAGCACTGCTTGCGCTAGGCGTCAAGGATTACATTCCGGAGAGCCTGTCGGCGCATATTGGGGCGGACGCAGTCGACAATATCCTTGGCATCATCGCGTCAAGCATGCTTGCAACGACAACGTTTTCGCTGAATATCATGGTGTCAGCATTTGGTTCGGCAACGAATACCGTAACGCCGCGGGCGACGCCGCTCCTCGTCGAGGACACCACGACACAGAACGTTCTCGCAACCTTTATCGGCTCATTCCTGTTCAGTCTCGTCGGGATCATCGCGCTGATCGTCTACACATTGCTACGCTGGATTGACCACCTCGCCCGTCTTGGGCGACTGGGCGAAACCACGGATCGTGTCGAGGCGGCGGCGATTGCTGCACTGGAAGATCGGCTGAGGCGGCCTTTTCTGGGAGGCACCCAGCTTTTAGACTATGGCGACGTACCCCCAAACGCGAAAGCGATCCATGCGTGCAGCGTCGGTTACGTGATGCATGTCGATATCCCGGCACTGGCCCGTCTGACTGACCACGGAAGCAGCGCAATATATGCGCAGGCGATTCCGGGATCATTCGTCGATCTGCAGACTGTTCTGGCAAGCGTCGTGAGCACAAAGTCTATCGATGAGGAGGGGGTTCGGGCCGCGTTTTCGATCGGTGTGCGCCGATCGTTTGACCAGGACCCCAGGTTCGGCATCTCGGTCCTGACGGAGATCGCGTCGCGTGCGCTCTCGCCGGCCGTGAACGACCCGGGCACGGCCATAGATGTGATCGGTCGCGGCGTGCGGATACTTTCGATGTGGGCGCAACCCGGCGAGGTGAATGCTGAGGCCCACGTGGACTGCGACCGGATCTTCGTTCCTGGTCTGAAACTGGATGATATGTTCGATGACTTTTTCGGCCCCATCGCCCACGACGGTGCAGGACTCGTGGAAGTGGGGATGCGACTGCAGAAGGCACTTGAGTCGCTTGGGCGCCTGCACAGCGCGGGCTATCAGGCTGCCGCTCAAAGACACTCAGAGCTTGCATTGAGACGTGCGGAACTCGCGTTGCAACTGGAGGAAGACAAGAAGGTGTTGCGGCTCCTCGCATCGAGGGTCGGTAAGACCGCTGCGTAACCAGGGCTCGCACATAAACTGCGCTATCTGCTTCGCGATCGCACCGATTTCAAGTCGGGTGAACCATCCGTCTGTCCGGCCAGGGCCATCGGGCGTCATCGCGAGGCTCCAATCACTTCGTTCGTGGACGCGGATCTTCAATGTTTGACATAGCTGCCATCTGTCTGGTTGTGACCGCCTTGCTTGCATACCTGAACCATCGGTTCCTTGGCTTACCCACGACAATCGGCGTCATGGCGACGGCACTCGGCTTCTCACTTGCGATTATCGGGCTGGATGAACTTGGCGTCGCGCACGGCCTGCGGGTTGCGGAGGAAAGCCTGGTGCACTCGATCCATTTTGGTGAGGTACTGCTGCAAGGCATGTTATCGCTGCTGCTCTTCGCGGGAGCGATGCACGTTGATCTGGGTAAGCTCAAGTCGTTTCGAAAGCAGATTCTTGCGCTGGCTGTGCTGAGTACGATCGCGTCGACACTGATCGTTGGCTTCTCTCTGTGGATCCTGCTCCCGCTGTTCGGCGTTGGACTTGGGCTGTCCTACTGCCTGCTTTTTGGCGCACTGATCTCGCCGACCGATCCGGTCGCTGTCATGGGCATCCTGAAGTCCGCTGGCGCGCCTGACAGTCTGGAGGTGGTCATTACCGGCGAGTCGCTGTTCAACGACGGCGTGGGGGTCGTCCTGTTCTCATTGCTGCTTGCGATGGCAGCCAGCGGTTCCGTGCCATCGGTGGAAACGGGATTGATCGCACTGGTCCGGGAAGCTGGCGGCGGTCTAGCGTTTGGCTGGGTACTCGGGTACGTGACATACCGTTTGCTTAAGAGCGTTGATAACTATCAGGTCGAGGTGCTGCTTACACTGGCATCGGTCATCGGAGGCTACGCTCTCGCCAGTCACCTTCACGTGTCAGGGCCGCTTGCCATGGTAGTAGCGGGGGTAATGACAGGTAACCGGGGTCGGGCGCACGCGATGTCGGACACAACGCGTCGCTACGTCGACATGTTCTGGGAATTGATCGACGAGATTCTGAATGCGGTACTTTTTGTGCTGATTGGCATGGAAGTATTGTCGATTTCGTTTGACGGCAGGATCCTCCTGGCAGGTGTCGCGGCTGCCCTTGTGGCCTTGCTCGCCCGGCTTCTGACGGTGGGCCTTCCGGTCGCACTGCTCGGTCGTTCTGTGCGATTGCCTGTCGGCTCGTGGCTTGTACTCACGTGGGGCGGTTTGCGCGGCGGCATTTCGGTCGCACTGGCGCTGTCGATTCCGTCAGGCGCCGGGCGAGACGTGGTCCTCGCTCTGACATACTGCGTCGTCGTAGCCTCGATCCTGGGTCAGGGGCTCACGGTTGGGCGCGTTGTTCGTCGCGCCGTCGGGTTAAAAGCGTAGCCCCTGTCGAAGCAGTCAACGCGGACTCTTCGGTTTGCTCATTGAGAGCCGTCAAATACGTCAGGCCGCCGCTCTACCGGTTCGCTGGTCGCTATTGCGCCACAGCCCAGAAGACCAGGGTTGAGGCGTCTGGCTCGATGTTCAAGCGTTCTCGCCTCTTATGACACGGTTCATGCGTGAAGCTCATGAAAGGCGGCGCCCCGGTTTCTGCCATCCCCCTTCGTGCTATACAGTGCCACGTCTGCGGCGCTGATCACAACTGTTACATCGTCATCACGACAGGCATCCAGCTCGCCATATCGATGCTTGCCGTCAAGCGTCCATGCTCACTGCGCGTGCCTGATATCCAATGCACCGATTGCGGCCCGGATCCCCTGGTCCCGGGTCCGGCGGTTGTTCAACCTAGTCGGTGTAACGGTCCTCGCGAGCAGCCGCAATTCAGACTCGGCACGTGTACCCCCGGCGTCAGACTAGTTGTCGCTTCTGAACTTTCTTACCAAGAAGAGTCAGAGGTGCAGGTTGAAGGCGAAACAAACGTATTCTGTGGAGTTCAAGGAGCAGGCGCTGTCGAAGGTCCTGCAACGCGGGAGCCGGACAGTTGGAGCGGTGGCCGACGAATTGAACGTGAACGTATTGACATTGAGGAAATGGATGAGAGGCGCCGCCGCCGCGAACCGGAGCTCGAGCTCCGGACACGCAAGACGTCCGGAAGACTGGTCGCTGGAAGAACGACTGATGGCATTGCAGGAGAGCCGCGGGTTGGTCGACGAAGCATTGAACGGCTGGTGTCGGGAGCGCGGCCTGTTTGCGCATCATCTCGCGAGGTGGCGAGCGGATTTTTGCACCGTCGGTGGAACTGGGAGCCGGCGCGAGAGCGCCCAGGAAGTACGGGATCTGAAACAGGCCAATGTCCAGCTGCAGCGCGAGTTGAAACGCAAGGAGAAGGCGCTGGCTGAAGCTGCAGCGCTACTGGTGCTGCAAAAAAAGTACCGCGCGCTGTTCGAGGGCGAGGCCGAATGACGGCCCCTGAAGAGCGCAAGGAATTGATCAGCCTGATCAGCGAGGCGACCCTGGCCGGGGCTCGCCAGGCACACGCATGCAACATTATGGGGCTCAGTGCCCGGACAGTTCAGCGCTGGCAACGCGGCGAACCTGGCGCGGTGGACGGGCGCTCGTTAAGGCACCATGAGCGGTGCCACAAGCTTTCTGCCGACGAACGCGCCGAGCTGCTGGCGGTCGCGAACTCGCCCGAATTCGGTCATCTGCCGCCAAGCCAGATCGTGCCGCGACTGGCAGACCAGCAACGCTATATCGCCTCCGAATCGACGTTCTACCGGGTACTGAAGGCCGAGAAGCAACTCGCCCACTGGCGCAGCGAACGGCCGGCCCACGCTCGCAGCAAACCCCGTTCGGTTTGCGCCGACGCGCCGAACCAGTTGTATTCCTGGGACATCACGTATTTGCCGACGACGATCCGTGGACAGTATTTTTATCTGTACCTGTTTCTGGATGTATTCAGTCGCAAGATCGTCGGCTGGCAGGTCTATGCGGAGGAAAGCAGCGCGCTGGCCAGCGAAGTCCTCCGGGACCTTTGCGCACGCGAAGCGATACAGCCCGACCAGGTGATTCTGCATTCGGATAACGGTGGCCCGATGAAAGGGGCGACGATGCTCGCCACCCTCCAGGCGCTGGGTGTCATGCCGTCGTTGAGTCGTCCGGGCGTAAGCAACGACAACCCTTATTCCGAGTCGCTGTTCAAGACCCTGAAGTACCGGCCCGCTTACCCGCTCAAGGCGTTCGATACCCTGTTTGCCGCGCGCACCTGGGTGAGCGAGCTGGTGCGCTGGTACAACCACGAACACCGTCACAGTACGATCCGGTTCGTGACGCCGGCGCAGCGCCATGCGAATCTCGATCAGGACATCCTGGACCGACGCGCGGCGCTCTACGAAAGCGCCCGGCAACGCAATCCGCTCCGATGGAAAGGCCGCACGCGCAACTGGCAGCGCGTAAATGCTGTGCATCTGAACCCGGATCGAACCGACACCCTTGCAGACACTCCGCAACGCCCTAACCAGGAGAGAAAGGCCGCCTGAAATTTATTCGTTGAGGCGACAACTAGCTTGAAAATTTCCGTGTACGTCGAAGGAGTTGGGCACGGCGACGCGGACATCTTTGCCAAGTGGGCTCAGTCCTACAAGACCGACGTAGGTGCCGGATCACACACCGCGACGAGGTGATACGCGACAAGCCGAACAAAGCAATGAACGCTGCTGGAGCGACCGGTTGGCTTTCATTTCGGAAACACAGACGGTGGCGAACCACTCCACTGCACCGTGCAAGACGCTGATTCCGTCGGGACGTTCCCGCATTATCAGGCCGGTGCCCCATCGCCGCGAATATCGCCGAGTGCCAGTTAAAGCCGGCCCACGCGAACGACCTCAAGGTGCCGCTGACGTGCGGATCAGAGAACAGGATCCAAATGACTTTAGCCGCCCGTGTGGACAGGGCCAAGCCGGGCGTCAAGCAGACGAACCTGATGCCGAGGCCGTCGCTCGGACCATTGGCGGTGAACTGCTGTTCGACGTAACCACGCAATAGCGGAGAAAAGGACGGCGGGCGGCGAAGCTCCGACCTCCGTCACCCAACCTGACCGCGGTTTTGCTGCTCTGCACGATGAAATCCGCGCGCTCTGGATAATCGTTAGTACGGATGTAGTGTGGAGGGACGGGGTGATACTGTTGTGCGCGCACCATTCAAAGCTGCGGTGTGCCAGGCAGATGTCACTCAACGATCGTCGAGAATCGGAGAACATGATGGCCAGCAAGAGAACATGGCGGGACCTGTATCGCGTCGTCGCGACAGGGACGGTGGCAGCGGGGCTTGGCCTCTCGGTCAGCGCATTTGCAGCAGGGGATCCGATCAAAATCGGGGTCATCAGCGAGGAGTCGGCGGTCGCGGGCGCATCCATCAGCAAGTCCGCGCAACTGGCCGCGGACGAGATCAACGCACACGGCGGCGTCGATGGCCGGCCTATCCAGATCATCGCGTATGACGATCACTCGTCGGCCTCCGACGGCGTGCGCGCATTCCAGCGGGCCGCGACTCAGGACAAGGTAGTCGCGGTGATCGGCAGCTATATCAGCGAAGTTGCGCTCGCGATGGAGCCTTGGTCGGGACGGCTGAAAATGCCGTTCATCACGCCGGGCGCGGCGAGCAACGACATCTCGAAGCACGTCCACGACGACTACGATCACTACAAATACACCTTTCATGGCTGGATGACCTCGGCGTTCATCGCGCAATCGATCTGCGATTTTTCGCACGACGTCCTGGTCGGCCAGTTCAAGATGAAAACGACCGTGGTGATGAGCGAAGACGCCGCGTGGACCAAACCGCTCGACGAGCGCTTCCTGGAGTGTCTGCCCAAAGCGGGCCTGCAGGTGCTCGATCACGTCCGCTTCAATCCCGACACGTCTGATTTCACGCCGATCTTCAACCAGATTGAGGCGAAGCATCCCGACACGATCACGACCGGCATCAGCCATGTCGGCGTGCAGCCCACCGTGCAATGGCATGACCAGGAGGTGCCGATTCCGCTGACGGGCCAGAGTTCGCAAGCCACCACCACGAGCTTCTGGAAGGACACGAACGGCGCGACGGAAGGCGTGATCACGGCGTCCGCGGCGGCACCGGGCGTCGCGATCACGCCGAAGACCGTACCCTTCGTCGACGCCTATCAGAAGAAATTCGGCGTGTCGCCGGCGTATTGCGGCTTCACGAGTTACGACCTCGTGTACATCCTCGCGGATGCGATCAAACGCAACAAGGGGTCCACAGACCCGGACCAGATGGTCGATGCGCTCGAGAAGACGGACTATGTCGGCACGATCGGCCGCTGGCAGTTCTACGGCCGCAACGATCAGTTCACCCATGCGCTGAAGTACGGGTCGGGATATATCACCGGCATCAACCTGCAATGGCAGGGCGGCAAGCAAGTCGCGATCTGGCCCAAGTCCGTAGCGAACGGCACGGTCAGGTTCCCGGCTTTCGTCAAGGTGCAGCACGCGGCCGCGAACTAGCCAGCATGCCATGAAATACGCGGTGCCGCCGCGCGGGTTTTGTGCCGCGTCGGCGGGTGATACTGTCTGAATCCGTCGGGGGCCATGCGGTGACCGTCCAGACAGCCCCCTGCATCGATTCACCCATCGACACGAAGGGCCGAGCATGCTGCCATTGCAGATTCTCATCGACGGCTTTGCGATTAGTTCCCTTTACGCCCTGGGCGCCATCGGCTTCACGCTCATTTTCGGCGTCTCCGGTGTGCTCAATCTCGCGCACGGCGGCGTAATGCTGGTGGCGGCACTGGCCGGCTGGTTTCTCGCGGGCGAAGGCGGCCTCGGCACGTATCTCGGCACACCGCTCGGCGTGCTCGCCGGAATGGTTACCGCCTACATCACGTATCTGATGGTGGTGCGGCCCATCCAGCGGTCGGGCGCGATTCCCCGCGAGGAGAAGGAAATCTTCGTGCTCACGGGCACGCTGCTGTGGGGCATCATGATCCAGCAAGGGATGGCCTGGCTCTTCACCGACAATCCCGTGACGATGCGCCCGCTGATCAACGGTGTCGCGACGGTTGCCGGGGTGCGCGTGCCGTTCAACGAGATCATGATCGCGGTGCTCTGCTGGGTGGTGATCGGATTGCTGTGGCTGTTCGTGAACCGCACGCGACTGGGCAAGGCTCTGCTCGCGGCGTCGATGAACCCACGTGGCCTCACGCTGCTCGGCTTCGAATTGTCGCGCATCTATCTGCTCGCGTGGACCATCTACGGCGTGCTGGCCGGTATCGCGGGCGTGCTGCTCGCGTCGTTTCTCGGTGTGAGCACGAACAACACCGGCCAGCTCACGGCGAGTGCATTCTCGATTGTCGTACTCGGCGGGCTGGGCAGCGTGTCCGGTTCGTTGATGGCCGCTTATGTCGTCGGGTATCTGGAGACCATCACCGCCTATCTCGTCGCGCCGACGCTGCGCCCGCTACCCGCGTTGCTGCTGCTGGTGCTCGTCGTGTATGTGCGGCCACAAGGCTTCCTTGGACGGCGTTAGAGGAGCGCATCGTCATGACCGTTCTTCTTCGTTCGCGTGCGATAGGGGCCGCCGTGTTGCTCGCCGCGGCCGCGACGACGCTGCCCTGCTGGTTGTCGGGTTACATCCTCGGCGTGCTGACCGTGGCGTTTTATTTCGGTGTCTTTGCGATGTCGTGGGACCTGCTATTCGGCTTTGCCGGCGAGGTGAATTTCGGCCCGACGTTTCTGATTGGCCTCGGCGCGTATTCGGCGGCTATCCTCGATGCCCGATGGGGCGCGCCGATACTGGTGTGCGTGGTCGCTGGCGGGCTGGTCGCGCTGGTCGGCGGGCTGCTGCTCGCGGTGCCGGCATTGCGCCTACGCGGCCCGTACTTCGGTCTTGTCACGCTGGTCGCCGTGCTGCTCCTGCAGAACGCCATCGTGATCTTCGCGGGCGTGACTGGCGGCGAGATTGGCATGATGGTTCCGGACGTGATGTCCGTCGATGCCCGCTACAACTACTGGATCGCCCTCGCGTTTCTGATCGTCTGCGCGATCCTGCTGTTCGGACTGTCGCGTTCGGCAATCGGTCTGATCCTGCAGGCGAGCGGTCAGGACACGATCGGCGCCCAGGCGCTCGGCTTCAATGTCACGCGGCACAAGCTCGCGGCGTTCTGCATCAGCGCTGTGTTCTCCGGCGTGGCGGGCGCGATGCTCGTGTTCTATCAGGGCACGGCTTCGGTCAGTACCGTGGTCGATCTGGGCGTCGGGGTTCAGGTCATCATCGCGGCGGTGCTCGGTGGGCGCCGCACGATACTCGGCGCAGTGCTCGGATCGATTTTCCTCATCGTCGCCGGCGAGTTTCTGCGTCCACTCGGCCAGATCAATACCTTCGTGGTCGCGGCCGTGGCGCTCGCCGTCATTCTGTTCTTTCCGGATGGGCTGCTCGGCAACCTGCTGCGCGTGAGGGAAAAACCATGAACGACACGCCCCTTCTCGCGGTACGCGGCCTCACCAAGCGCTTCGGCGGACTGGTCGCGGTGAAGGACATCGGCTTTAACGTGCGGCCCGGCGAAATTCTCGGTCTGATCGGACCGAACGGGTCTGGCAAGTCGACGGTGATGAAGCTGATCATGGGCATCGAACGGCCCAATGCGGGATCGGTCAAGGTCGGCGGCGTCGAGATGGCCGGCTGGGCACCGCATCGGATCGCGCGGGCGGGAGTCGGCATCGTCTTCCAGCATTCACGGCCGTTGCATCGGCAGACGGTGCTGGAGCATATCAAGCTGGCTCTGCTGCCCGATTCGCTCACGAAGCTCGTGGTTGATCCGGACGTGAACCGGCGCGCTCGCGAAATCGCCGAACGCGTGGGCCTGAGCGCCGTCATGCATCGGCATCCGGCGACTCTGCCGTTTGCGGATCTGCGCCGCATGGAGATGGCCAAAGCGATCGCCCGTGATCCGAGGGTCGTGCTCGTCGACGAGCCATTCGCGGGACTGACCGCGACGGAGTCGACGGCATTCTCGGACCTGATCCGCGGCTTTCGCGACGAAGGCCGCGCGGTGCTGCTCGTGGATCACAACGTGAAGAGTCTGGCGGCGCTCGCCGATCGCGTGCTGGCGATGTATCTCGGCGAACATGTCGCCGAAGGAACCGCTGACGAGGTGATGCGCAACGAGACGGTGCGGCGGGTCTATCTCGGCGGCAAGCTTGAAGTGCGCGAACGCGCGCCCGCCAGCGCCAACGACAAACCGGCTATTCTCCAGGTCGACGGCGTGGGCGTGCAATACGACAAGGCGAGGGCGCTCGACGGCGTGAGCCTGCATGTACGTGAGGGCGAATTCGTGTCGATTGTGGGACTGAACGGGGCGGGCAAAACGACACTTTTCAACGCCATCTCGGGTCTCGTGCCTTATGAGGGGAGCATCCGTTTCGGCGAGAACAAACTGGAGGGCATGAGCGGCGCGGCGATCGCCCGCGCGGGCGTCGTGCAATGTCCGGAAACGCGCGAATTATTCAGCGACATGACCGTTCGCGAGAACCTTGACCTGGGCGGCTATCATCTCGCCGACAACATTCGCGCGGACCAGCTCGCGTGGCTGTTCGATCTGTTTCCGATTCTCAAGTCGCGCCAGAGCCAGACCGCAAAGACGCTGTCCGGCGGAGAGCAGCAGATGCTCGCGATTGGCCGCGCACTGATGATGCAGCCCAGGCTGCTGATTCTCGACGAGCCCACACTCGGTCTTGCACCCGTGATCCTGGAGCAGTTGTCGAAGGCGCTAGAAGCGATGCAGAAGTCCACGCCGATCACCGTGCTGCTCGGCGAGCAGAACGTCACGTTCGCGCTGCCGCACGCGGACCGCGTGTATGTGCTCGAACACGCGCGCGTCATCTGGGAGGGCAGCCCGTCTCGCTTCGAGCGGGAGATGGGGCATGGCTTCCTGGAGGCGGTGCCGTCGGGCGAGCCGAACGCATTGCAGGCGCGTGCGTAAGCGGGCGAGGTGTTTCTTGTATCTGGCCGCAGTGACGCAGAATCCCATCACCGCATTCGTGCTACAGAAGCCGATGAAGGCAGTCCTTATCGCCATAGCAGCACTTTGCGGGAGCGTCGGCTCCGCTGCGGATCGAGTTGTTGACGATCCGGTTGCCCTGGATTCAGTTGACTCATGGTCAAGGGTGAAATCCCTTATCGAGACCTCGGGCGGCGGCTGACGCAAGCGGCACGTTAGTCGCAACGTATTCTGAAATGACCGTGCCAGTCGCGCAGTTTGTGATCGAAGTTTCGTCTGCCCATTTTCCGGATACGCAGACTGGCGAAGAGGCGGAATTCCAGCGTCATACGTCATTCGCGATGAACCTGTATATGGCCACTGTCCAGGCAATCCCGGGTTAGCGCGGGCTACCGATCTATTTGCGATAATTTTATAAGTCTTCTCGATGTCATATTCGGCCATTTCCAAGTATCGAAGGCTCAAAATCCCTTAACCGGCTGTCGACGGAGGAGCGCGGCGGCAAGCACGCCGCGTTCAGCCCAGAATGTCGATCGCTTTGTGACGCTCGTCCACGCCCTCGATCAAAATTGCGTATTTCGGATCAAGGTGACCGGCCGTTTCGGGATCGTGACCGGCGATTCCGGCAACGTGACCGGTCATTTCGGGAACGTGACCGAGCGAACCGGACGGCAGGAGTGGCGTTGCGCATGACATCAACCACGCGGGCTATGCTCGCCGGCTTTGGCCGGAGAGACGATGCCCGCGCACCGGATGAACATGCGCATGATCAAGGACGTTTTACGACTTAAATTCGACGGCGGCTTCTCGCACGACCGGATCGCCGCATCACTGGGCATTTCCAAGGGCGTGGTCACGAAGTACCTCGGACTGGCCGGTGCGGCCGGGCTCGACTGGTCAAGTGCCTGCGATATGGACGAAGGTGAACTCGAGCGGCGACTACTCGGCAAGCCCACAGGGCCAGCGGCCTATGCCCAGCCGGACTACGGGCGCATCCATCAGGAACTGCGTCGCAAGGGCGTGACGCTGACGCTGCTTTGGGAGGAATACCAGACTGAATTCGCGGACCGGCAGACCTACCGCTATACGCAGTTCTGCGAGCACTACAGGACGTTTGCGAAACGCCTGAAGCGCTCGATGCGGCAGATCCATCGCGCTGGCGAGAAACTGTTTGTCGACTTC
Source organism: Paraburkholderia sp. TE9906 (assembly GCF_056279605.1). Classification (NCBI taxonomy): domain Bacteria; kingdom Pseudomonadati; phylum Pseudomonadota; class Betaproteobacteria; order Burkholderiales; family Burkholderiaceae; genus Paraburkholderia; species Paraburkholderia sp. TE9906. Next base: position 23,522 of record NZ_JBWCCT010000029.1, read on the forward strand.
GCCGGCCCTACGTTGCCGCTGACCACGGGGCGCCGCGCACACATCTTCGTGGCCGCCATGGGCGCCTCGAGCTACACGTTCGCGTGCGCGACGCCGGCCGAAACGATGGAGGACTGGCTCGGCGGCATCGCACGCGCGTTGACGTTTTATGGGGGTGTGCCGCAGCTGATCGTGCCGGACAACCCGCGCGCCATGATTGCCGATCCCGACCGCTACGAGCCGCGCGCAGGCGACACCGTGCTGGACTTCGCACGCCATTACGGCACGTCATTCCTGCCTGCTCGCGCATATCGCCCCCAGGACAAACCGAAAGTAGAAGTTGCAGTCCAGGTGGTTGAACGTTGGATCATGGCGCGCCTGCGTCATCACCGGTTTGCATCGGTCCAGTCGGTTGATGAAGCGATCAGTCCGCTGTTGAAGAACCTGAACGAGCGCCTGTTCCAGAAGCTGCCGGGATGCCGCGCCAGCGCATTCGCGCAGCTTGACGCGCCGGCATTGCAGCCGCTGCCGTCACAACCTTGGGAGCTCGCGCGCTTCAAGACAGTAACGGTTCACATCGACTATCACGTCGAGATCAACAAACACCGCTACAGCGTGCCGCACGCTCTGGTCGGCCTCAAGCTCGATGCGCGCATCACTGCCGGCGCGGTCGAACTGTTGCATCGCGGTCGACGTGTCGCCAGCCACGCCCGTAACGATCGCGCCGGCGGCTACACCACCGTCGTTGAACATATGCCGGCCGCACACCGCGCCCATCTCGAATGGACGCCGCAGCGGCTCATTCATTGGGGACAGCAGATCGGCGCGGCAACCGGCGCGCTCGTCACCCGGCTGCTACAGGAGCAGCGTCATCCGGAACACGGTTATCGGGCTTGCCTCGGATTGCTCTCGCTCTCACGGCGCTACGGCCGCGAACGTCTTGAAGCGGCCTGTGCATTGGCGCTGGAACTGGGCGTTCACCGTTACCGCCATGTGCGCGACATCCTGATCAACAACCGCGACCGGGCTGCGACGGCAACGCCTGCCGACTGGATCAGCCCAAGCCACGCGCACGTACGCGGCCCCGGCTACTACCAATAAAGAGAACCCGCCATGATGATGCATCAGACACTGACTCAACTGCGCACCCTGAAGCTTGAGGGCTTCGCTGACGGCCTGGAAGAACAATTGACGCAGCCCGGCGCAGCCAGTCTGAGCTTCGAGGAACGCCTGTCCCTGCTGGTCGACCGGGAAGCCAGCTGGCGCGATGATCGCCGGCGCACCCGACTCCTCAAGCAGGCGCGCCTCAAATATCCGCAGGCCGCTATCGAGGACCTCGACACTCGCGCCGGCCGAGGTGTGGATCCGCGCTCGCTCACGAGCCTTGCTCTCGGTGACTGGGTCGAGGCCGGCTACAGCCTGCTCATCAGCGGGCCAACGGGCGCCGGGAAATCGTGGCTCGCCTGCGCGCTCGCACAGTACGCCTGCCGACGCGGGCATTCGGCGCTGTACCTACGCGTACCGCGACTGAATGAAGAACTGCGCGTCCTTCACGGCAACGGCGGCTTCACGAAATGGCTGCTGCAGGTCGCCCGCGTTGACGTCCTCCTGCTGGACGACTGGGGAATGGCTCCCCTTGATGCAATGGTTCGAAACGATCTGCTCGAGATGATCGATGACCGTTCGGCGGGCAAGGCCACCATCGTCACCAGCCAGTTGCCGATTGAACACTGGCATGGCTGGATCGGCGACGAGACCATCGCCGACGCAATGCTCGACCGTCTCATGCAGCGCCATCACCGGATCACGCTCACCGGTGAATCCCTCAGAAAAGCATCCCCAAAACCCAACGTCCTGGAGCCCGAACTCGACCAGACCTAACAAGTAAATCTACAATCAACACCGCGCAACGCCCAACTCCACCGAATCGGTCACGTTCCCGAAATCGGCGGTCACGTTCGCCGAAATACGCAAAAATCAGCGACCCGCTCGCGTGCCGCAGGCGCAGCGGCAGAATTCGCTGGTACGCGTCCGATCTGTACCAGGCGCGCGCGACGGTGAGATCGGGAAACGCAACCATAATGAGATCTCCGTGCCACTCGCCTTCGCGTACCTCGGGCCTAGCGCCGTGCACGACGAAACGGCCGCCAAACGGCTCAAGTGTGGCGTCGATGCGATCGAGGTATTCGACGATATCAGCGCACAATTCGACGTTATTCAGGTGGGCAACAGCATATGCAGTCATGGCGGTTCTGTCGCGCTAACGCGATGAAGTAGAATTGGTCGAATCCCAAAGCATGACGAGCATGATGGCAATGACGAAAACGCCACGCAAGACGCTGCCCACCGGCATTGGCAAGGTACTGAAGCGACTGCACTATCCGCTGGATGGTGCGACACGTGTCGCCGTTAGCCGCGCGTCAAGCGGCAGGTAGTTGGCGGTAAAGCTCGTCCTGGTCTTGTCGTACGCGGCGATCGGAAACGATTGCAGTGCTGCGACCTGCTGTACGACCAGCAGTTGCCTATCCAGACATGCGCAGCCGGTAACGGCTGGGTGTGAAGCTCTGGCGACAACGTACCTCTCGACTGAAGGTTCACCCCGGCGACGGGGAAGGAATCGACACTGCCAGCCGCCGTGCGGTGTGAGGTGCAAGGCAAGTTCCGCATGCGCAACATAGTACTACTGTGTCATAAAATTCATGGCATTATAGGAGCTTCTTCATTCTTTGCATGAGGAAGCGATGGACTGGGAGACATCGTTCGACGAA
>NZ_JBWCCT010000030.1:0-24480 GCF_056279605.1 Paraburkholderia sp. TE9906
CAGTTCGTCGATGCGGTTCACTGGGTGATCGGCGATGCGCTCGATCACGTAATGCAGGTAGGCTTCGGGATCAACGCCGTTCATGCGGGCAGATCATGCCGAATCCCGTGCTATGCCGAACGGCTGGTGCTGATGGCGATTTGGGCACCGCAAAAGAGACCTCGCTGCCGATCATACATCGTGCGCGTTCGGCATAGTCGGACTCTTCACAACGCGGTTAGGAACTCAAGTAGTTTATCGCCTGCACGGTATCGACCCAACGGTTTGCCGTTCGAGGACTTGACTTTAGCTAGCGCGGCTTCCTTGAGGGCTAAATGAGCGTGCAAATAGACCTGAGTGGTTTCGACCGATTCGTGTCCTAACCACAACGCAATGACGGAGCAGTCGACGCCGGCATGAAGTAGTTCCATTGCAGCGCTGTGCCTGAGGACGTGTGGCGTGATTCGCTTACGTGTCAAGGACGAGCAGCAGGCACTCGCGGTGGATACATACTTGCCCAGAAGATGTTGCACAGAGTCAGAGCTGAGCCGACCGCCGATTATATTAGGGAACAACGCGTGCGCGCCGTTGCGCGGGGGCTCTTGCAACCAGGCTTTGAGCGTGGCGATGGTATGCGTTGTCAATGGCGTGCATCGTTCTTTGCGCCCCTTGCCGAGGCAGCGAACGTGTGCGCCGCGACCCAATTGCACCGAATCACGATCGAGCCCTGTCAATTCGGAGAGTCTCAACCCCGTCTGAATCGCGAGCAATAGCAGAGCATAGTCCCGACGTCCGAGCCAAGTTGTTCTATCAGGAGCAGAAAGAAGCGCTTCGATCTCAGTGCGTGTCAGAAACTGAACGAGTCGCTTATCGTATCGCTTGGTCGGTATCGCGAGTACACGCTGGATGTGCGCGGCAACTGCTGCCTGGACGTTGTAGCCCACTATGCCGGAGCCTCTTCCACTCGTTGCCATCGAGCGTGCGTCCGGATCCGTCAGCGACAACTGCTTGTCCGGCTGCTCTTCCAGTTGTCTGCCGATCTGCTTGAGCTCACGCATCTGCTGGCGCAGCACGGCGATCTTCTCATAGAGCCTGACGGTCTTTACATCGAACCCGGTAGGACTGGTACGGTCTGCGCTTTCAATCAGATCGAGATATCGCTGCACGCTTTCCTCGATCTGCTTCTGGCGCTTGTCGATTTTGCTTGCCGTGTAGTTCCTGTCGCGGGTGTTTGATGCCTTGAACTTGCTACCGTCGATAGCCACCATGTCACTGGATAGCAGCTTGAGCCCGCGACACAGTTCGACGAAACGCCGGCATACGTTGCGGATCGCCGCGCCGCTGTCACGGCGGAAGTCCGCGATCGTCTTGAAGTCCGGAGCGAGCCGTCCTGTCAGCCACATCAACTCAACATTGCGTTGGCATTCGCGCTCAAGTCTCCGGCTCGACGGTATCCGGTTCAGATAGCCGTAGATATAGATCTTCAGCATCACGCCAGGATGGTAAGACGGCCGGCCCGTGAGCGCCGGTGTAGTACCGTTGAAACCGAGGTCTGCGAGATCAAGTTCGTCGACGAAGGCATCGATTACTCTCACCGGATTGTCCTGCCCGACGTAGTCATCGACACATTCGGGAAGTAGTGCGACCTGCTTGCGGTCATCGCCTTCAACGAATCGCTTCATGAGTCACCTGGTCTCAGCGCGTTGATTTAGTTTAGGCGATCAATGCGTTTTCACACAGGCTGGACCCACATCCGCCGTTCGGACCTCCGCTGCCCGGGCGGCTGCTCTCAAGGGTGGATTCAACCGGTGGATGCAATAGTTTGCTGGAATCGTCCGGCGGGCGTTTCGTAGTCCAGCGTCTTTCTCGGACGCTCGTTCAGCCGCCGCGCCACAGCATTGAGTTTAGCCTGCGAATACACCGACCGATCGGTGCCTTTGGGGAAGTACTGCCGTAGAAGTCCGTTTGTATTCTCGTTTGATCCGCGCTGCCACGGATGCTGGGGTCGCAGAAGTAGACCTGGATATCAGTGGCCACAGTGAAACGCTTGTGTCCGGCCATCTCCGTTCCCCGATCCCATGTTAGCGATTTATACAGTTCCTGCGGCAACTTGCTGGCATGTTTGATGAGTGCATTGACGACCGTCTCGCTGTCCTTGCTGGCTATCTTCACCAGCATGACGTAACGTGTCTGGCGCTCGACGAGGGTTGCAATCTGGCTGCTGCCGGTACCGCACAGCAGATCACCTTCCCAGTGGCCCGGTACGGCCCGGTCTTCAACGGTCGCGGGGCGTTCGCTGATCGATACCGTGTCGCGAGTCCTGCCGTGATCGTCCGTCTTCTGCGTATGGTGGCGCGAACGGCGCATGGCCCGGGTGCGCCGCAAGTGTTCGAGCAATTCCTTCTTCAGGGCGCCACGGGCCTGTATGAAGAGACTGCGATAGATGGTCTCGTGGGACACGTGGTAGTCCTCGTTGTCTGGGTACGCACGCCTGAGCCATCCGGCAATCTGTTGCGGTGACCACTGCAGCTGGAGCTTGCCTGCCACGATCTGCGCCAGCGTTCGATGCTCAACCAGTTTACAGACTTTGGGACGCTGCGCCCGATCCCAGGCAAGCTGATCGGCGTGACTTGCGCGGTAGCCATCTGGTCCGCTGTTACGCTTGATTTCACGGCAGATGGTGGAGGGAGACCGTGAGAGCCGCATGGCGATCGACTGGATCGAGTCGTCAGCCACAAGCGCCCGCGATATCTCTTCGCGCTCAGCCAGCGTCAACGCCAATCTCGATCGATGCCTCTGTGGTGGTTGGATCCCGCCTGTCTCCGCCAGAATCCCTTGTACCGACGAATGGTTCCGGTCAAAAAGCTGGGCGATCTTCTGGAGTGATTCTCCCTTCCGCCAACGTTCCCACATCAGCGCTTTCTGCTTCTCGCTGTAATAAATCCGGCGTCGCTGTTTCATCTGCAACACTCCCACTGCTTGCGCAGTCTTCAGTGTGTTGCATCCACCGGTTGAATCCGCCAGGTATAACGGCCGTCCGCCCGGGAGACTCGATCAGATGCGGCGGGCCGCCTTTGTTTCCCCGGAATGGCCGCCCGTTTTCGGGGCATACCAATCACCTCATCTTGACAACGACTTTGCCTTTGGCTCGCCCGGTGTCGACGTAGGCCATCGCCTCCCTGGTCGACTCAAACGGAAAGATCCGATCCACAACCGGGCGTATGACGCCAGAATCGATGAGGGACGTTATCTCGCGTAGTTGGTCTCCGCTTGCCCTCATGAACAGAAACGAATAGCTAACCTTAAGACGTTTTGCTTCCTTCCTGATCCGATAACTCAGGAGACGCATCACCAGTCCCAGGAACGGGGACAAACCAAGCTCCTTTGCAAAATCCGGATCCGGTGGCCCAGAGATCGAGATGAGCTGTCCGCCGGGTTTGAGCACGCGCAGGGATTTGCTGAGCGTCTTTGCGCCGAGACTATTTATAACCACGTCATAGTCGGAAAGGATATTCTCGAAGTCGTCCTTCCTGTAATCGATGACGACGTCTGCACCGAGGCGCTTGACCCAGTCCACATTCGCCGTGCTTGTTGTCGTCGCGACGAACGCGCCGACATGCTTCGCCAGCTGGATCGCAAACGTCCCGACACCACCGGAGCCCGCGTGGATGAGAACCTTTTGTCCTTTTGCGAGATGTGCTCTTTCGATCAGTGCCTGCCAGGCAGTTAGACCAACCAGCGGAATGGAAGCGGCCTCTTCCATGGTGAGCATCTCTGGTTTGATCGAGAGGTCCGCTTCATTCACTGCAATCAGCTCCGCAAACGCGCCGATTCGATCTTTATCGGGCCGCGCATAGACTTCGTCGCCGGCCTTGAATCGCTGAACGCGCGGTCCAACCCGGACGACCACCCCGGCCACATCGTTGCCCAGAACGAGCGGCAAGCGATAGGGCAAAACGAGCTTGAATTCGCCGTCGCGGATTTTGGAATCAAGAAGGTTCACACCTGCGGCGTGCACCTGGATCAATACGTCATCGTCGCGTAGTTCCGGTTCCGGCAACTCGCCAATACGCACGCCATCCTTGCGTCCGTAACGTTCGAGAATAAATGCTCTCATAGTGTTTTGTTTCCCAGATTTGATTTCTCGGTCCACGCGTTCTTTTCTCGGCGGCGATCGAGACCTTAGCCAGCGCCCCGCAGCTTGCGTCGCAACTACGAACTAAAAGTTCCTGTTTCGTGGCGCGCGTGCTCGATGAGAGCGACACCCACGAACATCAGAGCAAGCGCGACTTCTATCGCGACGGCGGCCAGGATGCCGGACCGGGCATGGCTGGTGAGGAATTCGAAGACCCCAAGGCCCGCGAGAGTTAAGCAGGCAACAATCAAACCTTTGACGAGAGCGGAACGGGCGGATGATGGTTCCGCGTTCCTCGCCGAGAAGAACATAAACCCGATGCCAACATACAGAGCTGCCCCGCGCCGACCGATCAGTCCGACCGGATATGAGAACTCGACACCCCACCTTGACGGGAAGAAATTGGGCGCAAGCATCCAGGCGAATCCCAAAGCGAAGAAAACAAGCGACGCAAGGATTGCAAGATTGCGGAACTTGACGTTCATGACGATTTGCTATTTTTGCAGGACTGGCTTGCCAGACCTCGGCGACGGTATCGTGTTGAGCCGCAGGTCCTTCCGAAGCGCGGCGTCCACCAGACCCGCTGGCATGAATCTGCGCAGCAATTGCAGACGGCTCGCGAGCGCACCCGCTGTGTACCGGAGTCTCGGACGAGCCGCAACTGCAGCCTTCAGCACGACCTCGGCCACGACGCGGGGCTCCGTAGCAGTTGCCATCACCTCATTGACGCGGTTGCTGACGACCGCACGAGCCTCGCGGTATGCATCGAGCTTGGCATCGGGTTCCAGGAAATTCGCATCGAACGGCGTCTTGGTGTAAGCCGGCTCAATGACCGAGACACGGATGCCCCAGGTGCGCAGCTCATGGTCGAGCGATTCGGAATATCCTTCAATCGCATGCTTCGTTGCCGCATAGAGCGCCCCGTACGGCATCGGTAAGAAACCGAGCACCGAGCCGATGTTGACGATGCGACCACTTCCTTGGCGTCGCATGTGGGGCACGACGGCGCGGGTCATCCGGACGACGCCAAAGACGTTTGTGTCGAAGATCGACCGAGCCTGCTCGATCGAGCTTTCTTCGGCGCCCGCCGGAGCCACACCAAAGCCAGCGTTATTCACCAGCACGTCGATGCGCCCCCCCCGTCGTATGACTTCGTTGACCACCGCCGCGACGGATTCATCGCTGGTGACGTCAAGGGTCAGCATCTCAAAGGGTCTCTGACCCGTGAGGGCAGCCCGTCTGCTCGTGCCGAAGACCGTGTAACCGGCGTCGGTCAGCCGCTGTGCGGCGGCCTGTCCGATGCCTGAAGATGCTCCCGTAACAAGGGCCACACCCAAATTCGTTTTGCCGACCATTCGAAGCTCCATGTAAGAGGGTTTCAGTCACTACCAATTTGAAATCGACTATACTGGCAAATCGAGAGCATGTCACTATCAAAATAGTATGGACGACAAGAATTTTTGCGATGAGCCGTGTCCGATCGCGCGCAGCCTGGGTGTCGCGGGCGACGCGTGGAGCATTCTTATCCTGCGCGACGCCCATGCCGGTCTCACGCGTTTTGACCAGTTCCGCAAAAGTCTGGGCATTGCACCGACGATGCTGACCCGGCGACTGGCAACGCTGACAGAGGAGGGACTACTGGAGAAACGCCGCTACTCTGAGCATCCGCCGCGCGAGGAGTACCTGCTGACGGCTGCCGGGCGAGACTTCCTGCCGGTGCTCTTCATGATCGGTGCATGGGGGCGGCAATACCGTGGCGGCGGCAAGCTGGTTCGCTTCCTGGATGCGGAAACAGGAACAGAGATAAGGGCGGTGGCGGTCGACGAGGTCACGGGAGCGAAAATCGGGACTCGTCCGATACGCGTGGTCAACCCGGACAAAGATTGACACCGCGATGATTGCGCTGCCACGCTTCGTTGCGTAAGTTAGCCGAACGTCGTAGCGCTTCGATTTCTGATGGATCCCGCTGGCAAATCAATTGGGCGGCACAGTCCGTGACAGTCCGTTAACTGAGCCCAAGCAGGCGCTCTAACGTCTGGGTGCAAGCGCGATCGAACGGCAGAAACCTGGCCGAACCCGGTCCGACGATGAGCCAACAGTGCCCTCCGACGTTGAGGCTCCCACGTCGGGCAGCAGTCGACCGAGCTTGTGTGAAAACACGCTGATCGCCTAAACTGGATTAACTCATTCAGCATGGGTGACCGGATGAAGCGATTCATAGAAGGTGAAGATCGCAAGCAGGTAACGCTGCTTCCAGAATGCCTCGATGACTTCGTCGCCGAGGACAACCCGGTCAGGATTATCGAGGCGTTTGTAGAAGAGCTTGACCTTGCATCACTGGGCTTCGATGGAGCAATGCCGTCGACTACAGGTCGCCCGTCCTATCATCCAGCACTGCTGCTGAAGATCTATATCTACGGCTACCTGAACGGGGTTCAATCGAGCCGGCGCCTTGAGCGCGAATGCCAGCGCAATGTTGAGTTGATGTGGCTCACGGGCCGCCTGGCTCCGGACTTCAAGACCATAGCCGACTTTCGTCGTGACAACGGCATCGGCATTCGCAACGTGTGTCGCCGCTTCGTGATGCTGTGCCGTGAGCTGAAGCTGTTCTCGCAAGCGCTGGTCGCCATTGACGGCAGCAAGTTCAAGGCTGTCAATACGCGCGATCGCAACTTCACCGAGGCTAAGGTCGACAAGCGCCAAAAGCAGATCGAGGAGAGCATCCAGCGATATCTGAACGCGCTGGAGACTGCCGATCGTACGCAACCCGCTGAGCTCGAAGCGAAGACGACTCGATTGCAAGACAAGATCGCGCGCCTACGTGAGCAGATGCGGAACCTCGATCAGATCAAGGCGCAACTCAAGACGCAACCTGATGGCCAACTCTCGATGACCGATCCCGATGCGCGCTCCATGGCGACGAGCGGCAAGGGCTCGGGAATGGTAGGCTACAACGTGCAGGTCGCCGTTGACGCCAAACACCATCTCATCGTGGCTCACGAGGTCACAAACTCTGGCAGTGACCGGGCACAGCTTAGCCCCATGGCAAAAGCTGCGCGCGACGCGATGGGTAAGACCAGACTGCGGGCAGTCGCCGATCGTGGCTACTACACCGGGACTCAGATCAAGGAGTGTGCCGATGCGGGGATTGCGGTCATGCTGCCGAAGCCGACAACATCAGGTGCGAAATACCATGGCCGATTCGACAAGGCAGACTTCATCTACATTGCGCGGGACGACGAATACCAATGTCCAGCTGGAGAACGGGCAATTTACCGATACACCAGCGAGGAACACGGGATGCAGCTACATCGATACCGATACTGGAGCAGCGCCTGTTCGCAATGCGCGATAAAGTCACAGTGCACTCCGAGCGACCAACGACGGATCAGTCGATGGGAGCACGAGTCGGTGCTGGAAGCGGTTCAACGTCGGCTGGACAAAACGCCTGATGCGATGACAGTACGCAGGCGAACCGTCGAACATGTCTTCGGAACGTTCAAGCATTGGATGGGCTACACGCACTTCCTGATGCGCAGATTACCCAATGTAGGTACCGAGATGAGTTTGAACGTACTCGCCTACAATCTCACTCGAGTGCTGAGAATCCTGGGCTTCAAGAAGACGAAGAAGGCAATGCGGCTGCTGGGTGCATGAGCACCCCTTAGGGTCTAGAAACAAAGCCATAAAATCGTCTAGAACGCATCGGAGAGGCTCGCCTTCTCGTCGTCGCGGTGATGGCCGCAAAGGCAGCCAAACGCGCCGCTGGGGGTAGCGGTCATGCGCCGCATTGTAGTTTCATCGGGTTTCCACACAGCCTGGACCCGTTGCGGCCAGTCGGTTAGCGGGAACGCCGCGGCCGCTTTTGAGGTTTGCAGCCGTTGCATTCCTGCACACCATCAAGCGACATCGCCAGATCAACGTCCGTCTGCTCGTTACCGGGCCGGACGACGAGCAGACCAAACTGACAACCTGCTGCACCGGGCTGGCGCCACAGACTGATCAGGGCATGACGGGGGGATGGAAGGTCAGCGTCCCCGCAAGAACCCACAGCATGAAGATCACGAGCGGAAGATGCACGATGAACTGGGTAAACGTGAAGCCCACCACGTCACGAGCCCGCAATCCCAGCACGCCGAGCAACGGCAGCATCCAGAAAGGGTTGATCAAATTCGGCAACGCCTCCGCCGCGTTGTAGACGGTTACCGCCCAGCCCAGATGAACCTGCAGTTCCTTGGCTGCCGCGATCACGTACGGTGCTTCAATGATCCATTTCCCGCCACCCGACGGCACGAAGAATCCAAGGACGGCAGAATAGATGCCCATCAGCGCCGGAAACGACGCATGCGACGACACTGCAACGAAGAAATGCGAAAGATGATCGGCCAACGGTAGTCCCGACGGCGCGGACGCTTTCGTCAGCATGTACGCAATGCCTCCGTAGAGAGGAAACTGGATCAACACGCCAGCCACGGACGGCACCGATTTCGCCACGGCGTTCAGAAAGCGGCGGGGGCGCCAGTTCAACAGCATCCCGGCCAACAGGAACACGAAGTTGTAGGTATTGAGATTCGAGATCGCCAGCACCGGATTTTTCGCGGTGAATTCGTGCCATGCCCAAACAGAGCCGAGTGCGACGATCAGGATTGTGATCAACGGGCTGTACTCGAGCCAGTCGCCGGGGCGTGAAGGCGCTGCTACTTCGAGTTCCGCCTCGTTCAGCGAGATACCCAGATACTGCGCGGTTTTGGCGCGTTCGGCGCCCGGCGCAGAGAGATACGCGATAAAAAGCGATACGACGGTCAGAGCGGCGACTATCAGCAACGACTGGGGAAGAAAAATCGTTTCGGAAAACGGAATGACACCGGTGATCGCCAGCAGCGCTTTCGGCAAACTGTCCGGATTCGCTTGCAATTGCGATGCCGACGAACTTAATCCCAGCGCCCAAGTCGCGCCCATGCCGAGATAGGCGGCGGCACCCGCCGCTCGGTAGTCCATACGGAGCCCGGTGCGACGAGCGAGCGCACGAACCAGCAGGCCGCTGAAGATCAGGCTGATCGCCCAGTTGAAAAGCGACGCCGAAATGCTGACCAGCGCGACGAATGCCACCGCAGACTTGCCGTTCGACGGCAAGCGGGCAAGCCATGCGATCAATTTCGCGGCAGGCGGAGATACTGCGACCACGTAGCCTGAAATGGCCACGATCGCCATCTGCATCGTAAAGGGAATCAGGCTCCAGAATCCATCTCCGAAGGCAATGCCCACACGTTGTGCAGGCGCGCCCGTCGCCAGGGCGCCGACCGCGACGACGACAACCGCGATCGCCGCGAATATGTATGCGTCGGGAAACCACTTTTCCGACCAACGGGTCACTGCTGCGGCCATACGCTCGAGTCCGACTGCATCGTCGACTGTCGAGGCTTCCAGGTCTTGCTGACGGTTCAATTCCTTCATCATGGTCTCCGACGCTTCGAGTGATTAAACATGCTGTTCATAAACCTGCACTGCCGCAGCCAGGTCTTCGAGTGCGGTCCCCACCGCTTTGAATACCGTGCGCTCGCTGCCGTCGAATCGCCCACCGACGTCGCCCCGGCACAGGGCGGCGAGCGTACCGATCAGGTCCGCCGGCGAAATCACGTTGCGCGACAACGGCCCAATCAGGTCGCCGGACTTCTGCGGTGCCTCGTCCGTATCGACAAACACGCGTGCGTGGCGGAAACAATCGTCGTCAGCCTCGCGCATCTGCGGCGTGAAGCTTCCGATAAGATCGAGATGCGTTCCCGGTTTCAACCACGAGCCGCGTACGATCGACTCGGTGGCGAGCGTCGCGCAGCTCACGACATCCGCGCGCGCCACGCTGTCCGGCAGACTGGAGACAACCGCCGCGTTGAAACCTTCGCCTCGCAGTTGCTGCACGAGTCGCGCGGCCGATTCCGGATAGATGTCCCAGACCTCGACATGCGTGATTGGCAGCTGGCTTCGATACGCTGCCGGCACCAGGCTTGCCACGCGTCCGGCGCCCAACAGCACCATGTGCGAGGAGTCGTCGCGCGCCAGAAAGGTTGCAGCGAGTGCCGAGGCGGCGGCGGTCCGGCGTGAGGTGATTTCATCGCCGTCCATCTGCGCGAGTGGCTCACCCGTGCTGGCGTCATACAGCACGTAAGTCGAGTGCAAGCCGGGCATTCCGCGGCCCTGGTTGCCCGGGAAAATGTTCACGGTCTTGATGCCGAGATATCGGTCCGCCTCCCACGCCGGCATGATCAATACGGTGCCGGTATTGCCGTCGCCGCTATTGATCGTGTGCGAGTGCCGGAGCGGAACCTCACACCCCTTGATGAACACCTTCTTCAGCGACGGAATCAGCGTGGCGAAGTCCAGCGCTTCGCGTGTCGCTGGCGTGTCGAAAAATTTCATGCTCGATTTGGCTCCTCGTGGGTCATTCACGCTTCAATGGAAATATCAGTGGCCGGGATCGCCTGGCAGGCGAGGCACATATCGGCTTCATCCGGCCCATGCCCTGTCACATGCGACACCTTGCCCGCCAGGACCTTGACGGCACAGCTCTCGCATTGCCCGACCCGGCAGCCGCTCGGCATGCTGATGCCGAGGCTCTCGCCGAAGCTGAGCAGGCTTCCCCGTTCGGGTGCCCATTCAGCCTTGATCTGCGACCGCCGGAATTCGACGGCAAAGCGCTGTGATGGATCGAGGGCCGGCTTCGACGGAGACCGAAAGGCCTCGCTGAAGATATCGAACGGCGGTACGCCACGCTCGACGAGGCCTGCCGTGATGGCGTTCATCATCGGCTCCGGGCCGCATAAATAGAATCGCGCGCGGTGCTGTATCAATGCGTCGTCGACGACGTCCGCAGTGAGGTAGCCCTGCATCTCGAAGTCGCGTCCGAGTACTTCGTCGCGCGGCTGGTTATAGCAATTCACGACCTTGAGCGTTGGCAACGCACGCCGCAATTGCGCAATTCGTTTCCGGAACGCATGAGTCGAGCTATTGAGATTCGCGTAAAACAGCTGGGATTCAGGCGCTTGTGTGCCCAGCTCCCCGATCGTTTCCAGCCACGAAATGAAGGGCGTTATTCCAATCCCACCCGCGAATATGACGATCGGTCGCTTCGAAGCCGGCGGTACGACGAAGGTGCCGCTGGGGGCTTGAAGCAAGACCCTGTGTCCAACTGCCAATTCGCGATGAATATACGAGGACATGACGCCCTCGAACTGCTCACCAGCGGCACTGCGGCCTCGCTGATGGCGCATGGAGATCGAGTATGTCCGCCGATCGCTTTCAATCGCACGGCCAGTGAGCGAATAGGCACGCGTCGTTCCTCCTTCGCACAACTCCGGAATATGGATCGTCACATGCTGTCCGGGCAGATAGTCGGGGAGCGGTCCACCGTCGGCTGCGCTGAACGTAACCGTGCGAACGCCTTCGGCTTCTCCATGTACGGCCGACACGACAAAGTCCCGGAATCCTTGCCACGCCCGTCGCGCGGGATCGACCGACGCGTCGAGTGTGACGTCGCATGGCACGGCACGAAGCGGCGACGAACCGCTCAGCGGATCGACGATGGCGCCGGACACGATGCTGTTGTAGTTACTGTTTGTACTTCCCAGGGCCGTCGACGATTCCATGCCGATTTCGTCGCATGCCTGCCACCAGCCATACTCCGCGACTACGACATCCGGTGCGAGTTCGGCGACCACTCGCGCACGAAATCGCGCGGTGCCGTTTGTACTGGCGACGCGTATCCAGTCCCCGTCGACAATGCCCTTCAGGGCCGCCAGATCGGCGCTCAGTTCCGCAACGGGATAAGGGGCACGGCGACGAAGGCTTGGCAGGCTACGATGCTGGCTGTGGCAGTAGTAGCCGTTCTTGAAGGAAGTGAGCGTATAGGGAAAGCGTCGACGCTCAGCTGCGCGTGCTCTCTCTCCGCGGCTCGGCGGTACATACTGAGGTACAGCCGGATAACCGTACCGATGCAGCTTCTCCGAATAGAACTCGACGCGCCGCGTTTCGGTCGCAAAGCCTCGCGGGCCATTCGGCGTGGTACAAGCATATTGCTTTTCCTGCTGCTCGAGCGGCCGGTAAATGCCCTCGGGATGTGAACGCAGCGTCGCGACGTCCAGGCCCAACGGTTCGAGAACATGGTCCCATCCTTTTTCGACGTCGCCACCGAAGAATTGATCTCCCATCCCGAGCCTGACCGCCAGATCCAGCACGATGTTGTAGTCTGCCCGGCTCTCCCCGCGGGGCGTCACCATCCGCTGCCGCAACTGGACCAATTCAACGGCCCGCTCATTGATCTCGAAGCCGAGACGCAGTCCTTCCCGTTCCCAAGGCGTATTGACCGGAAGGAGGATATCCGCGTAGCGGGCGGATGGCGTTTCGAACAGGTCGCAATGAACATGAAAATCCAGTGCGCACAGCGCGTCCCGCGCCAATGCGCTGTCGGCTTGCGACATCACCATGTTGGTGCCGAACGAGACAAGCGCGCGCACCCAATAAGGCTTGGACTCGAGAATCGCACGATAAACATCGCGCGCGGTCACCCATCCCTGGGACGGCGGACCGAGCGGTCGCTCGTCAAGCCCGAGCGCCTTTGTTCGCTGTTGAGGACTCAGCATGGCGTAGTTACTGAGAGGATTTGCTGGCTGCTTCAGCAACTCGCGGTTTGAACCCTGCGTATCGAATGCACCTGTCAGTGCATACAGCGTAGCGATCGCCCGCTCTGTTTGCGTCGCGTTCGTATGTTGTCCCACGCCAGACCACGCGTGATAGGCAATGCGCTGGCGTGGGCCGAGCATCGCCGCCACGATTTCGATCGCCGAGGCGTCGACACCGGTGATTCTGCTCACGTGTTCGGGCGTGTAATCAGACAGCGCACCGCGGTACAACTCGAAAGCGGGCGTACACGTGACCTCTATCACCCTGCCCGTCAGGTCGAATACGCAAATCTGATACGAGCCTGAAATCGAAAGATCGGACGGCGACGTGCGCGCCTCTTCTCCGACGAGTTCGAGTCGATTGAGCGCGCCATTCCAGACCGCATATCGATTGTTCGACGACTCCGGATCGATGTCGCGCTCACGCAGAAAATATCCGCTATCACGACGAACCAGGAACGCGCCATTCGTCCATTCGCGGACAAATGTATCGTCGATATTTCCCGTCGCGATCATTTGCCGGGCAATTCCCATAGCAAGCGCGCCGTCCGTGCCTGGCTGCACGCGCAGCCATACATCCGCATCGCGCGCAAGCGCCGTGGGTCTCGGGTCCACGACAATCAGCTTTGCGCCGTTGCGCCGACCCGCTGCGATACTGTCCGCCTGGGCCAGCCACGTGTTGGCTGGATTCGTACCCCAAAGCACGATGACGTCGGAATTCCGGTAATCGGCCGTTGGCATGCCGCAACCGAACGTAAACACGTGCGCGAAATCCTTGTGCCAGTTGCAGATCTCGGTCGCGTAGCAGATATTCGGACTCCCGAAAGACCACACGAATCGCTCCACCCAGTCGATGCTGTCGCTCATCGGCGTACCGCTCGGGGTGGTCACGCCGAACACCACCGATTCGGCGCCGTTTTCCCGCTTGAAGTGCGCGAGCGTGGTTGCGATCTCGTCAAGCGCCTCGTCCCAACTGATCCGTTTCCAGCGCGGATCGGCCGCCCCTTTTGGGGCAGTGCGGCGCATGGGATACAACACCCGGTCGGGGCTCTGTACGAGTTCCGGCGCGGCCTTGCCTTTCATGCACATCGCGTTGCCGGTCGGGTGCGTGTTGTCGGGACGCACCTTCAGCAACAAGTCGCCGCGGACCGTGTTGATCGTGCCGCATCTTGACCGGCATAACGTGCAGTACCCCTTCTTCTCCCGCGTCTCCATCATCGTTCCACTGTTTCCTTTCATGACGGGATGCTATGCAGCCGAAATTGCCCTGCCTAATTCATATTTCTTGCCTCGCGATATATAATTTTTCAATACCTCAATTCGGTCGTCGGTTCGCGCTGTCGGTTTGCACGGCGCCACAACCTAGCGGAGTACGTCAACGTGGCCACACACATTACGCTTCGCCAGATCGAATACTTCATCTCCGTGGCTGATACCGGGCAGATCTCCAGATCTGCCAATCTCTGCGCCGTTTCGCAGTCGTCGATGACGATCGCGCTGAAGAATCTCGAAGACACTGTGGGGGTGCCGCTCCTGCAGCGCCACGCGAGGGGCGTCCGACTGACCCGAGCAGGCGAGCGATTTCTTCGGCATGTGCAGAACGCGAATGTGTCCATCGGGCGCGCCGTGGTCGCGGCCCAGGAGGAACCTGAACAGATTTCGGGGCACGTTCGGGTGGGCGTCACGGAAACCGTCTCGGCTTACCTGATGCCGTCAATGCTTGCTACCGTCTCGCAGCGCTTCGAGCACCTCACTGTCGAGGTCATCGAAGACGCGCGCGAGGATATCGAGCAACGTCTCGTCGACAATCAGCTCGATATCGGTCTGATGCTTGTGTCCAATACGGCCAACGTGGACGAGCTGAAATATGAAACCATTCTGCGCTCCATGCGCCGGCTTTGGACCCATCCGGATCACCCGTTGCAAGATGCACAACAGGTCACGCTGCAGGACATTGCGCAGGAAGACTACCTTTTACTCGACATGGACGAGCATGTCCGAACTGTTCGCAAGTATTGGGGAAAATATAGCCTCGCACCGCACGTGCGTATCCAGAGCAAGTCGATCGAAGCCGTGCGAAGCATGGTCGCGCTCGGGCTGGGCGTCACAATTCTTTCGGACCTCGTCTATCGTCCGTGGTCGCTCGAAGGGAGCCGGATTATGAGGCGTGATCTGAGCATTCCGATCCCGACCATGGACGTCGGCGCCGTCTGGCACCGAAAGAGCATCCTGCCGACGCCCGCGAAAGTGCTGTTAGATCTCTTCCGGTCCTGGAAGAAGACAATCCAATAGTCGACCTTTCCTGACGGAAATGGCGGACGTTCGAGATTACCTTCGCAGCCGTGGTTGCTGACTGACCGCTCCGGCGCAAGAGGCGGCATGCATCATTGATACGCGAGACAAGAAGAGAACAACATGACAGCACGGCATATGGCCGTCCAGGATTCGACGCGTCGCAAACGCTCAATAGCGTTCGCAGGCGGGACGATTATCTGTGCCTTAGTTGGACTGATCGGGCTTGGCGGTGCGGAGTTCCGTCTTCCGCTTCTTATCGGTGTATTTCGGTTCGCAGCATTGGAAGCGGTCATACTCAACAAAGCGATGAGCTTAGTCGTCGTCTCGACCGCGCTTCCGTTTCGCGCGCAAGCGGTTCCCTAGGACGATGTACTCGGCCACTGGCAGGTGATCCGGAACCTTCTGGTCGGCAGCTTGCTAGGCGCATGGATGGGTGCCGGGTGGGCGACGCGCTCACACCCGCGCGCGTTATATCGCGTGCTGGCTGTCCTGCTGGTGGCCATTGCCATGGTGCTGCTGTTCGGGCATAGCGCGGCATACCACGACGCGCTGGCCTTGACCGGAAAGACGCGAATTCTGCTTGTGGTCGTCGCTGGATTTGGAATCGGAACGGTAGCCGCGCTGATGGGCGTGGCCGGAGGCGAATTGCTGATCCCGACATTCGTGCTGCTGTTCGGCGTCGACGTCAAGCTTGCAGGCAGCCTGAGTCTGGCGGTGAGCCTTCCAACGATGTTGGTGGGTTTTGCACGCTACAGCCAGGATCGCAGCTTTACCGTCCTGCGTCAGAACCGTGCGTTTCTGCTCTTCATGGCATTGGGCTCAGTCTTGGGAACCTTCGTTGGGGGCCGTCTGGTTGGCGCGACGTCAGGTGCGATTCTGCTACCGGTGCTGGCGGCAATACTCATGCTCTCGGCGATCAAGGTTTGGCAGCACCGCTGATCGATTACACGTGTGGGCTCTGGACAAGATGCGAATTTGTCCACTTCATAGCCATGCCGTCTCATTAATACGGCTCAAAAAGCGCAGCACGCGACGAGTATCATCGTCCAGGGAAGGTCCGTTACTGGGCAAAACAGACGCACGAATGGCCTGCAGGACCCGCCCGCAAGAGGCCGAAAATGGCCGAACTTCGCCCGCCGACGAGCGGCTCAGGGCGACCCGTTGCTGCCGGTCGCCCCCGCGCTGCATCTGCGGCGGCTTTCAAGGTACAACGGCCGTTCGTCAGTTCACGACGGTCAATTCGAGGCGAGTCGAATCGCCTTGCAAAGGGGAGCACCAGGCGATGCTTTAAACCGCCAGGCCCCGGGCTTCGTCAAGTATCCATTTCGCAAATGCCTGCAGTGGCCCTTCACTCAACTCGATCGGCTCAGGAAGAACGAGGCAGAAGTTTTTGGTAATCGCTTTGCCGTCCGGCCAAGGCGCGACCAGACGGCCTTGTTCAAGCTCTGTCCCGATGTAAAGACGCGGCACCAACGCGACCCCCAGACCGGCTACCGCTGCCTCTATCAGCATGGAATGGAGATCGTAACGTGCGCCTACCGCCGAATTGGTCAGCACGATGCCGGCCTCTTGTGCATAAAGCTGCCACGCGTCCGGATTTTGCCGTCTGTGAAGGCGTGGCAGATCGTCTAGCGATCGGTTCTCACCGGCGTCCGCGAGGAGCGCCGGACTACAGACGGGCACAAGCACCTCCTCCAGCAGCTTATGTAGATGCATACCCGCCCATGCGGGATGCTCAAAATGGATTGCTGCGTCGAAACCGCTACCAGCAAGAATGAAGGGCTCCATACGCTCGGCGATATGCACGGTAATGTTCGGATGCATATTTTGAAAGCGTTTCAGTCGAGGGATAAGCCAACGGGTGGCGAAGGTCGGAATGGCGGCGATATCAATGCTCGCGCCCTCGATAGGCTGCCCCATCAGGTATAGGCTGTCCCGCTCCAGTCGATCCAGAATCTCACGAACCTGCACCGCGTATCGCGTGCCATTGGGTGCAAGCCTCACCCGATTCCCGACGCGCTTGAACAGCACGACACCCAAAAACACCTCGAGGCGACCGATCTGACGACTGATGGCGCCCTCGGTCAGCGCTAATTCCTCGGCCGCGCGGGCGAAGCTGCCGTGTCGGGCCGCGGCCTCAAAAGCCAGGAGCGCGGAATTGCTTGGGATCTTACGTCGCATCAAAGTCTCGCCGGTTGGAATGCTTTCGACGTCAGCTTGATAAAACTTCACTGAATGCTGACTTTATATCGCTATATGCCTTGGAAATCGCAGCCTATCATTACGTTACTGCAGTGAACAAGGATCGTTTGCTGCACTATGCCAAGCTATCACGAAGGATATTCTGATGATCTACACCGTCGAATGCGGCTTCGCCGATCCCACCAGCGAAGCCGAATGGAATGACTTCTACAGCCTTGAAAAGCTCCCCGCTCTCATCTCGGTTACTGGCTTTCACACGTCGCAGCGCTTCAAGTCGTTAAGCGACGGTTGTCCGGTCTACCTGGCCGTCCACACGATTGACGGTCTCGATGTCCTGACGGGAGAGGAATATCGCCAGAAAGGCGGCGGCAATTTCGCAAGGTGGCAGCAGCACATCACCGACTGGCACCGGAACCTCTACAGCGATATCGGCCTTGCGCCAGCGGTGAATGCTGACGAACTCCTCGTGCTATGTGCAAGCGGCCCCGAACCTCTGATTCAGTTGGGCCTCACACCGTTGGCCATGCGAGCAGTCGCGCTGGAGAAGTTTCCGCAACGCCGTTGGCTCGCAAGAATGCCTCGGCGAAACGCTCAGTTTGTCGAGAGCACGTTCGAAGGCGTTCACCTCTACTCGCCGATGACGGAACAACTGATAAGCTCCCGCACCGTTTCGACCGAACAGGAAAAATAGGTCCGCGATGCCCAATGTCACACTCTATATTTCCGCGGGGCAAATGCCGTCTGATGAGAGGCTTGCCGAGCTTTCCCGCGATTGCGTCGAACTCTGTACGAGTGTTCTTGAAGCGGCGCTCGAAAGCGTTCATGTCATCTATGTCGATGTTCGGCATGGGCACGGACATCCCGTCTTCGCGGAAGTGCAATATCGCCTTGAGACGTTTCGCACGCCTTCGGTAATGAACCGGTTCATGGAAGCCCTGGACGACGCCATTGCGCGCCGCACTGGTCTCACGGCGCGCATCCGTTGTTTTGGTCATGCCGCGTCGAACATTCACGCCCGTAATTAGCAAGTCTTCTGGAGAAGAGTCGTGTCCACCATTACGTTTCCGAGTCAGCGAGTCGGGGATTTCACGATCACCGCGATCAGCGACGGCTACCTCACCGCCAGCCTGGAATTCCTGTCGAATATCGACTCGTCCGAGGCCTCAAGAATGCAAAGTGATGCAGGACAGACGGAGCCTGCCGCCGTGCATATCAACTGCTATGTGGTACGCGGAGCGGGCCGCACAATTCTCATCGACGGGGGGGCGGGAGGCATCAAGCAATGGGGCGGCCGCCTGAAGACTAACTTGTCGCTTGCTGGTGTCGAACCATCCGCGATCGACACAATCCTGCTTACGCACGCGCATCCCGATCATGTCGGAGGGCTGGCGGACACAAATGGACAAGTTGCCTTTCCGAATGCGGAGCTCGTTGTTCATCAGCGAGAGGTCGCATTCTGGCAGGACGACGGAAATCTAAGTCGTGCCAGCGAGCGTGCCCGCCGTAACTTCCTGATCGCGCGTCAGGTGTTCAACGGCTATAGCGACAGGCTGCGCACTTTCGATGAGGGCGAAGTGCTTCCCGGTATCAGAGCGATGCCGCTACCGGGACATACTGATGGACACTCCGGATATCTTTTCGAATCCCCTGATCAGGGCCTGCTCGTTTGGGGAGACATTGTTCATTTCCCGCACATCCAGATTGAACGGCCAGACGTATCGATTGCATTCGATCAGGACCCAACTCTCGCAGCCACCACACGATCAGGGCTCCTGGACATGGTCAGTTCGGAGAGACTTTTGATCGCAGGTATGCATTTGGGTGAACTCGGCTTCGCGCGAATCAAGCGAACGAGCGGGAGCTACGGACTGCTTTACGAAACCAAAGCATGAGGTCGCCAGAAGCAAACATGTCTGATGCCACGCCGGCACTCTGCACTTGAGCAACTACGATGACGTCAATGCCGCGAGGACGGCGTTGGCCGCCTCGGTCGATGAAAAAGCATTTGTCTTGTCAATCGGATGGCCGGTTATGGGGGCGAAGCCGACGTATGAACGTCCGACCGACAACGCATGCGAACGGCGGCTCATGGCCGACCTGAGCTCGATCGCGTTCGGCTCAGGTCGACCCACTCCGGTCAGACAACTTGCTCCAAACCGGTCAGTCAGCCTATTTCTACTTTGCGGACTGGAATTGCCAGTAAGCGGCCTATAAGGACCTTCCAGTTTTTGCAAGCTGGGTTTAGTGATTCATATGTTCGATTCCTGTATCGGTCAGTGGAGGACTACAACGACAACGGTTGGCGGCGTGACAGACTGCATGCCTATAAACGGCCTTGTTGGGCGCCATCACAACCGCGCCTGGGCCCGGA
This sequence comes from Paraburkholderia sp. TE9906, assembly GCF_056279605.1. Lineage (NCBI taxonomy): Bacteria > Pseudomonadati > Pseudomonadota > Betaproteobacteria > Burkholderiales > Burkholderiaceae > Paraburkholderia > Paraburkholderia sp. TE9906. The sequence goes on from NZ_JBWCCT010000030.1 coordinate 19,655, forward strand.
TAGTAACCGCGCAGCAGGACTCCATCCGTTGGACGTCGAATACATTTCGTGTAGCGCCTCACCGCTTATCGAGTTCGCCCGCTGCCGGTCTGACCTGTCGCTATCCTTCGTCGAATGCGTCCTCAACTTCGGAACCAGTTTATGGCGATGTCGTTTGGGGTATCAGGCGCCCGTCGCCCCACCAGTGCGGGCGGGCGCGTAGGACGGATCGAATCGCTCCCCCTTGGCGAGCACCGCCCACAGAATGCGTGCATGCTTGTTCGCCACGGCGACCAGTGTCTTGTAGTAGCCCACGCGCGCCTGTAACTGGACAATCCAGCGCGAGAGCCGGTCATCACGTCGGTGCGCCGTCAGGACCGCTGAGCGGGCACCCTGGAACAGTAAGGTTCGCAGATAGTCGTTGCCCTGTCTGGTGATGCTCCCGAGCCGCTGCTTGCCTCCGCTGCTTTTCTGTTTGGGCACGATGCCGAGCCAGGCGGCCATCTGCCGGCCGTTCCGGAACTGGCGGGCATCTACCACCGTCGCCACTGCGGCCGATGCCGTTAGCCGGCCCACGCCGCACACGTCCATGCAGCGTTGCGCCTGCGGGTCGCGGTTGGCATGCTCGGCAATCTGTCTGTCAAACCAGGCAATCTGTTCATCCAGTACCTGCCATTGTTCGCAGCCGCGCAACAGGGCCAGCCGCGCCGGTCCTGTCAGCTCATTGCTGCCGTCCTCAATGCGCTCAATGAGGTGCTCGTGTAACCGGCGGATGCCTTGCGGCAGGAACACCCCGAACTCGGCCAGCAGCCCGCGCAACCGGTTCACCAGCGCGGTACGCTCTTCGACAAATCCGGTACGCATGCGGTGCAGCACCAGCACGCTTTGCTGCGCAGGTGACTTGACCGGCACGAAACGCATGTGCGGGCGGCTCGCCGCTTCGCAGACAGCTTCGGCATCGAGTGCATCGTTCTTTACATGGGCGCCGCCTTTACGATAGGGCGCGACAAATTGCGGGGGAATCAGCCGCACCTCATGCCCGAGCGCGTGTAGTTTGCGTGCCCAGTAATGCGCCGCACCGCATGCCTCCATGGCGATCAGACACGGTTCCAGATTGGCAAACCAGCTCACAAATCGCTCCCGCGGAATTGCTTTACGTACCACGACGCGTTCGGCGCTGTCGACCGCATGAATCTGCATCACGTTCTTCGCCAGATCCACGCCAACACGAGTAATCCTGTCCATGACATCCCCCTTCCCGGAAGGTAGTAGCACGAGCCATGATGGCACCAGACGGTGTCGATCCTGCAATCAGGGAGGTCCTTACCAATTCGTTGGCGACCTCACCCAATCGGCCATCACGGGTCATTCGCCTCTACTATTCGACCGACATTCAGATGTTGGATGTGCGACTGCAAACTGTCATTGGCCTCCAGAACGCGAATGCCGCGAGTGGCTAACTTTCGATCGATATCGTTTCCGCTGTGGACCGGCTCACTTTAAGACCGGCACAGCTGACGACAGTCCCTGCTCCGGACACATTAGCGCGTGTTGCTGATGCGCACCACATGCCCCAAGGATCAACAGATGGCGTACCCGAAAAGTCGCAAAACGCCGAGATATCGGCATGCATTCGCGACTCCAACCGCTATTCTTCAGACACCGGGACTCGCGCGATTCCGATGCCCTCCGGGGATATCGGCACCATTGCGCCTCTCTGGAAAGGGGGATGTATGTCACGCCCAGAACTATTTCGACCCGCGCCGCGGCCACTCTATCGTCGGCAAGCAAATGGACCTTTGTGGCTCGTCCTCGGTATTTCGTTCACCGGTCTGTCCTTTGCCCACGCGACGATCGCAGCAGACACCCTTCCACAAAGCGGCACTTACGTGGCCGGCTCGGGTGCGATAGCGAGCCAGGGCAACGGCCTTGTGATCACGCAGCCGGGTTCGACGCGCGGCGTGATCGAGTGGAACAGTTTTTCGATTGGCAGGAACAACAGCGTGGCGTTCGACAACGGCTCGGGCGCGACGCTGAACCGCGTGACGGGCGGCTCGCCATCCGCGATCCTCGGCCGGCTCAGTGCAACGGGCAGCCTCTATGTGATCAATCCGCAGGGCATTGTCGTGGGGGCGTCGGGCGTGGTGACAACCGGCGGTCGCTTTGTCGCGTCCACCCTGGACATCTGCGACGACGCCTTCATGAAAGGCGGCGGTGCGCTCACGCTGTCGGGCAATTCGGGCGCAAGCGTCATCAACCTCGGCAGGATCAGTTCCAGCGGCGGCGATGTCTTCCTGATTGCCCGAGACGCAGTCATCAACGATGGCACTGTGTCCGCGCCCAACGGCACGGCGGAACTGGCCGCAGGTGGGCAGGTGTTGTTGCAGGATTCGGGCAGCAGCAGGCAGGTGTTCGTGCAGTCGGGCAATCACGGCACCGTGCTCAATAGAGGACACATCAAGGCCGCGCAGGTCAGCCTGCAGGCCGCCGATGGCAACATCTACGCGCTCGCGGGCGGCGGCACGCGTATCCGTGCAACCGGCACCGCCAGCCGCGACGGCCACGTCTGGCTCGTCGCCGACGGCGGCCGGGTGGAGCAGTTCGGCCGGATCACCGCGAGCAACGCGGACGGCAATGGCGGCACCGTCGATACGCAAGCGGCGCACCTCGCGTTCGGACGCGGTGCGGCCGTGCATGCCGGACAATGGAACATTTCAACGCCGTCCATCACGGTCGGAGCGCTGCCGGCGGATGCGCTCGAAAGGAGTCTCGACGCCGGCACGTCCGTTGCGCTCACCACGTCGGGCGAGAACGGCGCGACTGGCGATCTCGTGCTTGCTACGGACCTCACGTGGCGCGGCGACGCAGATTTGACGCTAGCCGCGTACCGGCACGTGTCGATCGCGCCAAACGTCACGGTTCGGAACATCGGGGCGGGCGATATGACGTTACGCGCCGACGTATCGGGCATCGACAACGGCGGCAGCGTGCGCAACGGCGGAACAGTCGACTGGTCGAAGAGCACGGGCATCGTCAGCGTGCTGTATGACATGAACGCCAGCGCGACGCTCGGCACGATGCGCGGGAACACGGCGTGGACGGCGCCCTTCGATAGCGGGCTTGTTGACCAGATCACGGCGTACCGGCTGCTCAATACACGCAGCGACATCGTGAATATCGCAGCGGATCTGAGCGGCAACTACGCGCTCGGCAGAGATGTTGATGTGACGAACCCCGGTGCCCAGCCCAACGTGCTCGTCGGCGATCTGCCGACGCCTTTTAACGGCCAGTTCGACGGCATGGGTCGATCGATCTCGAATTTGAGCGTAAGTGCCACGTCGAATTTGTCCGATTATTCGCCTCACGCCGTCGGGCTCTTCGGTGTGATTGGTCCGACAGCGGTCGTGCGCAACGTCACCGTGAACGGGAGTGCGGGCGGCAGTGCGTCGCTGCTGAGCGCCAGCATCGGCATTCTGGCCGCCATCAATCACGGCACGATCGCCAATGCACATTCGAGCGGCAGTGCCGGCACATTCGACGGCCCCAGCGCTGGCGGCCTTGTCGGGTCCAACGACGGCCTGATTACCCGGTCGTCGAGCAGTGCGAGCGTCGGCCATTCGGGGGGCGGCCTTGTCAATGGAAATGGCGAGACGGGAGTGATCAGGCAGTCGTTTGCGACGGGCGCCGTGAATGGTGTGATTCACGTCTCATACGCGGGCGGGCTGGTGAACGTCAACTCAGGCACCATTACACAGTCCTATGCAACGGGCCCGGTGACCTACAACCCGAACTACTGCGGACACTACGGCGGGAACGTCTGTCGGGAAGGCCCGGGAGCACTGGTGGGCTGGAACCTGGACACAGGCAAGATCACGCAGTCATTCGCGACAGGCACGATCACCCAGGACCTCGGACCGACTGGCGGCCAGCTGCCCGCGGGCATCGCGAACAACAACGAGGGCTCGATCGGCCGCGACGTCTACTGGGACAGGCAGACGACGGGCGCGACAGTCGGCGCCGCGCAGGGTAACGCGGTGCCTGCCGCACAAGGGCTGACCACGGCGCAGATGAATTCGACGGCCAGCTTCGGGCCGACGTGGGACTTCGGTGCGAATGGAGTGTGGGCGATGCCTGCCGGCGCGACGCATCCCGTGTTGCGCTGGCAGTTGGCGCAATGAGTGCCCGCCGGAGCATGAACAAGCACTCGGTCGGGGGCGATCCCCGGCCTTCCTGGCACTGTCACCGGCATGCCGGTGGGCGGTCCATGCGCGGGGTCGCGACGCACAAGTTGGCGGCTCGGCGCTGCGGGCAGCAGTCGGCCACGAGCTATCAACCGGATACGCGGAAGACGAGACATTCAATAATCACAGAATAGCTGCAAAACTGACGGTTGGATCTTCTTTGAAACCTTTGCTACCGAAAACAGCGCGCTCGGTTAAGCGTTGGATACCGACGCATCGGGGATCTGCCCACACGGTGCCCGCCCGAAACTCGCGCATTTTCCAGGTAGCGCCGAAGACAGACGACGCTTGTCTGAACCATAGCGCAAAAATGGAACTAGATCGGTTTCGCGCGAATCGTCAATCGAGTGGACACCTTCATTTGCGACGGAAAACAGGGATGCAACCCTGCGAGATCCAATTTACAGTCGATAACCTTTGCCATTGGGCAGGCATGGGCGACTATGTGCTGATCCCGCGTGATCGCAGTTGCGGTCACGCTGCGATATCAGGGTGAACCGCTACATGGGGAGTAAGCGGCTCGGCTGGGCCGTGTCCTCACGCGCGCGCGAGTGAGGCATGATGGTGATGGCGTGTTGGAGTCCGTGTAGATCAAGGGAGATCGTG
>NZ_JBWCCT010000031.1:0-21244 GCF_056279605.1 Paraburkholderia sp. TE9906
CAGTTCGCCATTCTGTTCGGCGAGCGATTCACCGCCGCGATGAGCTGAGATTTTTTAACCGACCTCAGCACACAAAATTCCTGACACCTCCCGTCTCTGCGGGACATGTGTGGAATTGGCAGCGCCCCAGCGATGTCTGTCATCTTGCACAATGTCTCTTTTTGACCTCTGAACTTCGGTGACGCTTGTATCATCGAGCCGAAATTTTTGCTGGTAGCGGTGTGGCTAGCCTCATTCGATCAGGCCTGCTCTAAGAGCATATTTCAAAAAGAGCTTTAACCCCCTGTTAACTCAAACGCAAAGCTGTTAACCGCGACCGTTGTGACAAGCGGAACGAGGAGATGGCCAAGCCAATCATCGACGACCAATTGTGGGCATTGATCGAACCACTCTTGCCCCCAGCAAGGCCGAGGCGCTTCCGGTATCCGGGGCGCAAGCCTGTAGCAATCGGGCTGCGCTGACCGGAATACTGTTCGTGCTCAAGAGCGGTATTCGCTGGAGCGAACTACCCTCCGAGATGGGCTGCGGATCGGGCATCAGTTGCTGGCGTCGCCTGCGCGACTGGCAACAGGCTGGCGTTTGGGACCGACTGCACGAGATCCTGCTCGCGAAGTTGCGCGCTGCCGATCGGATCGACTTCTCTCGCGTCGTCATCGATTCCACTTCTGTTCGAGCGGTTGGGGCGGGCGAAAAACTGGACCGAACCCCACCGATCGTGCGCGACCCGGTTCCAAACATCACGTCGCCACCGACGCCAACGGCACGCCGCTCGCGATCATCCTGACGGGCGCGAACCGCAACGACATCACGCAACTCCTTCCACTGGTCGACGCCATCCCACCGGTTCGCGGTATGCGTGGTCGGCCACTGCGCAAGCCAGGCCGAATCTATGCGGATCGTGCTTACGATCACGACAGGTATCGCCGGCCGTTGCACGCTGCCGGGATTCCTGCATCGATTGCCCGGCGCGGCGAACCTCACGGCAGCGCTCTTGGCAAAGTACGTTGGGTCGTCGAGCGCACCAATGCGTGGCTGCACGGATTCCGCCGTCTTCGCACGCGATTTGAGCGTCGTGCCGACATCCGTGAAGGGCTCCTCAAACTCACCTGTTGCCTGATCTGCTGGCGAACGCTTCAGCGCTCGGACGACTCTTTTTGAAACATGCTCTAAGACCTTCTATGTCGTTTTCGAAGGTCAACGGTTGCCATGTGCGGGCCGGCCTGGAGCCGCGCGGCTGTCGGGACAGATAGTGCGGCCTAGCACGGTTGACGGCCCATCGATTCGGAAACGACATCCGTAATGGCCGGTTTTCCTATGGGGTGAAGACCAGTTGCATCGGCCGTTGCCTTGAGGATAGCTGATCGGGTTACTGGTCGAAGTCTTCGTGGAAGCGGTCGATCTGATGCATACGCTCGTGCAGGATTGTGACGATACCAATATCGCCATTGGAAAGGAGGCGCCAGTAGACAAAATGGCGTTCGTAGCGAAAGAAATATCCCTGGACACCGAGTTCGGCTGGTACGGGACGCGAGGGCGTTTGGTGACTGGCGATGCCATCAAAGGCCCCGAATAAACCCGAAATGTAACGGTCGGCCTGCTGTGTGCCCCAGCGATCGCGCGTATAGCGATAGATTTCATCTATCCGGAAAGACGCAGCATCCTGGATGCGGACCTGGGCCTTGGGCATGGCCTATCGCGCCCGGTTGCGCGCGATCACGTCAGTCGCCGTCAGTGGTTTGTACGACGATTCGGGGGCCGAGTAGGCCCCCGCCAGTTCAGCCTTGAGTCGCTCAAATGCTTCCGCCTCCTGGCGTTCCTTGTCGCGGCGAATCAAGTCTCGAACATACTCGCTAACATTTTCATAAGCACCATGTTCCCCGACATTTGCGGCAACGAAGTCGCTCAGGGGGCCGCTAAGGCGAACCGTCATGGTCGTAGGGGTGGGACGGGACACGGTCCACTCCAAAGATGTACATGTATTCAATATACTCAAAAACGAATACGGAGGCAATCATCGATGTCTTCCCGAACGCGAGGGCGTCTCCTGTTCTCAATGTCGATCCGCCTCGGCGCATGACAGGCCAAGTGTAGGTCGGGCGATCGGACCCTCGGGAATCCAAGGATTCCACCTTAACCGAATGTCCAGATTTCCGCAGCCACATCTCAGAAAAGACTCACCAAAACTTTAGATGCTGTTTCTGGCCCGTTTTCTGAGTGCGTGCGGCGTATGCTACACGGCCTTTCTGGGCAAGGGCTTCTGGCCGGTAATGGATGGCTGGCGGCGATTTAGGTCGCAGTCCCGCGCAGTCAGTATGGCGAGGCCTGCTTTTTGCAATTTGGGATGCGAGGCGCGCACGACATAACCCGGCAGCTCTGAGGACCGACATCCAGATGGCGCTGACGGCTTCGTCGTGGTTGCGCGACACACTGATCGCGTGGTTCTTGGGGGCGGGCGCCGCAATGCGCCCCGCGGAAATTCTCAAGCTAGTTGTCGCCTCAATGAATAAATTTCTGGCGGCCTTTCTCTCATAGGTTACGGCGCTACGAGGTGACGCGACTGGAGTTTCTTGCAGCGAGCAACGCGGGCTGACGAGCGCTACGCAATGCTTCTTTCACGAGCAAGCCAATGATCATTGCCTACCTGTCAAAAGTGCCATCGTGAGGCGCATTCGGAATCGCGGATTGCTTTGGGCGCAATCCGACATCAGACCCGGACCGCCAGTGTCCTTCGCTGCGGAAAGCCGCTCGAGACACGTTGCAAGGCATAACCGGCACACCCTGCCACGCTCCTTTTTGCAGCCGAGCCTTCCGGATCTTGCGCGTGCCGTAGAATTCGCCAATGGATTGAAAACTATTCTATGGCACCGGCTCCAAAGCCGCGCAAGTCGAGACAATCTGGCGGCAGACGGCCGATGACGCGGGACATGTTACTGCCCCTGCCGGCGACGATCTCTCGTCACCGTTCACTCGAGCACCATCTGGCGCTTGCCGCGTTGCTCGCCCGAAACTGCAATATCGAACTGATCGGTCGGCTGTTCAGGGCCGTGTACCTCGCCTATTTCGTTCACGAAACGTTGACTGGCCATCGCTCCCTTGAGCCTTTCCGGACCTCCGAGGCTGCGCTGCACGCTATCGCCGCCCGCATCAAGACTGCGGATGAATGGTCGCTGTCTGAAGCTGACGGGCAAGCCCTTGAACACGTTCTGTCGTTGCACGACGAACAGCTCTCGACACTCCCCTCGCATCGGATTGCACAGGCCGATGAACAGTTAAACATTTTTCTTGCCAACGACGCGCTGTCGCCGATTGCGCCAGACGAAGATCACGACACCTGAATCGCGGGATCCCCGACGCACACGTCGGGCCATAGCCTGACATACAGGATGTACTCGCACGGCGCCGCCCTTTGCACAACGACTTCGCTGGTATATCCCGCACCGTGCCAGACCGATGGGCATCCTGCTTCGCGGGACCGGTCAGCGTGGTGCGGGTACATGGACAGGCGATCCGCCCGCGCTTCTTCAGGCAACAGATCTTTGCGAACGGGCCATTGGCCCCGGTGTTGGTGCCGCACAAGGGAGCAGCGCGAGCACTGACCGTGAGGCCAGGACACTGATCGCGCATGGCTCTTCGGGCGCCCTCTACGTGTACGTCGGCATCGTGCAGTGTCTCCGTAGCGATGCGCCCGGGCAACACGTTGCACAGGCAGACTTCCGACCCGGGACGTTCGCCGACCGTTCAGGAGCCTCCGCCTCTCTGCATTCGCCGGGAGCCGGCTGCTCGATCACCAATCGTCACGCCAACTGCTGATAGAATCGGTCGCAGAAAATATCCGTCGGAGCACGGCTGATCATGGAGTACCGAGTCAGTTGTGAGCACAGTCTGGCAAGCGCCCCCAATGACTTTATCGCGCGTATCGCCTCGCAGCTAGTCGACGACATTCCCGCGAACATTCCGCGCGCGCTGCTCCCCGAATTCATCGCAGACCTGATCCTGAAACGATCACCCCAGATCGGCAGGATCCGTGACCTGAAGATACTGTAGCGCTTCCCGGCCTGAAGCAACTGCAGCCTGGTCCACGCCGCACGACTGTTTCCCTGCCATCGTCAGCGTTGATGCAGGTAACGCGCTGCACCGGTTGCAACGGAAATTTCGGTCGTGCAATCCATGTTTCTTCCCCGGGTCGATTACCTCCGCCCTCGCAACCGTATCGACGATGCCTCTGATGAACGTCCTTGATGCCTTCCCGTTGAAACCTGCCAGTGTCCTGCGTCATCGCAGCCGGATTATTGTGCGGCGGTCAGCCGTTCACGGCAGAGGGGTGTTCGCCACGCGCGCACTTGTGGCCGGCGAACTCATCTGTGAGTACCTGGGCGAACGGATCTCATGGGACGAGGTCGTGCTTCGTCACCCGCGCGAACCGGCACAGCCGGATCACACCTTCTACTTCGACGTCGGGAACGGTACCGTCATTGACGGGGCAATCGGCGGTAACAGTGCCAGATGGATCAACCATGCATGTCGCCCCAACTGCGAAGCCGAGGACCGCGATGGCCGGATCTTCATTCGCACCGTGAACCCGGTGCTCGCCGGCGAAGAGTTGTGCATCGACTACGCGCTCTTCGTGGAAGGACGGCACACCCGTCAGCTTCGGGAGCGGTACGCCTGCCATTGCGGCGCGCCGGACTGCCGGGGAACCATGCTGGCCAGACCGGGAAGGCAGTCTGGGAAAGAGCATATTTCAGTGTCTGCCCGTGGGCTGGTCGAGGACAGTGCGGATGCGGACGTGGCAGCACGGGCCGCAATCCACATTCGGACGACTATCGCGGACACGCTGATCGACGCATAGCGGGAAGCTCCCGATGCTGCTTCGTCGCGGAGCGGTGGAATTCACAGGGTGTCGTGCCCGGCGTGAACCTCCCGTGCAACCACCGGGCAACACTGGGGCAGAACACTGGCACTTCCGGCATGAGCATGGTCGACACCGCCGATCCCGTCCGGCTGCCTGCCAGCGCGTTGGTCAGGAGAATCCATGTCGCACGCGGGCTGCGCTTCGCACAGCCCTCCCCAGAGTTCCCCCGTGCGGGCGATGCGCCTGCCTCCCGATCTGCTGAACCTCGAACGCTAAAGACGTCATCACGATCTGCCAGAACGCCGCAAGAATCTGCGTCAGCACGCGAACCCGGTCGGTCGCTTCAGGTCGCATTCGTGTGCACGCTTTAGCCACGCGTGAGCAATCGGCGTGGGATCTCCCGCCTGCTCACTGTTCAGGCCACTACTTCGCAAACGCCCCAGCGCGTCTTGATGATTGCGCCCACCCGTACGGCCTGCGCGCCCACCGATCGCGCGCGAAATGTCACGGTGGCGCCCCGCGCATGCGCGAAGGGTCCAATCTCGACCACCATGAGTTCGTGGTCCCGGAACCTGATACGCGATCCGGCGAACGCGCTGGTCCGTGAACGGCTGGGCGCCGGGCCATGCGGTTTCGGTGTAGCACCCTGGGAATGCATGCTCAAACCCGCGAGCAGTTCAACATCGGCTGGCAAAGGCATCGGTAGTAACGATCTGTTTTCCAGTCCGGCATTCTAGCAACGACGCGGGCGATGCCAGCTCTGTCGGCACGTACCGGCGCGGGCATAGGCTATCTGTCGTACATACCTTGAAGATCTCGTCGCAAAGGGGCGTGTCCAGCCGAATGTCGCCACCGCCTGTCATGGCGTTGTCCTCAACGACCGGTGTCAGTGGTTCGGTGCAGCAGGCTGTGTTATCGCAGTGCTGAAACCCTCACCGGGCGCCCCCGCGCTGCGCTGCGGGCGGGCTTTCGTGCTTCGCACCGGGCCGCCGGCGGCGTCCCGGCCCTCCCGGGCTTCAATCCCTGGCGCAAAACCTCAACCCCCGACACCCAAGACCTTTAACCCCCAGTCAGGTGAAGGCCTCACGCGGCCTCCACATTCGCGCTCGCCGCGCGGCGGCTCATCCCGGTCAAACCCGACGCTTCGCATCCACCAGTCTCCTGTGTTCCCGCCCGACACCCGCGACCGTAGCCGATGGCGGGCAAACGTCAAGGGGCGAGGGACCGTGTTGCCCGCACCCCTCCCTCACCTTTTTTCCTTGACGTTTGCCCGCCACCGGCTCCTTGAGTCGCACGGGCGCGAACTCAGGAGACTGGCGGCGGTAAAGCCAACCCCGGGTTCCACCAGGACGAGCCCAACCCCTACAACGGGGCGGAATCTTGGAGCCCGGTCAGCGCAACACCGATCAACCTCTTTTGTTGTGGAGAGTGCCATGCAACTCGCTTCCTCTTTCCGTTACGGCTCGCCGATGCTCCGCTCCGACTCACCCATGTCGGACGACCAGATCCACCGCGTCGCCCCGTCCATCTTCGCGGACGGCAAGCACGAAAGCCGCTCGGAGCGCTACACCTACATCCCCACCATCGACGTGCTGTGCGGCCTGCGCAACGAAGGATTCCAGCCGTTCATGGTCTGCCAGACTCGCGTGCGCCACGACGACCGCCGCGAATTCACCAAACACATGATCCGCATGCGGCACGCCGACGAAATCACCGGCGAAGAAGCCAACGAGATCATCCTGCTCAACTCGCATGACGGCACGAGCAGCTACCAGATGCTGGCTGGGGCCTACCGGTTTGTCTGCCAGAACGGCATGGTCGCCGGAGACACCATGCGCGATATCCGCGTCCCCCACAAGGGCAACATCGTGCAGAACGTCATCAACGGCGCGTTCGACGTGCTCGACGGCTTCGACCTGATCCGCGAGCAGAAGGAAGGCATGAAGGCCCTCACGCTCGACCGCGACGAACAGTACGCCTTCGCACGCTCCGCGCTCGCGCTGCGCTACGACCCGACCGACGCCGAAGCCCCCGCACCTGTCACCGACAGCCAACTGCTCGCCCCGCGTCGCTTCGAGGATCGCCGCGACGACCTCTGGACGGTGTTTCAGAGGGTCCAGGAAAACCTCACCAAGGGCGGGCTGCATGGACGCTCGCGCAGCGGACGCTCCATGTCCACCCGTCCCATCACCGGCATCGACCAGAACGTGAAGCTCAACCGCGCGCTGTGGATGCTCGCTGAGGCGATGCACCAGATGAAGGCGTAAGCACCGCAGGGGCGGCGTTTCCGCGCCGCTCCCAAGTCGATCAGGACTCCTCTCCGGGTCAAGTCCTGACGTATCCGGCAGCAGCCGACCCGGAACCTTCTTTCCAACCTTCTGGAGTCAGTCATGCAAGCCCAAGTTGAAACCGCTGTAGCAGAAACCACTGAAAGCGCATCGCCGCTCGAAACCAGTTTCGGCAACGAGCAACCCGTCATCACCGTGCCGTATTCCAGCCTGCGGCCCTCGCCACTCAACGCCCGCACCCAACCCCTTTCGGGTATTCCAGGTCTCGCCGCCAACATCCGCGCCAAGGGCCTTTTGCAGAATCTTGTAGTTCACGAAATGAAAGGCGGACGCGGCAAACAGCGCCGCTATGGTGTCTGCGCGGGCCAGCGCCGCGAGGCCGCGCTCGACCTGCTGTTCGAACAGAAGCACATCGCTACCGACTATCCGGTGCCGGTGCGCCTCGTCAGCGAAGGCGAAGCCCTCGCCATTTCGCTGATCGAGAACAGCGAACGTGAAGGACTCGACCCATTCGACGTGCTGCGCGCGTACCGGATGCTGGCCGAGCAAGGGCGCAGCGTCGATTACATCGCCGCGCTGTTCTCCGCGTCGCCGCTTACTGTCAAGCGCCGCATGAAGCTCGCCGACGTGTCGCCCAGGCTGCTCGCGCTGCTGCGCGAGGATGCGATCACGCTCGATCAGCTTGCCGCGCTCGCCCTCGCAGACGACCATGAAACGCAGGAACACATCTTATGCCGACGTCGGCAAGCCGCGTTATCAAGAGCAAGAGGTTATGCCGAGTATGGCGGGTCACCCGCCGGCTGCCATGAGTGATCCCCTGTAATCGCTCGGTATAACAATAATCCCTTCGTCATCAGCCGAAAGGGGTCAACATGACAGTCCGCTCATATGCTTCGTCGGATGCGACGCCCGCGCGTCGCGTGACGACCGATAGCGCTGTTCTTCTGGCCGAGTATCTCAAGACTCAACTCAGCTTTTCTTCCTTCGAAACCCGCGCCAGCGCTGCTCGTCATTTTCTCTACTGGCTGCAGCGACATCGCCTTCCACTCAGTCAAGTGGATGCCGCCGTCGTTGAGCGCTTTGCTTGCCATCGATGTCAGTGCATGGGGCATGGTGGCGTGTGCTATAGCCCAAGAGAGCTTCAGCGACCTAGGTACATGACGAATGTTCGTCGGTTCGTCAGCTTCCTCGAAGATCGCGGTACGATTCGCATTCCCGATGACCTTGATCCAATCATCCTCCAGCTCCCAGTCTACGGGAATCATCTCGTTGCCTTGGGATACAGCTGTGGAACCAGAAGCATGCTCTTGTCCGGAGCTGAGCACTTCGTCCATTGGCTTCGATTGTCGCGAATTCCGGCGCGGGATGTAGACAATTGTGATATCGAACGCTTTGCGAAGCACAACTGTCGTTGTTTTCTCTGTCGGAAGCACGGGACACTGACTAATTCAGGCGCGACTCGACGACGCCGTGCGGGAGTGACATTCCTTCAATATCTGCGTGGCTGCAATCTGTTGCCTCAAGGCAGTGTCACTGAAGAAGATTCGCGTCTTGTCGCTTTTCGATCTTGGCTTATCCACCAGTGTGGGGTCACTGCGCAGACCGCTGTGCGCTATCTGGCCGAGGCAGCGCGTTGGCTGTCCGATCTTTCCCCGGACCCTGGAACTTACGACGCCATCACGATTCGCAGTATCGTGCTGCATCAACCTTCAAGTCGATCTCACAAGTCAGTGCAGCTGACTGCGACAGTGTTGCGGACCTATCTCCGGTACCTCGTGGCCAACGACGCGTGCCGTCCCGAACTTGTGTATGCCGTCCCTTGCGCACGACGACCACGTAATGCCGCTCTCCCGCGGTTCCTCAGCCCACCAATCATCGAGCGGATCATCGCATCCTGCGATCTCAACACGCCAGTGGGCCTGCGGGATCGCGCGATCATGCTCCTTTTGGCGCGACTCGGGCTGCGAGCTGGAGATGTTTGCCAACTTCGACTGGCAGACATTGATTGGAGGAATGGGCGTCTGCGCGTCGGCGGTAAGAACCGCAGGGTGTCACACTTGCCGTTGCCGCAAGATGCAGGTGACGCACTGTTGGCCTATATCGAGCATGCTCGCCCGCCCGCACGTGACGATCACATGTTCCTACGTGTTCACGCACCGTTCAGGTCCTTGAAGCCATCGACGATCGCTTGCCTCGTCGCAAAGGCGCGCACACGAGCCGGTGTCGAAGGTGTCCCGACAGGATCGCATGTGTTTCGCCATTCGCTGGCAACTTCCATGGTGAGAGCTGGCTGCAGCCTGGAGCAGGTGGGCGCAATCCTTCGTCACCGCTCGCCCGACACGACGGCGATCTATGCCAAGACCGATATCGACATGCTTATGCGTGTTGCTCAGCCATGGCCAGGAGACGCATCATGCTGAGTGACGACGTCAAGCGTTACGTTGCCATGCAACGTGGTTTCGGCCTTAAGTTTGATGCGCCGTACCGGATTTTGCTGCAGTTCGCCCGCTACGCTGAGGAGCACGGTGATCAATATATCCTGACCCAACGGGTCTTCGATTGGTGCCGGATTGCCTCCACACCAACCCAGGCAAGTACCTTCTTCAATGCCATCAGACGCTTGTGTGTCTTTCTCCATGTCGAAGACACACGTCATGAGCTTCTTCCGGTCGGGGCGTTCGGACCCAGTCAACTGCCACGCCCGACGCCGCACCTGCTTGATTCTCATCACGTCCGCGCCATCATGGAGGCCGCACTCGAACTGTCGCCCAAAGATTCGATCAGGCCGCACACATACCATCATTTGTTCGTAAGCGGTGTTTTCTCCACACTACGGAAGAAGCATGAGGAGCGGCGCTCCCCTAGAACGGCATATCGTCGAAACGCGGCGTGGCTAATGACCGTTTCACGAACTTTAGCCAGCCCTTAAGTTGCTTGACGTCGTCGAATACGAGCAGGTCACGTTCAAGGGCATGGAGGCTCTCCTGCAGCGAGAAGATATCGGCGGCTAGATTCCGCATGATGGTGCTGGGCGACACATCGATGAAGGGCGGAATTCCGTAGCTGTGCTTGAATCCGTTCTCGACATGCAGGATTTCGTGGTCGAGTTCACCGACCTGTTCCTTCAGAATCTTGTTGTAGTGTTTCAACCGGTCTTCGCCGATGTTGTTGATGGCGCTTTGGTCGATATGTTCCAGCTCCAACTGCAACTCAAGTAATTGCAACAGGCTGTTTTTGCTATATGCCTGGTTGGCTCTTTGCATCAGAGCGGTCTTCCGATCACGCTCCTGCGGATCGGTTTCGCGGTCGGGATGCAAGGCGCTGGCCAGTTTGCGATAGACCTCGCGGATGGATAAGCTCAGTTCGGCCTGCTCAACTTGTTCTCGTGCCTCTGCTGCGAGTTGCCTGGGCGTCTTTTTTCGTTTGGCGCGGCGCGCTTCCCGAGCCTGGTTTTCGAGTGCATCTTGTGCCTGCCGCTGTTCCATTTGCGCATGGGCGCGCTGCAGTACATCCTCGGGAGAACTCATATCAACGTCGTCGCCCAGCTCGACCCCGAGCATGGCCTCGAGCGCCGATTTCATGTCGTCCAACTCGGCGGCGGCTTCACTGTCAAAGTCAGATTCGCTATATCGGTTGTAAATCGTTTTAAGCTCCAGATCATCACTCTGCGCAACCAGCTCACCTGCCAGGTCGCTGATCAGGTCTGCAATCGTGCGCCGCTCGGATTTGGTCAGCCCCTTCTGACCGTACGCCTGGTCCAGGCGATGCACGAGCTTGGCGCGCAAGTCGATGGAAGTTTGCTCAAGGGGAGCGAACTCGCTTAGATATTTCCGATGGAAGGCAGGCATTGCAGCCTCCCAGGCACTCAGCCGGGAGCGCCGCTTTTCGATCTGCTTGATCAGCGTGTTGAACGCCTTTTGCCCCTTCGAGAGATGAGACTTGTTATGGTCGGGAGCAAGGCTGATGGACCTGAGATTTGTCCTGGTCATGGGATGATTTCCGCTGGTTGATGCGAGAGCGAGCACCCCGCTATTTTAGCCGAGGTCGCGGTTGCAACGCGCTGGCGCCCGCGCTGCGATAGCGAACACGCGCACGTTGCCGACCGATGATCGACCTATGCCGGAGCTCGTGGAGAACGCGGACTGGACCCCAGATCGGGGTGCTTCAGGGGTGGGTTGTAGCGAGCTGCACTCGTTTGGCGAAGTTAAACGGCAGCAGGTCGCTGATGTCAGCGTCCGATGCCCGTTGTGGCATTTCGGTCAGCACATGATGCAGATACGCATAGGGCTCGACATTGCAGGCCCGGCACGTCAGCACGAGGCTGTAGACCATGGCACTCGCCTTCGCGCCCGCAACTGTGTCAGAGAAGAGCCACGAATGTCTCGCTGTTGCGAATGGCCTGATGTCTCTTTCCAGAATGTTATGCCGACTCCCCGATTATGCCGCGTCATGAATCCACGCACACGACGGTTGCGCGGATCTCTGTCCCCGGTCGCTCGGGTTGTCGGCATTATCAGAGGGCCTCCAGGAAGGCGAGTAACGGATCTGGAGGTTTGTAGCGTGTCGGCGCGACGCCGCTCAGCGTGGTGTGCGCGAGCGCGCGTTCCTTGAGTTGCATGTCGGCGTGCAAATAGATCTGAGTAGTCTCGGAGGACTCGTGCCCGAGCCAGAGTGCGATCACGGTCAGGTCAACGCCGTGATGCATCAGGCTCATCGCGGCCGTGTGTCGCCAATGTCTCCAACGACATTGGCGCCACAGCTGTGCGATGCATACGCTCGCTGCCACAGGTGACATCAGGAAGGTAGCGTTGTGGCTCGGACACGCCAGCATCTCGACCACTGAGGCCTACTTGCGCGTGGATCCGGCGGAGAAGCTTGCAGTGCTGAGCGCGCAAATGTCGCCCTCCATCAAGCCTGGAAAGTTTCGCCCCCCATCTGACAAACTCATCGCGATGCTCAGAGAAGTTCGCAATGGTACATAGGGAGGAAATGCGTCATGCTGCACTTGGTTATGCCGAGAAATTTCGGGCGATCACTCAGGCCAACCGGCCGACCGGCCGCCATACTCGGCATAACCTCTTGCGCTTGATAACACATCTGGTTCGACGCGAATGACTGGCAGCGCCAGCCCAACTATCTGCGGCAGGCCATCACGCGTGCCGAGATCGACGCGAGCCGCAGCCGGCTCGTGCGCTTCGTCGGCGTTGCCGTCTACGAAGCAGCGGGCGGCTACGTTCGCCGCGATCTGTTCAGCGACGACGAAAACGCCGGGTACATTGCCGACGCGGAACTGTTGCAGAAGCTCGTCGCGCAGAAGCTCGATGCCGCCGCAGAGGAAGTGCGCGCAGAAGGATGGGGCTGGATTGAAACACGCGTCGAGCGCGACTTTCTAGAACTGAACCGCTATGGCAGGCTGCGTCCGGTCCAGCGTCCGCACACCGACGACGAACAGCGGCAGATGGACGCGCTCACCGCGCAGCAGGACGGACTCGCCGAAAAGCTGGAGGCGCTGCCGGAGGACGACGAAAGCGCCTACGAGGAAGCGGACCGCTTGAATGACGAGATCGAGCACGTCAGTGCCGCCCTCGTCGCCCTCGAAAGCGTCGCGGTCGTATGGGACGAACAGCAGATGGCCGAAGCGGGGGCATTTGTCATCGTCGGACCCCAGGGCGAACTCGTCATCGAGCGCGGCCTCGTGCGCCGCGAGAACGCCGACGCGCTCGAAGCCGCAGGTGCGCATGTCACCGGCACGCCCGAAGCCGAAGCGCACGATGCGATGTGCGCAGCAGTCCCGAAGGTCAAACCGGCCCACAGCGCAAAGCTCTGCCAGCGCCTCACCGCGCACCGCACCGCCGCCATGCGTGCGGAACTCGCCGCACAGCCCGCCGTGGCGCTCGCCGCGCTGCTGCATCACCTGGTCCCGAAGGCGCTGCCTGAGCATTTCGGGCACACGTCCGCGCGCGACTTCCTCGCCCTGACCGGCACGAACAATCACGACGGACTGCTGCGCGCCGCCGACGACCTGGACACCAGCCCCGCATGGAGCGCCATCGAGACGCAACGCGCGCGGTGGATCGCGGAATTGCCCGCGAAGCGGGCCGACCTGCTGCCCTGGCTCGTCCAGCAGGACCCCGGCACGACGCTGCTCGATCTGCTCGCGTTCTGCACCGGCACCCTGCTCGACGGGATCGCGGGCGAAGAAAGGCCGCATGCGATCAACGCGCTCGCAGGTGCGCTGAACCTCGACATGACCGGGTACTGGACGCCCACCCGCGCCACGTATTTCGACCATGTCAAAGGCGCGCATTGCCGAAGTCGTCGCTGCCGCCCTATCGCCGAAGGCTGCAGCCGACCTCGAAAAGATGAAGAAAGCTGACGCTGCAGCCGCCGCCGAACTGCGGCTCGCGAAAGTCGCCTGGGTGCCCGAAATCTTCACCGACCGGGAAATCCCGGCCGCACCCTCATGGGAGAGTCGCGACGACGATGAGGATGAGAACGGGACCGACGGTGCGGAAACCGGAGCCGAAGCGGAAGAAACGTCGGAAGGCAAGGACGCCGATACGGAAGCGGATGCCGGTCACGGCCCGGAACACGCCAATGACACCCCGCCCGATGCGTGCGCCGCGCCTGCCTCCGCTGGCGAGCAGTCACCGTGGCCTTTCCCGACCGCTGACAGCATAAGCACCGTGAGCACCGAGCAGTCCGGCCCGCGCGCGGCGTAACCCCACCCCCGCCCTGGCAACGGGCAGCGCAGGCGGAGCGCCACCCCATCACGCCCTGCCGCCTGCGCATCCCACCTGAACCGGAGAGTCCGTCATGTTCAATATCCGCATGGTCGTGCTCGCGACCAACGCCGTGGGTTCGCCCGATCTTTTCCTCACTTCCGTCGAGGCAACCGGCACGCAGTACCAACATGGGTGCCATTACGACATGGCATTGCTGCGCGCCCGCGATGAAGGCTACACCCCTCCGATGATTGCCTTCGACCAGTACGACGCGGCGGCTCGCATGCTCCGCCGCGCCGCCGCGTTCATCGAAGGCGACGCCGCCGAGGTATAACCCGTGCAGGCAGACGGCTTGCCGCCTGCCTGCTTCAGCGGATGCCCGCCCTGTCCAGCCAGTTCCGGCAAAACCGCTTGATGTACCTGCGAAACCGCGCGCGAATGAAGTCGTCACAACCTTGCCGGGAGATCGCCGTGAACACTTCTGACCTGCCGCCCCGCCGCAAGACAGCAGCTTGCCGAAATCGCCAAAAGGATACTTTGCGTGGAAACCCTCGAAACCCGCCACTCCGACTGGCTCGATTTCTACGACACTGCACTCCGGTCTATCCGGGCAGCGCTTGAAGCAGCTTACCTGGCCGGTGTCGCCAGCGCGAGATCCGGTGCTGCTTGAACACGACCCCGGCCGCTCGCCATTCGGGTGGTCTCCAATACGACAGGTGCCAAAACGCAGACCGTCCGGGCTTTTCCCGACAGTCGTCACGCTCGCCGCACGCTCGCCACCTTACCGACGAAATTCACAACAGCCCGACCTGTGGACTGGCCCTGTCCGACGCCGTCGCCACCGTCATGCAGAAGCAGATGAACTGGAAAATTGGCAGCAGGATGAGCCGCCAGTAGGGCTTCGCGCACGGCAAGCCCTGACTGACGCGCTTCGTGATTCATTGCGGCCTGACAGAAGGCGATACCGGCGCGGTGTAGCCTGTCAAGACGGACGGCAAACCATCTGCCCGCACCCAATGGTGCCCTGCCCACCACCCTGCCAGCCCTCCCGCGAGAGCCGCCAGCAGCATCACCACCAGTCCGCCCGCCACCAGTCCGTAGCACGCCCTCACGAATCGCCGCATGGCGACCCGCTCGAATGACACGAGCGCCGCATCGAGCCGTTGCCGCTGTTCACGTGCCGCGACCGCCGTCGCCGCCACGAGCCGGTTTCCGGCAGCACGCGCAATCCGGTTCGCCGCCCGCTGCGTGACCGCAGCGAGCGCCTCATCGTTCAGCGCAGCAAGCGCCGCCCGGTAGCGTGCCTCGTGCTCGACAGTCATCTTCTCCGCCAGTGTGATCGTTTCCTTGCAGCGTGCGAGCGCGTCGCGATGCTGCACCATTAGCGCCTGCGTCGCCGCCTGCGCTTCGGCGCGCGCCGCATCGACGCCGCCCGCGCCCGCCTGCCGGATGCGCTCCGGTATCGCCTCGTAAAGGCGCACGTAGTATTCGAGCGCCGCCAGCACCGACCACAGCGCGTCGTTGTCACGCAGGTTCAGCGCCGCCGACACGCGGCGCATGCGCAGCAGGCTCGTGTCGTCCGGCGGCTCGCCGCACACTTCAAGGAACAGCCGCGCGAGCGGATCAGGCGGGCGCGGGTGCTGCTCCCGCCGCGTATGCCGCTCACGCATCGCCGGTCACCTGCGCGAACATCACGTCGTAACACGCCCGCCAGCGCAGCAGTTCCGCGCGCTGCCCGATGGGCAGCGTCTCAACCGCCTTGCGTACCGACAGCCGCTGGCTGCGCAGGTCATCCGCAACGCGGTCGGCCAGTTCGGGAAAATCCAGCGACCTGCCCTTCGTCTCGATAGTCTTGCGCAGCTTCGAATCGTGATACAGCACGAAGCGTTCAGCCGTACCGTACAGGCCATTGCGCACGACATGCACGGTCGCATCGGGGAACGTATCGCTGAACTGCCGCAGCAGTTCAAGACTGTCGCGCTGCCGGTTGATGACCCAGAACACGACGAGCCGCCGTCCGAGTTCATCAAGCGTACTGCCCAGTGTCGCGCCGTATCGCGTGACGCCGTCCTGATTGCGTGCCGCCGTGCTGACCACCACGACCGCATCGCGATGCGCGTCGCAGTAGTTCACCATGTCGATCCAGCCGCCCGCCGTGTCCAGATCGAATGATGCGCAATCGATCTCGTCGTGCACCGCGCGCATCACGTCCGGGTTCGATGTATCGTTTTCCACCAGCACGGTATTCACGCCCCGGCGTTGCAGGTGATCCACGAGCGCAAGCGCAACCACGCTCTTGCCGACACCGCCCTTGCCGCCGCCGACGAGATAGATGGGATTAACTGTCGTGTCGACTGTCGTGCTCATGGCGACTCCCTACAGATCGTCGGTGTCGGGCCGGATCGCAAATCCGAGCGTGCCCTGCACCGGTATGGGTTGTCTGGTTACGGTCTTTCCCCCGTCCTTGCGGACCTGATTCGTGCGTGGCGGCGCATCGGGCTGACGCGCCGCTGCGCCGCCCGCCTGCCCTGCCGCACGCGCGCCCGACGACGGGCGCGTGCCATTCCCGGCACCGCTGCCCTTCCCGGTTGCGCGCAGCGCATAGCGGATCGTTCCCGCCGTGATGTCGATGCCGTGCGGCTTCGCCTGCTCCGCGATCTGCTCCAGTGTGTAGCCCTTCACCTGCGCCGCGCGTACGCGTGCACGCATGTCTTTCATCGCATCGCGCACCGTGACGCCATGTTCAGCCTCGGGCTTTTCAGGTAGTGCATCGAGCGCGCGGGCGAACGCCTCCCATTGCGACTTTGTATAGACCCTCGCGACAGGCATGAGTC
Organism: Paraburkholderia sp. TE9906; assembly: GCF_056279605.1. Lineage (NCBI taxonomy): Bacteria > Pseudomonadati > Pseudomonadota > Betaproteobacteria > Burkholderiales > Burkholderiaceae > Paraburkholderia > Paraburkholderia sp. TE9906. The sequence continues at coordinate 16,700 of NZ_JBWCCT010000031.1, forward strand.
ACCCTCCTGCGCACACCGTTACGCACCACCTTCACACCATCCTGCGCATAGCGGGCACACGCGTCAACCACCTTTTTTCGCATGGCAAGCGCGCATGGGAACACCTGGGAAGCGACGAGAATCCGTGAGAACAACGCACTTTTTTTGCCTGTCGTACGCGTGCGACACATCTTCCGTTACGCATCCCGGTTTACTCCTGACACGCATGCTGTTCGACCGGCATCGTCCCCGGTTACGCAGGACGTCGACCAACAGTACGCAGCCTATGCACATCGAACAAGAGGAACTCAGGACGCGCACAAGCGTAGCGAATCGAACATCAATGCGTCAGTCACGCGCACAGCCTGCGACACCGTCAGCGGAGCTGATACGCACGCAGCGGTGCCGACCCTGAACACGTTACACGCGTGTCCATTCGCAAGACATGCACACAACGGCACGCACGCGTTACTCACGCGATTGACACCTGAACGCGAAAGCATCACGCACGGGTTACGCATCCTTTAACGCACAGGCATACGCGTGCCGTTTACTCCAGAAGGAAGACCTCTACGCAACGCCCTTGCTCACCCATTCGCACATGATGGTGCAGGGCCTGAACGGACGTTTACGCGGCGACGGAAACCTCAACGCAAAACGTTTACGCGGAGCGACAAAATGCGCACTGAGAACACGGTATTGCAGGATAGGCTACCGCCGGTTTTGGGCGCCATGCGACGCACTCGTACTATGCAAACCCAACCGACGGATGAATTGCCGCAAAGGAACGCAGCGGACGAGCATCAATCCGCTGTGGCATCGCTTGCGTTGCGGTCGGATCGTTCGCGACAATCGGGATGCAGCGTTCCGTGCTCCGGACCGACCTTCTATTCATTGCAACGACCTGTGGCGCCGCCGTGTGCTACGGCGCGCGCAGCATGACGCGCATCGGCATCCGAAAACTCAATTGGCTGAAATCGGAGCGAGGATCTCGTTTCAGGCGCGTTCCCAGATGCCAGCTTGACACAGCAATGAAACCATCAAGATATGAAGAGTTATCTTGATGGCGCGGGGAGAAGGACCTGCCGCGCTAATTCAGTGGCCGTCAACAAATATAGGACTGGCGAATGGCTGCTGCGGGAAAGCATCACGGGCTCTTGTCGACCCGACCCCGCCGTTGGATCCCGCACTAGGTTAACGGCAGCTTTCGAGGGTTGATCGGCCATTCCTGCCGCTCGACGCGCCCCCCTTTGCAAGGTACAAGCAGGGCACCCGACCAGGTGCATGCGCAAATGCCCCTTTGTCTTTCGAAACGCGCTACTACCATTAGGCTGTGTTGTGCGGTATGGCGGCTTTCGCGCCTTGCCTGGTCGCAACAACCTGCGTTCCGCGGCAACGACTTTCCACGAACCACGTTTCGGGAGGGATCATGTCGCGTCATTCATCCAGACTGGCGATCCAGTCGCCCCAAACCCCGCGCAATGGGCTGTCCTTTACGCTGGCGTATGTCGGCGCGGCACTCATCGCGCCTCGGTCCCGGCCTGTCGCATGGAAGCGTGTTCGGCGCCCGCTGCCGCTTGCGCTATGGGTGCCGCTCGCGCTCGCCGCGTGGTGCATGCCAATGGCCCGCGCGGCAGAACCACTGCCGCAGGGTGGCACCTTCGTCCGGGGCCAGGGCGCGATGAGCATCGGCACCACTTCGCTAACGATCGTGCAGTCCTCGTCCCGCGGCGTGATCGATTGGCACAGCTTCTCGATCGGCAACGGCAACACCGTCGCCTTCAGCAACGGAGCGGGCGCAACGCTGAACCGTATAACGGGCGGCGATCCGTCATCGATTTTTGGCAAGCTCACCGCCACCGGCAGCCTCTACCTGATCAATCCGCAAGGCATCCTCGTGGGGCCCTCGGGCGTGGTCAGCACGGGCGGACGTTTCGTCGCGTCCACCCTGGACATCTGCAACGACGCCTTCATCCAAGGCGGCGATGCACTGACGCTGTCGGGCACGTCTGACGCGAGCGTGATCAACCTCGGCAGAATCAGTTCCAGCGGCGGCGATGTGTTCCTGATCGCGCGTCAGGCAGTCATCAACGCGGGCACGGTTAAAGCGCCCAGTGGCACGGTGGAACTGGCGGCGGGCGAGACGGTGCTGTTACAGGACTCGGCCAGCAGCAGGCAGGTGTTCGTGCAGGCAGGCAGTCAGGGCACCGTCGCCAACAAGGGGTTTATAACTGCCGCGCAGGTCAGCTTGCAGGCAGCCGACGGCAACGTGTATGCGCTCGCAGGCAGCGGCACGCGCATCCGCGCGACGGGCACGGCCAGCCGCGACGGGCACGTGTGGCTTGTCGCCGAAAGCGGCCGCGTCGAGCAACGCGGCACAATCAGCGCGCACAACGCGGACGCGAGCGGGGGAACCGTCGATACGCAAGCAACACAACTTGCATTCGGCAGGCACGCAATGGTTGACGCCGGCCAATGGAATGCCTCGACACCTGCATTCACGATCGACGCCGCCGCCGCGCGCGCGTTGAGGCGGAGCCTGAATAAAGGCACTTCCGTCGATGTCACGACCACCGGCAGCAACGGCGCCGGGGGCGATCTCGACGTCGCTTCCAGCCTTGCATGGCACGGCGCCGCCTCTCTCACGCTAACCGCTTACCACAACGTTTCGGTGGCCAATGGCACGACCGTCGCCAACGACGGCGCAGGCAATCTGATCCTGCGCGCCGACGCGACCAGCATCGGCGACGCAGGCAGCGTGACCAATCGAGGCACGATCGACTGGTCGCACAGCACCGGGACCGTCAGTGCTTTCTACGACATGAACGGCGCGTACACCGCCGGCACGCAACGGACCAATCCTGCATGGACGCCGCTGCCGTTCAGCGGACTGCTCACGCAGAGCACCGCCTACAAGCTCGTCAATTCCGGTGCCGACCTGGATAGCGTGGCCGGCGATCTCGCGGGCATCTACGCGCTCGGCACGGACGTCAATGCTGACGGGGCCTTTGTGCCGATAGGCAACGCCAACACGCCGTTCACCGGGCAGTTCGACGGCATGGGCCACCGGATCTCAAGCCTTCCGTTTTCAGATTTTTCAGTTGCGAAGGCGGTTCCGGCCGGCCCCGGATCAGACGGGCAAAACCTGTCGTTGGGACTGTTCGGACAGGTGGGTACGAGTGGCGTCGTACGCAACCTGACAGTGAACGGCTCGATCTTTGCCCCCATCCCGGGCTACGCGGGCGTGCTCGCGGCGGTTAACTACGGAACGATCGTCAATGATCACACAAACTTCGCGAGCGAAGTGCCATACGCCGCGTCCATCGGCGGACTCGTGGGCTGGAACGCTGGAACGATAGAACGCTCGTCGACCAGCGTCGCTATATTGGGGGAAAATCGGACCGGGGATCTGGTGGGGACGAACGCCGTCGGCGGGAAGATCATCCAGTCGTTTGCAACGGGCCAGGTGGCTGCGGCCGCTAACGTGGGCGCAGGCGGACTGGTAGGCAGCAACGCCGGTCTTATCATGCAATCGTATGCGACCGGGCCGGTCTTCTTCTCGCCGGCTTACTGTGGACAGTCGGCCAACGCATGCATGTCGAACGGCGGCGGTCTCGTATTGAACAACACCGGGACGATCGAGCAGTCCTTTGCGACTGGCGCAATCACGAGCGTGCCACTTATCTCACCGCCCGCGGGAATCGCGGATTCCAACCAGGGCGTGATTGCCGCCGGGGTCTTCTGGAATAAGCAAACAACGGGGGCCACGGTGGGCGTCGTACTTGGAAAGCAGGTTCCCGCGACGAATGGTCTGACTACCGCGCAGATGAGCCAGCCCGCAAGCTTCGGCCCCACCTACGACTTTGGACCGAATGGCGTGTGGGCGATGCCTGTCGGGGCGACGCATCCGGTCTTGCGCTGGCAGTTGGGTCAATGAGTTGACGCAGCGTACCGACGGCCTTTGTCGCCCGCCCGCGCGCTCGCGGATGATTTCCGACGCACCGGGCCGCGCGCCATTCCGCATGGTCCGTACTGAATTGCTAGCCCGCTTGCACTGAGCGCGTGGAAGCGGACTCCTCGTCAGCGCTTCGAACCGCCGACGCCCTGTCACCGGAACATTTGAATGCCACCGCGCCCACTGACAGCTTTCGTCGGCAAAGGAGCCAGTGGAGCGACCAATGCCGAATCGTCAAAAGACCCTCCAAGCCTCCGTCCCATCGAATGCATACGCTTCCTGTTCGTTCGCTGCGTCCAGAATTGATCGCCACTCGATGCGTGGACGGTAGATGTATTGCTGCAAAACGAAGTAACTGGAACGTCTCAGTCGATTACCGTGGTCAGTCTTTCGAATTTCCGTTCCATCCAACTGAAGGCAATGAAGTTCGAGCAATCGGACATCGCGAACATGCAACCCCATGCATAGCCTGGGAATCTGCGCCCGGCCACATCGATAATGTGAAATGAATCCCCATGGTAAGCGGCTCGGCCCGACCGTTTCGCCATGCTGACTTTTCCGAAGCATGATGAGCGCGTTCAGATCAACGGAGCCAGTTAGCCATGTCGAAC
>NZ_JBWCCT010000032.1:0-18980 GCF_056279605.1 Paraburkholderia sp. TE9906
CTCTATTACTACAATCCTGGCGGCATGCCACGCAAGCTGCGTGCTTTTATCGACTTCGCACGTGCACATCTGAAATGACGCACGGGCCATTCATTATGCGGTTCGAAAAGCGCTCTTCATGAAACGAAGTCGCGCTGTGGCACCGTCACTAAGCGCGGCTTCGACGAGGGGGAGAAAGAATCGGTAGGACGTTTGATTGCACGATGCGTCAAGGCCCTGTGTAGTCGTTGCCGGCGTCGAGCGCTTCTTGTCGGTGGCCGAAGATGAAGACGAAGGCGCCCTCTTCGATGAAGTGCTGTGCCGCGACGCGGCCGCGCGTGAAACACCGGTAATTGCGCGATACCGATTCCGTTAATCGTCGCATCCGTCATTGCCTCGCCGTTATTGAATGCCGCCACTGCATGGACGCGCGCACGCAGTGAACGCCCAATCCGCTCATTCAGAACGCCGTCGGCGCGCCCGGGATGGCATCTCACCGCGCGCGTATCGCACGACGCTACAGTGATCTTTACTCACAATACGCTGCATTAATATCCATTGAGCGTCCCCTGTACGTCTCCGATAATGGGATCGTGCCTGAGCCGTGAGCCATAGGCGGCAGCCTATAGGCGCCGGCACTGGCGGCGAATCCGGCAAACTCGGGTTCTGACCCAAAAAATCTGGAGACAAAGTGGAGAAGACGATCGAAGTCGGCGCGACCGGCCGCGTCGCAGTCGTGACCGGCGGCGCGATGGGCATTGGCGCGGAAGCGGCGGAGCGACTGGGCAAACGCGGTTATCACGTCGTGCTGGCCGACCTCAACAAAGAAAGCGCCGATGACACGGCCGCACGCCTGTCCGCGCAGGAACTGTCGGTATCCGCGGTGCAGATGGACGTGGGCAAGCCGGAATCGATCGCGGCCGCGTTCTCGACGATCGCGAAGGAACACGGCCGTTGCGACGTGCTCGTCAACGGCGCGGGCATCGCCAAGCTGGTGCCGTTCATCGACTATCCGCTCGATGCCTTTCTCACCACGATGAATGTCAATGTCACCGGCACGCTGCTGTGCGCGCAATACGCCGCGCGCATGATGATGGAGCGCCGCTGGGGACGCATCGTCAATATCGCGTCGGTGGCGGGCATGCGCGCGGTCGGCCGGGGCCGCACTGCTTACGGCACGTCGAAAGGCGCGGTGATCGCGCTGACGCGTCAGATGGCCGTCGAACTGTGCGATTACGGCATCACCGCCAACGCGGTCGCGCCGGGTCCCGTCGATACGCCGATGACCAAGGTCCTGCACAGCGACAAATTCCGCGAGGAATATTCGCGCGCCATTCCGATGAGGCGCTACGGTACGACATCGGAAATCGCCGCCGCGATCTGCTATCTCGCCTCCGACGAAGCGGCCTACACGAACGGCGTGGTGCTACCGGTCGATGGCGGCTTCCTGTCGTGGGGCGCGGGCGCAGTCTGACACGCGCCGACACCTGAGTAGAGATGCAATGAAAAAGCCGTCCGGAACCACGAAATTCCAGACGGCGTTCTGCTCAGCGACGGTCCGCCGCGCCGAGCATAAGAATGCGCTGAGCCATACGCAGATTCGCGTAGTCGATCATCTTTCCATCGACGGCCACGGCGCCGCGTCCTTCGCTTTCCGCCTGCCGCATCGCCTCGACGACGCGGGTCGCGAAAGCAAGGTTTTGTGCCGAAGGTGTGAACGCATCGCGTGTTGCATCAATCTGCGAGGGGTGAATCACTTGCTTGCCGTCGAAACCGAGAGCCGCCGCCTTTTCCGCCCATGCGCGCGTGAGCGTCGCATCGCGGTATGCACCGCACGGTCCATCGATCGCGCGCAGACCGAACGCGCGCGCCGCGACCAGTACACGCATCATCGGATAGGCGAACAGATCGAGCGGCGTTTCGAAGTAACGGCCTTCAGCCCCGGGCACGGTCTGGCGATAGCCGTCCGGCGAGCCGCCGATTTCCGCGCTGCGTGCGCCGATCGATCCGGCGAAATCGCCGACGCCCAGATGCAGAGCCGTGATGCGCGCGCTGCTCTGCGCGAGACGATCGACCATGACGAGGCCGAGCGCGGTTTCGATCAGCAGATCCAGCGTGAGGGGCGCGCGGCGCGCGGTGCCTTCTGCGGCGTCGATCATGCGCGTGATGTCTTCGATATGCGTGGGACGCTCGGCCTTCGGCACGATGAGCGAATCGAGCCGCGCAAGCGGGCTGAGCGTCCTGATCTCGTCCTCGACGGTGCGGCTGCCATAAGCATTCACGCGCACCAGTACAGTCTTGTTGCCCCAGTCCAGCTCTTGCAGCGCGCTGACCGCGCCGTGCAGCGCGTCGGCTTTTTCGGATTCGGGTACGGCGTCCTCAAGATCGAGGAACACCGCGTCTGCGGTGGAGCGGGCCGCCGATTCGACGTGGCGCCGGCGGTTGGCCGGCACCGCGAGTACGGTGCGCGTCAGGCGATAGTCGTCGGCCCGGCTCATGCAGCGCTCCGCTTCTTCAGGCTCAGTTCGTCGAGCACGCGTTGCGTGTGCTCGCCAACGGCGGGAATCGGCATCATCACCGGCTCGACGCCCGGAATGGTGATGGCCGGCACGAACATGGTCAGCGGACCGGTCGGCGAATCGACTTCGCGCGTGCGCTGGCGGGCATGGACTTGCGGATGATCAACGAACTCTTCGACCGAATTCATGCGCGCGTTGGCGATCGCGGCGCTGTCGAGGCGCGCGAGTACGTCGTCGCTGGTCCAGTCGGCGAAGCGCGCTTCGATGAGCGCTTCGAGCGCGTCGCGATGGGCGAGACGCTGCGGATTGCTGCTGAAGCGCGGATCGACGGCGATACTCCTGTCACCGAGCACGACATGGCAGAACGACACCCATTCGCGCTCGTTCTGGATGCCGAAGAAGATGCTGCGGCCGTCGCCGGTTCGGAACGGTCCGTACGGCGCGATGGTCGCGTGGCGCATGCCGTTGCGCTTGAGTGGCTTGCCGCTGCCGCTCACGTAGTACGCGGGGTAGCTCATCCATTCGGTCATCGAATCGAACAGCGAGACCTCGAATGCGGTGCCGCGGCCGGTGCGCTCGCGGCTGTACAGCGCCATAAGGATGCCGTTCAGCGCGTACATGCCGGTGGCAATGTCGGCAATCGCGAGGCCGCATTTGGCCGGCTCGGCTTCGCTGCCGTTGATGTCGAGAAAGCCAGATTCGCACTGCACGAGCAGGTCGTAGGCCTTCTTCTTGCTGTACGGTCCGCCGCTGCCGTAGCCGGAAATATCGACGGCAATCAGGCGTGGGAAGCGCTCGACGAGCGCCTTGGCGTCCAGGCCGAGCCTGGCGGCGGCGCCGGGCGCGAGGTTCTGCAGGAATACATCGGTGGTCTCGAGTAGCGCGAAGAGCGCTTCCGCGCCTTCGGGACTTTTGATGTCGAGCGTGACGCTTTCCTTTGAACGGTTGGTCCAGACGAACTGGCTCGACATGCCGTTCATGACGGTGTCGTAGTCGCGGCAGAAATCGCCCTTGTCGGGACGTTCGATCTTGATGATGCGTGCGCCCCAGTCGGCCAGATGACGGGACGCGAGTGGCGCGGCGATGGCTTGTTCGAGCGATACGACGGTGATGCCCGAAAGCGGAAGCGACATGCTTTGTCTCCTGATTGTGCGGGTCACGATAACGGCGTGTTGAGCCGCTTCGCGAAAATCGTAGCGCCGACCGCGCGTCAGGAGGAAATACTGTTTGGAACTATGGGATATAGGCGTGACTAATAGAGTCTCCGTTCACGTGATGAATGCGGCCTCACGCCGGCGACGAGCCGAGCGTCGGTGCCATCTCGGCGACGAGTTCGCGCATGCAGTCCTGCACCGCTCGGGACGCCGCGGTCTGCGGCACGGCGTTGAGACGGCACAGTGCGACCGAGCGCTCCAGCGTCGGGCTGACGATGTAGCGCGCCAGTGTGTCCTTCGATTTGCCGCGGTCGGGAAAGCCGGAGAGGATCGTGGCCGCTTCGCCGCGGCGCGCGATTTCGAGCATGGTCGGCAGCGAGTCGATATCGGCGACGACGTTGAGGCTCAGTCCCGCGCTTTCGAACGCGCGCTCGACCAGCAGACGCAGGCCGTGCGACTTGCCGGGCAGCACCAGTGGCACGTCGGAGAGCATTTCCAGAGGTACGGTTTTCCCGCGTGGTTTGCCGACCCACGCCGCGCCGTGCACGGCGAGGCGCTCGTTGAAGAGTGGAATGACCGTGACGCCGCGCGTTTCCGTTTCGCGGAACAGCACGGCGATGTCGAGCCGTCCGTTGGCGAGCAGTTCGTTGAGATAGCCGCTCATGCTCTCGAAGATCTGCAACTGTATGCCGGGATATCGCGAGCGTATGCGCTCGAACAGGGGTACCGCGAGCATCGAGGACACGCTCGTCGGCAAACCGATCGCGACCTGCCCGGAGAGCGTGTGCTCGCCGCGTTTGACGTCCGCGCGCATCTGCGCGAACTGCTTGATGATGGATTGGGCGTGCCGGTAGAAGGTGGTGCCCGCTTCGGTCGGCGCGACGCCGGAGTAACTGCGCAGAAGCAGCGGCACGCCGAGATTGCCTTCCATTTCGGAAATCTGCTGCGACAGCGAAGGCTGCGAGATGGACAGCGCGAGCGCCGCTTTGGACAGGCTGCCCGCATCGACGCAGGCCACGAAATAGCGCATCTGGCGGATGTCCATGCGTTTTATCTCCTATATGTGCGGCTATGAGCACAACCGCAGGCCATAGGAAAGGATTATACCCAATATTGCCAATTCGTATTTGTAGCGGCGCTGGCGATGTCCATATACTTTTTTTCACCTAAGCGGAATTGACCGATAACCGCTACATCGAACAGGAGACAGGCATGCCTACGGAGGCTAAAACCATTTTCATCGCCGGCGAGTGGAGCGGCGCGCAATCGCAGGCATCGCTGGAAGTTCGCTCGCCGATCGACGGCGAAGTATTCGCAGCGATCTCGCGGGGCGGCAAGGCCGAAGTCGAGCGTGCCGTTGCTGCCGCGCGCGCCGCGCTGAGCGGTCCGTGGAGCACGATGGCCGGCTTCGAGCGCGGCCGCATCATGAGCAAGCTATCCGCGCTGATCCTCGACAACGTCGAGGAACTCGCGCAACTCGAGGCACGCGACACCGGGAAGCCGATCACGCAGGCGCGCACGGACATCAAGGCGACCGCGCGCTATTTCGAGTTCTACGCCGGCGCCGCCGACAAGGTGCTTGGCGATGTGTTGCCGTTCCTCGACGGCTATCAGGTCACCGTGCAGCGCGAAGCGCGCGGCGTGTGTGGTCTGATCATCCCCTGGAACTATCCGGCGTCGATGTTCGGCCGCACCATCGGTCCGGCGCTTGCAACCGGCAACACCGTCGTGCTGAAGCCCGCCGAGGACGCCAGCATGAGCTGTGCGCGCCTTACCGCGCTCGCGCACGAAGCGGGCTTGCCGGCCGGCGTCATCAACCTCGTCACCGGTCTGGGTGAGGAAGCGGGCGCGGCGCTGTCGCAGCATACGGATGTCGATTTCCTGTCGTTCACCGGTTCGCCCGAAGTCGGCACGCTGATCCAGACGGCGGCCGCGAAGAACCACGTGCCGTGCGTGCTGGAACTCGGCGGCAAGTCGCCACAGATCGTGTTCGAGGACGCCGATTTCGAAGCTGCCGCCAGGACCATCGTCGGCGTCATCACGCAGAACGCGGGGCAGACGTGCTCGGCGGGCAGCCGCGTGCTGATCCAGCGCTCGATCTATGACCGCTTCGTCGCCGTGCTCATGGTGAAGATGACCGACGTGCGCGTCGGCGCGCCTGCGGCGGACCTCCAGTGCGGGCCGGTGATCAACAGCACGCAGCAGGTCAAGGTGAAGGGCTTCATCGAGCGCGCGACCAACGACGGCATCAACGTGATCGCCCAGGGCAGGCTCGACGAGAGCGCGGTCGCGACCGGTTACTTCGTCACACCGACGCTGTTCGGACCGGTGCCGGTGGAGCACGAACTGGCGCAGGACGAAGTGTTCGGCCCGGTACTCGCCGCCATCCCGTTCGAAGACGAAGCCGAAGCCATTGCGATCGCCAACGGTACCGCGTATGGCCTCGTCGCCGGCCTATGGACGGAGAACGGCGCGCGCCAGATGCGCGTCGCCAAGAAGCTTCGCGTGGGCCAGGTGTTCGTCAACAACTATGGCGCGGGCGGCGGCATCGAACTGCCGTTCGGTGGCGTGAAGCGTAGCGGTCACGGTCGCGAAAAGGGTCTTGAGGCGCTCAAGGAATACACCGTCGCGAAGACAGTCGTGTTGAAGCACGGCTAAAGGAGAGAGGGCCCGCGTCACACGCGGGCTCCGCGCTATCGATTACAAGCCAGAGGAGACAACATCGCATGACCGCCGTTCCCGAGTTTTCCCGCGCAGCCGTGCTGCGTGAATTCAAGGCGCCGCTCGCTATCGAGGAAGTGCCGATTCCGCACGACGTCGAAACTTTCGCCGCGCTCGTCAAGCTTGAAATGTCGTCGATCTGCGGCACGGACGTCCATCTGTGGCAAGGCTCGCTGTCGCTGAAAGTGAATCTGCCGGTGATCGTCGGTCACGAGATGGTGGGCCGAGTGGTGCGCGCGGGCGCGGGCGTCACGACCGACTCCGTCGGCACGCCGCTCAAGGTGGGCGACCGCGTCGTGTACACGCACACATCGTGCGGCGGCTGCTTCTTCTGCACGACCGCGCGCAAGCCGACGCTCTGCACGAACCGCCGTGCGTACATGTACGAGAACATCGAGGAAGCGCCGTATCTGCTCGGCGGTTTCTCGCAATACGGCTATATCCTGCCGCAGGCAGGCCGTCTGCGCGTGCCGGATTCGGTGCCGAACGAACTCGCGAGCCTCTCCAGTTGCGCACTGCGCTCGGTAATGAACGCGTTCTCGCAAATCGGCGAAATCGAGCCGACTGAAACCGTGCTGATTCAGGGTGCCGGTCCGCTCGGCCTGCTCGCGACCGCGAACGCGCGCGTGCGCGGTGCCAGGAAGATCATCGTGATCGGATCGCCGTCGGCGCGACTGCAGATGGCCGAGCGTTTCGGCGCTGACGTCTGCATTCCGGTCGAAAGCACGACCGCGACGGAGCGTCTGGATGCGGTGCTCGCACAGACCGAAGGCCGTGGCGCGGACATCGTGATGGAATTTACCGGCGTGCCGGCGGCGTTCGCGGAAGGTCTCGCGCTCGCGCGCAAGGGCGGCCGCTATCTGGTGGTCGGTCAACTGGGCGAAGCCTCTACGACGATCGCGCCTTCGATGATCGTCAAGAAGAACCTGCAGGTGTTCGGCTCGTTCTCGGGCGATGCGCGCAGCTACTCGCTCGCGCTCCAGTTCCTCGAGAGGCACCAGCACGACTTCCCGTTCGACGCGATGATCACGGGCCGCTACACACTGGATCAGGTCAATATCGCGATGCAGCGCATGAAGAACCTGGAGGAAGTGAAGCCCGTCATCACAATCGACTAAGGAGCAGGCCAGTCTCTCGCAGCGGCACCGTTGCACGTCCGCCGGCTCGCTCCGGCGACCTTTAAAAAAGAAGCCCTTTTCCGCGCACCCTTCGCCGGAACGATGCATGGCAGACTAAATAGTCAGGAGACAAAGCATGAAAATCGATCGTCGAAGCTTCCTCATTACGGGCGCTGGGACTGTGGCGGCCGCCGCCTCGGGCATGATGGGCGCGCCGTGGATCAGACGCGCGCAGGCGGCGGAAATCAGCTACAAGGTCGGTACCGACCTGCCGGCGTCGCATCCTCTGAACGTGCGGATCCAGCAAGCCGCCGATGCCATCAAGAAGGAGACCGATGGCCGCATGGAAATTCGCGTGTTCGCGAACAACCAGCTCGGCGGCGACCCCGACATGTTCGCGCAACTGCGCGCCGGTGCGCTGGAGTTCTTCACGTTGTCTGGCGCGAACGCCCTCTCATCGCTTGTTCCCAAGACGGCGATCACCGGCGTGGGCTTCGCGTTCAAGGACTACAGTCAGGTGTTCGGCGCGCTCGACGGCGAACTCGGCACGCATCTACGCGGCCTCATTACCAAGGCCGGTCTCGTGGTGCAGGACAAGGTGTGGGACAACGGCTTTCGCCAGATCACGACCAGCTCCAGGCCGATCAAGACGCCCGGCGACCTGCAGGGCATGAAGATCCGCGTCCCGCCGGGCCGTCTGTGGATCGCGCTGTTCCGTGCGCTGTCGGCCGCGCCGGCTTCGATCAGCTTCAACGAAGTGTATTCGTCGCTGCAGACCAAGGTTGTGGAAGGTCAGGAAAACGCGCTCGCGGTGGTCGACACGGCCAAGCTTTATGAAGTGCAGAAGTACTGCTCGATGACTAGCCACATGTGGGACGGTTTCTGGTTCCTCGGCAATCGCTCGGCGTGGGAGAAGCTGCCGGCGAACGTCCGCGACGTCGTCTCGAAGCATTTGAACGCCTACGCGATGCTGCAACGCCAGGACGTGGCGAAGCTCAACGCGTCGCTGCAGCAGTCGCTGGAAAGCAAGAGCCTGCAGTTCAATATGCCCGATATGAGCGGCTTCCGCGAAGTGCTGCAGAAAGGGGGCTTCTACGCCGAACAGAAGCAGTTTTTCGGCGAAGAGGAATGGGCGCTGCTCGAGAAGTTCACCGGGAAACTGGCATGAGAACGCAGATCGCTGAGGATTTCCCGCAAGGGGCGCACGACGGCAACGCCGTGCCGGGCGCCTCTTCCAGTCCGTCGCGGCTTGCGCTCGCCGACCGCGTGCTCGGGCTGATCGTGTCCGTGCCCGCGGCCATGCTCGTGCTGGCTGAGATCGTGCTGCTCTTCAGCGGCGTCATGGCCCGCTACGTGTTTCACCGCCCGCTGGTGTGGGGTGATGAACTCGCGGGCATCCTGTTCCTGTGGCTCGCGATGACGGGCGCCGCGACGGCGCTGCATCGCGGCACGCACATGCGGATGACGGCGATCGTCAATCGTGCGGGCAAGGAGTGGAGGGCGATCTGGGACACCGTCTCGCTGGTCGCCAGCCTGCTCTTTCTCGGGCTGATCGCGGCGCCGGTATACGCGTACATCAACCAACAATGGGGGATCGTCACGCCGGCGCTGGAGATCAACGACGCGCTGCGTGTCGCGGCGATCGTCTACGGCGTGGCGGTCATGCTGCTGATGTCGGTCGTCAAACTTCTGGCGCTGGGCTGGAGGCAGGCGATCATTGGCATCGTGGTGGTCGCGGCGGTCGTCGCCGGCCTCCACACGGCCGGTCCGGCGCTTAAATCGCTTGGTAACCTCAATCTGCTGATCTTCTTCGTCGGCGTGGTCGGCTTCACCGTGCTGTCCGGCATGCCGATCGCGTTCTCGTTCGGGCTGGCGGTGTTTTCGTATCTGTCGTTGTCCACGTCGATGCCACTGGAAATCGTCGTGAGCCGGATGGACGAAGGCATGTCGCAGCTTATGCTGCTCGCCGTGCCGATGTTCATTTTCCTGGGCCTGCTGATCGAAATGACGGGCATGGCGCGCGCGATGATCAACTTCCTGGCGTCGCTGCTCGGTCACGTGCGCGGCGGTTTGTCGTACGTGCTGGTCGGCGCGATGTATCTGATCTCGGGCATTTCCGGCTCGAAGGCCGCCGACATGGCCGCCGTCGCGCCAATCCTGTTTCCCGAGATGAAGAAGCGCGGCGAGAAGCCGGGCGAACTCGTCGCGCTGCTGTCGGCGACGGGCGCGCAGACGGAAACCGTGCCGCCTTCCATTGTGCTGATCACGATCGGCTCGGTGACCGGCGTGTCGATCTCGGCGCTCTTCACGGGCGGTCTGCTGCCGGGTCTCGTGCTCGCGCTGGCGCTGTGCGTGCTGGTATGGTGGCGCGCGCGCGGCACCGACCCGGTGTCGGCCAAACGTGCGCCGGGGTCGGAAATCGCGAAGCTGCTGGTGATCTCGATTCCCGCGCTGGCGTTGCCGGTGGTGATCCGCTTCGCGGTGGTCGAGGGCGTGGCGACAGCGACGGAAGTGTCGACGGTCGGCATCGTCTATTCGCTGATCGCGGGCTTGCTCATCTATCGCAAGTTCGACTGGAAGCGCATTTCGCCGATGCTGGTCGAGACGGCGGCACTGTCGGGCGCGATTTTGATCATCATCGGCACGGCGACGTCGATGGCCTGGGCGCTCACGCAATCGGGCTTCTCGCATAGCCTGGCGTCATTCATGGAACATCTGCCGGGCGGCGCGGTGAGCTTCATGGCCGTGTCGGTGATGATGTTCGTACTGCTGGGCAGCGTGCTGGAAGGCATTCCGGCGATCGTGCTGTTCGGGCCGCTGCTGTTTCCGATCGCGCGCGACGTGGGCATCCACGAAGTGCAGTACGCGATGGTCGTGATTCTGTCGATGGGTATGGGCCTGTTCTCGCCGCCGTTCGGCGTCGGCTATTACGGCGCCTGCGCGGTCAGCAAGATCCATCCGGACGAAGGCATCCGGCCGATCATCGGCTATATGATCGCGTTGTTCTTCGGCATCATCGTGATTGCGGCGGTGCCGTGGATTTCTATCGGATTCCTGAAGTCATGAGGCTCGAGCTTTTCGACGGGTTGAGTCAAGGTTAAGCGGTAGACCTGGGCACTTGGGGGCGGCGATGCTTGGGGCATCGCAGTTTTTTTCTTACGCGGGTTCGCGAGCTCGTGTCGAACCTTCCGTTCGCTTGCCGCCCGCGAACGTCTGCGTCAATCAGCGAGCATCACGCGACATTCCCGCCCCGCGCATTGACGAAGAATCCCGCATCGCCCATCTGCCCGCCCTTCAGTGCCACCTGGAGTTCACGCAGATGCGGCTTGTCGGAGATCACGCGACACAGCGGCGCCCCCGGCGTCAGGCGCGTGTCGATTTCGAGCGCATCCGGGCCGAGCACCTGCGTGACCTGACTCGACGTATCGCCGCCCGACAGAATCAGACGACGCAACGGCTGGGCCTTCAGCACGGCATCCGCGATCGCGCCGAGCTGCTGCCCGAGCGCGCGGCCACCACGATGACGCGCATCGTCGCGGGTCATGCCTTGCGCCACGAGTGCGTCCAGCATCTCGCCGATGCGCGGATCGCGCGGCCCGCGCGCCGTGTGCATGATCACGCTGCGGCCATCGCGAAACGCGTCGAGCGCGCGATTCACGATGTGGTCGAATGCGCGTGCGCCCTCGCGGTTGTCGATCAGCGCGCGGGCATCGATCGCGATGTCCGCGAAACCCGCTGCGATCGCCGCATCGATCTGCGCCGCCGACAACGGCGATGCGCTGCCCGATATCGCGAGAATCGGCGCGGCCGGCTCGATGCGGTCGAACGAACGCTTGATCGCGGGCAGCGTGCCTTGCTCGGCCCACCATTGCGTCATCGCGTATTCCAGTCCGGACGAGCCGACCGCGAACACCGGACCGAGGGCCTTCGCATAGCCTTCAAGCAGCCGCCCGACTTCGGTCAGATGCGCGGGCGTCGCGGTATCCAGCAGCAGACCGGCGGGCGCGGCGTCGAGCGCCGCCTGCCACGCGCGATCGAGCACCTCGCGGCCATCATCGAAATTCGGCAGGAAGAAGCCATCCAGCGGCAAGTCCGTCTGCCGCGCGAAGTGGCGCAGGAGATCGCCTTCGTCCATCGGCGTGACCGGATGCACGCTCATGATCGGATGACGATCGATGCGATAGATCTTGCCGTCCGTGGCCGAGCGCGCGAACAGGTTGCCGAACGTGCAATAGCGTTTCAGCGCCGGCGTGCCCGCGACGATCGGAATGGTGCGTGGGCCAAAGCCTTTGCGCGCGATTTCCATCACGCGCCCAATGCTGCCGATATGCGGCGCGCTATCGAACGTTGAGCAGACCTTATAGTGGATGATGGGCGCGTTGAGCGCACACAGCGCCGCAAACACCGGCGGCAGCGCCGGCTCCATCTCGGCGGGCGTCATTGCGCGGCTGTCGCCCGCCACGCCGATCGCGTCGAATCCACCGAGCGCCGCGAGCTGTTCGCGCGTCGGTGGTTTCAGAAACAGAGCGCAGCGCAGTCCCGCGAAGGCCAGCACTTCGAGTGCGTCGGTGGAACCGGTGAAATCGTCGCCATAGAAGGCAAGTCGCAACGTCGGATGATTGGCTTCGCTCATCGTCGCTCAGATCGCCTTGAAGTGGGACAGCGCGGCGCGCAGCGCGGGGTGCGTCTGCGCGTACGTGTTGAGGTCGATGTCTTCCGTCGCCGCTTCCCAGCCTTCGCGCATGCTCGCGACGCCCGCCGGAATGCCCTGCGGATGTCCGATGATGCCGCCGCCCGCGAGATGCATCAGATCGACCGAGCCGAGCGAGTTGTACAGATCTGGCGCCTGCGATGCCCATTGTCCCGACGAGAACACCGGCATCAGCGGCTGCACGCCCGCAAACGGCGCGAGACACGAACGCGCGGAATCGATCACCGATGCATCCGGCTCCCAGAACTTGCCGCGCACGCCGTTCACATGCAGATGGTCGATGCCCGCGAGCCGCCAAAGCTTCTGATACGCGGAGAACGAAAAGCCGAGCTGCGGGCAGCGCGTGAGTGCGCCCCAGCCGTTTCGGTGGCCGTGCAGCGGCAATTCCGAATGACGGCGCATATGCTCGACGCCCGCGAAGCCGACCCAGTTCACGCACACCATGATGCAGGTGCCGCCGGCAGCGAGCACCTGGTCGTGACGGCGCCGCATCTCGTCGATGGTGCCGGAAATGTTGATTGCGTACATCGGCATGCGGCCCATGCGATCGGCGTGGCGATGCAGCACCGGCATCACGGCTGCGAGACGCGCGTCGAAGCTCGCATATGACGGATCGCCGAGCAGTTCGTCATCCTTGATGAAGTCGATGTCGGCGGCGCAGAGATCATCGACGATCTGCGCGGTCTGCTCCGGCAACAGCCCAATACTTGGCTTGACGATCGTGCCGATCAGTGGACGGCCGTGCACGCCGGTCACGCGCCGCGTGCCTTCGATGCCGAACGCGGGGCCTGGAAAACGCGCCGCGTAGTCGTCGGGCAGGTCGATATCGAGCAGCCTGAGGCCGGTGATTTCGCCCAACTCGAACAGATTGCCCGCGATGGTCGAGAGCAACTGGGGCAGGTTCGCGCCCACGTTGTCGACCGGAAAGGCGATTTCGATTTCACCACGATAGTAGAGCGGCGCAGGTTCGCGGCGCTCGACGAACGCGCTTCGCAGCGAAGGCTCCAGCACCGGCGGGAATGAATCGACCCGCACCACGCGGGCGCGGGCGCGTTCCTTCAGTTCGTCGGTTTCGCCGGGCAGCGCGAGAAACGTGCCGCTCGACTGTTCACCGGCGATGACTTCGGCCGCTTTGGCAAGCGGCACCGAGCTTTCCACGAAGTAACGCGCTGTGAAATCCGCGCGGGGACGAATGTTCCTGGACATGTTATAGGTTTCACCTTGCGGCTGGCGCGAACGGAATGGAGTGCGCCGTTTATCTCCGTACGTCCACTTTTTGGGCGCGCACGCGAATGCGACGAGAGCGCTTCTGCATGCTTGTTTCCGAGCGACTATAAGATTGACGCTCAAAAGCTACAAACGATATGATTTCCGCGCGCGATGCGAAAAACTCACAATAGCCGTCGCGCCTTTTGGCCTGAAATCCCGATTTGGCAATCCTGCCGCGCCGGCGCGTACCAGCTGGCGCGAGCGCTCCCTCTGCGAGGAAATCTGCGCGTGCCCCGTCCTTCACTCAATGCGTTGCGCGCGTTCGAAGCCACCGCGCGGCTGCGCAGTTTCGGCGAAGCGGCGTCCGAACTGTCCGTCACGCACGGCGCGATCAGCCGTCACATCCGCTCGCTCGAAGACAATTTTGGCGTGCTGCTGCTGTTGCGCAATGCTCACGCCACCGAGCCGACACCGGAAGGCGCGCGACTCGCCGAAGGCCTGTCCCGCGCGTTCAACCTGATTCAGGCGAGCATCGATCAGGTGCGGCCCGGGCCGCTCACGCTGTCGTGCTCGGCGTCCATCATGATGTACTGGCTTTTGCCCCGCCTGTCGAGGCTGCATCGCAAGGAGCCGCAACTGGAGATCGGCTTTCACACGGGCTATGGCGAAATCGACTTCGCGCGCGACAACATCAGCGTGGCGATCCGGCTGTCCACCATCAAGCCGCCGAAGGA
This sequence comes from Paraburkholderia sp. TE9906, assembly GCF_056279605.1. Lineage (NCBI taxonomy): Bacteria > Pseudomonadati > Pseudomonadota > Betaproteobacteria > Burkholderiales > Burkholderiaceae > Paraburkholderia > Paraburkholderia sp. TE9906. The sequence goes on from NZ_JBWCCT010000032.1 coordinate 14,146, forward strand.
TGTCGAGCCGAAGCCGCTCGTCGACGAGTGGATCGGCGTGGTCTGCTCGCCCGAGTACATGCGCACGACGCGCATCACTACTGCCGACGATCTCGAACGCGCGCGCTTGCTCGCCACCGCCACACGCCCCGCCGCGTGGGACAACTGGTACGAGGCGAGCCGCCTGTCGCCCGCGTGCCGTCCGGCCGTCGCGGAGTCGTTCGAGCATTTCTATCTGCTGATCCAGGCCGCGAAATGTGGTCTCGGCGTGGCGGCGGTGCCGCGCATCCTGGTGCGCGACGAACTGGATTCCGGCGCGCTGGTCGCTCCGTTTGGCTTCGAGAAGGGGCCACGCAAGCTCGTGCTGTGGGTGGCGCCGCATCTGGAAGCGCGCCCGCAGTCTGTTGCGCTCGTCGGCTGGCTCAGCGAAGAACTGTTGCGCACCGAAGGCAGGGCCGCATGACGCGGCAGCTGCGGCCTCGCCGTGAGACTTACATTGCCGTGCCGCCGTCCGCGTTATAGACACCGCCCGTCACGAACGATGCCTGCGGCGACGCGAGGAACGCCACTACTTCAGCGATTTCCTCCGGTTGCGCGCCACGGCCCATGGGCGTGACGGCGTAGATCGAATCGATGAATCCTTCCGGCTTGGTCGCCAGCTGGCGGCGCACGAAATCGGTCAGCGTGAACGCCGGCGCGACCGCGTTCACGCGAATGCCCGACTTGGCGAATTCGCGCGCGAGCGATTTGGTCATCGCGAGGATGGCACCCTTCGACGTCGCGTATGCAGCGGTGCCGAGCATGCCGCCGCCCTTGATGCCCGCGATCGAACTGAGATTGACGATCGAGCCGCTTTTTTGCGTCAGCATCTGACGAATCGCTTCCTGGCAGCACAGCCACGTGCCCGTCGTGTTCACCTCGACCACGCGGCGGAACTCTTCCGGCGTGATGTCGAGAAAGGGCTTCGCGCTTTCGAGTCCCGCGCTGTTGACCAGCACGTCTAGCCGTCCCCATCGCTTGACGACCGCTTCGACCATAGCTTTCACACTGGTTTCGTCAGCGACGTCGACCGTCACGGGCATTGCTTCGAAGCCGCTCGTGCGGATCGCTTCAGCGGTGTCAAGCGCGGCCGGTCCGCGAAGATCGGCGATGGCGACCCGATAGCCGCGGCTCGCGAACAGTTGGGCAGTGGACTGGCCGATGCCGCTGGCCGCACCGGTGATGATTGCAACGGGTGTCTCGTTCGTCATTGTTGTGATCGTGGTGTTTGTCTGATGGACGTTGCAGCCGTCCCGGCGGGAAGAAACGGCGACGATGCGCCGGCTCAATAAAAATATAAGCCGCTGGCCTTGCGCCATCAAACGAAAACATCTCCGCGGGCGCGGAGAAAAAGTCACAAGAGACGGGCGGGGCGGCGCGCAGGGGACGCGTTACATCGGTTCATCTTCATACCGACGGAGCCGCTATTCTGATCAAGCAGTACGCGATGAATTTGTCGATCATCACTCGGCGCGAAATTAAGCTGGGAAGACTGAACCTCCGGCCATCTGCATCTTGTAGAACAGCTGCTGGCCTCTGTCACCGCCACGAAGGAGTCATTCGAGAGTCTCACGCGAATGACCGTCAGACACCCCGTCACCAACAATCGCACTCAAACCCGTCATTAACCTCAAGCCTTCCGCCCAACCTTCTTCTTTTGCGCGTAAATCAACGCGCCCGTCTCCACCGGGACGAACGGCGCCTGAAAATGGTCCACCAGAAGATCGATGAACGCCCGGGCGCGCGCTGTCTGATTTCGCTGACTGGGGTAGTAGACAAGCAAGTCCGCAGACGGCAGCGGAGTATCCGGCAAAACGAGTTTCAACCGGCCGCTCTAAACATATTTCGCCAGATCCCATTCCGAGCGGATCAATAATCCGTGCCCGTCGAGTGCCCAACGCAGCACGATATCGTCGCCATGCTTGAAAGTGCGCTCGAAGAGCCGGGCAATGTCTCCCTGACCGACAGCGTCTCCCGTCATTGAAACGAGGAGAGCCGCGGAGCGAATCGGCGTTTCCCTCAGCGACCATGCGACAGCACTACCTTTTATGTCGGCTAGGTTCTCGTCAAGGAAAGTGATTTCAAAAGCGTCGGTACGAAGGAACCTGAGCGCAGTTTCGCCATCGTAGGCCACAGCACCATGGTGGCCATAGCAGTCCGGCGGGAAAGCGAGACTGTCCGCGGCAGACTCATTGTCGTCAGGCTTCGATCGGATTCCAAGCCTCGAGGACATCGTACAGACACGGGATACGTAGGCGGACCGCATGTGTCGTGATCTAACCCACAGCGCCAGACGGAGAGTTGGATCCGACCCACCGGCCGCTGCGCGCGCGTCTGTCTACGAATTCGCACTGGTCGCTATCTTCAACTAGTTGTGCGATCGCTTACCGCAGCGCCACCGTTTGGCGCGCACTTTGCTTTGATCCTCATCGAGGAGTGGCGACACCCTCAAAACAAGCTCTGACATTCCTGACTGACTAATTTACTTTTGGAGAATCGAAATGAACACGCTGGTAATCAAAGACCTCCCCGTAGCCGTTGAGATGGATCGTACGGCAATGACCGCCGTCAGCGGCGGCAGGTTGCCGCAACAGATCGTGAACATCATCCAGGCCGTTGCCGACTATGCAAATGACGCTCCTACCCAGCACAGTTTTACTGGCAGTGGGGCTTCCGTGACGTACTAATAGAAACACGGTGCTTTCGTAGCTCAAGGCCCCGCCAACGAGGGGCCTCTTTGAATTCGCTTCCGTGACTTTATCTGCGCGGTTCTGGTGAAAATAGGCTCATTGGACCGGTTAGAGTAGCGATCCAATCAATCTGGCGAGGGGCGATGAGCAAGGGGAAGGCTCTGGAGGGGTTGTTTGATGGCCGGCATTTCGATCGGGAAATCATTGTTCCGTGTGTGCGCTGGTACCTTCGCTACAAGCTCAGCCTGCGCGATCCGGTCGGGATGATCCCCCAAGGGGACTTCCTGCGGGGGGCGGCCGAGGTCATCAAACATCAGGGCCAGCCACCGGAGACGATCACGCTCGATGGGTATGCCGCCTCGTACCGGGCCGTGTGCGAGTTGGTCGCTGACGCTCTGCTGCCTGAGAAGACGCATGTGCGCTCCTCGAAGTATCTGAATAACGTGATCGAACAGGATCATCGAAACATCAAGTCAAGAACGAACGCGATGCTCGGATTCAAACGATTCAGGTATGCGCACACCACGATTTCAGGCATCGAGTTGATGCATCGCATCCGCCAGAGTCAGTTCAATCTCCGCGCGCTCGGACTACCGTCTGGAATACTGTCTTACTCCATAAATAAGGCATCCTTATGTATCGGAGCCGTCTCGGCTTCACCGGCTGTTTGCACCAGAGCCCCTTTGCCGATCGCATCGCCTAGCACGGTCAGGTCACGTCCCCGTGTCTCAGTTGACAGCAGGGTGCCGATGAATGTCAGCACCGCGAGCGTCGCCATGTACACGCCCATCACCCAGAACTGTCCACCGGACAAGCCGACAAGATAAAGTCCCAGCAAGGGTGCGAGGCCGCCGGCAAGCAGTGCGCCGATTTCGCGCGACAGCGCCACGCCCGAATAGCGATAGCGGTTGCCGAAGAGTTCGGCGAAGTGCGCGCATTGCGATCCGAGCATGGCGTTCGCACCAAACGCAAAGCCGCCGACAAGCGCAACCGTCACCCACAGCGGATTGCCAGTGCCGATCATCCACCACGCCGGCACGGCCCAGATGACGGAAAAGAGTGCGCCGACCCGATAGACCGGCAGGCGTCCGATGCGGTCGGTCAACGCGCCGAAAAGCGGCGTGGTGAAGATGCTCAGCAAGCTGGCAAGCAGCACCGCGCGCGTGCCGATCGCACTGAGTTCGCCGCGCGGAAGATGGTGCTGGGCCGCGACGAATCCGGACAGATAGGCAATCGCCACCGCGGTGTAAATCGTCGATCCACCCGTTTCGCCGAGGCGCATCAGCGCCGTTGCGATCAACGGACGGCGCCCCGACTTGAGCATCAGCCGCATCGGCGCCTGGATCACTTCGCGACTGGCTGCGAGCTCCTCGAATACAGGGCTTTCCTTGAGCCTCAGACGAATCCAGATAGCCATGCCGATCAGCACGATGCTGCCCAGAAACGGCAAACGCCAGCCCCAGTCCAGCATCTCGGTTTCAGTGAGCGTCGACTGCAAGATGTTGAATGTAAACGTGGCCAGCGTAAGCCCGCTGAAAATGCCGATGAAAGGCAGCGCGGCAAAGAAGCCGCGGTGTTTCACAGGGGCCATTTCCGCCATCAACGTTGCTGCGCCGGTTTGCTCCGCGCCTGCGCCGAAGCCTTGCAACAGCCGCAATACCACCAGCAGCACCGCGCCGATTGCGCCGGTCGGCAATGCCCCGATCAGCGTCGTCGCCACCCCCATCAGCGCGACGGTGGCAAGCAGCACGAATTTGCGTCCCTTACGATCGCCGAGCGAGCCGAAGAAAAGACCGCCAAGCGGCCGGGCGAGAAAGCCTGCACCGAATGTCGCGAAGCTGGCAAGCAGGCCTGCCGTGGTGCCGAGGCTCGGAAAAAAGACACGGTTGAACACCATTGCGGAAGCCAGCCCGTAGATCGCAAAGTCGTAGTACTCGAGCGCACTGCCGATCGCCCCGGTCACGATAGCACGACGCAACTGCTCGCCTGAAGCTGCCTTGCGCTCTGCGTGGGTGGTAGTCAGGGATGGTAGTACTACTGTGTCACAAAACATTTGAGGTAACACAGCAATACGGACATCTCTTTAATCGCCTTGAGATGTGGGCAGCAATTCGCCAGCGCAGCGTT
>NZ_JBWCCT010000033.1:0-15019 GCF_056279605.1 Paraburkholderia sp. TE9906
AACGTTCGATTGTGAAAACTCGCCGTATCAAACTCGACCAACCTGAGCGGCAAGCGCCCGCTTAGCGGAAAAAATGGTGTTTCCACACACTCTGGGCCGATCACTGCCTGATGCGATCCGCATGTGCAGCACGAGGCCGGCGGTCGGCACCGCGCGACTCCAAACCGGACAGGCCGGCGAGACCCGCTACAAACTCTCCAGAAAATTGTCGATTTTCGATCATCAGATTCGTCGTCAGGGTATTCACACCCAAAGGATCTCCCATGAAATACGTCGGCTTGGCCTACTTCACCCCCGAAAAATTCGCCGCGATGGCGCCAGACGACGTCAAGAAACTGGTGAGCCAATGCCCTGCATTGGACGACAAGATGCGGGCTACCGGCAAGGTATTGATTTCCGCGTCGCTTGGCGATCTGGACACCTGGAGGACGCTCCGCCCGCGCAGTGGCAAGACGCACATCACCGATGGGCCCTACACCGAGACGAAGGAAGTCGTGGGCGGCCTGTTCGTCATCGAGGCGGATACCCATGACGAGGCGTTGCGCATCGCCTCCATGCACCCGGCGGCCACGCTGGGCGAAGAAGGCGGATGGGTCGTCGAGCTTATCCCCTTGGATTTCTACTTGGCCCGATGAGGGCGTGGACGCGTGTCTCAGATATGCGTTGGCGCTCCTTTCTCCAGAAACACCTTCACCGCTTTGTGCGTCATCGCGGCGATGCTACTTCTGGGCCGAGAGACGATGCCTGTGATCGTCCCGACGGTGACCGACTCAGGACGACCCACAAGGGACGGTGGACCCCGAGCTACCTAATCGGCAGCTTTCAGTGTGGTACAGCGGCCATTCGTTCCAGTCTCCCCGCAGGTCATCGGCAAACGACCTGATATATCTCGCACGTCGGGCGGTGCAATGCATTAGCGCGTACCCCTTCTGTTCGAGGTTTGAGTATGAAAACCGATTGCCAAATTATTCAACGAATACTTTCCAGTTGGGTAGTGAACGATCGGCCATCGACGTCGATCAGCCGCAAAGTGGCGAGCGTCCCAAGGGACACGTTGGTATGAGGGACCGGTGGTAGCGTGACCGTTGCTGCCGCGCCCATCGACGCACGAATGCCGTAAGGACCCGCGGGAAACCCGTTGTAGGCGAAATCATTGGCGAACCCACCCGTAGGCAATTTTGACAGCGCAAAAGCATCCCAGTGCTCGACAACGGTATGGTCTGGGCTCAGCAATGCCGCGTCAACGACGTGCACGGAGGCTTCAGGCGTGCCCTCGTCCAGGTAGACGTGGAAGCTGACCTGACCGTCCGCCAGCAATTTTCCGTCTCGCATCGTCAGGTGGTGGACTGTCGGGCTAACCGGCCCGCTGTGAAAGGGCGTTACCACTGAACCGCGAAAGTAGCTGTAGGTACCAATGTTGTACACCGCGACAAAAGCGAACAATGTCAACGCGAGAGTGCGAAACGCACGATCATTCTGCGGTAGCGGCAGACTGCCCCCGATCCATTGAAACCAGGGCTTGCCGGCGAGCGCCGGTCTGATGCGAAGCAGCACGTTGTCGACTGAATACGCGCTGCCGCCAGCCAGCAACAAGGTGGTGCCCATTGCAAGATTGCAGGCAGCCATGGTCCATTCATCGATGCAGGTCGCGCCCTGCCAGCCGAACAGTGCCATCAGCACAACAGACAGCAACATAGAAACCAGCGCCGCCAGACGCGTGAGCAGCCCAACCATCAACATAAGGCCGAACACCAGTTCTGCCGCGCTGAACAGTATTACGCCCACGTAAAGTACGTAGAAATGCTGCAGCATAAACGCGATCAGATGATCGAGCCCAAATAGTGCGCCCGGCATTGCCGACTGAAACTTATATGCCATCCAGTGTGGCGCGTGCGGATCCAGCTTGCTCGGCCCGTAGATGAAGCGTCGCGAGCCACCGCCCCAATAGATAAACCCTTGTATAAAAGTCGTGGCAAGCAGGGCGATGCCGGCCAGTCGCCAGCTTCGAAATGCGTCGTTGCGCTGGGCACCGGCAGTCGACGTGTCTAGTGGGAGGGTTGCCATGTCAATGCATTTCCAGATTCTTGGAGGAGAGGGTTCACGGCACGCACGCGCCGTCGCGGGTTGGTACCGGTGTCGACCTTCGATCAGGATTCGCTGGGAGTCCCAAGTATCCGACTCAGGGAACAGCGACATCGAACAATGTGCTGCCCCCGGTACATCCCGCGCCGCTTAGTCAGAGCGGCATTAGCGCGTAACCTGCTTGCTGCAGGGTTGTCACGGTGGTCAGTGCGGACAACGACAGTGTTACTCTGGAGTCGATCCAGTCATACTCGAAGTGGTGTTCTGCCATGGCCTGGCCACACACCGCGATCGTGATGCCGTCCTTCCTGAGCAGCTCAATCAACGGCAGATTGGGGTTAGACACACCGAACTGCGCACGATAGTGCGCGTCGTCGAGCGCCAACGATGTAGCCGAACCAGAAGCGACTGCGACGAATTTAAGCCTGCTCAGCGGTACGCCCGACGCCACGTAGAGATTCACCGCGCGCGCGACGTGATCAAGCGCCGGACTCACCTCATCGGGATCCTTGGCCCCCTGCGTCAAAGAGAAGACCACCTTGTAGGTGTGACCCGGCTGCGGCTTGAAAGCGCCGTTCGGAAGAAAATGCATCTTGCCGTAGTCGTGAACGGTCGGTGTGGTCCAGAAGTCGGGCGCATCGATCGTGCTTGCATGGACGGACAACGAAGCGGCAGCGAGCGCTACGGTGGCTACGAAACTTTTAACTTTGTACATGATTGATTGCGGTTTCACTAAAGTCGCACAATGGTCGGAGGCAGAGATGGTGCAGCCCCGAGATAGATAGATATGACCGCTCCTCAGGTGTGGCCAACGAGAGTCACCCCCCTAGTCCAGCCTTCGCCATCATCCCAAGCGCCACGCAGATCAACACTCCCGCGAAGCCCACCTGTACATGCCGCGCGGAGAGACGGTGCGAGACCAGCCGCCCGGTCACCATGCCGGCGCCCGTCGCCAGGCTGAACCACAGCGTCGGGTCGAGCGGCAACGGCGCGCCGTGCAGGACCGTCGCGACGACACCGCCGCTGCCGACCAGCGCTATCACCATCAGCGACGTAGCGACGATGCCGTGCATCGACACGTTGGTCAGCTTGCGCAGCATTGGCACGATGATGAAGCCGCCGCCCACCCCGAGCAGCCCCGTCATCAGCCCGGTCAACGCGCCGGTTGCCGCAAGTGCGGCGCCCGTGTTCCATGACCAGATCAGCCGCCCGGTGTCGGGATTGATGAGGCCGACGCAAAACCGTGAGTCCACGCGGTCCGGTCGCCCCCGCCGCAAAGCCTGTGATAGCAGCCTTCCGGCCACCACCAGCATGACGGTGGCAAACAGCGCCAATAGCACGCGTTGTGGTAACGCGTGCGCGAGGCGCACACCGAGCAGGGTCACTGGCACACCAGCTGCGGCCATGAATAGCGCGGCGCGGTAACGGACGAGCCGCTGCCGGAATGCTTCAAGCGCGCCGATCGCAGCGCTGCCCGCCACGGCGACCAGCGCGACCGGCGTCGCCTGCTGCATCGGCCAGCCCATGCCCGCCACCAGCGCCGGAACGGCCAGTATGCCGCCACCCGCGCCGGTCAGGCCGAGCACCGCGCCAACGATGGCGCCAAGGATAAGTGAAGTGAGCATGAGAAATCGGACAGGTTGTTAGCCACCGCCGCGTTAGCCCAGCCGGCCTGATTGCAGACGATGGCGCGAAAGCCAGCGGCCTTGATTGTTTGCAGGTCGGATGCGGCAACCTGTTGCGATGCCGCCAGCCCGGGCATCAGTTTCGTGATGTCCATCGACTGCTCCTGCTGCTTCTATTAACTACGGCCGCCCGCTCAGATTGCGTTGAGGGGAATCTTGAGATACAGCACTCCGTTATCTTCCGGATCGGGCATATGTCCCGCGCGCATGTTGACCTGCACTGACGGCAGCATCAGTACCGGCATGTTGAGTGTCGCGTCGCGCGCGGTGCGCATCGCAACGAAGGCGTCCTCGCCGATACCGTTGCGGATATGGACGTTGTGTTCGCGTTCCTCGGCTACCGTGCTGACAAACTGCAAAGGCCGCCCGCCGGGCTGGTAGTCGTGACACATGTACAGCTTCGTGTCCGCCGGCAGGCTCAACACCTTGTTGATCGACCGGTACAGCGTGCGGGCGTCGCCGCCGGGAAAGTCGCAGCGCGCGGTACCGTAGTCGGGCATGAACAGGGTGTCCCCGACAAAGGCTGCGGTCTGCGCGCCGTCGCTGACCACATAGGTCATGCAGGCCGGCGTATGGCCTGGGGTATGGATGGCGCGCGCCTGCAACGCTCCGACGGCGAAACACTCGCCGTCGGAGAGCAGGTGATCGAACTGGCTGCCATCGTGCGCGAATAGTGAGCCTGCGTTGAACAGCTTGCCGAACACGTCTTGCACGCGCGTCACCTGCTCGCCGATCGCAATCTTTCCGCCGAGTTTTTCCTTGAGGTAAGGCGCGGCGGACAGATGGTCGGCATGCACGTGGGTTTCGAGAAGCCACTGGACGTTAGCGCCAAGCTCATGGACGCGAGAGACGAGCCTGTCGGCTGTCGTCGTGCCGGTACGACCGGACTTCGGGTCGTAGTCAAGGACGCTGTCGATCAGTGCACAGTCGCCCGTGCGGGTATCCAGCAAAAGGTAACTGACCGTCCAGGTACCGGGGTCGAAGAAGCCTTCGACCTGCATGGGGCTCGCGGTAGTCAACGTCATCTCCTCAAACATCCCGGGCGATCGATTTCTCAAAGCAACGCCGCGCTGCAATCTTGTCCCGATGAAGCCACGGGAAGGACGCGGTTAGTACGATTTATACGGCAGGAACTTGCCAGACAGCAGCACCTTGACGCGGTCGCCTTTCGGATCGGCCTCACGCTGGATATCCATCGAAAAATCGATCGCGCTCATGATGCCGTCGCCGAACTCTTCGTGAATCAGTTCCTTGATCGTGGTGCCGTACACGCTGACGATTTCGTACCAGCGGTAGATCAACGGATCGGTCGGCACCGCAGTCTCGAGCGAACCCTTGTACGGGACGATCTGCAACCACGCGACGGCCTCGTCCGGCAGCCCGAAAATCTCACCGGCAATCTCGGCCTGCTGCTTGCTGAAGGTCATCTGGCCGAGGCACGCGGCCGTCGTCCACTCCTTGCTCTGGCCGATCTTGCCGGCAACCTCACTCCACTTCAGGCCCTTCGCGACCTTGGCGGAAACGATCATCTGCGTTACTTCATTGCGGCTGGAAATCATGGGTAGCTCCTTGGGTAAAAGATCAGGCAATCGCCTTGAGATTGGGTCCGGCAGGCCGCGCGACCGCGGCCGGCGCGGCTGCGCCGTCATCGAGCCCGGGATAAACGAGCCGGGTTGTGGCGGCGGGCACGCGCCCGGTATCGGGTCGGTCGCCGTGAGAGGCGCTCAGTTCTTTCGAACGCCGCACCAGAAAGTCGACCAGATAATTGCGGATTCGATAAAACTGCGGATCATGATGCATGGTCTCGCGCTGACGGTTAGCCGGCAGCGTGTTGACGACGATCTCGGCGATCCGGGCGCGCGGCCCGTTGCTCATCAGCATGATCTTGTTCGACAGCAGAATCGCTTCGTCGACGTCGTGCGTGATCATGAATACGGTCTGCTGTGTCGCGGTGCAGATTTTCAGCAATTCATCCTGGATCACACCGCGCGTCAACGCGTCGAGGGCGCCGAACGGCTCGTCGAGCAGCAGCATGCGCGGCTCGATCGCAAACGCCCGCGCGATGCCGACGCGCTGCTTCATTCCGCCAGACAACTCCGACGGCTTCTTCTTTTCGGCGCCCTTCAGGCCGACCATCTCGATGAAGCGTTTGCCGTGCCCGGCGATCTTCTCGCGTGTCCAGTCCGGATAGCGCGAGCGCACCGCGAACCCGATGTTGCCTTCCACGGTCATCCACGGCAGCAGCGCATGGTTCTGGAACACCACGCCGCGATCGAGCCCAGGTCCGGAAATTTCGCGATTGCGCACGATCACGTGCCCCTCACTGGGCTGCTCGAGACCGGCCAGCACGTTCAGGATGGTGCTTTTGCCACAGCCGGAATGGCCAATTACGCAAATGAATTCGCCCTGCTCTATCTTGAAGCTGACGTTTTCGAACACCGGCGGCAGGTCGTCGCGATAGCGCTTGGTCAATCCTTCGACGCTGACGAAACTCGTCACGCCGGACGTCTGGGCATTGGACTTAGTCGACATAGGTCACCTTGCGCTGAAGTTGGGCGAACAGCAGGTCGAGTGTCATGCCGACCAGACCGATGAGCAATACCGAGAACAACACGTTCGCCAGTGACAGGTTGTTCCATTGGTTCCACAGGAAGTAGCCGATGCCGGTGCCGCCGACCAGCATTTCGGCCGCGACGATCACGAGCCACGCGATGCCCATCGAAATCCGCATGCCGGTGACGATGGTGGGCGCCGCCGCGGGCAGCACGACCCACAGCGCGCTGCGCAATGGCGGCACTTCAAGCGTGCGCGCCACGTTGAGCCAGTCACGCCGCACCCCGGCGACGCCGAACGCGGTATTGACGAGCATGGGCCACACCGAGCAGATGAAGATCACGAATACCGCCGAGGCCGACGAGCTCTTGATCGTGTACAACGCGATCGGCATCCAGGCGAGCGGCGAAATCGGCTTCAGCACCTGGATGAACGGATTGAAGGCGAGGAACGCAAGCCGTGACATGCCGATCACAAAACCGAGCGGCACCGCAACCAGCAGCGCAATCGCGTAACCGGCCGCGACCCGCACGAGCGAATAGCCGAGCTGGATGCCGACGCCCTTGTCGTTCGGTCCGTTGTCGCGGAACGGATGCGCGAGCTGGCGTGCGGCCTCGTGCGCGAACTCGGCGGGCGATGGGAAGCCGGTGACCTTTATCGAATCCGCCGCAGCGCCGTCAGCACCCGGATCGGGCGCCTTGCCCATCAGCACTGCATACTCCGCAGCCTCGGCGGCCTCGGCACTCGTGGCTTTCGATGCTGTCGCCGCAGCTGTCGCGGCTGGCGTGTTCGGCAGCGTCGCGGCCTGCCAGATGACCAGCAGCAGCGCGAGCAATACAAGCGAGCAAAGCGCCGCCTTGCCTCTCAACGTGAATCGTCGAATTGGAGTCATTCAGTTTTCCCCTGCGTTCAGGCACGTTTGATGGCAAAGCCATTGAGGTAAGCGTCGGGTCGGTTCGCGTCGAAAGTTCGACCCATCACCGTGATCGGCTGGTTGCCGCCGTTGTCCGCGATATCGGGTGGTGTCTCACCAAGCTGCTTCATCGCGTTGCGCGCGTCGGTCAGCAGGAATACCTGTTGCGCGAGCGAACGATAGTCAACGCCGCCCTTCAGATAGCCCCAACGCTTCATCTGCGTCATCATCCATGTCGCCATCGAATACCACGGCAGCGGCTGGAAATCGATCCGGTCCGCGACGCGGTGCACGTGACCAATGCCGTCCGCATAGGTGCCGGTCAGCACCTGCCGGATCACCAGTTCGGGCTGATTCAGATAGGCAGGCGCGGCAATCATTTTCGACAGCCCGGCGCGATGCGCAGGGTCGCTCGCATAGGCGGACGCGCGCAGATTCGCACGCAGCAGCGCGGCGAAAGCGTTCGGGTTCTGCCGCACGAACGCATCGGGCATACTGAACGAGCAGCAGGGGTGCCCCGCCCAGATATCCTTCGACAGAATATGAATGAAACCGACCTCGTCGAATACCGCGCGCTGGTTAAACGGATCGGGTCCCAGAAATCCGTCGATGTTGCCCGCGCGCAGGTTCGCGATCATCTCCGCGGGCGGCGTCACACGCAGTTGCACATGGCGATCCGGATCGATGCCATGCTCCGCGAGGTAATAGCGCAGCAGAAAGCTGTGCATCGAATAGTCGAACGGAATCGCGAAGCGAAAACCCTTCCAGTTGCGCGGGTCGCGGTTGTCCTTGTGTTTGAGCGCCAGCACGATGGCCTGGCCATTCACGTTCTGGATCGTCGCGACGCGCGTCGGCGTGGGCTGCGAACCGACACCCAGCGAAATCGCGAGCGGCATCGGCGCGAGCATGTGCGATGCGTCGAGTTCGCGATTCAGCATCCGGTCGCGCACCAGTGCCCAGCCGCCCAACTTGTTCAGCGTGACGTTCAGCCCTTCCTCTTTGTAAAAGCCGAGCGGTTCCGCGGCGATCAGCGGCGTGGCGCAGGTGATCGGCAGAAAGCCGACGTTGAGGTCGCGCTTTTCGAGCTGTGTGGCTTTCGTTGCCGCGAAAGCCTGCTGCAGCGACGCGATCGGCAGCACGCTGTACACGGCGGCGATGGCCGTGCTCTTGCCGACCGCACGGATAAAGGCACGCCGCATCGCGTTGCGCGGAAAGAGTGCGCGTACGGCCGCGGCTTCGACGGCATCGCACCACGCGGCTTCAGTGTCCGCGCTGCTTCCGTCATGCGCGTCGTGCGCGGCGCCCGTCGTGGCGGCGCGGTGCGCGGCCTGGTCCGCATGGCGGCCGCATGAGCAGCCTCCCAGCGTGCTGCCAGGCTCGAACGGTTGATAGCGGTTACTCATGGGGTGTCCGAAGGCGTGAGGGTGGGTTCAGGTCGCGAGCTCGACCCGCCGGCTGCCGACCGTCAACGACGAAACGATGTCGCCGTCACGGTACTGCGCCATCGCGAGGTGTCCGTCGTCTTCTTCGACGATCTGCCAGTCCAGTTCGCACGAAGGCAGTCCGCGCACGACGATCGGCGTCGAGCGCGTCTTCACGCGGATCACGGGCGACTGGTGGCGATAGCCTGCATGTTCGAAGCCGGTCACCGCGTGCGCGATCGCTTCGGCCTGCGCGGCAATCGGCTCGATGAAGCGGCACGGCTCGCCGGCGAAGCTGATGCAGTCGCCGAGCGCGTAGATATCCGGCACGCTGGTCTGCAACGTACGGCTGTCCACGACGATGCCGCGCGCGAATTCGAGTCCTGCCATTCTTGCGAGGCGCCCTTCGGTGGCGAGCCCCGCCGCGCACAGCACGAGATCGGCGGCAATCCGTTCGCCGTGCTGCGTCGTGATCACCTTTTCGCTTCGCGTGGCGCTGACTTCGGCGACACTGCCGCCTGCCGTCCTCGCATTACTCGCATTACTCGTCCGCTGTGTGGCGCACGCGTCGATCCCACGCCGCTCCTCGATGCTCACGCTGCGGCCGGGCAGAAAGCGGATGCCGAGCCGCGTCCAGCTGGCGAGCAGGCGGCGCGAGGCCGGCGCCGGCAACAACGCCGCGAGGGGCCTGTCGCTCACATCCAGCACGGTGACCGTATGTCCCGCCCGTGCCAGGTCCTCCGCCAGCTCGCAGCCGATCAGCCCCGCGCCGATCACCGCGACGCGCGCCGGCCTCGCCATCAGCCGGCGCTGCATGCTGCTCCACATCGACAGATCGTTGACGCGCCAGCACAGCTCGCGCGGCAAGCCGGACGGCACCACGGGCCGCGCCCCCTGGGCGAGAACCAGTTGCCGGTAACGGAACGTGCCCGCTGTCGTGCGCAGTTGATGCAGCGCCGGCGACAACCCGATCGCGTAGGTATGGGCGACCAGCCGTACGCCGAGGCGCGTTGCGGCGGCCGGCCCGGTCTCGAATACGAGCCGCGCCGGTGTGCGTTTCTCGCTCAGCGAAACCGACAGTTCCGGCTTGCGGTAACGGTCCGCCGAGCAGGCGCTCACCAGCGTGATCGGGATGTCCGGATCCAGCGCCCGGACTGCTTCGACGGCTGCCCAACCCGCCGTGCCGCCGCCGACCACGATTACCCCAGGGGTGCGCGACGACGCGCCCTGCGCCGGCGCGCACGCCGCTGCACCGGCCACAACCGGCTCGTAAAGCACGAAATCCGTTTTTGTTACCCCGCATAGCGGGCACTCCCAGTCGTCGGGGATCGCGTCGAAGCGCGTGCCAGCCGCAATGCCGCTATCCGGGTCCCCCAGTTCTTCGTCATAGATCACGCCGCACGCGCGGCAGATGTACTTCTTCCAGTCGGCAATCAGGACGCTCATGCTGGCAGCTCCTCAGCGGAAAGGCGGGCCATTTCCCAACGCAGATGCTTGATGGCAGGCGTCACGATCGCCACGAAGTGCGACTCGCGAATCCGCCGCTGCGGCGCTGCGCTCATCAAATAGCCGCGCGCGCCCTGATGCAGCAGCGACGCCTGCGCTGCACGCAACGCGAGCTCCGCGCCGCGTGTGCGCAGATCGAGCACTTCCAGCAGATAGTCGGTGCTGCCGTCGTAGGCGGTGCGCGCAAGTCGCTGCGTCGCGCTCACCGCTTCGTCGAGTTCGGCCGTCAGTTCGTCTGGACGGTCGTGCAGGAAGCGGTTCACGTGACCGAGTACCGGCTCGACTTCGAGACACGAATCGATACCGCCCTGTGCAACGCCCAGCGCCATGCCGACCTGCAGCAGGATGAACGCCGCCTTGATCCGCGCGACGAAAGGCCGCGCCGGATCGGCAATCAGGTCGGCTTCGCCGACGAAATAATTGGTGAGCTTGACGCCCCACGTGCTGGTGCCTTCCATGCCGGAGAACACCGGGCAGTGGCGCAACTCGACGCGCGCATCGCAGCTCAGCAGGAACATCACCTCGTGCGAGACTGAACCGTCATCGCGATGCACCGCGGCGATCGCGCCGCAATACTGGCCGACGCCGATATGACTGACCCACGGCAGCGTGCCGTTGATCAGATAGCCGCTAGGCGTTGGCGTGGCGCGGAACATCATCGGCTCGATGCCTGAGAACGCTTTCATCGGATTCGACAGCGCGGTGCCGCCGAACGTCTGGCCGCGGGCATGCGCGTCGAGCCGCGCGCCGCCCAGAGACGGGTTGCCGGACTGTTCCATGTATAACCCGCAGACATCGTGAGCCCACATCAGGAAGCCGGTCGAGCCACACGCGCGGCTCGCTTCCTGCATCGCGGCGAGCGACAGTCCGAAGCGCGCGCCGTAGCGGTCGAGGTGAACGCCGAGCGCGCCGGCCTCACCCAGCTCGCCCATGATGTCGAGCGGGTAGACCCCTTCGCCGTCGATCTGTGGCGCGGCTGCCGCGAGCGGACCGCGAGCGATCGCGGCCACGCGCGCCAGCACCGCTTCGTCAGACCAGCTGTCGACGCCGGACTCTTCTGCTACCAATGCGTGTTCCATGTTGGTTTCCTTCGGGTACCTGGGGCAGCCGCGACACGCGCCGCGCACGAGCGCGGCGGCGCTTCAGTCGGCGAGCGTGACGGTCATGGGAATCGGATTGCGCATTGAGTTTGCAACCGGCGAGAAGTAGTTAGCATGACGGACGATCTCATCGAGCTCCTCGCGCGTCGCATCTCCTTCGATCACGATCTTCACGCGGATCGCCTGGAAACCCATCTGCGCGGGTTCCATCTCGGCGCCACCCGCGCCCCATGCAGCCGGATTGCCGATATCCGCTTCGAGGAACACTTCGAGCTTCGACAGCTTGATCTGCTTCCACGTAGCGACGGCTGTGATGCCGACCGCGAGGCAGCCGCCGAGACCGGACAGCACGATCTCGCCCGGGGCCGGCGCCGTGTCTTCGCCGAACAGATGCAGCGGCTCATCGACTACGACGGGCGTATGGTTGCCGACATAGCTCAACGAGCGGTACTGACCTTGCATGACCGTGTGCACGTTGTTCTTGCCGCGCGACCCCGGGTTATTGCGCCCCTTCTCGGCGAAGGCCATCAGCCCATCGCGATCGATCGGCCGCAGGTAGGTGGAAATAGTCGTGGGATTACTGGTGACAGTGCTCAAGTGACGCTCCTGGTGCGTGGATGGTGAAGGCGCGGGCGTCGCATCGTAGGTGGAGCGGCGCCGGCACATTACTTAACGCAACAGGCGTGCCAGTTTCACTGCGTATCGCCAAACTGCTTTCCTGGCGGGGCTTTGGGGCCAACGGGAAGCGCCGCCCGGGTGCGGTGCGACGTATTCTCAATCAAGCGGTCACCCGACAATGTCGACATTGTCGACATTGTTTACTCTGCAATGCTCGGCCGACGCGGCGCTCAGTCATTCGGCAGGCCAAGTTTCTGCCAGCGATAGCTGAACTGGCGCGGTGTCATGCCCAGCTGTTGCGCCGCGCGCGATTTGTTTCCCCCGCACTGTTCGAGCGCGTCGACCAGCGCCTGCGCCGGGTGCGAACCGACACGGCGGTAGGGCCGCATCGGCAGCGGTCCACTGTGGCTCACAGGAGCATGCGATGAAGCGTCCAGCGCTCCGCCGTGCCCACGGACGGCAGCCGCCCATTGTGCAGACGCTGGCGCAACAGCAGATTCATCCGCCGCGCCCGACGGCAACAGCCGACCAATATCCGCTGCATCGAGCAGCGGCTTCTCCGCCAGCAACACGATCCGCTCGATGAAATTGGTCAGCTCGCGGATATTGCCGGGCCACGAATACTCTTCGAGCCGATCCAGCGCGGCCGCGGTGAGATTGACGTTGCGCTGGTTGAGTTGATTCGTATGACTGATGAAATGCAGCGCGAGAACGCGAATGTCCTGGCGGCGTTCAGCGAGCGACGGCAGGTGAATCGGAATCACATTGAGCCGGTAGTACAGGTCCTGGCGGAAGGTGCCCTGCGCCACACCGCGTCGCAAATCGCAATTGGTGGCCGCGACGAGGCGCACGTCGACCTGGATCTCCGCCTTGCCACCGAGACGCGTAATGGTCCCTTCCTGCAGCGTGCGCAGTAGCTTGGCCTGCATCATCAGCGGCAGCTCGCCGATCTCGTCGAGAAACAGCGTTCCTTTGCTGGCCTGCTCGAACCAGCCCGCGCGCATGCTGTTCGCGCCCGTGAACGCGCCGCGTTCGTACCCGAACAGCTCGGACTCGAACAGCGTATCCGGTATCGCCGCGCAGTTGATCTTGATGAAAGCACGGTCGCGCCGCGAACTCGCCAGATGCAAGGCTCTTGCAAACAACTCCTTGCCGGTGCCTGACTCGCCGAGCAACAGCACGCTCGCGGCGGAATCCGATACGCGCTCCAGTTCCGAGATCGCGCGCAGCAAAGGCGGCGAGGTGCCGACGATTCCGTAGCGGGCAGCCGCCGATTCGAGGGCCCGCGCGAGCACTGCGTTCTGCTCTTCGAGCGCGCGGGTTTTTTCCTCAAGGCCGGCTTCCAGCTGAAGCAACTGCCCCGTCAGGGTCGCCAGAATACGCAGCACCGTGATGTCGTCGGCCAGCGCACGCGAGCGGTGGCGAATGCGGTGACACGCAAGAACGCCGACCGCCCGCCGTTCGACGACGATCGGCAGCGCGATGAACGAGACCGGGCCGTCCGGCAGCCGTGAGCGCTCAACCGCACGCGCCAGAAAATCCGGCTCGCGGTCGATGTCCTGGACGATCGTCAGTTGGCCGTGCTGCAGCGCGTGCCCGGTGATGCCTTCACCGTACGCATACACACCCCGGCCGATTTCCTCGGCGGTGAGTCCGTACGCGTACCGGATGCGCCCGCTGCGACCCGTTTCGTCCGCGAGCACGATACGGCCCCGGTTCAGGCCGAGCAGCTCGGACATCAGATGCAGCATCTCGCGCAGCGTAGGGGCGGGGGACAGGCTTTTGCCGACAAGCGCCATCACCTGCTGCAATAGCAGCATTTCGTGTTCGCGCCAGTAGCCGGCAGATTCGCTGCCGGCCGAGGCGTCAGATGGTGTTTGCATGGGCGTAAGCCGCCACGGTCGTGAGCGAAGCCTATTATTTCAGAACACAAAAGATCTCGCAGGCTTGCCATCCGATTGCCCTTGCCCCTGTTTGACGAATCCCATAGCCACGCAAATCAGGCCGCTTCGCCTCGCTGAACCTGGATTGAACCCTTCAGGTTGGACCGTCTTTCGTCCCGGGTCACATCGGCACCGTGAACACCGAGGCCATCTGGTTGAGCCGGGCCGCTTGTTCCTCGAGCGATTGCGCCGCCGGGGCTTCTTCAACGAGAGCAGCGTTCTGCTGAGTCACTTGATCCATCTGACTAACGGCCACGTTGACCTGCTCGATGCCGCGGCCCTGCACTTCGGATGCGCTTGAGATCTCGCCGATGACGTTGGCCAGTCGGCGCACCGCCTGTCGTGCCCTCGGTTGCGCGTCCTACATCGGAGCCCAAGTGCGACCCCACGGCAATCGTTTCGACGGACTTTTCAATTTTGCGACCCAGCCAGGCGCGCCATACTGCCTCGCGCGTCACATGTTTTTGTCGTGCCCGGCTTGCCACCGCTTCATAAAGGCAATTTCCTTCTCTTGCGCCTTGATGATGTTCTTCGCCAGCGCCCTCATTTCCGGATCCTCGCCGTACCTGAGCTCGACCTCGGCTTGGTCCACCGCTCCTTGGTGATGCGGGATCATGTGCACCACAAAGTCCGCGTCTGTATCTCCTGTGTATCCGGGGGTACTCATATTTTTCATCATCTTCGCTGCGTTGTTCTCGAAGGCCTGCGTTGATGCAGGCAGAGGACCGCCGGCTTGTGCAGGCGTCTCCATTTTTCCGGTGGACATGCTCATCTGCCCAGTTGCCATGGCACTGGCTTGCTGCGCGCGCGCGTCGAGTGCTATGCCCGACAACACGATTCCGACGTGGATGAAGAGGACGGTGAGTAAACGGTTGGCTTTCATCTGAATACGCTCTCAAGGTGGGTAACTTGATCGTATGGAGGGCGAACACGCTCCTCATCAAAGACCCGCATATTCATCATCAACCTTCCCGTCGCTGGAAGGTCAAGCGCCATGGGGACCAGCGTCCACTTTTCAGAGACCCGGACCTGCAGCTGCGCGAACCGCAGCTTTGGCCGACGACTTCCCCGATCGGGGCCGTATCTGAATGTCCGATACCTGAGGCGGATTCAACCGGTGGATGCAATAGTTTGCTGGAATCGCTCAGCTGGCGTTTCGTAGTCCAGCGTCTTTCTGGGACGCTCGTTCAATCGCCTG
>NZ_JBWCCT010000034.1:0-12567 GCF_056279605.1 Paraburkholderia sp. TE9906
TGCGGTCATCGCCTTCAACGAATCGCTTCATGAGTCACCCAGTCTGAACGCGTTAATTCAGTTTAGGCGATCAATGCGTTTTCACACACTCTGGGCCAGGAAGCGACATTCGCATCCATGTTGTCAATCTCCTTTGAGCGTCTCTTTTCGCCCACAAGAGCGGTCGCTGACATCTGCGATCCTGCTGAGTCATTTCCAGTTGACGCCCCGTTTGTCGACCGCATTCCTTCATGCAACGAAGCGCGGGTGGTGTCGGTGTCGTCGCTTGGTCATCGCTTGTCTCCTGTGGATTTCGACGATCCTACGACAATTGGATCACGTATGGGCAGCCCAAAACCGCCAACGCCCTGTTTGCCGTCGGCGTGGACCATCTCGAGGCGGAGGGCGCTCGCGCATTCAGTCTGCATCCCGGCTCGCTCTTCACGCCGCTCTCACGTCATCTGGATATCGACGACTATCGCCGTGTGGGGGCCGCCGACGCAGACGGCAACCTGCTATCGACTGAACAGGCGGGTTTCAAGAGCCTCGAACAGGGCGACGCCACACTCGTGTGGTGCGCCACCAGTCATCAGCTCGACGGCATGGGCGGAGGCTATTGCGAGGACTCAGATATCGCGCCTCTGGCCGTGTCCGAAAGCGAAAAGACCGGCGAGCGCCCCTGGGCGGTCGAGCCGAAGTTGGCCCGTCGGTTATGGACAGCAAGCGAGCAGTTGACCGGCGTAGATTTCCGGCCGGTCACTGTGCTTGATGGACATCAACCGTTCTCGTTCGCAAGCAGTTCGAGTTTCCCGATTGCCTTCGTCACTGCCTGACGTGCAAGCATCGCGTCGTCCCAGCGTTGAACATGCGGCGTCTCGTCCAGCGCCAGGTTCGGGAAGGTACGCCGCCATATCCATCCGAAGTGCGCAATATCGGCGATGGAATATTCGTCGCCCGCAACGAACGGTTGACCGGAAAGAATCGCGTCGAGCAGTTTCAGTTGACGGTTCGCTTCGCCCGAGAAGCGCTCGATGGCGTGCGGCATCACTTCCGGTGCAAATTTAAGGAAGTAACCGGCTTGTCCGAAGGCCGGGCTCAGCCCCAACGCATGGACGAACAGTTGTTCAAACGTGCGAGGCCGGCGCACGGGGTCTTGCGAGAGGAGCTTGCCGTGCTTCTCAGCGAGATAAACAAGGATGGCCGCTGACTCGGTCAGCGTGAAATCGCGGTCGTCGGTGGTCAGCACGGGCACCTTCCCGTTCGCATTCAACGCGAGAAATGCATCGTTCTTCTGTTCGCCCTTTCGAACGTTGACCGCATGTAGCGTGTAGTCGATGCCGAGCTCTTCAAGTGCGATCGGCACCTTGACGGAATTGGGTGTGGCGAAAGCATGAACGTGGTACATGGCGTGTGGTCCTTTAAGAGAGATATCGGTTCGGCGTGAGACGAACTTTGCGTGGCTTTCGACATCCGGTGAAGTCCGGCCGGAGTGATAAGCGCTATTCCCGCAAGGAATGACCAACGACGCTCGACGCCTCGCCCTTCTCAGTATTCCGCGCAGGAATGACAGTTATCGCCCGGTGCTGTCTTCTGCACATGCGCGCTTGCCCGGAAGATCCAGAGGTCTTCTCCCTTTTTTTAGGTAGCGCAATGAACCCACTCTTTACCGAGACTCAAGTCGGCCCCTATCCGGTCAGTCACCGCGTCGTCATGGCACCGCTCACACGGATGCGCACCGACGCCGACAACGTTCCCGGCGATCTGATGGTCGATTACTATGCGCAGCGCGCTTCGTCGGGCGGTTTGCTGATTTCCGATGCAACCTCCGTGTCTCCGCTCGGCTTCGCCTATGTGGGCGCACCGGGCATCTACACCGAAGCACATACACACGGCTGGAGACGCGTCACAGACGCTGTCCACGCGAAAGGTGGACGCATCTTCTTGCAACTGTGGCATGCGGGACGACAGGCGCATCCCGCCAACATCGTTGGAGAAGTGCCGGTCGCGCCTTCTGCCATCCGCGCCTATGAACACTCGGCAATCCACGACGAAAGCGGCCTGGTTGTCGAAGTCGAACAGGTCGTCCCGCGTGCGCTCGCACTTGACGAGATTCCCGGCGTAATCGAGGAATTCCGACACGCTGCTGCGCTTGCGAAACGGGCTGGTTTCGATGGTGTCGAACTGCATGCCGCGAATGGCTATCTGCCCGACCAGTTTCTGCAGAACGGTTCGAATCACCGTACGGATGCGTACGGCGGCTCGCTAGAGAACCGCGCACGCTTTCTGTTCGAGGTGCTTGATGCAATCGCTTCGGTGTGGGATGCAAGCCAGATCGCGGTTCGTCTATCGCCGGGAAGCTCGTACGGCACGATGTCCGATAGCGATCCGCATGCCACGTTCGGCTATGTCGCGCGTCGACTGGACAGCTATGGGCTGGCTTATCTGCACGTGGTTGAGCCGCGTGTGCGCGGTAACGATGACATTGACGCGGCCGCGTCGGCGGTTTCGGCAAAAGACTTGCGGCAGATGTTCAAAGGCACCCTGATCGCAGCGGGCGGCTTCACTGCGGACAGTGCGCATCGCATCATCGAAGCAGGCGACGCCGATCTCGTCGCGTTTGGTCGTCTGTTCATCTCCAATCCGGATTTGCCCGAGCGACTGCGCGTCGGGGCGCCTCTGAACCGTTACGACCGCTCGACCTTCTACGGCGGCGATGCACGCGGTTACACCGATTATTCCTTCCACAGTGCGGCACCGGTTATTTGAATCGGACTGCACCTATAGCAAACGGCGCAGCCGCAGGATCGCCTGCGGCTGCGCCGTTTGGTTTTTGCCGTTTGGTTTTTGCCGTTTGGTTTTTGCCGTTTGGTTTTTGCCGTTTGGTTTTTGCCGTTTGGTTTTTGCCGTTTGGCTTGTGCCGTTTGGCTTGTGCCGTTTGGCTTGTGCGGATTGTTTCCGTGGATCGTGCTTGCAATGCGAATTGCAATGACCGCTCGACGCGAGCGATTACACGGTCGGTATTCCGACGCGCTAGACTCCCGGCTGAACACATCTCAGCTACGACACGGACTTCACGGTCATTCAAGGAGAAGCAGCGGCATGGACCGGATGGCAGCAATGGAAACGTACGTCAGCGTTGTGGAGGCGGGCTCGTTCTCGGCAGCCGCCAAGCGGCTCAAACTCGGGCAACCGGCCGTCTCGAAGTCGATCGCGCAACTCGAGGAGCGACTCGGCGTGCGGCTCCTGTTGCGCTCGACACGCGGCCTGACGCCCACCGATGCGGGTCAGCGCTTCTACGAACACGCAAGGCGCGCAATCGAAGAAGTGGACCTTGCAGAGCACGTCGCCCGCGACGCGTCGACCGGCCTATCCGGCGTGTTGCGCATCAGCGCCGCCGTGACCTTCGCGCGACTGCATATCCTCCCTGCGCTCAAGACGTTTCTGGACCGGCACCCGAACCTGCAGATCGATATCGTGCTGGACGATCGCTCCATCGACCTGCTCGAAAAAGGCGTGGACGTTGCCCTGCGCATGGGATCGCTCGACGATTCGACGATGACAGCACGCCGCATTGCGCAAAGTCGCCGGCTCGTTGTCGGCACGCCTGCCTACCTGGCCGACGCGGGCGTGCCGAAGACGCCGGCGGACCTCAGTCAGCATCAGGTGGTGGTGTACTCGTTGCGAGGCGGCGGTGAATCGTGGGCATTCAGCCAGCACGGCAAGGAAGTGGCGGTAGTGGTGTCCGGGCGTGTCAGCGTCAGCGCCGCCGAAGGGATGCGTACAACGGTGCTCGGTGGCATGGGCCTTGCGATTGCATCGGAATGGATGTTTTCGCCGGAACTCGCCGATGGCGCGGTTCAAGCGGTACTGACCGACTGGGAATTGCCCTCGATCGACCTGTGGGCCGTCTTCCCGGCCGGACGCCTGGTGAGTGCGAAGGCGCGAGCGTTCGTCGCCTTCGTCGAAGAGCTACTCGGTGCCGCTGGCAGCGGCACCGGTAGCGCGCCCTCAGAAAGCGAGCGTGCCGATTGATGCGCCGCCGTCGACGTAAAGCGTCTGACCGGTCATGAAAGCGGCCGCGTCGGATAGCAGAAACTCGATCGTCGCGGCGATTTCATGGGGCTGGCCGAAGCGGCCCATCGGCACTGCGGACAGATAGCGCTTCTCGCCCTCGCTGCCCGGCGGATTGTTCGCGCGAAACAGCAGGGTCTCTGTGGGACCCGGCGCGACGGCGTTCACCGTAATGCCTGTGCCGGCCAGTTCCAGCGCCCACGAACGCGCAAAACTCACCAGCGCTGCTTTGGCTGCTGCATAGGCCGTGCGCTGCGTCATGCCGAGAATCGTCAGGCTCGAAATGTTGACGACGCGTCCCCAGCCGCGTTCGCGCATTCCGGGAAGCAGCGCCTGCACAGTCTGCACCGCAGGATGAAGATTCACCGCGAGAACGTCGTCGAGATCGTTTAGCGCGACTTCACCCAGACGCTGCGGCCTGACTAGCGCGACATTGTTCACCACGCCATCGAATGCGTGACGTCGCACGAGATCATCGAGCACTGCGGCGGTTGCGGCACGGTCGGCCAGATCGACGCGGACCAGTTCGCCTGGAAAATCGCTTGCTTCGCGGGCGAGACCGACGACATGGTGGCCGTCGGCAATCAGCCGCTCTGTCAGCGCGAGGCCAATGCCTTTGGTCGCGCCTGTTACGAGAAATGTACGTTGTGTCATCGAACGTCCTCTACGAATTGGAAAAAATTGAAGCGCCGCATCGGGCTTGCCGGCGCGGCGTGGTCGGCGGTGAAGCTCAGGCGTCGGCCGTCGCCTTTTCCAGAACCGGGAACATGTCCGACGGGTCCGGACGATGCGTGTAATCCGGGTTGACCTCCGAATACAGCACGATCCCATCCTGTCCGATGACGTAGCGCGCGGGCATCGGCAAGGTCCAGCTCGGGTCGTTGTTGAACGCCGGCAGATCGTTCTTCAGGTTCTTGTACAGATCGACCAGATAGTCGGGCAATGCGAAACGCAATCCGAAGTCGGCACCCGTCTGACCGTTCACGTCGCTCAGCACCGGAAAACCGAGTTCATTGGTGCGCACGGACTTTCGGCTATTGACCGGCGTTTGCGGCGAGATCGCCACGACGTTCGCGCCGTATGCCTGAATCTGCGGCAGCACTTCGTTGATCGCCTGCAATTCGATATTGCAGTACGGGCACCATACGCCGCGATAGAACGTCACGACCAGCGGGCCCTTCACCAGCAACGCCGCGGACGATACGTCGTTGCCATCCTGATCTTTCAGGTTGAAATGCGGCGCGCGGTCGCCGGCCTTGATCGCGCGGGCCGCCTGCCCGCTAGCAATCAGTTCTGCCGTGGCGCGTTCCATCACCGGATGAATCTCCGCTGGTGCGTTGAACGGCGGGTTGCCTGCCTTGAAGTCGGCCCGGAATGCGTCGAGTTTGTCTTGCAGTGACATGAGTGTTCTCCGTCGAGAGGAATAGGGGAATTGATGTATCAGTGGAGTCAGGCCGAGTTTTGCGCTGCGGCCATACTGGCCACTTCGGCTGCAGTGATACCTTCGAGCGCAAGGCCGTAGCCAATGCCTTCGTCGATCACACGACGCAAGCGCTGCGTCAGTCCGATGCGGGTGTATTTGGTGGTGAGCGGCGGCTGCTTTACAAGCGTCGCGGCGATCGCATGCGCACGTTCCAGCAACTGATCCGCAGGCACGATCTCGTTGACCACGCCCAGCGACTTCGCTTCCTTAGCATCGAGCTTTTGCTGCGTGAGCACGAAGTACCGGCCGCGAATGCTGCCGATCATTTCCGGCCAGAGCAGATGGACGCCATCATTTGGGGCGATGCCGAATGCAGCGTGCGGCATATCCTGGAACACCGTCTCGGGCGTCGCCACCACGATGTTGCACAGGAGGACGTATTCCGAATGCAACAGGACCGGACCGTTTAGCGCGGCAATCATCGGTACCTCGATGTCCAGGATGTTCATCAGGATCTTGCGACCTTCGCGAAAGATCTTGTCGTAGCCACGCGGGGTAAAGAAATCGAAGCCTTCCGGCGAGATCGCGTCCATGAATGCGTCGCCGCTACCGGTCAGGATGACCACGCGATTATCCGGGTCTTCGCCGATCTGATGGAACATGTCGGTGAACTGTTCATGCGTATGGCCATTAAATTCGAGCTTCGCGCCATCGGTATGGAAGCGGACCTCGAGCACACCGTCCGGCGTACGGGTCAGTTTGGCGTTGGGATATGCATCCTTATAGCGGTCGAACGTGGCCATTTCGGTTCCTCGATAAGCTGCGATACGCGGTTGGACGAGAGCCGCGAGGCGGCTCCCCGAGACGGCTTAGGCAGCAACAGCGACCGGTTTGGTCCACTCATTACCAGCCATGAAGCCGTCGAGTTCGGTATGGACGATATGGTTGGTGTAGTTGCTCATCACCTTGGTTGCCACGCCCAGAATCACTTCGAGGACGTTCTGACGGGTGTAGCCAGCGGCGAGAAACGCGTCGACATCGGCGTTCGGGACGAAGCCACGCTCACGCACTACGAGCGTCGTGAATCGATGCAACGCTTCGAGCTTTGCATCGGGCAGCGGCGTGCCGGCGCGCAGTGCGGCGATCACGCCTGCGTCCATCTTGATCATCTTCGCCAGCGTGCTGTGACCGGCCATGCAGTAATGGCAGTTGTTCTCGAAGTTCGAGGTCAGGTAGACCACCTGCTGTTCGTGGGGTGTCAGCGTGCTCTTCGAGAACAAGTCCCATAGCGCAGAGTAACCGGCCAGCAGCGCGGGCGATTCCGCCATATGCGCCTGCAAGTTGGGGACGAAGCCAAAGGCGCGTTTCGTGTCTTCGAGGCTAGCCTTCGAGGCGGCCGGTGCGTTATCGATCGTGTAGGTTTGGAAGTTGCTCATCGTTTTGCTCCTATTGGTTGACGGTGAGCAAATGATGAAGGTCAGCGCCTTTTCGAAGAAGACAGGCGCCGTCGATAACAGTCATTCCTGGCAGGCATAAAGCGGGGGCACTGATATCCTAGGTCTACTTCTGCGCCCCCCAGCATCCGTGGCAGCGCGGATCAAACGAGAATACAAACGGACTTCTACGGCAGTACTTCCCCAAAGGCACCGATCTGTCGGTGTATTCGCAGGCTAAACTCAATGCTGTGGCGCGACGGCTGAACGAGCGTCCGAGAAAGACGCTGGACTACGAAACGCCCGCCGACCGATTCCAGCAAACTATTGCATCCACCGGTTGAATCCGCCGTCGGGTGCCGACTTTCGCCACCTGCATGGTCGAGCAACCTTCGCCGGATCTGACGGTGTCTGTCCCATGACCTCCCGACTTATACACTTAATGGGAACTGTGCGGCGACCCGGATTTGGCTGATGGTGGCTTGGCCTAGCCGGTGCATAGGCGTCGCGTTACGTAAAGCCCGCTAGCGTACGAGAAGTGACGCCAGCGCACGCCTTAATTGAGCCGCGCTCGGCCCAGAGCCTTTTATTCTACGGGCCGGATCGTCGGAACAAGCTCGTCGTCCGCCTACACATTGATCGGCATGGGTGGCAACCAGCGCAGGATTGGCTTCGGGTTCTGCCTCGGGCCGCGTAGAAAGACACGCCAGTGCGCCCTCCGGACGTGAGGAATCGGGCTTACATTGATGGCCCCTTCCCTGGAGGCGGTGCGCCGCTCACCCGTGGTTGCGCGCCGCAGCGCGCTTCCCAGGCGTACGCCGACATCCCAGGCCGTTTGCCACTCGGCGGGAAACATCCGCGTGCCCTTCTTCGTTCGACGCGGCACGGGGCGCGACGGAAGCCGTGCTCCGTGTCTCACCTCAGAGGCTTCGCTGCAAAGGTAGAGCAGCAGCGACAGCACGCCAGGCACCACACGATGAAATGCTGCCGCTGTACTGTCCTGCGGCGGTCGAGACTTACGGGAGATCAGGAATCCGCCCGTCGAGCCAGTCCGACCAGTCCCACGCGTAAATGCAGTCGCCGCCGCCGTCCGAGTTGAACAATGGCAACGACCACATCCGCCACCACTCCCGCAGTTCTTCCTGCAAGGGCTGGGGTACGTCCGCGATCCGCACGGCGTACGGCTCGCCTGCGTCCTCAATCACAGGCACAACTCGCTGCAGAACCTCACGGTCACCCGGGGTCAGAGGGGTGTGCATGCACAGGGCAAATCGCAGCCGCCGTCGTTCCCATGCCGGCCACAGAAACCGGAGAGATCCAGACGCGTCAGTGCTCCCGCCGCGCTTCGCCACCATCGTCCGTCGGTCGCCAGCGGGCAGATCCAGAACATGCTGCACCTCGTAGCGTTCTACGCCGCCCGCCAATGCCAGCAGTTGGTCGTCCTCCGGCGTGCCGGGCGCCGGATCAAGTCCAACCAGATCAAGGAGTGCCTGTCGGGCTTCGCGATACTCGCGGCCATTCTGAATGAGTCGCACGGTCATGGGTTCCCCCGGGAAAAATGCTGCCAGTAGCGGCCGGCGGGCAGTCTGCTGTTCATTGCCACCTCAGGCTTGCCGCGGCCCCCGGTCAGCAGAGTCCCACGCATACGCGAGATCGAAATCCTGCCGGCCGCACGGGCTGGAGGGGCCAGTTGACGATTCACCAGGCCGCCTCGCGATCGCCCAGAAATTCCTCTCGCGCAACAGCGATCACCCGCGTCGGATCGTCAATAAAGATCTCCGCCGGCACCCGGTCATCCAGCAACGCATGAGCCGAATACAGCCAGAACGCCCGCCTCCAGCCGCCGCGATCGTCTCCCCTGGGCAGAACGGCGAGGAGTTCCGTAATCTCCTTCCGAATGGCGCCCGAGGAGTAGAACTGGAAGTCTGGATAGAGGAAGCAATGCCGGGGCTCAGACCACACACCCAATAGGGCGCCGTTCGCTCGCGCTTGGCTCGCGCACACAGCCACTCCCGGACCGGGCGCGTTGCCGGACAGCGCGGCCAGTCCACGATCGTCCGGCCAGCCCTTTTCCAGCAGCTCGTCACGGAACTGAACCGCTGCTAGCGTCGCCGGGTCACGACGGTCTGTCATGAGAAAACTCCACAAGGCCATTCAACTTTGGGTGCCCCACGAGCGAGTGCTACCGGCTGTATCACATCTGCCTCGCCTGCGTGAACGCGGCTCGCCGTAGCGCACAACGCGCAGTGCGTCTCGATATGCGCGCAGCTCCCAAGCACACCGATAGATGCACAAAAGCTCAAGCGCCATATGTTCGGCAAGCCGCGTCGCCGCGACCTGCAAGCAACCCTGCGATGGAAATGTCTTCGTGGAGTGATTCCCAATGCAGGCCATAGCGGCCAATATCGCAAGCGGCTCGCTGCTGCGGGGTGGCGTGCAGCAAGCGAGGGAACCAAGCCAACGGCACGCCGAGTGTACGACCGTCGGCCAGTTCGACCCACATGGTGCTGTCGTCGAAATGAACATCCTTAGCTGAAGTGCTCATTCAAGGCCTTCTCGATTTCTTTATTGGTCAGCGGACGGTCTGCCGTTCATTACCGCAACACCAAAGAATCTTTTCTCCAAACCGGGAGGAATATCCACCTGGTTGCAGCCTTCGACTCACCGGACGAACGCGATTGCGCTCTCCGCGATTGCATCGAAGTGTTGGTCCAGTTCCCGGGGTGAACCAAAGCCCTGAACTCTTCCGGCCTGCACATCCGCGATGCCAAGCCACGCGGCGTCGCGCACCGCATGGGCCAGCGACAGCGAAACGCACAGGTGGTACCGCATTGTGTACCTTCTGCGCACGCGCCGGCGGATAGTACGGGCGATGCTCGACATTGAATCAGCTCCTCGGGGGCTTTTCTCGGTGTTCACCGCTTCCATTTTTGCTCGATCGCCTGCTGATATTCAAGCCCCGTCGACTCCCGCGTACGAAGCTGCATCCAGCACCCAAGCGGCAGCTTCGACTCTACAGCGCTCTGCCCTCGACATCATCCGAAGCACGAGAGTTCGCGGAGAGTTTTCACCGGCGCAAAAATCGCAGACCGCAATAGTTATATCATCACCATTATCGAGATCTGCTAGCCTTGTATGCTGCTCAACATCAGCAAAGCGCACCGATCGACTTCCACGATCACGGGCACGACTGTGTGTCATTTCCCCGACCATGGCGGAGTCGATGGGTACCCGCGCCGGAATCCCCGGAGCAGTTGCAGAATGGATTTTTTGCTCATCTACCTCGGTCCATTGCGTTGTTCCATTGCAGTGTATGCGGGGAATTTTTTAATTTCTGCAATTTTTTAACGCAATTCGCAATTCGCAGATCAAAGAACATATACCTTTAACGGTTCTCCGAGCCCTCCGCGGGACTCGCGAAAGTCTGCCTATCGACAGGCCTCAAATGGTCTTCGATTCGAGTTGGTAGCGTTCGACGAGAGCCCTGATGACTTTCGCATGGGTAGCATGAACGCACCGAGTTGCGTCACGCACAATCTGTCCGCCCCCGGGCCAGACAGGTCGATGCTCAATGACGTAGATCCTCCTCAGGTTCATGAAGTCTCCCGTGATGTGAATAGTCTGCCGAGCCGCGCGGCGGCACGCAAACGGCGCATTCTGAGAGGCGAAAGATACCGGCCGTTATCTGACGCAAGTCCGATCGCTGGCTAGCTACGCCCATGGCGGAGTCCGTTACCATGCTTTTCAATCGCTTGATTTCTGCGCCGAATTTTAGGTCACAACTCGACTAACATCGCACACCGCCTTTTCGCTCATGCCCGGGGCGAGGAAGCCATCATCGCGTTGCAGGCCGTGGCCGCAGGGGTCACCGGCTCTCTCGTCGCCGTGATCATGATGCTGCTCTAACAATAGTCAGCGAGCGACTTTCGTAACTTGGATATCAGCCGCACCGAAATCGAGGTGGCTTTTTGATTTCACATCGCCGCATCCAAGTTTTTCATTTCGGGGTGCCCTCAAGATTCGGACTTTTTCGTACGTTAGCCGCCGAGATTGTCAGGTTTGAAACTAGAGCTTTGAGAAAGCCACGCCAGCTAATCACAAAATCCACTCTAACCTGACGCGTTTCGATGCCCGGCCTGACGTCAGGTTGGGGTACGCTTCAGTTGGAGGACACGCAGGCCTCCTATGAGGCAGCAGCCGGCCGAGATGGAATGGACACCGCCCTCCCTCCGGGGAACTGGGCACGATTGAGGGCCCCCAGGACCGAACGGCATCAATGTGCCAGAGTGGAGTTGCGACACAACCACTTATGGAACGGAGGCCCCAGATGAATGCTACGACATACGGACTCGACATTGCAAAGTGGGTGTTCCAGATGTACTGGGTCGACGCCCAAACTGGCGAGATCGCGAATCGGAAGTTCGGACGTGACGATCTAATTGCATTTCTGGCGCAGCGCCCCGCCGGTCGCGTCGCCCTCGAGGCTTGCGGAAGTGCTCACTGGTGGGCGCGTAAGATCCGCGCGCTCGGACACGAGGTGGTGCTGTTACACGCTCAATTCATTCGACCTTTCGTGCAAACGAACAAGACCGACGCGGCGGACGCGCGGGCAATCTGGACTGCAGTGCAGCAACCCGGCATGCGCACGGTTGCCGCCAAGACAGAGGATCAGCAAGTGATGCTAAGCCTTCATCGTATGCGCTCGTTGCTCGTCAAGTTTCGAACGATGCAGATAAATCAGCTGCGTGGGTTGCTGTATGAGTTCGGCGTTACGTTTCGTGCAGGACGCGTAGCAGGACTCGACGAGATCAGAAAGCGCATGGCAGAACTCGAAGACACGCTGCCACGATCGATACTTCTTAACCTTCTCGAACAGTTGCGTCGGATCACCCTGTTTGAAGAGGACATCGATCAACTCGAGAAGCGGATTGGCGCCTGGCAGAAACAGGAAGCTGCATGTCGTGCGATCTCCGAAGTGCCGGGTATCGGTCGCCTAACTGCAACGGCCCTGGTAGCAACAATTGGAGATGCGAAGACATTCAGGTCGGGGCGCGAGTTCGCCGCGTTTCTGGGACTTGTTCCTCGTCAGAATGGTACCGGCGGAAAGATACGGCTGGGCTCGATCTCCAGACGTGGCGACCCATACCTGCGTACGTTGCTGATACATGGGGCGCGCTCTGTTCTGGGTCACGCCAAAGTACCAACCGGATGGCAAAAGGCAATACAGGAGCGACGTCCAGCAAATGTAGCAACAGTGGCCATGGCGAACAAAATGGCGAGAATCGCCTGGGCGATCCTCGCTCACGGAACTCCGTACGAAGCGCATCATGTGAGCAACAGACCTGCATAGCAGGATGAGCACTTTGAAGCGTTGAGAAACTGGTAGGTTGCTAGGGTTGATTTCAATGTGATGGCGAGACAGGTCGGACCGCAGGAACGCAAACCTGAACACACTCTTGTGCCTCAAGCACGTGGCCGAGATGAGGACGTTCCTGGCGAATTCCATCAGGGCCCGCAGCTTCGGCTTGCAAAAGGCCGCATATAAGACCGCAGCCGATACCTTGTTGTAAGCATTGGATCTACACCGTCGCGGATTTTGTTGACGCGCGAGAGGATCGGCTGCTAGCGAACGGGATCGATGTGTGAGGCGGCGGGCAGCAA
>NZ_JBWCCT010000035.1:0-5431 GCF_056279605.1 Paraburkholderia sp. TE9906
TCTCGCTGTAATAAATCCGGCGTCGCTGTTTCATTTGCAACACTCCTGCTGCTTACGCAGTCTTCAGTGTGTTGCATCCACCGGTTGAATGCGCCATCCGTTAGCCGACGGTAACGTAGCAGTGACGAGATTATCGCTTTAGGAGCAATCAGACCACTACTCGATCCTTGTCGTGAAACCGCTGCATCCAGTACGGATAGGGAAGCTGCGGCTGCGAAACCTGATTCAGTCTTTCGGCATGCGTTGCGCTGAACGTGATTTGCTGAGCGCCGAGGTTGGCGGTCAATTGGTCGGACGTGCGCGCGCCTACAATCACGGAACAGACTTCTCGGCGCTGTAGAATCCAGGCCAATGCCACTTGAGCCGACGACGCATTCAATTCCGTTGCGATGTCGTGCAATACGCGCACAATAGGATCGGCCTTCGCGGGATCGATCGGCGGAAAATTCAGCCTGGCTCGACGCCCGGTTTCGCCTGCGCTTCCCTGCGTGTACTTGCCGCTCAAGTACCCGCCCGCGAGCGGACTCCACACCAGAAGCGAAACATCATTCGCAGTGGAAACGGACGCGATCTCATGCTCGACGTCGCGGCTCGTCAACGCGTAGTGAACCTGATTGCTGACGACACGGGCTCCATGCGTACAGTTTGTGATTCCCCGTGCGCGCTCCAGATCGCCCGCGCTAAAATTGCACACGCCGATGTGCCTCACCTTTCCCTGCGTGACAAGATCATCCAGTGCGCGAAGTGTTTCTTCGAGCGGAACGAGTGCGTCACGGTCGTGCAGTTGGAAAAGATCGATATGATCCCGGCCGATGCGCCGAAGACTCGTTTCCACCGACCGCATGATGTGCGAGCGGCCGAGCCCGACGTCGTTGTGACCGGCTCCTGTGCGTAGCCGAACTTTGGTTGCGACCAGCATGTGCGACTCGTCGAGTCCAAGGTCAGCCAACACCTGACCGACGACCACTTCGGACTGCCCTTGCGAATAGGCGTCAGCCGTATCAATCAGGTTGATACCGTGCTCGACGGCGATCGAAACGAGCTGTGCGGCCTGGGCGCGGTCTAGCCCAGCGATTTCGCCCCAAACTCCTTTGCCTGCGCCAAAGGTCATGGCGCCAAGACAAAGGCGGGAAATGCGCAGGCCTGACCTGCCGAGTGTGCTGTATTCCATAGCGAATCCCTTGATGAACGATGGGCAGAATGCACCTGGCGACGCGACATCCCATACGCGTCGCCGGATGCGCCCGCATTACCCCGCCTGCGAAACAAGCTCTCGCAAAACGGTTTCCAGATCCACTTCGCCCTTGACGATATCGACTTCATTGCCTTCGAAGGCGATGAAGCCTTCATTAAACCCGTCGAGCATGCGCATACGCGGCAACGGATCCTTCGTACCTTGGGAGCGGAACAGCGCGCCCCATGTTTCGCGCGGCACCACCTCGGCCCGAACCGGACGACCGAGCACCTGGGCCAACAACCCGGCCAGATCGTTCGGGCTCACACGTCGCGGCCCTTCCAGCTCGACGACACGCACGCCGCTCCAGGTCTGCTGAAGCAGTTGTGCGGCGACACGACCGACGTCCGCGGTCGCCACCATCGGCAAAGCCTTGTCAAGCGGTTGCAGAAAGCTCGGGATCGCCCCTGAGTCCCGGGCCGGCGCAACGTCCCATGCGGCGTTTTCCATGAACCAGCCGGGACGCAGGAATGTCACGGGCATCGGTAAATCGCGAAGCGCCTGCTCCAACAGCGTACGTTGCGTGAGCAGATTGATCTCGGTGGCCTGCGCGCCGATCGTTGACAGGCAGACGACCTTGCCAGGTGCCGCCGACTGCAGCGCCTGGCGCACGGCGTCAATGACAGCACGCGCCTCGGGAAAGCCCGGTGACGGATCGAACTCGGACGGCGGCAGAATAAAGACGCCTTGCGTGCCCTCGAAAGCGGAGGTAAGCGACGCCGCGTCATCCATGTCGGCTGTCACGACTTCACACCCGCGCTCAGCCCACGAATGAGCCCGGGCGGCATCGCGTACAACCCCGCGTACCGGCTGGCCCGCTGCGAGCAGCGTGCGCGCCACTGCACCGCCGACCTTTCCTGTTATCCCGGTGATTGCATACATTGCAGTTTCTCCTTGCGTTGATAGATGTGTTCCGATCACTGATCGGTGCTCAGGCGTGCTGCAAGCCGTGATACAGCCCCTGCTCAAACTGTCCGTAAAGGTCCACCACACGGGGGTCGTAGAACGGCAGGATCTGCGTGAACAGCGTGCCGGCCACCTTCCTGACCGGATCGGCCCAGAAATAGCTGTTCAGCAGTCCCGCCCAACTGATGCTGCCAGCACTGCGGCCATGCGGACCCGGCTGTGTGTTTAT
Organism: Paraburkholderia sp. TE9906; assembly: GCF_056279605.1. Classification (NCBI taxonomy): domain Bacteria; kingdom Pseudomonadati; phylum Pseudomonadota; class Betaproteobacteria; order Burkholderiales; family Burkholderiaceae; genus Paraburkholderia; species Paraburkholderia sp. TE9906. The sequence continues at coordinate 2,370 of NZ_JBWCCT010000035.1, forward strand.
ATCGAAGGAGACCCCCCACTTGTGAGGCGTCGAAGGAAACTGATCGAAGCTGTTCGACCACGCCGGCTGGGCCGTCTTCATTTCGGTAACCTGAAGATCTCCGATCTGGTTCTGGAACATCGTCGCAACGGTGTCAGCACGCAGGACCCGCTCGCCACGGTACATCCCGCCGTTCACGAGCATCTGCAGGAACGCCATGTAGTCGCGCGGTGTGCTGAAGAGGCCTCCGCCGCCCATAAAGAACTCGGGGCGCTGGTTAATCTCAAACGGCGCTGGCTTGAGCGATCCGTCGGGTTGCCGGTTGTGCATCGTCGCGACTCGCTGCTTCTGTGCGCTGCTGATCAGAAATCCCGAATTGCCCATGCCGAGTGGCGTGAAAATGTGCTCCCGGAAATAGACCTCCAGTGACTGATCGGTCACGGCCTCAACAAGCTTGCCCACCCAGTCCATCCCGATACCGTACTGCCAGCGCTCGCCGGGTTCGAACTCGAGCGGCGCCTTGAACGCGCCATTCATCGAGTAGCCAATATCCGGCATACCGGTCACTTTTTCGTACCGGCTCATGTTTTCGCTCCAGATGCTGTAGGTGAAGCCGGAGGTGTGAGTCAGCAGGTGGCGCACCGTGATGTTGTTTCGCGCCGCGCGTAGCAGCGGCTGCCCCATTGCATCGAAGCCTTCCAGTACTTGAGGCGACTTCAGTTCCGGGAGAATGTCGCCCGCGGGCTGGTCAAGCCGGAGCCTGCCCTGCTCGATGAGTTGCATACAGGCCGTTGCAGTGATCGCCTTGGTCATCGATAGCAGCCAGAACACCGTGTCGGGCGTCATCGCCGTACCGGTCTGGGGATTGGCATGGCCAAATGCGCCCTCGTAGATGAGCCCGCGCTGCGTGGCGCCCATCGCCACCACACCGGCTACGGTGCCGTTGTTGACGGCCTGCCGCAGGGAAAGGTCAATCGTGGCAAAGGCCGGGTCGCGGACCAGAACGCGATTACGCGCCTGATGCGCCTCCGCGGCCTCTGCCTCGAGGTTGGTCAATCCGCCTACTGCGGCGACGGCCAGGAGGCCGGATCCTCGCTTCAACAGGTCGCGGCGGGTGAGTTGAACGGTCATTTCCTACGCCCTTGAAATTGGAATGAACAGTGGCTGGTGCGACGCGCTATGCATGGCGATGCTCCCTGGCGTCGTTAAAGTTGAAACGTACTGTTGGGATGCATTGTGGGTAACTGCGACTAAAAACTAAATGACATGAATGACACTTGTGAGATGACGGATAGTTACTAATGAGTCATAGTGCCGTTCTTGACGGACTGTGAAAGGCCAGCCAATAGCGGGCTTGCCACGGTACTGAATCGAGTGATCGGAACCGGCGGTGTTGCCTCGGATCGCGGCGGCGAGTCAGCCGTGCCATGCTGACGTTTGACTTGAACGTCTTCCGACCATTAAATGACCAGAAGGCGGAGCCTATGAGATCGTCCAGCGGGAATATTTCTAGCGGGATCAGCGTATTTGCTGCCGTCGTCGATGCGGGGACGTTCGCAGCCGCATCCGAAATGATGGGTATGTCGCCACCCGGAGTTAGCCGGGCAATCGCTCGACTCGAAAGGCGGCTGAAAATACGACTCTTCAATCGGACGACCCGCGCCGTTTCCCTTACCGAAGAGGGCCGACGGTTCTACGAGCAGGTCATGCCGCACTTGAGGGGAATGGAAGAAGCGGCCGCAGCCGCGGCTGGCGGGGCTGGGACAGTGCGCGGGAAGCTGCGAATCAATCTGGACCCGGCTTTTTTGCGAACCGTTCTGGGGGCAAAGCTCGACGAATTCATGGATCTGCATCCTGAACTTGAACTCGAGTTCATTGCCCGAGATCAGCTCGGTGACCTCGTCATGGACGGCTTCGATCTGGCCTTGCGATTTGGCGAACCTCGCTCATCCAGTCTGGTAGCGCGAAAGCTGCTCGACACCGCGGTTGTCACCGTCGCATCTCCTTCGTACCTCGCTCGCCGGGGGCGGCCCGCGGAGCCCCAAGAACTGGGTCGCGGTGCGCACAGGTGTCTCGAATTCCGGAACCCGGAAACCGGTAAGCCGTATCCGTGGGAATTTCATCGAAAGCGCAAAAAACTTGTTGTCGAAACGAATGGACGACTTACGGTGAATGATCCGAGCGCACTTCTCAATGCGTGTCTGGCCGGCTCCGGCGTCGCACAGATGCTTCTGCTCGGAGCCGAGCCCCTGATCCAGGAGGGACGGCTCGTCAACCTGTTCCCAGACTGGCCGGATGAACGCTTCCCGTTCTATGCCTACCATCCATCACGGCATCACGTGCCGGCCAAAACAAGGGTGTTTCTTGACTTTATCGTCGCTTTGACGAGTAAGCGTTAGAAAGTCGAAGTACGCCCGTTAGCTCGATTCCGCGCGCGTCCATGAGGATGCTGACGACGACTGGCGCGCCGTACTGAAATCCGCGGTCTGGCACGCCGCAATTCGAGAGTCAGCGCCCCGCAGCATTCATCCGTGCATCCGACTGACCGGTAGAACGTCTGTTACCTGGGCCCCAGCCGACTTTCGTGGTTATGCTTCAATCGGCCGCTTGTGGCCGAGGCCGTGTGGAAACTCCATTTTCGCTGCTGAGGGCGAGGTTGCCGGTCAGGTCGATCAAGTTAGATGCGTCGAGCTTGCGCTAATCGAACATCGCGAGCGCAAAGAAGCCCCTTGGGGCCTCAGCTCGCTGCCATCCTCATCGCCTTCATCATTCCGGCAACCCCAAGTATATTCGTGACGCGCTTCAGGTTGTAGGCCAATACCTGAAGACTCATTTCCGTGCTCACGCGTCCCAGCGTCCGGGTCAGGAAGTGGGTGGCCCCCATCCAATGCTTCAGCGTGCCGAAGACGTGTTCGACAGTGCTTCTTCGGATGGTCATTGCATCAGGGTTCCGGTCGAGTCGACGCTGCATAACTTCCAGTACATGTTCGTGCTCCCATCGTCGGATGCGGCGATAGTCGCTGGGCGAACATCGCTCCTTGAGATGGCAACGCGGGCATGCGCTGGGCCAGTACACGCGCAGA
>NZ_JBWCCT010000036.1:0-5251 GCF_056279605.1 Paraburkholderia sp. TE9906
TTGGAGTCTGCTGTAAAAGCGAAAGTATCAAGTCTCACACAGTAATGAAAGGAAGGTTTGACCGTCGAGAGATGATCGAACACTTCGTCAGTACGTTGAGTGAGCGACCGGTTTCGAAAGAGACCGAAAAACAGTAACAGGTTTGAACTGAAGAGTTTGATCCTGGCTCAGATTGAACGCTGGCGGCATGCCTTACACATGCAAGTCGAACGGCAGCACGGACTTCGGTCTGGTGGCGAGTGGCGAACGGGTGAGTAATACATCGGAACGTGTCCTGGAGTGGGGGATAGCCCGGCGAAAGCCGGATTAATACCGCATACGCTCTGAGGAGGAAAGCGGGGGATCTTTCGGGACCTCGCGCTCAAGGGGCGGCCGATGGCAGATTAGCTAGTTGGTGGGGTAAAGGCCTACCAAGGCGACGATCTGTAGCTGGTCTGAGAGGACGACCAGCCACACTGGGACTGAGACACGGCCCAGACTCCTACGGGAGGCAGCAGTGGGGAATTTTGGACAATGGGCGCAAGCCTGATCCAGCAATGCCGCGTGTGTGAAGAAGGCCTTCGGGTTGTAAAGCACTTTTGTCCGGAAAGAAATCCTCTGGGTTAATACCCTGGGGGGATGACGGTACCGGAAGAATAAGCACCGGCTAACTACGTGCCAGCAGCCGCGGTAATACGTAGGGTGCAAGCGTTAATCGGAATTACTGGGCGTAAAGCGTGCGCAGGCGGTTCGCTAAGACAGATGTGAAATCCCCGGGCTTAACCTGGGAACTGCATTTGTGACTGGCGGGCTAGAGTATGGCAGAGGGGGGTAGAATTCCACGTGTAGCAGTGAAATGCGTAGAGATGTGGAGGAATACCGATGGCGAAGGCAGCCCCCTGGGCCAATACTGACGCTCATGCACGAAAGCGTGGGGAGCAAACAGGATTAGATACCCTGGTAGTCCACGCCCTAAACGATGTCAACTAGTTGTCGGGTCTTCATTGACTTGGTAACGTAGCTAACGCGTGAAGTTGACCGCCTGGGGAGTACGGTCGCAAGATTAAAACTCAAAGGAATTGACGGGGACCCGCACAAGCGGTGGATGATGTGGATTAATTCGATGCAACGCGAAAAACCTTACCTACCCTTGACATGTATGGAAGTCTGCCGAGAGGTGGACGTGCCCGAAAGGGAGCCATAACACAGGTGCTGCATGGCTGTCGTCAGCTCGTGTCGTGAGATGTTGGGTTAAGTCCCGCAACGAGCGCAACCCTTGTCCCTAGTTGCTACGCAAGAGCACTCCAGGGAGACTGCCGGTGACAAACCGGAGGAAGGTGGGGATGACGTCAAGTCCTCATGGCCCTTATGGGTAGGGCTTCACACGTCATACAATGGTCGGAACAGAGGGTCGCCAAGCCGCGAGGTGGAGCCAATCCCAGAAAACCGATCGTAGTCCGGATCGCACTCTGCAACTCGAGTGCGTGAAGCTGGAATCGCTAGTAATCGCGGATCAGCATGCCGCGGTGAATACGTTCCCGGGTCTTGTACACACCGCCCGTCACACCATGGGAGTGGGTTTCACCAGAAGTAGGTAGCCTAACCGCAAGGAGGGCGCTTACCACGGTGGGATTCATGACTGGGGTGAAGTCGTAACAAGGTAGCCGTATCGGAAGGTGCGGCTGGATCACCTCCTTTCTCGAGCTGAACGTGTCGAACGTTGAGCGCTCACGCTTATCGGCTGTGAATCAGGACAGACTCAGGGGTCTGTAGCTCAGTCGGTTAGAGCACCGTCTTGATAAGGCGGGGGTCGATGGTTCGAATCCATCCAGACCCACCAAAGTCTTGTCTGGTGAGCTGACCGTCTAAAAACCTCTGGGGTATCTGTATGACTGGGGGATTAGCTCAGCTGGGAGAGCACCTGCTTTGCAAGCAGGGGGTCGTCGGTTCGATCCCGTCATCCTCCACCAATCCTCAATGCCGGTTTTACTGCATGCGCTAATGAAAGTTGGCGGTGTAGTGAAACAGGCATTGGCGATTGAGCCAGTCAGAGTGATACGCGGTTATAGCAACTGCGATATCGGCTGTCGTTCTTTAACAATCAGGAAGAAGTAGTAAAGAGATTCACGAAAGCATACCTGGAGATGGGTGTGTGAGTAGGTGAATCAGGGTTGTGATTGTATCAATGTATGAAAAGGTAATCGAAAGATTGCTTTGGAATACGGCGCAACACGAATACTCAACCTGTAGCGATTGTGAATTGATGTCCTGGCATTCCCTGTGAATGTCCCTGTCCCCTTCGGGGATGGGACCGGAGTAGGCGCTCAAGGGCCAACTCCGGATCGACAGAGACACACCCGTTATAGGGTCAAGCGAACAAGTGCATGTGGTGGATGCCTTGGCGATCACAGGCGATGAAGGACGCGGTAGCCTGCGAAAAGCTTCGGGGAGCTGGCAAACGAGCTTTGATCCGAAGATGTCCGAATGGGGAAACCCACTCCGAATGGAGTATCCATGACTGAATACATAGGTCATGCGAAGCGAACGCGGTGAACTGAAACATCTAAGTAACCGCAGGAAAAGAAATCAACCGAGATTCCCAGAGTAGTGGCGAGCGAAATGGGACCAGCCTGTACTCTTTATCTTCATTGTTAGCTGAAGGCTCTGGAAAGTGCTGCCATAGCGGGTGATAGCCCCGTAAGCGAAAACAGCGAGGAAGAACTGGGTGTACGACAAGTAGGGCGGGACACGTGAAATCCTGTCTGAAGATGGGGGGACCATCCTCCAAGGCTAAATACTCGTGATCGACCGATAGTGAACCAGTACCGTGAGGGAAAGGCGAAAAGAACCCCGGGAGGGGAGTGAAACAGATCCTGAAACCGCATGCATACAAACAGTCGGAGCCTCGTAAGGGGTGACGGCGTACCTTTTGTATAATGGGTCAGCGACTTACATTCAGTGGCAAGCTTAACCGATTAGGGCAGGCGTAGCGAAAGCGAGTCCGAACAGGGCGATTCAGTCGCTGGGTGTAGACCCGAAACCAGGTGATCTATCCATGGCCAGGATGAAGGTGCGGTAACACGTACTGGAGGTCCGAACCCACTAACGTTGAAAAGTTAGGGGATGAGCTGTGGATAGGGGTGAAAGGCTAAACAAACCTGGAAATAGCTGGTTCTCTCCGAAAACTATTTAGGTAGTGCCTCGTGTATCACCTTCGGGGGTAGAGCACTGTCATGGTTGTGGGGTCCATTGCGGATTACTACGCCATAGCAAACTCCGAATACCGAAGAGTGCAATCACGGGAGACAGACATCGGGTGCTAACGTCCGGTGTCAAGAGGGAAACAACCCAGACCGCCAGCTAAGGTCCCCAAATATTGCTAAGTGGGAAACGAAGTGGGAAGGCTAAAACAGTCAGGAGGTTGGCTTAGAAGCAGCCATCCTTTAAAGAAAGCGTAATAGCTCACTGATCGAGTCGTCCTGCGCGGAAGATGTAACGGGGCTAAGCAATATACCGAAGCTGCGGATGCATATTTATATGCATGGTAGGAGAGCGTTCCGTAAGCCTGCGAAGGTGCATTGAAAAGTGCGCTGGAGGTATCGGAAGTGCGAATGCTGACATGAGTAGCGATAAAGGGGGTGAAAGGCCCCCTCGCCGTAAGCCCAAGGTTTCCTACGCAACGTTCATCGGCGTAGGGTGAGTCGGCCCCTAAGGCGAGGCAGAAATGCGTAGCTGATGGGAAGCAGGTTAATATTCCTGCACCATTGTTAAATGCGATGGGGGGACGGATCGCGGAAGGTTGTCCGGGTGTTGGAAGTCCCGGTCCTTGCATTGGAGAAGGCGCTTTGGCAAATCCGGGCGCGGAATTCAAGGGTGCGAGGCCATTCACTTCGGTGAAGAAGCAACTGGAAGTGGTTCCAAGAAAAGCCTCTAAGCTTCAGTTTAACAGGACCGTACCGCAAACCGACACAGGTGGGCGAGATGAGTATTCTAAGGCGCTTGAGAGAACTCGGGAGAAGGAACTCGGCAAATTGGTACCGTAACTTCGGGATAAGGTACGCCCCTGTAGCTTGATGCGCCTGCGCGCAGAGGGTGAAGGGGTTGCAATAAACTGGTGGCTGCGACTGTTTAATAAAAACACAGCACTCTGCAAACACGAAAGTGGACGTATAGGGTGTGACGCCTGCCCGGTGCCGGAAGATTAAATGATGGGGTGCAAGCTCCTGATTGAAGTCCCGGTAAACGGCGGCCGTAACTATAACGGTCCTAAGGTAGCGAAATTCCTTGTCGGGTAAGTTCCGACCTGCACGAATGGCGTAACGATGGCCACACTGTCTCCTCCCGAGACTCAGCGAAGTTGAAGTGTTTGTGATGATGCAATCTCCCCGCGGCTAGACGGAAAGACCCCATGAACCTTTACTGTAGCTTTGCATTGGACTTTGAACCGATCTGTGTAGGATAGGTGGGAGGCTATGAAGCGTGGACGCCAGTCTGCGTGGAGCCGCCCTTGAAATACCACCCTGGTTTGTTTGAGGTTCTAACCTTGGTCCGTTATCCGGACTGGGGACAGTGCATGGTAGGCAGTTTGACTGGGGCGGTCTCCTCCCAAAGTGTAACGGAGGAGTACGAAGGTACGCTAGGTACGGTCGGAAATCGTGCTGATAGTGCAATGGCATAAGCGTGCTTAACTGCGAGACCGACAAGTCGAGCAGGTGCGAAAGCAGGTCATAGTGATCCGGTGGTTCTGTATGGAAGGGCCATCGCTCAACGGATAAAAGGTACTCTGGGGATAACAGGCTGATACCGCCCAAGAGTTCATATCGACGGCGGTGTTTGGCACCTCGATGTCGGCTCATCTCATCCTGGGGCTGTAGCCGGTCCCAAGGGTATGGCTGTTCGCCATTTAAAGAGGTACGTGAGCTGGGTTTAAAACGTCGTGAGACAGTTTGGTCCCTATCTGCCGTGGGCGCTGGATATTTGAAGGGGGCTGCTCCTAGTACGAGAGGACCGGAGTGGACGAACCTCTGGTGTACCGGTTGTCACGCCAGTGGCATCGCCGGGTAGCTATGTTCGGAAGAGATAACCGCTGAAAGCATCTAAGCGGGAAACTCGCCTTAAGATGAGATATCCCCGGGGCTTCGAGCCCCTTGAAGGGTCGTTCAAGACCAGGACGTTGATAGGTCAGGTGTGGAAGCGCAGTAATGCGTTAAGCTAACTGATACTAATTGCCCGTAAGGCTTGATCCTATAACAGGTGTGTCTTGTGGTTCAGA
>NZ_JBWCCT010000037.1:0-4786 GCF_056279605.1 Paraburkholderia sp. TE9906
CGGTCATCGCCTTCAACGAATCGCTTCATGAGTCACCCGGTCTCAATGAGTTGATTCAGTTTAGGCGATGAGTGCGTTTTCACACAGGCTCGGCCGGTGTCGGACCGATGACACGCTAGGGCGGCAAAAAAACCGCCCATATCAGCGCGGCACCATATTCCGGCTCGGCCAGATAACTGGCTCAGGCTGGCGGTAAGCCACATTGGCTACCGACGGCAACAACAGCAAAGCTTGGCGTGTTGCCTTGCAAGTGCTGATGACAGCGACTCGGACGTGAAGCCATGACGGCATCATCGTGTGACGCATGCCGCCCGTGGGTGCTTGGCGGCGGGCCCGTCCGGCGCGCCGTTATCGAAGCGCCGCGCTGTTGTTCCGAATGGCCTGTTGTTTGAGTAGATAGACGTCCTGGCCCTGAACGTCCGCTTTTCCTTTCGCATCGTCGAGTACGGACTGAACCTTCGCGACCTGGACACGGGAGGTCGAGTCCGGGACGATGGCGACCAGCCTGCTGGCATTGTTCGGCAACACCGCCACATGCGGCAAACCGCCGTCGCTGACGTTCTTGCTGACTGCGGCGATGACTTCCTGCGTCTGCCTGGCTTTGTTGACGTCGTTCACGATGTCGGTGTGGCCGCTCGCACCTAGCTTCGCCTTGACCAACTGCTGGTTGGCGTCGGGCAGCGACGCGACAGCCCACGCCTTTTGCCAGCGCTGCCCGGCGCTTGTGTCCTGCTCCAGTTCCGCTATAGCTTGGTTGTAGTATGCCGTCGTTCCCTCGCTTTGAACCATTGTGACGGAGTCTTGCGCGGTTTTCGTCTGCTTGATCGTCAGCAACGTAGGATCGGTAACGAAATTCGGCTTCCTGAATTGTGCCGTGAGGGGTAGCGTTGGGCGTTTTGGTACCGTAACGCTATATGCTCCCACGCCATCGGTCGAGCCTGAGGCCACCTCGTGATCCTTGAGATCGCGGATGGAAATCAGCACACCCGGCAATCCATTGCCCGAACCGAGGTCAATCACCTTGCCGGTCACCTCGTCGCCGTGAACGGACACACTGACCAGCGCGGCAAGCAGCGCGGCCAACGGCCGCCAGTTGGACGATTGGTTCATTTGATTGGCTCCTTTGGCCGCCAGCACGAAAGTTCCGACGCCTTGCGGATGGCAATCCAGTCGAGGTTGCCGGGCGCATCGAACGTGAGGTTGACGTACAGTTCCTGCATTCCCTTGTTAGGCGGTAACGTCCAAGAGAGCACGTCCACCTCCGGGCCGTTCGTCTTGCTGCGGGTCCACTTTGGCGTGTCTTGCGCCGGCAGGTCGGACGCCGGCATGGGCAGGCCGCGAAAGCCCACGATCTGCAGGGTGCATGTTCTCGGCGAGGCGCTCGGCGCGCCCAGTCTGATGATGCCGCTCACCGTTTGCGGGCCCGTCATACGGTCCGTAGGCGCGGAGCCGACGATATGCCCCTTCGGCTCGTCCGGCCAGATGGTCACGGCCGTCTTGCGCAACGACACGCCCCTGGTGTGCGAAAATGGCCCGGCGTAGGACGTGACCGACACTTCCACGTGATAGCGCCCACTCGCGAGTGGGTTCGTCCTCGCGTCGGCGGATCGCGGCGGATAGGTGAGCGAGAGGTCTTTTTTTTCCTTGGGATTGAGCTCGGCAATGGTTGTTTCGGAGACCGTCAACGCTATCGGGCGATGATAAATCGCTTCCTTATCGTCGGCCCCGTCCTGCACCAGCTTCGCGGCGATCGTGACTCCTTCGTTTTTTTCCGTTGTCTCGTTTTCCAACGTGAACTTGATGCTCACGGGTCTACGCTTGACGAAGTCGGTCGTCTGAGAATCGAATTGGACGGTGATCGCGGGCGTCGCGAATAGATATTCATTGAATTCCCGGATGGTCGTGATGGCGGCCAGAAGGCCAGCGAGCAGGATGACCGTGTTTTGCAATAACGGCGGCGTGCCTTTGCGAAAGCGCTTGAAAAACCCTTCCCGAAGGCCTTCTATGGCGCCAACTCGTCCGTTGTAGGACCGCGAAATGCCAAGTGGCGTCTTCCAGATCTCGCCGGCCGTGTCGAAAGTCTCTTTCGAGGCCCAGTAGGTGACGACCATGCGCTGGTCGTCCGAATATAGCGCATGCCATGCGAGAAGCCCTGGCAGACCGTCCTTGATTTCAGGCTTCTCGTTCTCGCTGACCGTAAAGCCGACAATGTAGGCGACACGGCCATCGGCCGTGCAAAGCGTGTTCAGTAACGAGCACAACTGCTTTCGCGTACCGTGCTCACTGATGGCGTTTGGCATGTCGTCAGACCTTGCCATGTGCGCTGACTCCAGAGTCTCGTCGACCGAACCGTTTGCCACCGGTTGATGTTCGTGTTCGTGTTCGTCTCGCGAGCGAGCGACGCTCGTCCGCTTTCGATGCTCTTACGATTGCCTGGCACAGTCTGTGGGCTACCGCACGAACCCATGCGAGCGCCACCGTGTGATACAAATCGCATATATCGTGCGTCAGTTCTCGATGACAGCCATCGGCAGCACGCGACGACAACGGTCATTCGACATCGCAACCCAGATCGTCCACAATCGCTAGCAAGATTCCTCTAAATAAGTTCGGGGCTTAGGAATGGCGAAAAAAGGTAATCGCACGATAGTTGAAGAAATCTACCAGCGTCACATTCGACTGTTCCGAGAAGTCAATGATCTTCACATCTTCGCTTCTCGCACGTCGCCGCTGTTGAAGGCCGCCGCCGAGGAACATAAAGGTGAATTCATTGATCCTGACGAAGACATTAAACTCTCCGTGCCAGGAAAACACGGGCGACCTGCAATCGCGCGGCGAAATGCCACCGAGTTGAGCAGCTTGCTCAAGCGTTTTGCGAACGAAGAGCTTTTTGCAAATCTCCTCGTGACCGCTGTGTCGCGCTTCGAGGTCTACCTCGCTGATGTGCTCGGCTCGTTCCTTCGCAGAGCGCCGGAAAAGTTGGTACGCGGTCCGAAGGGTGGCGACTCTGGCAAGCCAGTGCCGTTGCAGGTGGTCATCGATGCTGAAAATCTCGAGGGGTTGTATGAGGAACTGATCGAACAGCGAATTCAAGCAATCTTTTATGCGGAGCCGAAGGAATACTGTGGTTATTTCAACGCGATATCTGAACTAGAAATTCCCGAGGAGTCTTTCCGTCAGTTCTTCGAAATCAAGGCGACCAGAGATCTCATCGTTCACAATTCTTTGCTGGTGAATGATCGCTACAAGAAAAAGGCAGGAGCGTTGTCACGGGGAGACATAGGCGACCGCCTAAAGGTCAAGAAGGACTATTTCGAAACATCTCTGAGCGCGATGAAGAAGTTGTCGGGAACGATAGAGAAGAAAACTCGTGAGAAGCACGGCAAAGACTGGGAACAGGGGCAAGATGCGGACTCGTGAACGTTAACAGATTCTAGACACGTGCACACAAAATAGCGAGGCCGCCGCTTCTGCGCGACGAAGGCCCCTTTCAAAAATAATCAAGGACCGCTTCGGGTCGAGGCTGTGTGAAAACGCAAAAGTACTCAGTTTTCAGGTGTCGCTTTACCCTTCCCAAGTCACTGCCAGGCCAATACAGCGCGATCTGAAGGGCCGATTTTTTCGAGAACCTCATCCAACACGCGTTTTCACACAGCCTCAGCTCGCCGCGAGGCCGCTCAGCGCTAGCTCAGGCTGCAGAACGTCCAAACGCCGTTAAAGTTGAAACTGAGTACCAATATCGCACGTGAACCAACAAAAAACATGACCATGACCAAGAAAAAGACCAGACTTGCCCCCACATCGAAGACGCTTCGAGAGTTATATCTCCGTTCCGGGAATATTTGCGCATTTCCGAATTGCGAAAGATTGATGATGAACTCGAAGGGCGATTTCATTGGCCAGGTTTGTCACATAGAAGCGGCGGAACGGGGCGGAGAACGCTATAACGATGACATGACGGACGAACAACGCAGGGAAGCAAGCAATCTCATGTTGATGTGCTATGAGCATCATGTCGAGACGAACGACACCCTGACGTTTCAGGCTCTCGACCTTCAGAAAATGAAGGCCGACCACGAAAGCAAGTTCGGCGGTGACCTTGTTGCTGCCACGATTCGAATGTCGTTGACCGACAGAACTGGTCGAGCCACCATTACGTTACCAAGCAACTTGCAACGTCTGTCCGACGTCCTTGATTGGGGGCATTCCACAACGGAGCTCGCAATGACGGCGGCTGAATTGAGTACGGAGCTGAGTAGGCTCAAAGATGTGCCGGAGGAAACTCGCATTCTGTTCGGCAACATTGCGATTCGGGCGGCAAGGCTCGCAAAGGCCTCGAGCGGACCGGTCCGCGTTTCCCTAAGCGGCGCGCGCATTCTTCTTGCCGCTGACATTGAAAGTGCTTTCGGTTTAACCCCCGAAATAGTTATAGGTTTCGGGGATATTTGCAATGATTGGAATCTGGGCTCTATCGAAATTTACGACGATGACGCCGGTACTTACGGCTTTCAGTTCGCGGTCACGAGCGAAAACGGATGGCCTCTATGGGACGAGTTAGCGAACTTCTGCGTTCAGTCAAACACACCGGTGGACCGTCTTTTTACGGGGTTGGATTTCAGTGTGCTGGACAGCTAATGCGTGCATCTCCGAGCTCGAAGTGCTATTCAGGCTCCGCCTGACAGCATGGTCACGGCGCATTCAACCGGTGGATGCAACACACTGAAGACTGCGTAAGCAGCAGGAGTGTTGCAAATGAAACAGCGACGCCGGATTTATTACAGCGAGA
>NZ_JBWCCT010000038.1:0-2215 GCF_056279605.1 Paraburkholderia sp. TE9906
CTGGTCGTCCCTGCACTCGACGCTGCGCCGAGCATGCCATGCACGGAGCTGCTGAGCGTCGACGTAATCGACTCGGCATTAGTACTTCGCGCGCCGGAGCCGACACATGTGTCGGAAGCGATGAGCAGCGTATCGATGCCGACGCCCGTGTGCGAGATCGAGGTGGAGATCGGCAAGCGGCGCGTGAAGATTCGCGGCCTGTCTGCCGAGCGCACCGAAGCGTTCCTGCAGGAATGTCTGAAGTGATCGCGCTGCCGGCAGGTACGCGTATCTGGCTAGCGGCCGGCGTGACCGACATGCGCTGCGGGTTCCAGGGGCTGGCCGCGAAGGTGCAGACAGCACTCGAAGAAAATCCGCTGGGCGGCCACCTGTTCATCTTTCGCGGGCGTCGCGGCGATCTCGTGAAGCTGCTTTGGGCGACTGATGATGGACTCTGGTTGCTCGCAAAACGATTGGAGCGAGGCCGTTTTATCTGGCCCCAGGCCGATGGCGGAAAGATCCATCTGACGAGCGCCCAGCTGTCGATGCTGCTCGAGGGCATCGACTGGCGGCAGCCGCGACGCACTGCCGCGCTGTCGATGTTGTAAACCGCGAAGAAGACTCGTAAACTGCGACGCATGTCCCAACATGCGCCGCTTCCCGCCACCGTCGCTGAGCTCCAGGCATTGGTGCTCGAGCAGCAAGCATCGCTCGCGAACATGGTGCGGGAGATCGCCGTCCGCGACGACGAGATCGACCGACTGAAGGCGCAGATCGACAAGCTCAGGCGGATGTACTTCGGGAGCAAGTCCGAGAAACTGGCCCGGCAGATCGATAAGCTCGAAGCGCAGTTGGAAGACCTGACGGCCGGCCAAGGGGCGGCAGAGGCGCGAGGACAACGAGACAAAGCATCGAAGGGACCATCCAATCGAGGGCCCACGCGAGAACCCCTGCCGCCGCACTTGCCGCGCGACGAGATCGAACTCACACCTGATTCGGCTTGCCCCATATGCGCGACTGCAATGCAGTGGCTCGGCGAGGATGTCTCCGAGAAAATCGCCCGCGTGGCGGCCGCGTTCAAAGTGATCCGCACGATCCGCCACAAGCTGTGTTGCCCCGATTGCGGCCACATCGAACAGCCCGCGATGCCTAGCCTGCCGATCGAGCACAGCATCGCGCATCCGAGCTTGCTGGCCGATATTGCGGTGTCGAAGTTCGCTGATCATCAGCCGCTGTATCGCCAATCGGAGATTGCGGCACGCGATGGAGTGACGTTGGATCGCGGCAGCATGGGCCGCTGGCTCGGGCAGATTGCCCAGCTCTGTGTACCGCTCGTTGAAGCGATCCAGCGCTACGTGTTGGTTTCCGAAAAGGTACACGTTGACGACACGCCGGTCGCGGTGCTCGCGCCAGGCAACGGTAAGACGGTAACCGGCCGATTCTGGGTCTACGTGCGCGACGATCGTCGCTCGGGTTCGGCTGAGCCTGCTGCGGTATGGTTCGACTTCTCCTCGGATCGCAAAGGCATCCACCCTCAAACCCGGCTCGTTGCATTCCACGGCATCGTGCAGGCCGATGCTTACTCGGGGTTCGATCAACTGTACGCAAGCGGCGAGATCCACGAAGCGGCATGCTGGGATCACGCAAGGAGGTACATCTATGATGTTCACGCGCGCACGCCGACTGCGGATACCCAGCAGCTGCTCGAGATGATCGGCGAGCTCTACAGCATAGAAGCCGACATCCGCGGCAAGGAACCAGACGAGCGTCTGCGCGTGAGGCGCGAGAAGAGCAAGCCATTGCTCGATAAGTTCGAAACGACGATCAGGGCAAAACTCACGACGCTGTCGACGAAGTCCGCGCTCGCCAAGGCGATCAACTACTCGCTGAACCACTGGGCAGCCCTCACGTTTTACTGTGAAGACGGTCGGGCCGAGATAAGCAATGTGCTTGCCGAAAACGCCTTGCGCTGTGTCGCGCTCGGACGCAAAAATTATCTGTTCGTCGGCTCCGACAGCGGGGGCGAGCGGGCCGCCGCGATGTATAGCTTGATCGGGACGTGCAAGCTCAACGGAATCAACCCGCGTGCCTACCTGGAATACGTCCTGACCCACATCGCTGATCACAAGATCTCTCGCATCGACGAATTGCTGCCTTGGAATGTGGCTGACAAACTAAAATCCCTCACCCCGCCACAATCTCAATCGGGAAGATCTGGATAGATTTGGATGGATCG
>NZ_JBWCCT010000039.1:0-1901 GCF_056279605.1 Paraburkholderia sp. TE9906
GTCCGATTGAAGAGCTTTGTGCCGACCTGCTTTTCCAGCTGGCGGATGACGTAGCTGGCCGCGGAATTGGACATGCCCAGCGCTTGCGCAGCGGCGGTGAAACTCTGCTCCTGGGCGACGAGCACAAACAAGGACAAGTGAGAAAGATCGGAACCGTTCATTATGCAAATTCATTGCATGGACCATTTGCATTATGCCTCTTTTTTTTGTAACGGCATGCGGCCGATACTGTGACGCACATGGCCGCCAGGCGGCGTCGCCATCCTGCAATCGTCCATTGGGATCAAGGAGAGTTCAATAATGAAAACGTGGTTCATCACTGGCGTCAGCTCGGGTTTCGGTCGCACTTTGGCCGAGACGCTCGTGTCTCGCGGCGAGCGTGTCGTCGGCACGTTGCGCAATGAGGGTCAGCGTACGCAATTCGATGCCTTGTCGCCCGGCAAGTCGTTCGGCTACCTCCTCGACGTCCGCGACCACGAGGCGGTGCGTCGCGTGGTCGCGCGAATCGAAGAAGAAGTCGGCGCCATCGACGTCCTCGTCAACAATGCCGGGTATGGATACGAAGGAAGCGTCGAAGAAGCCACGCCGGAGGCCATGCGCGCCCAATTCGATGTAAACCTGTTCGGCGCGGTCAGCGTGTTGCAAGCGGTACTTCCGTTCATGCGCAGCCGTCGCGCAGGCCATATTCTGAATGTGACCTCGATGGGCGGCCTGATGACGTTTCCGGGCGTGGGCGTCTACAACGCCAGCAAGTTCGCACTGGAAGGCATCAACGAGGCACTCGCCTCCGAGGTCAGGCAATTCGGCATCAAGGTCACGGCCATCGAGCCCGGTGCATTCCGCACCGATTGGGCAGGACGTTCGATGACGCGCGCAAGCCGCACGATCTCCGACTATGCGTCGCTCCTCGAACCGATCTCGGCATCCCGCGCCGCGCGCTCGGGAAAGCAGCCGGGCGACCCCGCGCGAGCCGCCCTCGCGATGATCAAGGTCGTGGAATCGGAGCATCCGCCCGTACATCTTCTGCTCGGTACCGACGCGGTGAAATTCGTGCGCGAGAAGATCGCAACGTTGACGAAGGAAATCGACGGTTGGGAATCGCTTAGCCTGAGCACCGACTTTCCCGAGTGAGCGCGTGCACTGCGACTTCGTTTCCTGGATCGCCGTTCGGCGGCGGAGTCGCGGGCTCACGCAGGCCGGATTCAATTACGTGTCTTCGAAATTTCGTTGGGGCGCTCATGTTCATTGTTCTCCTGCAGTACATACAACCTCTTTCTGCCATTGAGGTTCACCTCGAAGCGCATCGGCGTTTTCTCGACCACCACTATGCAACGGGCCGTTTTCTGGCATCCGGTCCGCAGATACCACGAACGGGCGGCGTCATTCTTGCCAAAGCCGCGAGTCGAAAGGAACTCGACGACGTGCTCACCGGGGATCCCTTCTATCGTGAACAGGTCGCGAGCTATCAGATCATCGAATTCGAACCGACCAAATTCGGTGCGGGTGTCCAGACGCTTCTTGCAGCGCCGCTCGTTGAATGAATGATGACGCCATTTGCAACGTGTCTTCAGATGCGTTGCGGGCGCCAATCGGAAGCGAATTCTCACCGGGGCGCCCGCTAGCGGGTTCAGGTCGCGATGTCCACCACCAGCTTGCCCCTTGCCGCGCCTGCCCTGATGGTGCGGTAAGCATCGCACAGGTTGTCGAGTGTGAAGCGCCGCTCGTCCAGAACGGGTAGCAGCCGTCCAGATTCGATCAATCGCCGCGCCTGATCGAGAATCTCGCGATGATGCTTGCGCCCCTCGCCAGACAGCAACGGCGGCAGGATGAACACGCCGGAATAGGTCGCTTCCTTGAAGGACAGCGGGGCCAGCGCATAAGTGCCCCACCCCAGACAACTG
>NZ_JBWCCT010000040.1:0-1738 GCF_056279605.1 Paraburkholderia sp. TE9906
CGGCCCGTGCTCCGGAGACGACGAACGCGCCGGTACCTCGGGAGGCTGCTAAGGGCAGCATTCAGCTTCAGCATGGCAATACGTCGGTCCGGATAGACGGCGTGCCCGACGCGACGATATTGCGCCTGGTCCTCGAGCGGATTCTGCGATGATCGGGCCGCCTGCAAACACGCGGATCTGGATCGCTGCCGGCGTCACTGACATGCGCTCCGGCTTCAATTCCCTTGCGGCGAAGGTACAGATGGTGCTTGAGAAGGATCCATACGGCGGCCATGTTTTTATCTTCAGGGGGCGCCGTGGTGATCTGTTGAAGGCGTTGTACTGGAGCGATGGCGGCCTATGTTTATTTGCGAAGCGTCTTGAGAAAGGGCGTTTTGCATGGCCCCGCGCCGACGCCGGCGTCGTGGCGTTGACCACCGCTCAACTCTCACTCCTGCTCGAAGGGTTTGACTGGCGACAACCAGTCGAAGCGGTACGCCCGCGCAGTGCTTTGTAAACGTCTGTTACCCGATGATCCGTGTGCGGCAGATGGTCGTAAACTGTCGCAATGGATCTGACCGATACCGACCTGCCCGACGACATTGATGCGCTGAAGGCGCTGGTTCGCGCGCATGCGGCGTCGGCTCACGCAAACGCGCAGCGGGTCGTCGAATTGCAGGACCAGCTCAGTTCCCGCGTAATCGAGATCGAGCATCTGAAGCTGACGATTGCGAAGTTGCGCCGCATGCAGTTCGGTCGCAAGTCTGAGAAGGTGGAGCGTCAGATAGAGCAGCTTGAACTGCGACTTGAGGACCTGCAGGCAGACGAAGGTGCGGCCACCCAGGCTGATTCGAAGAAGGCGCAACAACGCCGCGAGAGTGCCGGTCGCAAACCACTGCCCGATCACCTCGAACGCGAAGAGCGCGTGCATCGGCCCCTCGAGGAAGACTGCCCGGAATGCGGTGGCACACTCAAACCGCTGGGCGAAGACGTATCCGAGCAGCTTGAATACGTGCGCGCGCACTTCCGCGTCATCCGTCATCGCCGTCCCAAATTCGCCTGTTCGTGCTGCGACTGTATCGTGCAAGCCGCTGCGCCGAGCCGGCCCATCGATCGCGGCCTGCCCGGTCCAGCTTTGCTCGCCCACATCACGACATCGAAGTTCGCGTACCACATCCCGTTCTATCGCCAGTCCGTCATGTACGCGCGCGACGGCGTCGAGATCGAAGCGGGCACCATGGGCCACTGGCTGGGCAGTCTGACATGGCTACTCAACCCTCTGGTCGACGCGGTGCGCCGCCACGCGCTTGGTGGCACCAAGGTTCACGCCGACGACACCCCGCTGCCGGTGCTCGCGCCGGGCAATGGCAGGACGAAGACCGGCCGGCTCTGGGTGTATGTGCGCGATGATCGGCCCAGTGGTTCGGACGAAGCGCCGGCCGTCTGGTTTGCCTATACACCGGATCGTCGCGGCGAACATCCACAACGTCACCTTGCCAACTTCACCGGCGTACTGCAGGCAGATGCGTTCGCCGGTTATGCAGATCTGTACCTCGGCGGTCAGATTCGCGAAGCAGCGTGCATGGCGCATGCACGTCGAAAGCTACATGATCTGCACGCTGTTCGGGCATCACCGATCACCAGCGAAGCACTCGAGCGCATCGGCGCACTCTATCGCATCGAAGAGCACATTCGTGGCAAGCCGCCTGAAGAACGTCGGCGCGTTCGCCAGGAGAAGGCTGTGCCGCTGCTTGATGAT
>NZ_JBWCCT010000041.1:0-1631 GCF_056279605.1 Paraburkholderia sp. TE9906
CCAGAGTGTGTGGAAACACCATTTTTTCCGCTAAGCGGGCGCTTGCCGCTCAGGTTGGTCGAGTTTGATACGGCGAGTTTTCACAATCGAACGTTACGAGCACAACAAAGCCCTCGGGGCTTCAGCTTGCGACCATCTTCATGGCCTTCAACATCCCCGCAACGCTAAGTATGTTCATCACCCGCTTCAGGTTATAGGCCAACACCTGAAGGCTCATCTCCGTACTCACTCGCCTGAGCGTCCTGGTAAGGAAGTGTGCAGGACCCATCCAGTGCTTGAGCGTACCGAAGACATGTTCGACAGTACTTCGGCGGATGGTCATTGCATCGGGCATCCGGTCGAGCCGGCGCTGCATGGCTTCCAGTGTGTTCTCGTGTTCCCACCGTCGAATGCGACGGTAGTCGCTCGGTGAACATCGTTCCTTGAGATGGCAACGCGGGCAGGCGCTGGGCCAGTACACATGCAGAATCATGTCATGTTCAACGGTGTTGAATCGATGGATGGCTCGCTCGCCAGCGGGGCATCGATAAATATCGCCTTTCGCCTCATAGACAAAGTCGGCCTTCGTAAAGAGACCTTTCTTGCGGGATGCGGAGGTGAGCGGCTTGGGAACGTACGCACTGATGTCGTTCAGATCGCATGCCCTTATCTCCGGGCCGCTGAAGTAACCCCGGTCAGCAACAACCTTCAGCTTCGGTTTGCCCATCGCGTTCTTCGCAGACACTCCCATCTTGCTGAGTTGTCCGTGATCGTTTCCGACGTTAGTTACCTCGTGCTCAACGATCAAGTGATGTTTCGTGTCGACCGCAGCCTGAACGTTGTAGCCCACTATGCCGGAGCCTCTTCCGCTTGTTGCCATGGATCGTGCATCGGGGTCCGTCATCGACAACTGTTTGTCCGGATGCTTTTCCAACTGCTTCCTGATCTGTGCGAGCTCACGCATCTGTTGACGCAAGCGGGCGATCTTCTCGTACAGACGAACGGTTTTCACATCGAAACCCGTCGGGCTGGTCCGGTCTGCGGTTTCAATCAGGTCGAGATACCGCTGAACGCTTTCCTCAATCTGCTGCTGACGCTTGTCCATCTTGCTCGCGGTGTAGTTCCTGTCGCGGCTGTTTGACGCCTTAAACTTGCTACCGTCGATGGCCACCATGTCACTGGATAGCAGCTTCAACCCGCGGCACAGTTCGACGAACCGCCGGCATACGCTGCGAATGGCTGCGCCGCTGTCACGGCGAAAGTCGGCAATCGTCTTGAAGTCGGGGGCCAGACGTCCCGTCAGCCACATCAGCTCGACGTTGCGCTGACATTCACGCTCAAGACGCCGGCTGGAAGGTATCCGGTTCAGGTATCCGTAGATATAGATCTTCAGCATCACACCCGGATGGTAAGACGGGCGACCCGTGATCGCCGGCGTCGTACCGTTAAAACCGAGTTCTGCAAGATCCAGTTCGTCGACAAAGACATCAATGACTCTTACCGGATTGTCCTGTCCGACGTAGTCATCGACGCATTCGGGAAGTAGTGCGACCTGTTTGCGGTCATCGCCTTCAACGAATCGCTTCATGAGTCACCCAGTCTGAACGCGTTAATTCAGTTTAGGCGATCAATGCGTTTTCACACACTCTGGG
>NZ_JBWCCT010000042.1:0-1528 GCF_056279605.1 Paraburkholderia sp. TE9906
CCTCGAAAGCTGCCTTTGGAATAGCACTGGGTCGACCGGCCGCAGCGGGTCGTCTTGAGCCGGTCGTCGTCAGGCCCAGATCGGCCAGTCAGGGACATTCAACCTGACCTTCTCGCGGACGTTCGAACATCCGCTGCGACCCCAACAACGGTCTTACGCTCGCGATCATGTGATCGACGCTCCGCCAACCTTGGGCAGCCATGATCATGTTGGTGGCGTGGGTGTCCGCCAGCATCAGGGGCGCCGGCGCCCTCCGTATCGCGATAGGTCGGGGAAGTGACCCAATCGTCACGCCGAAGGCGCGGGAATCAAAGGACCGGAAACCTGCGCCCAAGGTCGGGCTCAGCGCCACTCATAGCAAGCGCCTGAGCGAGCGCGAGTCCATCCGGGACTCGACTAACGGAAGCCGTAGAACAGGACCTTTTTCCCTTCAAAACTTTCTTGCACACCTTGCTCGCAATCCGATGGACACCTTACGTTGCCGTCCCCGCTCACGCCTGACACGGTGACGGCCCTGTAGACAACGGATTCGACGAGCGTCCCGTCGGCAGCGACGACAATGTTCAAATCAGTTTCGACGCCGGCCGGCACGGCTCCGCCGGCGGTATAGACGATTTTCATGGTGCCGGTGCAATCGGAGTTCACCGCGTAGGTGCCGATCTGGTTCGGATTGAAGGTCGTCTGCCCCCTTTCGGCAACCCGCCAATCATGCCGAAGTCGGTGCGTTGAAAAGTGCCCCTGCCGTCGAACGTCACCAGGGCGACGTCATCGAGGATCGACGGGGCGGCGTACGGATGCAACGTACCATCGGCAGCTTTCAATCCAAGTATCTCTCCGTGACCGATAAAGCTAAACGGTCCCTTTAGCGTTGCGTTCGAGCAAAGGCCGCCGTGGTCGCCGTGCTCGCCGTGGTCGCCGGCCTGCGCGGCGGCACTGAGCGAGAGAAGTGCAGCGGCGGTTGCGGACAAAATGCTTAAATGCTTGCTTATCATGTTCATCTCCTTGTCATCGACCGCTGCCGCTTCGCTGGCGTGCGCGTGTTGTCGAGGCGCGTGCACAGGCACAAAGCGTCGGGCAGAGGCTGCCCAGCGGCGGCGCACCGCGCCGCTCACGTTAGCCTGATTCATCGTGGTCAGAAGCGCGAGCCTGTGCCATCGACAGAACATGAAGAAATCGTTAACCGTGCATCGACGGTATGTGGCAAAAGTGACGCGGAACGGGCGGGGCGGCGCACATCGCCCTGGTGGCCTGCGTCAGCCTGCCCGGCCCGCGCGGGAGGCGCGGTAGAAACGATGGAAGGCGCTTCGCCACGTACAACTTCAACTATGTGTTGACCCTTGACCCGCTGCGCCGCCACGGGTAATTCTAGGTGGCCTCTACCCGCCCGTAAGTGCATGACGCTGCCCCCACCGTCACGGTTGTCTGAACGTGGAGAAGCGCAGCCCCCTGTGAAGCGTACCCGGCGCCGGTTGGACCCATCGCCGAGAGCTTGCCTGCGTTTCGCCACACGCGGATGACCGTTTGACCT
>NZ_JBWCCT010000043.1:0-1464 GCF_056279605.1 Paraburkholderia sp. TE9906
TACTACTGTGTCACAAAACATTTGAGGTAACACAGCAATACGGACATCTCTTTAATCGCCTTGAGATGTGGGCAGCAATTCGCCAGCGCAGCGTTGCGATCGAGTCAGGTACGTGTCGCTGCATTCGCTGGGAGCCGCGTGGGATGTAGTCCGTGGGTAAGGCAGGTGCGCTGCGGATTTCGGAGTTTTTTTTACTGCCATCATTGAGGCGCTGTGCGACGAGAAACCCATAGGCGGAAATGCATAGAGATGCGTGATGATGAAATCCACGCCACCCACGCCCCTCGAAGTGTCCAAGGCCGAACTCCTGCTTTAGATCCTGGTAGTCGCGCTCAATGCGCCAGCGCATTTTGGCAACGTGAACCAGATGTTCGACAGCCGTCGCATCGGGCAATGTGGAAAGCCAGTATTTGGTTGGCTCGGGTTCACCAATGGGCCACTCGATAAGCAGCCATTCCTCATCGCGCGGCGTAGCCCGCCAATAATCACGGTGAGAGGCCCGCACGCGCAACGCCGCAAAGCGGGAACTCAAGGCGGTACGCGTGCCTTCGCGCCAGGAAACCGTGTGATAGCAGGATGGTTCGAGCGCGAGCGCAAGGTCTTTGACTACGGCGGGATTGTGTCCCAGTACCCGGCGCTGCAGGCTTCGTGGTCGGCCGGGCTTGCCTGTAGAGGATTCGGCAGGTAGTGGGGCCCGGCCCGGTGGCCACACGCGGGTGCTCGACTGAATGCCCACGGCGTATTGCAGTCCGAGTTCACCAACGCTGTCACGAAACGCCGTGTCGTTTCCATAACCCGCATCAGCCAGCACCACTCCATTCGGGGCACCGCTTTGCCTTGCCTCACGCAGTTGCGCGATAGCGATCTGCGGCTTGGTTGCAAACTGAATTTCCTCGGGAACCCCTGCCAACTGCCGTCTCGCCGGATCGTCCACCCATTCCTTCGGGAGGTAAAGCTGATAAGCGACGGGCAGGCTCGCCTCCGTGGTGGCTACTGACAGGCTCACGGCAACTTGGCAATTATCCTGCTTCCCCAACTGTCCACAGTATTGCCGCGCCACGCCCACCGAATGCTTTCCCTTCTTCGGAAAACCCGTGTCGTCAATGATCCAGTACAGCCCGTTTGACGGATCCATATGCGGCAATACCCAGCGCCGAACCTGTTCGATTAATGCGGCGTCAGACCATTCTGACTTTGAAACGAAGTGATGCAGGGACTGGTGCCGCGCACTCACACGATGCGGTTCGAGATGGGCCGCCAGCGGCTCAACACTCTTACGCGCAATCGGCAGCATCAAACCCTGACAATAGCCCACCAGACCGGCACGACGATCACTGTGTCCAATTGTGTCGCATAGGTGTTCCAGGTATTCGTCGAACGATGTCTCCCAGTCCATCGCTTCCTCATGCAAAGAATGAAGAAGCTCCTATAATGCCATGAATTTTATGACACAGTAGTACTATG
>NZ_JBWCCT010000044.1:0-1261 GCF_056279605.1 Paraburkholderia sp. TE9906
CGTGCTCCCATCGTCGGATGCGGCGATAGTCGCTGGGCGAACATCGCTCCTTGAGATGGCAACGCGGGCATGCGCTGGGCCAGTACACGCGCAGAATCATGTCTTTCTCGACGGTCTTGAATCGAAGAATTGCGCGCTCGCCGGCGGGACATCGATACTCATCGCTTCTTGCAACGTAAATGAAGTCGCGTTTGGTGAAGAGCCCTTTCTTCCTTGACGCTGAGGTGAGCGGTTTTGGGACATACGCCGTGATCCCTGCCAGTTCGCACGCGCGGATGTCCGGACCACTGAAGTAGCCCCGGTCAGCCAGCACCTTCAGCTTTGGCTTGCCCATCGCGTTTTTTGCCGACAGCGCCATCTTGCTGAGTTGACCATGATCGCCTCCGATATTCGTCACCTCATGTTCGACAATAAGATGATGCTTTGTATCAACTGCTGTCTGGACGTTATAGCCGACCGTTCCGGTTCTCTTGCCACCGCTGGTCATGGAGCGGGAATCCGGGTCAGTGAGCGATAGCTGTCCGTCCGGTTCATCCTTCAACTGCTGTTTGATCTGCTCGAGCTCACGCATCCGCTGGCGCAATATCGCGATCTTCTCGTATAGGCGCACGGTCTTCACGTCGAAACCCGTTGGGCTAGTACGGTCTGCAGTCTCAATCATGTCGAGATATCGCTGAACGCTTTCCTCAATCTGTTGCTGACGCTTGTCGATCTTGCCGGCCGTATAGTTTCTGTCGCGGCTGTTCACCGCCTTGAACTTGCTGCCGTCGATGGCCACCATGTCGCTGGATAACAGCTTCAGTCCGCGACATAGTTCGACGAAACGACGGCATACGTTGCGGATGGCCGGTCCGTTGCCGCGGCGAAAGTCGGCGATCGTCTTGAAGTCCGGCGCCAGACGCCCCGTCAGCCACATCATCTCGATATTGCGCTCGCATTCGCGCTCAAGACGCCGGCTTGAGGGTACCCGGTTCAGATACCCATATATATAGATCTTGAGCATCACGCCAGGGTGGTAGGACGGGCGCCCGGTGATTGCGGGCGTGGTGCCGTTGAAGCCGAGCGTCGTGAGATCCAGTTCGTCTACGAACACGTCGACGATTCTGACCGGGTTGTCCTGGCCGATGTAGTCATCGACGCATTCGGGAAGTAGTGCGACCTGCTTGCGGTCATCGCCTTCAACGAATCGCTTCATGAGTCACCCGGTCTCAATGAGTTGATTCAGTTTAGGCGATGAGTGCGTTTTCACACAGGCTCGGCC
>NZ_JBWCCT010000045.1:0-1226 GCF_056279605.1 Paraburkholderia sp. TE9906
GGCGGATTCAACCGGTGGATGCAACACACTAGAGGCTGCGTGAGCAGTGGGAGTGTTGCAAATGAAACAGCGCCGCCGGATTTACTACACTGAAACTCAGAAAGCGTTGATGTGGGAGCGCTGGCAGAAGGGTGAGTCGCTTCAGCATATCGCGCAGCTGTTTGACCGGAATCACTCGTCTATCCAACGGATACTGGCAGAAAGCGGCGGCATCCGTCCGGCGCCGCGACATCGCGCACAGCTGACGCTAACATTGGCCGAACGCGAGGAGATATCGCGGGCGCTCGCTGTGGGCGACTCGATCCAGTCGATTGCGAAGCGACTTGCCAGGGCTCCCTCCACCATCTGCCGCGAGATCAAACGCAACAGCGGAAAGGAAGGTTACCGGGCAAGCCATGCCGATGCGCTTGCCTGGGATCGGGCAAAGCGTCCCAAAGCCTGCAAGCTGGTTGAGCACCGGGTTCTAGCACAGATCGTAGCAGGCAAGCTCCAGTTGCAGTGGTCACCGCAGCAGATTGCAGGATGGCTCAGGCGCTCGTATTCAGACGAGGACTACCACGTGTCTCATGAGACGATCTATCGCAGCCTCTTCATACAGGCCCGTGGTGCCCTGAAGAAAGAGTTGCTGGAACACCTGCGTCGCACACGGGCGATGCGGCGATCTCGCCATCACACGCAAAAGACTGACGATCACGGCCGGATCCGCGAGACGGTGTCCATCAGCGAACGTCCGGCAACGGTTGAAGATCGCGCCGTACCGGGCCACTGGGAGGGCGATCTCCTGTGCGGCAGCGCAAACAGCCAGATAGCAACGCTCGTCGAGCGCCAGACACGCTACGTGATGCTGGTCAGGATTCCCTGCAAGGATAGCGAAACGGTCATCAATGCCCTCATCAAACATGCCAGCAAGTTGCCGCAGGAACTCTATAAGTCGCTAACCTGGGACCGGGGAACAGAGATGGCCGGGCACAAACGCTTCACCGTGGCCACTGATATCCAGGTCTACTTCTGCGACCCGCAGCATCCGTGGCAGCGCGGATCAAACGAGAATACAAACGGACTTCTACGGCAGTACTTCCCCAAAGGCACCGATCTGTCAGTGTATTCGCAGGCAAAACTCAATGCTGTGGCGCGACGGCTGAACGAGCGCCCGAGAAAGACGCTGGACTACGAAACGCCAGCCGAACGATTCCAGCAAACTATTGCATCCACCGGTTGAATCCGCC